>JAABRO010000016.1:0-27769 GCA_011390885.1 Gemmatimonas sp. | reverse complement strand
GGCACGCTGCGCACGCGTTGTGCCGCGAACACGGCCGCGCCGGAAATCGCGCCGAGCGCCACGGGCAGCAGCCATCCCTGGGCCGCACCGCCGATCGGCGCCCCGAACAGGCCAGGCACGGCGAGCAGCGCTCCCACCACGCAGGCGACCGTGAGTGCGATGAGCAGCTGTCGCAGGTAACGCACCCGCTCCAGCCGACCCCGCACGCGGTCCACCTGCGCACGCACCTCGGCCACCGAGGCGAACGCGTTCGCGGGCGGCAGGAGCGTGCCACGCGTGGCAGTGGCGGGCGGCGTCACGCGGCCGCTCCGCGCACCTGGCCGCGTCGCACACGCATCCACTGCTCCAGCAGCAGGCACGCCAGCGCGCCGGCGATCAGCCACGGCACGAGCGGCGACGCGTCACGCGACGATTGCGATCGGAACTCGTCGGCCGCGACGAGCGGACCGCTGTCGCGGAGGGCGACGATCAGATCGGCGGGCAACGGCGCGGCACTGGCTGACACCGCGGCCGTCGTGCACGGCGCGGCAAGCGCCGACAGCACCCCACGCGCGGACGCGTTCAACAGCGCGTCGCCACCCGGCGGTGCGAAACCGACGGTGCGCACGCACCCGACGCCCAGCGGCTCTTCCGAAATGGCCGGCGCACCGTCGGGCCACCACGCCAGCGTGGTGGGCGACGCGTGCACACGCCGCGTGCGTGGCAGCGGCGCCACGAGCGCGCGACCGTTCGCGATCACCGCCCCACCCGAGTCGGCCGGCGCCGCGTTCGCCGGCGCCGCGTTCGCCGCCGCCGCTCGCGCCGCCCCGGAGTCGGACTCCATTGCGTCGGGCCACCACACCAGCACGCCCCCGTTGCGCGCGAACGTGGAGTCGTCAGCGGTCAACCCCAGACGCACCACGCGCGTGGGCGCAGCCGGCAGCGCCCCCGCGAGACGGAACGCGGCCAGGACGGCGTCACCCTCGCGCGCGCGCACCGCCACGCGGTCCCGCGCTGGCGCGAGCACCGACGCCGTGTCTGGCGCACGCGCGAGTGCCGGGGGCGACACGAACGCAATCCGCCCCGGCCACGCCGAGCGCACCGCGCGCAACGCGTCGCTCGTCGCGTCCTCGCGCAGTGGCGAGACCACCACCAGCGCCAGCGAATCCGCGAACGGTGCAAGGCTTGGCGCGAGCCTGCGTGCCGAGAGCAGCGCGCCCGCCAGCGAATGCGCACTGCGGCTCGGCATACGCGCGGCGTCTCCATCCCCATCGAGGGCGATCGTGTCCAACGCCGCGCGCAGCACGCCCGCCTCCCCGCGCAGCACGCGGCCGTCCCACAGCACCGCCGCGCGCAGCGACCACGACGAGTCCCGCACCAATCCATCGAATGCTTGCCGCATCGCGGCGCGCCACGCCGTCGTGTCCGGCTGCGCGAATCCGTCGAGCACCGCCACCGACGCCACGGGCACCCGCGACGGTGCCATGCGCACATCCGCGAACGCGGCGCCCGCGAGCAGCAACGCCAGCACGCGCACGAGCAGCAGCGCCAGGTCGCTCGGCCGCCTCGCGCGCGACACCGACTCGAGCGCGCCCTCGGGAACGAAACGGGCGGTCGGCAGGACGAGCACCGGCGGACGCCCCACCGACAGCAGGTGTGCCGCCACCAGGCCGAGCACCGAGAGGCCCGTCACCCAGAGCACCCAGGGAATCGCGACGGTCACCGCGTGTCTCCGTGCATCGCCCTCGCAGACGCTGGTGCATTGGCCGTGGGCACCGCGCCCTGCACGATGCGACGCACCGCGCGCGGCGGCAGTTCATCGCACAGCACGGTGACGTGTCGTGCACCAGTGGCCAGCACGCGACGCGCGACGCTCGCGCGCCACGCCGCGAACGCCTCGCGGTAGCGTGCCCGCGCCTCGGCGACCAGCGGGCGCGGCGCGTGCTCGGCTTCGGGATCGATCGCCTGCCACGCACCGGCGGGCGGGTCCACCTCGAACGGATGGACCACCTGCACGAGCGTGACGTCGCTGCCGGCCGCGCGCCGTCTCGCGAGGGCCGAGAGCAAGCCCTCGTCGTCGGTGAGCGCATCCGTGATCACGACGACGCGTGCGCCGGCCGGGACGCGTGCGAGCAGCGGAGCGACAGGCGCGTCACCGCGCGGCGTGAGCTCGTCGAGCGCGCGCGCGATGGCCTGCACCGTGCCGCGACGGGTGCGCGGCGGCAGGCGTCGCGCGTCAGGGCGCGTGGCCACGATGACGCCGACCGGATCCCCCGTGGCGTGCGCCGCCGACGCGAGTCCGGCGGTGAGCGCACGCGCCATCGTCCACTTGTCGGTCGCGGCACCGCGGGGCCACGTCGCTCCCGGCGCCGGAAACGCCATCGACGCCGACGCATCGACCACGAGCCACGTGGGCCACCAGGCGCGCTCGTCGGTCACACGCACGAACGCGCGGTCGCTGCGCGCGAGCAGTCGCCAGTCGATGCGCCGCGGGTCGTCACCCTGCCGGTACGCGCGGTACTCGGTGAACTCGCCGCTCGTGCCGCGCTGGTTCGCGCGATGCGCTCCCGGCAGACCGGCCCGCACCAGCGTGCGCGCCGGCCACGTCACGCCGCGCAGTGCATCGAGCAGCGGGCCGATCGCGAGCGGTTCAGGCGTGGCCGGCGTCATGATCGGGCGTCTAGGGTCAGGCGCGCCGTGCGCGGCCCGCTGGCGTCACGCGGAAAGTCCGCTGGATGGCGCGGGCACGTGCGCGAGCAGCGCATCCACCACCCGATCGGACGAGACGCCGTCCGCCTCGGCTGCGAAGTTGGGGAGCACACGGTGACGCAACACCGGATGGGCGATGCGTCGCACATCGTCGGGGGAGACCGTCACCCGCCCGTCGAGGAACGCGGCCGCCTTCGCGCCGAGCACGAGCGCCTGCCCCGCGCGTGGACCGGCCCCCCAGCGCACGTACTGCGTGACGAGCGGCGGCACCCCGGCACTGTCCGGGCGCGTGGCGCGCACCAGCGAGGCCGCGTACCGCAGCACCGTGTCGGCTACCGCCACGTCGCGCACACCGCGCTGCAGGGCGAGCACCGCCTCCGCGTCCATGACCGGCGCCGGCGGCGCCGAGCCGCGTCCGGTCGTGGCGCGCAGGATGTCCACCTCCTCGCTCGCCGACGGATACCCCACGCGAATGTCGAACAGGAAGCGATCGAGTTGAGCTTCGGGGAGCGGATACGTGCCCTCCTGCTCGATCGGATTCTGCGTGGCCAGCACGAAGAACGGTTCGGGCAGTCGCATCGTCTCGCCGGCGGCGGTCACGCTGTGCTCCTGCATGGCCTCGAGCAGCGCGGCCTGGGTGCGCGGCGGCGCGCGGTTGATCTCGTCCGCGAGCACGATGTTCGCGAACAACGGACCGCGCACGAAACGGAAGCTGCGATGCCCGTGCGCATCCTCCTCGAGCAGTTCCGTGCCGGTGATGTCGCTGGGCACGAGGTCGGGCGTGAACTGGATGCGCCGGAACGCCAGGTGCATCGAGTCCGCGACCGTGCGGATCATGAGCGTCTTCGCGAGGCCCGGCACGCCCACGAGCAACGCATGGCCCCCGGCAGCCATCGCCATGAGGATCTGGTCCACCACCTCGGCCTGCCCGATGACGCGACGCGCCACCTCCTGGCGCACCGACGCGATCACCGGCACGAGCGTGGCCGGCGACTCGGCCGCTCCGGCGGCGTGGCCTGCGATCGACGCGCTCACGCCGCGGTCAGCGAATCGGGCGGCGACGCCGCGCGTGCACGAACACCGTGGTGCCCGCGCGCACATCGGCGGCCTGCAGCGACTGCGATTCGTCGCGTACTTCGGCGCCGCGCACCTTGGCCATGTACGCTGCGGCATCGCTGCCATCGGCCAGCAGCGCCTCGAGCGCGGCGCGCTTGACCGCCGACACCGTGGTGTGCGGCCCGACGCGCAGCTTGACGGCATCCCACGCCTCGTGCACCTGCGCGCGGATCAGGAACGCCGGCTCGGCACCGGCGGCGAGGTCGATGGCGTCGCCACGCGTGCGCAACTGCGTCGCGAACGGCACGCTCACGCCGCGCCCTCGGCACCGGCCTCGGCACCCGCCTCGAGCGCCGGCGCCACCACTTCAGGGGGTGCAGGCGGCAGCGTGGACAGGAAGCGCGCCACCTGCTGGTCGAACATGTACGACGAACCGCTCACGCGCGTGAAGCCGTCGGGCGTGGGCTGCGCGGCCACGGCGATCTCCTCGCCACCCTGACCGCGGTACGAGGCCCAGCCGGGACCGGACTTCTCGAGGAACGCCGTGTAGACCGCGTTGCGGCGCGCGAAGAACTCCGTCGCGGCCGCGATCACCGCCTCCGGCGCGAGCGTGGTGCGGACATCCTGGAGCGTGCGCTTCGTCTGCAGGTGCATCGGTCGAAATTACCGGCGGGGCCGCTTGGGGGACAGGGGACGCACCTCGACACGACCCTGCAGCGCGTGCGCGGGCGTCGCGATCATGTGCGCCACCACCTCGGCCACGTCCTTCGGCTCCAGCATCCACGACCGATCGGTCCCCTCGGGGAAGAGGTCGGTGTCCACCGAACCGGGCATCACCACCGAGACCTTCACCCCGGCGTCCCGCACCTCGAGCATGAGCGACTCGGTGAAGCCCATCACGAAGTGCTTCGTGCCCGCGTAGCAGCTGCCGCCCACGAACGTGTTGCGTCCCGCCAGGGAGCCGATCGTGATCACATGCCCGCTGCCGCGCGCCACCATGCCCGGCAGTACCGCGCGCGTCACGTGGAACAGCGCGTTGATGTTCACGTCCACCTGCGAGTGCCACTCCTCGGGCGTCAGCTGCAGGAAGGGCTTCATCACGGCGAGCCCCGCATTGTTCACGAGCACGTCGGGCGCGAGGCCACCGAGGGCGCGATCGATCGCGGCCGCGTCGCGGAGGTCGAGCACGATGGAGCGGCACGACGCGCCGAGTTGCGTGGCCTCGACAGCCACGTCGGCGAGGGCGTTCGAGTCGCGCGCGGTGAGCAGCAGGTCGTGCGAGGGCGCAAGCGCGATCGCGATGGCGCGGCCGATGCCGCGCGAGGCGCCCGTGATGAGCGCCGTGGGTCGAGTGGTCGAAGTCATGCCTGCAAGATAGCAGCACCTCGACCGGCTCGGACCCCGTGCCGCGCTTCCCGCTCAGGGCGTCGGCCGTACCGCGTCGATGGCCCGCTGCACGTCGCGCCAGTCGTAGTAGTGGAACGCCCCCGGTTCGGACATCATGACCAGCACGCCGGCCGGAAATCGCTCGCCAAGCGCTACCGAGGTGACCTCGAGACCATCGGTGGACGCCGCGCGCACCGGGATCACCGCCAGTCGCACATGGTCGTGCGGGTTCGACGCCGTGCCCTCGCGCGCGAACACCTGCACGCGTCCGCCGCCCTGGTCGCTCAGCAGCAGGTACCCGGTGCTGGCGTCGCGCTCGAAGATCGCGATCCCTTCGTGGTCGTCGACGAGCCCCGTGGTGGCGAACAGCGCGAGTTCGGTGGTGCCACTGTCCGGGTCGGCGTGATACTTCCGCACCCCCGTGCCTTCGTCGCTGTAGTACACGAAGCCGAGTGCGTCGTCCACGGCGATCGCCTCGATCTCCTTGCGGCCGCTGTAGGCGCCGAAGGCGCGCACCTTCGTGCCACGCACCACGCCGGCCGAGTCGCGCTCGAGTCGGTACTGCCACAGGTACGTGCCGTCGGTGGGCCCGGTCTTGCCACCCACGATCGCGAACACGGCACCGTCCGTCGGGCGTCGGTACAGCGCCACGCCCATCGGGGCGCGGGCGGTGTCGCCGTCGAACACGAGAATGCCGCCGTCATCGATCGGCGTCATGTCGGGGAGCGAGAACACGCGGATCCTCTGCCGGTTGCGCTCCGTGGCCACCGCGATGTCCAGATCACCATCGCCGAGCGCGACGCCCTGCGCGACGTCCACGTTGTTCATGCGCTGCAGCGGCGACACGCTGCGCGCGCGATCGATGCGCCCATCGAGCCCGAACACGTACACGCCGCCGTTCGTGTCGCCCTTGTCCGTGCCCAGCACCAGCGACTGTGCCGGATCGGTCGGGTGGAGCCAGATCGCCGGATCGTCGGAGTCCACCGGCACGGTGTCGGTGATGACCGCCGGAGACAGCGTGTCCGGGAACAGCGGGAGCGCATCGGCGGTGACTGGATCGGGGGCGTCCGCTGGGGCACACGCGGCGGCGAGAGCGAGCAGTGCGACGAAGGCGATCAGGTCACGTGACATGGTGCGGGAGTTGGGGTGGGGGATGACCGGAACCTCTCAGCGTCCGACCACCGTGTGAAGTCGCCCGCGCCCTCCGTTACAGAGGCAGGGGGCCGATACACACCCGTGACACAAAACACGCTGTCCGGTGACTCGTGTCACGCAGCGTGGTGGTTGGCAACTCGCGGGCCGACGCTGGTCCGCCTCCCTCAGGTACCTCACGTCTCCGCCTCCATGTCGCGTCTCTCCCCGTTCCGACTGCTCCCGGCCCTCGTGGCCGGGTTGTTGCTCGCGATCGCCTCCCCCGCCGCAGCGCAGGGCGTCATCTCCGGCCAGGTGCTCGACGAGGCCAATGGCCTCGCCGTGACCGGCGTCGCCATTCGCGTGGATGCCACCGGCCTTGGTGCCATCAGCGACCGGTCAGGCCGTTTCGTGATCACTGGCGTGCCCGCCGGGCGGCGCACCCTCACCACGCGCTATCTCGGCTACGCGCCGGCAACGCAGCAGGTCGAGGTCGTCGACGGACGCACGGTCACGGTGACCTTCCGCATCAAGTCGGCGGAGACCACGCTCGGTGCCGTGCAGGTGGTGGCGTCGCGTGCCGGCCAGGCCTCGGCGCTCAATCAGCAGAAGAACGCCGCCAACGTCACGAACGTCGTGGCCGCCGACCAGATCGGCCGCTTCCCCGATGCCAACCTCGGCGACGCGCTCAAGCGCATCCCCGGCGTCACCATCGGCCTCGACCAGGGCGAGGCGCGCTTCGGCTCGATCCGTGGCACCGAGCCGCGCTTCAACAGCGTGATGGTGAACGGCGAGCGCGTGCCGTCGGCCGAGGCCGAGGTGCGCGAAGTGCAGCTCGACCTGATCCCGGCCGACATGGTGCAGGCCATCGAGGTGAACAAGTCGCTCACCCCCGACATGGACGCCGACGCGATCGGCGGCTCGGTGAACGTGGTGACGCGCGCGGCCCCCTCCGGCTTCCGCCTCTCGGCCACGACCGGCAGCGGCTACAACTGGATCCGCAACAAGCCGGTGCTTGTGGGTGGCCTCGTGGCCGGCAACCGGTTCCTGGGCGACAAGCTCGGCGTGATCGCCTCCGCGTCGTACTACGACCAGCAGTTCGGGTCCGACAACAAGGAAGGCACCTGGGACAAGACCGACGCGGGCCAGCCGTACATGAACGAGTTCGACCTGCGCCGCTACGACGTGCAGCGCACGCGCCGGTCGATGTCGGCCTCGCTCGACTACCGGTTCGACGAGAACAACAGCATCATGCTACGCTCGATGTACAACTCGCGCGATGACTGGGAGAACCGCTTCCGCGCGCGCTGGATCCTGGGCGAGCCGAACGCGAGCGGCGTGCAGCGCGCCGAGATTCGCCGCCAGACCAAGGGCGGCGGGCCGGACCCGCGCCTGCAGCAGACGCGCCTCGAGGACCAGCGCACGCAGAGCCACCAGCTCTCCGGCGAGCACCTGCTGGGCGGCCGTGCCACGCTCACCTGGTCGGGCAGCATCGCCCGCGCCTCGGAGACGCGCCCCGACGAGCGCTACATCGACTGGCGCGTGCGCAACGTCGACATCGCCTCGGACTACAGCGACGAGCAGAACCCGCAGTTCCCGGCGGTGAACGCCGCCGCCGTGGCCCCCTCGGCCTACACCTTCCGCCGGATCGAGCAGCTGGACAGCTACACCAAGGACGAGGACCGCAACGCCCGCGTCGACCTGCTCATGCCGCTCACCGAAGGCGACAACGCGACCCGCGTGAAGATCGGCGCGCGCTATCGCGGCAAGGAGAAGCTGCGCGACAACAGCTACTTCTTCGCCACGCCCGCTGCCTCGCTGGGCAACATGACCGCCAACGGCGTTGGGGACTTCACGACCACCCGCAACTACGCCGGCGACTACCAGTACGGCAGCTTCTCCACGCCCTCGTTCCTTGCCGGTCTCAACCTGTTCAACCCGGCGCAGTTCACGCTTGCCGACCAGCCGGCCGAGTACGCCGCGGGCAACTTCAGCGCCACCGAGCGGATCACGGCCGGCTACGGCATGATCGAGCAGCGCTTCGGCCCCACGGTGAGTCTCGTGGCCGGCGTGCGCGTGGAGAACACGAACGTCGACTACGATGGCTTCGAGTACAACGTCGACAACGACAACGTGCGCCCCACCACCGGCAGCCAGAGCTACACCGACGTGCTGCCCAGCCTGAACGTGCGCTGGGACGTCACGCCGAACACCGTCGTGCGCGGCGCCTGGACCAACACGCTGGCGCGCCCGAACTACTTCGACCTCGTGCCGTATCGTGAGGTGAGCCTCGAGGACAACGAGCTCTCGCTGGGCAACCCGGCGCTCGATCCCACGCGCTCCATGAACTTCGACCTCACGGCGGAGCGCTACCTGGAGAACGTCGGCCTCATCTCGGTGGGTGTGTTCCACAAGCAGATCACCGACTTCATCTTCAACCTCACGCGCTTCAATTCGGTCGATCCGGTCACGGGGCAGACGTTCTCGGACATCAGCCAGCCGCGCAACGGCGCCGAGGCGCAGCTCACCGGTGTGGAGACCGCCTTCCAGCGCCAGCTCGACTTCCTCCCCGGCATGCTGCGCTACCTCGGCGTGTACGTGAACTACACGTACAACAACTCCAGCGTGGACGGCCTCGACATCGAGGGACGCGAGAACGAGACGCTCCCGCTGCTCGGCACCGCGAAGCACAGCGGCAACCTGTCGTTCTCCTTCGACGCGCCGCGCGTGACGCTCCGCCTCGCGATGAACTACCAGAGCGAGTCGCTCGACGCCGGTGAGGGTGGCTACAACGAGGACGCCTTCTTCGATCGCTGGGCCGACCGCCGCACCGACATCGACGCGAACGCCAACGTGCGCATCACGCCGAGCATGCAGTTCTTCGTCGAAGCCAACAACCTCAACAACCGCCCGCTCCGCTTCTACCAGGGCGTGCGCGGCCGCCTCATGCAGGACGAGTACTACGGCCGCCGCATCCAGTCGGGCTTCAAGTTCGACTTCTGATCCAGCCGGCAACGGTACAACGAACGGGGGGCGACCGGATCACCGGTCGCCCCCCGTTTGCTTGCAGCTGGCAGCCGGACGCCGCCGACATCGTGAACGGCAACGGCAACTGATGGATGGAAGACGAACTGAAGAAGAGAAAGGAGGACAAGGCATCGGTGCCAAGTCGCGGAGGTCGCTGAATGCCGCGATGCCTTGTCCCCCTTCCCCTGCTTGGGTTCGTCTTCCCTCACTCAGTTGCCGTTGCGGTTGCGGTTGCGGTCGCGGTCAAAGAACCGCCTCACCCCGCCAGCTTCGCCAGCAGGTACCCCTTCAGCTGCGACGCGCTCACGCGCTCCTGCGCCAGCGAGTCGCGCTCGCGCACGGTAACGGTGTCGTCGCCGGTGCTCTGCGGGTCCACCGTGATGCAGAACGGCGTACCGACTTCGTCCTGCCGGCGGTAGCGCTTGCCGATCGAGCCCGTCTCGTCGTAGTCCACCGCCATCGCGCCACGCAGGTCGTCGCGGATGCGACGCGCCATCTCCGGCTGACCGTCCTTCTTCGTGAGCGGGAAGACCGCCGCCTTGATCGGCGCCAGGAACGGCGCCAGCCCCAGCACCACGCGCCCCTCGTCCTCCCCCTCCACCGTCTCCTCGCGATAGGCATTCACGAGGATGGCGAGCGTCACGCGATCGGCGCCCACCGACGTCTCCACGACGTACGGCACATAGCGCTTGTTGTTCGGCTGGTCGAAGTACTCGAGCTTCTTCCCCGAGAACTGCTGGTGCTGCGTGAGGTCGAAGTCGCTCCGGTTGTGGATGCCTTCGATCTCCTGGAAGCCCAGCGTGCCGCCGAAGTCGAACTGCACGTCGAACGCGGCGCGCGCATAGTGCGCCAGCTCCTGCGGTGTGTGCTGGTGGAAGTGCAGGCGATCGGGCGAGAGGCCCAGCCCGAGGTGCCACTGCATGCGCGCGGCCTTCCAGTGCTCGAACCACTCCATGTCGGTGCCGGGCTCGACGAAGAACTGCATCTCCATCTGCTCGAACTCGCGCGTGCGGAAGATGAAGTTGCCCGGCGTGATCTCGTTGCGGAACGCCTTGCCGATCTGCGCGATGCCGAACGGCACCTTCTGGCGCGTGCTCTGCTGCACGTTCAGGAAGTTCACAAAGATCCCCTGCGCCGTTTCAGGGCGCAGGTACACCGTGGCGGCGCTCTCCTCGAGCGGCCCCATGAACGTCTTGAACATCAGGTTGAACTGCCGCGGCTCCGTGAGCTGGCAGGCGTCGTGCTGGCCCGGCTGCTTGCTCGGCTTCTGCGGGCAGCGCGCGTCCTCGAGCTTGTCGGCGCGGAAGCGTCCCTTGCACGTCTTGCAGTCCACGAGCGGATCCACGAAGCCGCCCACATGGCCGCTGGCCTCCCACACGCGCGGATGCATGAGGATCGCCGCGTCGAGCCCCTCGACGTCGTCGCGGCGCACCATGGCGTTCCACCAGTGCTCCTTGATGTTCCGCTTGAGCTCCACGCCGAGCGGCCCGTAGTCCCACACCGATCCCGTGCCGCCGTAGATCTCGGACGACTGGAAGATGAAGCCGCGTCGCTTGCAGAGCGACACGAGTTTGTCCATCACGTCGGGATGCGCAGCCATGACACGATCGGTGTTGAGGGGAGGGCGAACGGCGTTGCCGACGCCACCGCGCGCCGGGCGTACGCGTGACGTACGCTCAGTGCGCGGCCGACGCCAGCAGGTGCGCCACGATGCGATCGCCGTGGTCGCGGCCGTTCTCGATGAAGATCTTGTTCGCGTCGAAGCCGGACGCGATGACTCCTGCAAGGTAGATCCCCGGGAGCGGCGTCGCCATCGTGGCCGGATCGTGGGCCGGGATGCCCGTGTCCGGATCGATCGGCACGCCGAGATCGGCCAGCAAGCCCGTCTCCGGCAGATACCCGGTGAGCAGGTACACCTGCGTGGCGTGCAGCGTCTCGACGCCCTTCGGCCCCTCGATCGTGACCGTCTCCGGACCGATCGCCGTCACGCGCGCTCCGAAGTGCGCCACGATGCTCTCGTCGTGAATCCGGTTCGCGATCACCGGGCGCACCCAGGGCTTCACCCCCCGGTCGAGGTCGTCGGCGAAGTGCACCAGGTGCACACGCGCCTCCGATCGCAGCAGTTCGAGCGCGGCGTCCACGGCCGAGTTGCCGCCGCCCACCACGACCACGGGCTCCCGCCAGGCGTAGTGTCCCTCGGTGTAGCCGTGCTGCACGTGCGGCAGCTCTTCGCCCGGCACGCCCAGCCGGTTGGGGCGCCCGAAGTAGCCGGTGGCCACGCACACCGCGCGGGCCAGCGTCTCCCGCGCCTCCCCGCTGCGCGTGCGGGACGTGATCCGCCAGCGCACCGACGCCGCTTCCGTGCCGGCGTCGCCGGTGGCGGGCGCGACCGTCTCCACGGTCTCGTACTGCCGCACCGGCAGGTCGTAGTGCGATGCCACCGACCGGTAGTACGCCAGCGCGTCGCGGCGCGTGGGCTTCTCGTCGGCCACCACGAACGGCAGACCGCCTATGGACAGCCGCTCGGCGGTGGAGAAGAACGTCATGTAGGTGGGATACGACGCGATCCCCGCCACGATCGGCCCGCGGTCGAAGAGCACCACCGACAGCCCGGCCCGCTTCGCGGCCACCGCCGCCGCCAGCCCGCACGGACCGGCGCCGACGATGGCGAGGTCCACGCGCGTCACGTCACCGCTCATGCGACGACGGACCGGCCCTCGATGATCTGGTCGCGCCGCGTGCCCACGCTCACGTACGCGATCGGCACCTCGATCGCGGCTTCCATGCGATCGAGATACGCCCGCGCCGCCGAAGGCAGGTCGGCGAGGGTGCGAGCCGAACTCGTGTCGGTCTTCCAGCCATCGGTCCACTCGAGCACCGGCACGGCGCGGTCGAGCAGCTCGAGGTCGGCCGGGAACTCGGTGAAGCGCTCGCCGTCCACCTCGTAGGCGGTGCACACGGCGATGCGATCCAGCGTGTCGAGCACGTCGAGCTTGGTGACGGCGAGCCCCGTGAGGCCGTTCACGCGCGCCGCGTAGCGCACGACCACGTCGTCGAACCACCCACAGCGGCGCGCCCGCCCCGTGGTGGCCCCGTACTCGTTGCCCAGCTTGCGCACCTCGCTCTGCAGCGGCTCGTCGAGCTCGGTGGGCAGCGGGCCGTTGCCCACGCGCGTGGTGTACGCCTTCACCACGCCCAGCGCCGCGTGAATGGCGCGCGGACCGATGCCCACGCCCACCGCCGCGCCGCCGGCCGTCGTGTTGCTCGACGTCACGAACGGATACGTGCCGTGGTCCACGTCGAGCAGCGACCCCTGCGCGCCTTCCAGCAGCACGGCCGCCCCCGACTTGATCGCGTTGTGCACGCACAGGCCGACGTCATCGGCCAGCGCCAGCAGACGCGGGGCGAGGCGCTCGAGCGCCGCCATCGTCTCGTCCACGGTCGCGCGCGTCTCGCTGCCCATGCCGGCCAGCCGCTCGTTGGCGTGCGCCACACCGCGCGTGACCTGCTCGCGCAGCCGCTCGGGCCAGCGCAGGTCGAGCACACGCACGCCACGCCGCGCAATCTTGTCCTCGTACGTGGGGCCGATGCCGCGCCCCGTCGTGCCGATCGCCTTGGACGCCGCGCTCGCCTGGTCCATGGCCTTGTGGTACGGCAGCACGAGCTGCGCACGCTCGCTCACGTACAGGCGACCCTCCACCTCCACCCCGTCGGCCACCAGGCCGTCGATCTCGTGGAAGAGCGTCTCCGGATCGAGCACCACGCCGTTGCCGATCGCGCAGCGCACCCCCTCGTGCAGGATGCCGCTCGGCACCTGGTGCAGCACGAAGGAGCGGTCGCCGATGTGCACGGTATGGCCGGCGTTGGCGCCGCCCTGGTAGCGCACGACCCAGTCGCAGCGCTCGGCGAGGACGTCCACCAGCTTGCCCTTGCCCTCGTCGCCCCACTGGGCGCCCACCACCACGACGGTGCGCGTTGTCGAATCGAACATGACGGTCCTGGAAACGGGCGCGGCGAGGCCGCCCCTGACGCGAGACCCGGTGGTGCGTGCCGACCGTGCCTCATGAACGCGAAAAACGCCCCGGCGCGGTCGCTCGGGGCGTTGGTGGAATCTATCCCGGCCCCACCCGGAAGCAATGGTGAGGCCGAGCCACGCCGTGCCGCTCAGCTCACCGGCAGCAGCCCCGCCGCGTGCAGCGCCGCTTCCACCTTCGCACGCTCGGCGGCATCGCACGCCAGCAGCGGCGCGCGCGGTGCACCGCCGTCGAGCCCCACGAGCTCCATGGCCGCCTTGATGCCGGCCGGCCCGAACGCCGCCGCGATCTCCGTGGCCAGCGGCACGAGCGGCATCTGCAGTTGCGCCGCCTCCACGTCGCGCCCACCAAGCGCCGCATCCATCATCACGCGCACGGGCAGCCCCGCATACAGCGCAATGGCGAGAATCGCGCCACGTGCGCCCTGATGAATCGCCGCCGCCGCCGAGCTGCCGTTCCCCGTGAGCACGGTGAACGCATCCGACTGCGCCTCGAGGTACTGCGCGAGCACGGGCAGGTTGCCCGCGGAGTCCTTCATGCCGATCACGTTCTCGTGCTGCGCCATGGTGTGCACCAGGTCAGGCGACAGCACGAGGTGCGCGTAGGCCGGCATGTTGTACAGCAGCACCGGAATCGGGCTCGCGTCGGCCACCGCGCGGAAGTGCGCCAGCAGCGCGGCCTCCGTCATGCGCTTGAGGAAGTAGTGCGGCGCAATGACGAGCGCCGCATCGGCACCCGCGGCCGCCGCATCCTTGCAGCGGGAAATCGTGAGGCGCGTGCTCTCGCTGCCGGTGCCGGTGAGCAGCCACTGATGCGCCGGCACGACCTCACGCGCCCATTCGGTGAGCTGCCGGCGCTCGGCGCAGTCGAGCAGCGAGGCTTCGCCGCTCGAACCGGCCACGAGGATGCCGTCGAGCCCCATGCCGAGGTGGGCGCGCAGGTTGCGCTGGAACGGTTCGCGGGCGATGGCGCCCGTGGCGGAATCGAACGTCGAGACGGCGGGGGCCATGAGGCCGCCCAGTGTTTTCGTGGCCATGCCACAATCTATCGCCGACGAACCGCGCCGGTCGATGCGTCAGGCCCCGAACAAGCCTTCGAAACCGGTGCCGAAGACCGAGTCCTCCCCCTCGCGCCCAAAAGGCGACGGGCTGGTCACGACAGTCATCCCCTGCGGCGAGGTGGCCATCGGCGGCAAGGTGGGACCGGTGCCGAGCGGGTGCGAGGGCATCGCGGGGACGGCGCCCGCCGGTCGGCCCGGCACGGCAGCGGTCGCGCGGTTCGCCGCCGCCGTGATCGCCGCGTTGGCGAGCGGCGTGGGCGCGCGCTGCCCACGGCTCAGCGTGCGGAAGTTGAGCTCGAAGTCGGCCGGGCGCGTCGCCGCCGCGAGCGCCACCTCGAAGTCCACTTCGCCGGTGTTCACCAGCTCCGTGAGGTGCTGGTCGAACGTCTGCATGCCGTACTGCACGTGGCCGTCCGCGATGTAGTCGCGGATCTCGCCAACGCGGTTCTCGATGATCAGATCGCGAATCGTGGGCGTCACGATCATCACCTCGCACGCCGGCACGCGCCCCTGTCCGTTCGCGCGCGGCAGCAGCCGCTGCGACACCACGGCGTGCAGCGACTCGGCGAGTCGGATGCGCACCACCGACTGCTCCTCGGCCGGAAACATCGCCACCACGCGCATGATCGTGCTCTGCGCGTCCGGCGTGTGCAGCGTGGAGATGAGCAGGTGGCCCGTCTCGGCCGCCTTCATCGCCGTGTCGATCGTCTCCGCGTCGCGCATCTCGCCGATGAGGATCACGTCCGGGTCCTGTCGCAGCGCCGCGCGCAGCCCCATGCGGAACGTCTCGGTGTCGATGCCCACCTCGCGCTGGGTGATCGACGCCTTGAGGTCGGTGTGCAGGAACTCGATGGGATTCTCGAGCGTGACGATGTGCTTCTCGTAGTGCGCGTTGATCGTGTTCACCATCGCCGCCATCGTGGAGCTCTTGCCCGAGCCCGTCACACCCGTGACCAGCACCATGCCACGTTCCGCGTGCGCGATGCGCTCGATCACCGGCGGCAGGCGCAGTGCCTCCACCGTGGGCACGTTCTCGGGGATCACGCGCATCACGATCGAGTGCGCGCCACGCTGCCGCATGATGTTCACGCGGAAGCGCCCCACACCGGGCTGCGCCCAGGAGCAGTCGTGGTCGCGGAGCGCGTCGATGCGCTGGCGCTCCTCCTCGGTCTCGAGGAGCCGCAGGGCGATGGCGCGCGTCTGCTCCGCAGTGAGCGCCTGCTTCGTGAGGGCGACGAGCCGGCCGTCGATGCGTGCGCGCACGCTGTCGCCGGCCTTGATGTGAATGTCGGAGGCCCCGCGATCCACGGCTGCCTTGATGATTCGCTCGATCGCCACGATTCCCTGTCGCCCGGGTTGGGCGGCCGGCGTGGCGACGCAAGGCGTCGTCAGTACCCGGCCACCGGATCCACGACGTTGCGCAGCGGTTCGCCCGCCACCCACCGTCTCCAGTTGTCCTCGAACAGCTGCAGCGCGCGCTCCCAGTGACGCGCCGGCGACACACCCGACACGTGTGGCGTGACCAGCACACGCGGGTGCAACCAGTACCGGCTCTCCGCGGGCAGCGGTTCTGTGGGGAAGACGTCCAGGCACGCCCCGCGCAACCGCCCCGCATCGAGCGCCGCAAGCAGCGCGTCATCGTCGAGCAAGGCGCCGCGCGCCACGTTCACGACGATCGCCCCAAACGGGAGCAACGCCAGCCGACGCGCATCCATCACACCACGGGACGATTCCGTCAGCGGGGCGGCCATCACGAGCACATCGGCCTCCGGCAGCACTTCCTCGAGCGACTCCGGGCCCACCACGCGCGCGAAACCGGTCGGCGCGCCGAGTGCCGGCCGGCGGCGCACGCCCGTGCACGTCGCGCCGAGCGCCGCGAAGCGCGTCGCGACCGCGGTGCCGATCCCGCCCGCGCCCACGATCAACACCCGCAGCCCCGACACCTCACGCACGGCAAACGGCGGCGTCTGGAACGGACGCTTGTCCCACACCCCCGCGCGCTGCTGATGCACCGCGTGGTCGAGCCCGCGCACGAAGTACGTCACCCCCGCGAGGACCGTGTCAGCCATGGCCTCCGCGTACACGCCCGCGCTGTTCGTGAACACGAGCCCCGCAGCGAGCAGCTCGGGCGTGATCGACGACCCGACCCCTGCCGACGCGCTGTGCGCCCAGCGCAGCCGCGGGGCCGCCGCCACCAGCGACGCCGGCAGCCCGTAGCCGAAGTACGCCTCCGCCTCCGGCACCGCCGCCATCGTCTCCGCGCTCACGGCATTCGTGCCGTCGCCGCTCGAGTCGGTCGGGGAGCCGATCACCACGACCTCCCACCCCGCCGGCGCGGTGGCGCGCAGCCGCGCCTCGCCCCATGCCGGCAGCGCCATGGTGGGCGCCGTGCTCTGCAGGTCCACCACCAGGCGGCGCCGCGCGCTCACGACGCGCGCACCTCGGGCAGCGTGAGCGGGTCGAGCCCCATGCGCTCCTTCACCTCGCGCATCGTCTCCGTCGCGATGCCGCGCGCCGTCGCCGCGCCGCTCGCCAGCGCGTCGAGCACGCGCGCCGGCTCCTCGGCCAGCAGCTGCGCGCGCGTGCGAATGGGCGTGAGCTCGGCCACCATGTTCGCGTGCAGCACCTTCTTGCAGTCGATGCACCCCCAGCCCGCGCTGCGGCACTGCGCGTCCACCTCGACCACCGTCTCGGCCGGCGAGAACGCCTTGTGCAGCTGGAAGATGTTGCACACGTCGGGGTTGCCCGGATCCGACTTGCGCACGCGATTCGGGTCGGTCACGGCCGGACGCAGCTTCTGCCAGATGTCGTCGTCGCTCTCGAGCAGCCCGATCGTGTTGCCGAGCGACTTGGACATCTTGGCCTTGCCGTCGAGCCCGAGGATGCTCCGCGTGGGCGTGAGCAGCGCCTTGGGCTCGGGGAAGAAGTCCTCACCGAAGCGCGCGTTCCACTTGCGCGCGATGTCGCGCGAGAGCTCGAGATGCTGCACCTGGTCCTCGCCCACAGGCACCGAGTCGGCGCGGTACAGCAGGATGTCGGCCGCCTGCAGCACAGGATACATGAGCAGCCCCGCCGGAATGCTCTCCATGGTGCCGGACTTGTCCTTGAACTGCGTCTGGCGCTCGAGGTCGCCGAGCGGCGTGAAGGTCGTGAAGATCCAGGACAACTCGGTATGTTCCGGCACGTCACTCTGGATGAACACCGACGCACGCGCCGGATCGAGCCCCGCGGCGAAGAGCGACCGCGCCATGTCCCACCGGCGCTGTCGCAGCACGGCGGGATCGTAGTTGCCGGTGATCGCGTGGTAGTCCACCACGCAGAACAGCGCGCCCTCGTGCTGCTGCTGCAGCGCGACCCAGTTCTTGATCGCGCCGAGATAGTTGCCGATGTGCAGTTCACCGGACGGCTGGATACCACTGAAGATGCGAGACATCCCACAAGCCTAGGAGCGGCAGAGTCCCCGTGCAAGCGAACCTCACTTCCGGCGTCCCTTTCGGCGCGCGCGACGCCCAGCAGCTCCGCGACGTGGCCCTCGAGGCCGCCCGCGCGGGTGCCGCCGTGATCGCCGACCGCGCCCGCGATCGCGCGTCCCTCACCTGGGAGGAGAAGCAGCCCGCCGACTTCGTGAGCGTGGTGGACCGCGCCGCCGAGGAGGCGCTGGCGGCGGTGATCACCTCGCGCCTGCCCGAGGCCGTGCTGCTGGCCGAGGAGGGCACGCCGAACGCGACCATCACGCGCGGCGTGGCCGTGGTGGCGGACCCGCTCGACGGCACCACCAACTTCCTGCACGGCTTCCCGTGGTACGCCACCAGCATCGGCGTGCTGGTGGACGGCGTGCTCACGGCCGGCGCGGTGGTGAATGCGGCCACCGGCGAAACGTTCGTGGCGGCGCTCGGCCACGGCGCCCAGCGGCTGCGCCCCGGTGCCGAAGCCGAGCCGCTGCGCGTGTCCTCGATCACCGACCCGTTGCGCGCCCTCATCGGCACCGGCTTTCCGTTCAAGCACGCGCATCACCTGCCCCGCTACCAACGGCAGTTCGCCGCCGTCGCCACGAACACCGCCGGCATGCGTCGCGCCGGTTCGGCCGCCCTCGATCTCTGCGACGTGGCCTGCGGTCGCTTCGAAGGGTTCTGGGAGATCGAACTGGCGCCGTGGGATGTGGCGGCGGGCGTGCTCCTCGTGCGCGAAGCGGGTGGCCTCGTGACCGACTTCGCCGGCGTGGACGTGCCGGTGGCGCACGGCCCCATCGTGGCCAGCAACAGCCGCATGCATGGCTGGCTGCTGCGTACGCTCGGCGGAGGCCCCGAGGCTTGAGCCTGCGGGGCACCAACCCGATCTTGCAGACACTCCCCCAGCCCACCCGCCATGCCGCTCGTCGAATGCGTCCCCAACTTCTCGGAGGGGCGCGACCCCACCGTCGTGGCCGCCATCCGTGATGCCATCGCAGCCGTCACCGGCGCGCACGTGCTCGATGTCTCGAGCGACGTGTCGCATCACCGATCGGTCATCACCTTCGTGGCGCCGCTCGAGCACGCCGTCGAGGCCGCGTTCGCCGGCATCCGCGAGGCCACCGCGCGCATCGACCTGACGCGCCATCAGGGCGAACATCCGCGCCTCGGCGCCACCGACGTGGTGCCGTTCGTGCCGCTCGACGGCACGACCATGGAGGACTGCATCGCGCTCGCCAACGCGCTCGGTGATCGCGTGGCGCGCGAGCTCGGCATTCCGGTGTACCTGTACGAGCGGGCCGCACACACGACGGCTCGTGAGAACCTGGCCGACGTGCGCCGCGGCGAGTTCGAAGGCATTCGCGACAGCATCGCCACCGATCCCGCACGCGCGCCGGACTACGGCGTGGCCGCCGTGCACCCCACCGCCGGCGCCATCGCCATCGGAGCCCGTCCGTTTCTCGTGGCCTACAACGTGTACCTGGGACCGGAGAGCAACCTGCCCGTGGCCAAGGCGGTCGCCAAGGCGATCCGCGGCTCGAGCGGCGGGCTGCGCTTCGTGAAGGCCATGGGACTCGTGGTGGACGGACAGGCGCAGGTGTCCATGAACCTCGTGGACACGGAGAAGACGCCGCTGCACCGCGTGTTCGAAATGGTCCGCATGGAAGCGGCCGCGTTCGGCGTCGTGCCGACCTGGAGCGAACTCGTGGGGCTCGTGCCCGAGCGGTGCCTGCTCGACGCCGGCGCGCGCCATGTGCAGCTGCGTGATTACGCGCCCGCCATGCTGCTCGAGCATCGCGTGCGCGAGGTGGCGCAGGGAGGTGAGGCACTCGACGCGTTCGTGGCGCGCGTCGCGTCGCCTGCGCCGACTCCTGGCGGCGGCAGCGTTGCCGCGCACGCCGGCGCGCTCTCGGCGGCGCTCGCGCAGATGGTCGCCGGCCTCACCGCAGGGCGGAAGAAGTACGCCGCGGTCGATGCGGAGGTGCGCGCGCTCGCCGGCGAGGCCTCCGCGTTTCGGCAGCTGCTGTCCACGCTCGTGGTGCGTGACGCGGCCTCGTACGACGCGGTGCGCGTCGCCTATCAGCACCCCGCCGAGACCGACGCGCAGTCGGCCGCTCGCATGCACGCCATTCACGCGGCGCTCATCGGCGCGGCCGAGGTTCCGTTGGAGACGGCGCGCGCAGCGGCGCGTGTGTGCGCACTCGCCGCGCACATTGCCGAGATCGGCAATCGCAATGCGGTGAGTGACGCGGCAGTGGCGGCGCTGCTCTCGGAGGCCGCCTGCAAGGGTGCCGCCTGGAACGTGCGCATCAACGTGAGCGCGCTGGCGGCGGAGGGGGCGGACGTCTCGTCGGCGTCACGACCGGCGGCGCTGCTGGCAGAGGCGCTCGCCCTCGTGACCGCGGCGAGCGTCGAGGCGCGGCGCGCCGAGCAGCAGGCCGAGGCCTCGCTCACCAACAGCTGAGGCGAAACGCACGCGCGCCCCTGTCGAAGCTCGACAGGGGCGCGCGATGCCAAACGATGAAGCGCCTGCTACTGCCGCGGCGTGAGAATGCGCGGACCGTCTTCCGTGATGGCGATGGTGTGCTCGAAGTGCGCCGAACGCTTGCCGTCGAGCGTGACCACCGTCCACTTGTCGGCCAGCGTGCGCGTCTTGGCCGTGCCCACGTTCACCATGGGCTCGATCGCGATGGTGAGCCCCGGCACCAGCTTCTTGCCGCGCTTCGGCTTGCCGTAGTTCGGGATCTGGATCTCCTCGTGCAGCGCGAAGCCCACGCCGTGCCCCACCAGTTCGCGCACGATGGCGAAGCCGGCCGTCTCGACCACGCCCTGGATGGCCGCGCCGATGTCACCGACGTGGTTGTCCGGCACGGCCGCCTCGATGCCAGCCGCGAGCGATCGCTCGGTCACCTCGAGCAGGCGCTTCGTGACCTCGTCGATCTCGCCCACCGGGTGCGTGATCGCGGCGTCGGTGAACATCCCCTCGAACTTCACGCCGATGTCGATGGTGACGATGTCACCGTCGTGCAGCGCGCGCGGGCCCGGGATGCCATGCACGACCTCCTCGTTCACGGAGATGCACGCCGACCCCGGGAATCCGTACAGCCCCTTGAACGCCGGCTCGGCGCCCGCATGACTGCGAATGAAGTCCTCGACGATCGTGTCCAACTCGCCGGTGGTGACACCGGCGCGCACGAAGGGCTTCACATGGGCATGCGTGGCGGCCAGGATCGCACCGCCGCGCGCCATCGTCTCGATTTCGCGTGCAGACTTGAGCTGCAGCCCCGACGTGAGCGACCCGATCGGCATGTCAGCGGCTGGGGCCGAGGCCCGCGAGCGCGCGCGCCTCGACTTCGTCGAGCGACCCGATGGCGTTGATGGCCACGATGCGGGCCCCGTTGCGACGGTACCAGTCGATGACCGGTTCGGTCTGTGCCGCGTACACCTCGAGCCGCTTGCGCACGGCCTCCGGTTCGTCGTCGCGGCGCCGCACCAGCACGCCCACGCCGCCGTTGTCCGTGCAGCCGCACGGCTCGCCCGGCTGACGCCCGAAGAACGGACGCTGACACTGGTCGCAGGTGGTGCGGCCGCTGAGGCGGCGCACCAGCTCTTCCGTATCGACGTCGAAGAGCAGCACCGCGTCGAGCTCCCGACCGAGCGACTCGATCATGTCCGTGAGTCCTTCGGCCTGCGGAATCGTGCGCACGACGCCGTCGAGGATGGCACCGTTGGCCGCGTCGGGGGAGGCGAGCGCCTCCCGCATGATGCCCATGATGACCTCGTCGGGAACGAGGTCACCCCGGTCCATCGCGGCCTTCGCCTCGAGGCCAAGCGGCGTGCCCTCGCGCACCGCCGCGCGAAGCACATCACCGGTGGCGATCTTTGGAACACCAAGGCGAGCGGCAAGCCGCTCGCCTTGAGTCCCCTTGCCGGCCCCTGGAGGCCCGAGGAGAACGATCAGCACGTGATTACATCCCGGTGGCGGGCGCGCGACCGCGGAAGCGGACGCGACCCTTCTTCATGAAGCCGTCGTACTTGCGGAGCAGCAGGTGCTGCTGCATCTGCGCCATGGTGTCGAGCGCCACGCCAACGACGATCAGCAGCGAGGTGCCGCCGAAGAGGAACGGCACGTTGATCCAGCGGGCGATCAGCATCGGCAGCAGCGCGATGACCGTGAGGAACACGGCGCCGGGCAGCGTGATGCGCTCGATCACCTGCTCGATGTACTCCGCCGTCTTCGCGCCCGGCTTCACGCCCGGCACGAACCCGCCCTGCTTCTTCAGGTTCTCGGCGATGTCCACCGGATTGAAGATGATGGACGTGTAGAAGTACGTGAACAGCATGATCAGCACCGCGGACACCACGAAGTACACCCACGGGTTCGGGCCGAGCGGGTTGAACAGCTCGGCCATTTCCTGCAGGCGCGGGTTGCCGCTGAACTGGCCGATGGCGCCGGGCACGATGATCACCGACTGCGCGAAGATGATCGGCATGACGCCCGCCGTCGTGATGCGCAGCGGGATGAAGTTCCGGCTGGCCTCGCGCATGCGGCCGCGGCCCATCGTGCGCTGCGGGATCTGGATCACGATGCGGCGTGCCGCCACCGTGACCGCCACCACCGCCGCCACGATCGCGAGCATCATGACGCCGAGCAGCAGCAGCGAGAAGATCGGGATCGCGCCCGTGCTGAAGAGCTGGAACGTCTGGAAGATCGCGGGCCAGAAGCCCTGCACGATGGAGAAGAAGATCAGGAGCGAGGCGCCGTTGCCGATGCCGCGCTCGGTGATCTGCTCGCCCAGCCACATCACGAACAGCGCGCCCGCCGTGAGGAAGAGCATCATCTGCACCGTGAACCACGCGCCGGGACGCGACACCGCATTCGGCAGCCCGGAGACGAACAGCGCGAAGCCGTACGCCTGCACCGCCGCGAGCGCCACCGTCAGGTAGCGCGTCCACTGCGTCACCTTCTTCCGGCCTTCCTCATCCTTGTTCATCTTGTCGATCGTGGGCACGACGGCGCCCGCGATCTGCATGAAGATGCTCGCGGAGATGTACGGCATGATGCCGAGCGACAGCACGGTGGCGCGCTCGAGTGATCCGCCCACGAAGAGGTTGTACAGCCCGAGGAGTCCTCCACTGCCCTGGGCAGCGAAGAAATCCATCATGGCCGTCACGTCGATGCCGGGCGCCGTCACGTGCGCGCCCGTGCGGTAGATCACCAGGCACAGCAGCGTGAAGGTGATCTTCTGCCAGAGCTCGGGCGTCTTGTAGATGTTCGCGACAGCCTGCGCTGCCGCATTCGTCTGGGCCATGCCGGGTGGGCCTCCCTCAGCCCTCGACGCGGCCGCCGGCCGCCTCGATCTTGGCCTTTGCCGATGCGCTGACCTTCACGCCGCGCACCGTCACCGGCCGGGTGAGCTCGCCATTTGCGAGCAGCTTGGCCGGACCCTTGCCCGCCCGGACCAGGCCGGCAGCGAGCAGGATCTCGGTCGTGATTTCGTCACCGGTGAGCGCCGAGATGGCGTCGAGGCGCACGATCTGCGCCTCCTCACGGAACGGATTCGTGAAACCGCGCTTCGGGATGCGACGCGTGATCGGCATCTGGCCACCCTCGAAGTGCGGCTTGCCGCCGCCAGGACCGCCGTGGCCGGACCGCGCCATGGAGCCCTTGTGACCCTTGCCCGACGTCTTGCCCAGGCCCGAGCCCGGGCCGCGACCCACACGACGACGCGTGCGGTGCGAGCCAGGCGCCGGCTTGAGGTTGTGCAGTCCGATCTTCTCGTTCTTCTCAGCCACGGGTCACTCCTCGACCGGCGTCACCTGAACCAGGTGCCGCACTTGCTTGAGCTGGCCGCGCAGCGACGGGGTATCCGCCTGCACGACGCTGTCCTGATGATGCTTGAGGCCGATCGCCTCGAGCGTCAACCGCATGCGCCACGAATGCCCGATGGCGCTGCGGACCTGGGTAATGCGGACCTGGCCACCCGTCGGCGCTTCGAGCTTCGGGGTGTGCTTCGGGCCCTTCGACGCGTGCCACACGAACGTCCGCGGCATTATGCCACCTCCGCGGCCACGACGGCCGCCGCACCAGGCGTGTGGGAGTCAGCCGACTTGAGCTTCGCCCGCGAGCGATACCCGATCCGGCCCACTTCGATCCCGCGCTCCTTGGCCGCCTGCTCGACGGTGATCAGGTTCGCGAGGCCGTCCATGGCCGCCCGCACCATGTTGTGCGGATTCGTCGAGCCGAGGCTCTTCGTGAGGATGTCGTGAATGCCCACGCACTCCATGACGGCGCGCACGGCGCCACCGGCGATCACGCCGGCACCCGGAGCGGCCGGCTTCAGCAGGACCTTGCCGGCCCCGTGCTTGCCCACCACTTCGTGCGGAATCGTGGAGCCGGTGAGCGGAATCTGCACCATGCTCTTGCGCGCGGCCTCGACGGCCTTGCGCACCGCCTCGGACACTTCGTTCGCCTTGCCGCTGGCGTAGCCCACCTTCCCCTGCCCGTCACCCACGGCGACGAGCGCGTTGAAGCTGAAGCGACGGCCGCCCTTGACGACCTTGGCCACGCGGTTGATCGCGATCACGTTCTCGACCAGATCGCTCTGCTCGCGATCCGAGCCCGGCGGGCCGCCGCGTCCGTCACGACCGCCACCGGGGCCGCCACGACCGCTGTTCTCGCCACCGCGGCCACCCGGGCCGCCGGGACCACGACCACCGGGGCCACCAGGCCCTCGGCCGCCGCCCGGGCCACCACGCCCGCCGCCCGGTCCGCCACGACCACCGCCCGGCCCGCCGCGGCCGCGGCCACCCGGGCCACCACCGCTACGCGCGCTGCGTCCGGCGCCGCCCGCAGGCGCGCCACCCTGATTCGTCTGTTCAGCCATGTCAGAACTCCAGGCCGCCCTCGCGGGCGCCATCCGCCACGGCCTTCACGCGGCCGTGGTACTGGTATCCGGCCCGGTCGAAGACGACCTTCGAAATTCCGGCCGCCTTGGCACGTTCCGCGATGCTCTTGCCCACCGCGGTCGCCTTCTCCGACTTCGAACCCGTCATCGCCTGATCGCCGACCGTCAGCAGCGTGCGCTGCGCCTGGTCGTCCACGATCTGCGCGTACACATGCTTCAGCGAGCGGAACACCACCAGGCGCGGACGCTCCGGCGTGCCCTGCACCTTCTTGCGAACCCGCAGGTGACGGCGCGCGCGCTTCTCCGATCCCGTCTTGGGAATGCCCATGCGAGCCATTACTTGCCTCCCGCCTTGCCGGCCTTGCGCCGGATCACTTCGCCCGCGTAGCGCACGCCCTTGCCCTTGTAGGGTTCGGGCTTGCGGAAGCTGCGGATCTCCGCCGCCACCTGCCCGACCAGTTCCTTGCTCATCCCGGCCACGACCACCGTGGTCGGGTTGGTCGTCGTGATCGAGATCCCCGCCGGCGCCTTGTACTCGATCTGGTGCGAGAGCCCCAGCGAGAGCTTCACCCCGTAGGGCTGGATCTCCGCCTTGTAGCCCACGCCCGTGATCTCGAGCGTCTTCTTGAAGCCCGACGTCACCCCTTCGACCATGTTCGCGACGAGCGTGCGCGTCAGCCCATGCAGCGACTTGTGCATGCTCTCGTCACTCGGACGCTCCACCAGGAGCTCCGCCCCTTCCTGCTTCACGATCATCTCCGGGTGCAGCGCGCGCGTGAGTTCCCCCATGGGGCCCTTCACCACCACCACGTTCCCGTTGATCGAAACCGTCACCCCGGCCGGAACCGGGACCGGACGCTTGCCGATACGCGACATCTGGGCGTCTCCTTACCAGACCAGGGCGAGCAGCTCGCCCCCGGTGTTCGCCTGACGCGCGTCACGATCCGACATCAGCCCCTTCGAGGTGCTGAGGATCGCCATGCCGAGGCCGTTGCGCACCCGCGGGATCTCGGAGACCCCCACGTACTGGCGCAAACCGGGCGACGACACGCGCTTGAGTTCACGGATGACCGACTGCCCGCCGTGCGCGTACTTGAGGATCACGCGCAGCATCGGCTTGCCGTCTTCCGTGGTGACCGTGCGGAAATCCGTGATGAAGTGATTCTCCTTCAGGATGCGCGCGATCTCGGACTTCATGTTGGACACCGGCATGTCCACCCGGCGGTGGTTGGCTGCGCACGCATTGCGAATGCGCGTCAGCATGTCGGCGATAGGATCGTTCAGGCTCATGTCAGGTCGTTGCTCCTATGGTTTCCGGGGTTCCGGACCTGTAGGAAGTGAATGGAAATCGGCTTACCAGCTCGCCTTGCGGACACCGGGGATCAGGCCGTTGAGGGCCATGTCCCGGAGCGCGATGCGGCTGAGGCCGAACTGCCGGATGAAGGCGCGCGGACGCCCCGACATGCTGCAGCGGTTGCGGATGCGCACGGCCGAGGAGTCACGCGGCAGCTTGCGCAGCTTGGCGTACGCCTCCGCCCGGGCGTCCGGCGAGGTGTTCTGGTTCTTGATGATCGCCAGCAGGGCCGCTCGACGCTCCGCATAACGGGCGACGAGTTCCTTGCGCTGGGCGTTCCGGGCGAGCTTGCTGGTCTTGGCCATCGGGATGATCTCTTGTGAAAACGATGCGGTCCGTCAGGCCGCGGCCGCCGGCTGCGCCACCTTGGGCGTCACCGGCTTGTCGTCACCGCGGAACGGCATGCCCAGGAGGTGCAGCAGCGACAGGGCGATCTCGTCCTTCTGCGCCGTGGTCACGAACGTGATGTCGAACCCGTGGATCTGCTCGACCATGTCGTAGACGATCTCCGGGAAGATCATCTGCTCCTTGATGCCGAGCGTGAAGTTGCCACGGCCGTCGAACGCGCGCGTGCCGAGTCCGCGGAAGTCGCGGATGCGCGGGCACGCCACCGTCACGAAGCGGTCGAGGAACTCCCACATGCGCGCACCGCGCAGCGTCACCGACGCGCCGATCTCCTGCCCCTCGCGGAGGCCGAAGTTGGCGATCGACTTCTTCGCCTTGCGCCGCACCGGCTTCTGGCCCGTGATCAGCGCCAGCTCCTCGACGACCACGTCGAGCAGCTTGGGCTGCTTGACCGCCTCGCCCACGCCGCAGTTCACGACGATCTTCGAGAGCGTCGGCACCTCGTGCACGTTCGAGAAGCCGAACTTCTCGGTCAGCTGCTGGCGCACCACCTGCTCGTAGTAGGTCTTCAGTCGCGGCGCGGCCACCGGCAAGCCGGCACCCGCGTGATCGCGCTTCGTGAAGTCCACCGCGGCGCGGCCGGCCGACGCCTGCTGCTTGGCGGCCTTGCTGCCCGGCTTCGCCGCGCCCGCCTTGCCACCCTTCGCGCCGCCGCCCTTCGCGCCAGCGCCACCCTTTGCTCCGCCCTTCGCGGGCGCCTTCGTCTTCGTAGCCATGATTGGATTCCGTCCGGTCAGCGATTACGCGCGATCGACTGCCCGCTCTTCACGGCGATCCGCTCCTTGGTTCCGTCGGCGTCGAGCTTCGCCCGCACGCGCGTGGGCGCGCCCGACTGCGGGTCGATGAGCATCACGTTCGACGCCGCCATCGGCGCCGCCATCTCGATGATGCCGCTCTGCTCATCGGCATTGCGGGCCCGCCGGTGCTTCTTGACGATGTTCACGCCCTCGACCACGATCCGCCCCGTCTTGTGGTTGATGCGGATCACCTTCCCTTCCTTGCCCGCGTCGTCGCCGCGCATCACGCGCACGACATCGCCCACGGTCACATGCACCGGCTCACGCGACGCCTTGATGGCGTGGCGCGAGGAGCCCAGGCGCTGGCCGCGATCGGACTTCTTGTACGTATTCACGCGCATGGTCAGATCACCTCGGGGGCGAGCGACACGATCTTCATGTAGCGCTTCTCGCGGAGCTCGCGCGCCACGGGGCCGAAGATGCGCGTGGCCTTCGGGTCGCCGTTGTCGTTGATGATGACCACCGCGTTCTCGT
>JAABRO010000015.1 GCA_011390885.1 Gemmatimonas sp. | reverse complement strand
CGTGATGGGCGAGGGAGCCGGCGTGGTCGTCCTCGAGGAGCTCGAGCACGCGCGGAAGCGCGGCGCGCGCATCTACGGCGAGGTCATCGGATACGGCGCGACGGCCGACGCGTACCACCTCACCGGCCAGCCGGAGGATCACGAGGGGCTGCAGCGCGCCATGCGCCGCGCCCTCGAGGATGGCGGCGTGTCGCCGGCCGACGTGCAGTACATCAACGCGCACGGCACCTCCACGCCGCTCAACGACCCCAACGAGTCGCGCGCCATCCGGGCGGTGTTCGGCGAGCACGCCGACCGCCTCACCGTGAGTTCCACCAAGTCCAGCCACGGGCACATGCTGGGGGCCACGGCCGCCGTCGAGTTCGTGGCCTGTGCGCTGGCGCTGCGCGACCAGATCGTGCCGCCCACGATCAACTACGAAACACGGGATCCGGAATGTGACCTCGATTATTCTCCCAATACGCCCACGCGTCGGGAGATCGAGGTCGTGATCAGCAACAGCTCCGGGTTCGGCGGGCACAACGCGACGCTCGCCCTCCGGCGCTGGCACGACTGACCGGGCGCGGGGTTTTTCTCGGGGCGGGCGTGCTGCGCCCGTCCCGGTCCTTCGGAGTCTGCCATGCCGCTGCCAGTCGAGTTCGACCTTTCCCGTCTCCGTGATCCCGCGCTGCGCCCCATCGGCGAGAAGCTGCGGCGCGGCGAGCGCCTGACCGAGGCCGACGGCGCCGTCCTGTTCCGCTCGCCCGACCTGCTCGGGGTTGGCGCGATGGCCGATGCCGCCAACCGCGCGCGGCACGGCCACGTGGTCACCTTCGCCGCGAACCAGCACATCAACCCCACGAACGTCTGCGTGCTGCGCAAGACGTGCGTGTTCTGTGGCTACGCGCGTCTCCCCAAGGAAGAGGGCGCCTACCGCTACTCGATCGAGCAGGTGCTCGCCGAGGCGGAGCAGGCGGCCAACGGACTCACGCGCGAGTTCCACATCGTGGGCGGCCTCGACATGCAGGCGGGGCTGGCGTACTACACCGAGATGTTCCGCGCGCTGAAGGCCAAGCTGCCGCACGTGCACATCAAGGCGCTCACCGCCGTGGAAATCGCGCACATCGCGCGCATCGAGAAGATGGCGTGGGCCGATGTGCTGATCGCGCTGCGCGAGGCCGGGCTCGACACCATGCCCGGTGGCGGCGCGGAGACCTTCAGTGAGGCGGTGCGCGACGAGATCGCCGACAAGAAGCTCGGCGGCGCCGACTACATCGGCGTGCACCGCACGGCGCACCAGCTCGGCATCCGCACCAACTGCACCATGCTGTACGGTCACGTGGAGACCATCGACGACCGCATGGCGCACCTGGCCATGCTGCGCGACCTCCAGGACGAAACGGGCGGATTCCTCGCCTACATCCCGCTCGCGTACCACCCCGACGACAACGAGCTCGGCGAGCGGCTGGGACGCCGCGGCACCACGTCCACCGGCTTCGATGACCTGCGCAACCTCGCGGTCGGCCGGCTGTTCCTCGACAACATCGAGCACATCAAGTCGCACTGGATCATGGTCACGCCGTTCGTGACGCAAACCTCGCTGCACTTCGGCGTGAACGACATCGAAGGCACGGTGGTGCGGGAGAAGATCTACCACGCGGTTGGCGCGACCACGCCGCAGGGCATGTCGCTTCCCGACCTGCTCGCGCTCATCCGGGGGGCGGGCAAGGTGCCGGCCGAGCGCGACTCGTTCTACCGCGTGCTGCGCACCTTCGACGGCGCCGACGCCAGCGCCGAGACGGATGCCGATGCCGGCGCCGAGGCGACCGCACCGCTCGTCTCCGCCTGACGGAGCCGCGCGTGCTGCGCATCGGCCGCATCCCGTACATCAACTGTTATCCTGTTTACGGGGCGATCGACCGCGGGCTCGTGCCGCTCGACGCCACGCTCGTCAACGGCGTGCCCACGGCGCTCAACCAGCGCATGGCCTCCGGTGAGCTCGACCTGAGCGTGGTCTCGGCGGTGGAGTACGCGCGGGACGCCCAGCGATACCTGCTGCTCCCCGAGCTCGCGATCTCCTGTGACGGGCCGGTGCAGAGCGTGATGCTCTTCAGCCGGCGCCCCGCCACCGAGCTCGGCGGCGAGCGCGTGCTCGTGAGCCGCAGCAGCATGACGAGCGTCGCCCTGCTCGAACTGCTGTTCGCGCACGTGTGGAAGGTGCGTCCCGAGTTCGTGCCGGGCGACGCCGAAGTCGCCGACATCGGCCGCTTCGCCGAGGAGCCGCACGAGGCGCGGCTCGTGATCGGTGATGCGGCGCTGCGACTGCACGACGCCGCCGAGCACGCCGAGGAGCGGGCGGCCGGCCCCGACGCGCACTGGCCGACGCTGTACCCGCATCGGTACGATCTCGGCGCCGAGTGGAAGCAGTGGACCGGACTGCCGTTCGTCTTCGCCGTCTGGGTCGCGCAGCGCACCACGCCCGTGCACGCGAGCATGTCGGCGCACGCCTCGCTGCTCGCCTCGCGCGACTGGGGACTCGCGCACCTGCCGGAGCTGGCCGCGCAGGCGGCGGTGCACACCGGCGTGCCCGCTCCCCGCTGCCTGGACTATCTTTCCGGGTTGGACTACCGGCTGTCGTATCCGCATCTCGCTGGACTGACCGAGTTCTTTCGTCGGCTCGTGGCCGTGGGGCGTGTCCCCGACGGCTCGCTGGCCTTCCTCCCGGCCGCCTGAGCGGCCACCGGAGACCGCATGCGCGACCTGCTCGACTTCTACCAGAACGCTCCGCTGCTCGAACTCGGCCTCGAGGCCGACCGTCGGCGCGAAGCACTGCATCCGCACGGTGTCGTCACGTACATCGTCGACCGCAACATCAACTACACGAACGTGTGCGTGGCCGACTGCGGCTTCTGCGCGTTCTACCGCCGCCCCAAGCACGGCGAGGGCTACACGCTCTCGTTCGAGCAGATCGGCGAGAAGATCGAGGAGACGAAGGCGCTCGGCGGGCAGCAGATCCTGATCCAGGGCGGGCACAATCCGTACATCCCGTTCGAGTGGTACCTCGACCTGCTGCGCTACATCAAGGCGTACCATCCGATCCACATCCACGGCTTTTCGCCGAGCGAGGTGGACTTCTTCGCGACGCGCTTCCGCATGGACGCGACGGACGTGATCAAGGAGCTGCAGCAGGCCGGCCTCGACTCCATTCCGGGTGGCGGCGGCGAGATCCTGGTGCAGCGCGTGCGTGACCAGGTCGCGCCCAAGAAGGCCGGCGCCGACCGGTGGCTCGAGATCATGGAGCTCGCGCACAACGCCGGCATGAAGACGTCGGTGACGATGATGTACGGCATCGGCGAGACGCTCGCCGAGCGCCTCGAGCACCTCGAGCGCGTCCGCGCCGTGCAGGCGCGCACCGGTGGGTTCACGGCGTTCATCTGCTGGCCGCTGCAGCCGGAGAACACGCCGACCATGTCGCACATGCCGCGCACCGACGCCATGGAGTACCTGCGCACCGTGGCCATCTCGCGCATCGTGCTCGACAACGTACCCAACCTGCAGAGCTCCTGGGTCACGATGGGCATGAAGGTGGGGCAGATGGCGCTGCGCTTCGGCTGCAACGACTTCGGCTCGCTCATGATCGAGGAGAACGTGGTCTCGGCCGCGAACACCACGCACCGCACCACGACCCACGAGATCGAGCGCCTCATCACGGACGCCGGCTTCACGCCGGCGCGCCGTCGGCAGGACTACACGATCCTCGCGGGCGGCGGTGCCGCCGTGCCTACGGCGACGGCCGACACCGTCGCGGCCTGAGCCATGGCCAGCCAGCCGCCCCGCCCGCGCGTCCCGTTCCGCACGGGTGTGGGCTACGACTCGCATCGCTTCGCGCCCGGCGGCCCCATGCGCCTCGGGGGCGTCGACGTGCCCGACGAGCGTCACTGCGCCGGCCACAGTGATGGCGATGCGATCTGCCACGCCGTGACCGACGCGCTGCTGGGCGCGGCGGCGCTCGGGGACATCGGCGCCCTCTTCCCGGACACCGACCCGGCGAACAAGGGCAAGGATTCGATCGTGATGCTCGCCGCCGCCGTGCAGGCCGTGCACGCCGCAGGGTGGACCGTGGGCAACGTGGACGTCACCGTCGTGGCCGAGCGGCCGAAGATCGGTCCGCACCGGGAGGCCATGCGCGCGCGGCTCGCGGAGACGCTTGGCGTGCCCGTGGCCGACGTGTTCGTGAAGGGCAAGACCAACGAGAAGCTCGGCTGGATCGGCAACGGCGAGGGCCTCGGCGTGATCGCCGTGGCGACCCTCGTGGCCGTGTGACCGACCTGCTCGACTGGCTCGGCGCGCTCCCTGCGCCGCTGCTGTACCTTGCGATCGCCGCTGCCGCGTTCGCCGAGAACATCTTCCCGCCACTCCCGGCCGACACCGCGATCGCGCTCGGCGCGTTCGTCGCCGCGCGTGGGGACGCGTCGGCCGTCGGGGCCTGGGGCGCGACCATGGTCGGCAACCTGGGCGGCGCGGTCCTCATGTACCTGCTCGGTCGTCGGCTTGGCGCACCGTGGCTGGCCCGGCGCCTGCCGGCGCTGGGCGGTGAGGAGGCGGCCGCGCGCGTGAAGCAGCAGTACGCGTTGCACGGAGTCTGGGCGCTGGCCGTGAGTCGGTTCATTCCCGCGGTGCGCGCCGTCGTGCCGCCGTTGGCGGGCGCCCTCGGCGTCGGGCTGGGGCGGGCGATGGTGGCCATGAGCCTCGCCTCAGCCCTCTGGTACGGACTCATCACGTGGTTCGCCTTTACGCTCGGCGCGAACGCGGAGGAACTGCTCGCCACGATCGGGCGCAGCCAGCGCGTGCTCGGTCTCGTCGCTGCAGGGATCGCGATCGGGGCGGGCGCCATCTGGTGGATACGTCGCCGACGCTGACGCTTGCACGCCGGGTTTGAGCGGCGATGTTTCGCACATGCGCCGACTCGTTCCGTTCCTCCTGCCCATCGTCCAGATGCTCCCGGTGCGGGCGTTCGTTCTGAGGCTCCGCGCCGAGATCACCGCCCCCTCCGCAGTGACTGGGCGGTGACGGACGACCGGATTCCCGCGCCGCTCCATGACGAAGCGACGCTCGACCGCGGCTTCTTCCTGCGGCGCTTCGAGGACGTGCTGGTGCTCGAGCACGGTGCGTCCCCGCGCACGATCGAGGCCTACCGCCGCGATGTGATCCGCTGCGCCGCCTTCGCGCGCCAGCACGGCGTGGACGGGGCGTCCGGCCTCACGCCTCGCCTGCTGCGCGAGTACGTGTACACGCTGCGCGACCTTGGCCTCTCCGGGGCCACGATTCGGCGCAACGTCTCGGCGCTCCGCACGTGGTTCCGCGTGTTGCTGGCCGAGGGCGTGGTCACGCACGATCCCACCGATCGCCTCGAGACGCCGGCGCGGTGGCGCACGCTTCCGGAGGTGCTGACGGTGGACGAGGTGCTCCGACTGCTCGCCGCACCGGGGCTCGACGAACCACTCGCCTTCCGTGATCGCGCGATGCTCGAGCTCGCGTACGGTGCAGGCCTGCGTGTCTCGGAATGGATCACGCTCGCCGTTCGCGACGTGCTGCTCGAGGAGAGCCTCGTGCGCGTGCTCGGCAAGGGCAGCAAGGAGCGGCTGGTGCCGATCGGCCGCTCCGCCATCGGTGCGCTGGCCGTGTACATGCGCGAGCTGCGTCCGGTGCTGGAGCGGGGGGCGGGGCAGGGAGTGCTGTTCCTGAATGCGCGCGGTGAGCCGCTCACGCGCATGGGGGCGTGGAAGATCCTGCGCAAGTACGTGCTCATGGCCGGCATCGAGCGTCCCGTGTCGCCGCACACGCTGCGCCACTCGTTCGCCACACACCTGCTGGAGGGGGGCGCCGACCTCCGCGCCGTGCAGGAGATGCTCGGACATGCCGACATCGCCACCACGCAGCTCTACACGCACATCGATCGCGAGTATCTTCGCAGTGTCCATCGCACCTTCCACCCGCGTCCCTGACGACCGCTCCGCATGATCCTCGTCATCGACAACTACGACTCGTTCACGTACAACCTCGTCCAGTACCTGGGCGAGCTGGGCGCGACGCTCGACGTCCGCCGGAACGATGCCCTCACGGTCGAGGAGGTCGGCGAGCTCGCGCCCGAGGCGATCGTGGTGTCGCCGGGGCCGTGCACGCCGGCCGAAGCCGGCATCTCGGTGCCCGTGATCCGGCGATGGGGCGCGGAGATCCCGATCCTGGGGGTGTGTCTCGGGCACCAGGCCATCGGCGAGGCCTACGGCGGCCGTGTGGTGCGCGCCGGCCGGGTGATGCACGGCAAGACCTCGCGCATCCTGCACGACGGCACGGGGCTGTTCGCCGGCGTGCCGTCACCGCTCACCGTGATGCGCTACCACTCGCTGCTGGTCGAGCAGGCCTCGCTGCCGAGCGAGCTCGAGGTGGTGGCGGTGGCCGAGGACGATGCGTCGGAGATCCACGCGTTGCGGCATCGCACCCACCCCGTGTTCGGCGTGCAGTTCCACCCGGAGTCGATTCTCACCGACTCCGGGCGTCAATTGCTGGCGAACTTTCTTACGCTCGCGGCGCGCCAGCCGGCGGCGTCACCGGCTCGCTGAGCGCGGTCGGCGAGTCGGGGGTCGACGACTCGGGGGCCGACGCCTCGTGGCCGTGCGGGTGCTTGGGCGGAATGACCAGCGAGAGCAGCACGCTCGCCAGCAGCACGAGCGCCACGGTGCCGAGCGCGATCGCGATGGGGATCTTGTACACGTCGGACAGCAGCATCTTCACGCCCACGAACGCGAGCACCACGGACAGCCCGTAGCGCAGCAGGTGGAACTGGCCGATCACGCCGGCGAGCACGAAGTAGAGCGACCGCAAGCCGAGAATGGCGAACACGTTCGAGGAGTAGACCAGGAACGGATCGCGCGTGACGCCGAAGATGGCGGGAATGGAGTCGAGCGCGAAGACCAGGTCGGTGGTCTCCACGAGCACGAGCACCACGAAGAGCGGCGTCGCGATGCGGCGCACCGGATCACCGGGACGCGGCGCTTCGTGCACGAAGAACCGATCGCCGTGGAAATGCGTGGTGACGGGGATATACCGCCGCAGCAGGCGCAGGATGGGATTGGCGTCGGGTTCGATCGCCGTCTCGCTGGCGAGCGCCATGCGCACGCCGGTGATCACGAGAAACGCGCCGAAGAGATAGATGATCCAGTGGAAGCGCTCGAGCAGCAGCGCGCCGGTGCCGATCATGATGCCGCGCATGACCAGCGCGCCGAGGATGCCCCAGAACAGCACGCGGTGCTGGTACGCCGGGGGCACCTTGAAGTACCCGAAGATGAGGATGAAGACGAACAGGTTGTCGACCGACAGCGCCTCTTCGACGAGATAGCCGGCGGCGAACTCGAGCGCCGGCTCCGCGCCCAGCTGCCACCAGATGCCGAGGCCGAAGAGGCACGCCAGCGAGACCCAGACCGCGGACCAGGTGATCGCCTCGCGCATGCCCACGGCGTGGCCACGCTTGTGAAAGACGCCGAGATCGAGCGCGAGCAGCGAAAGGATGAGGGCGTTGAACGCCACCCACCACCAGATGTTGGACATCGAGTCCGTCGTCGGGGAAACAGGGATCCGGATGGTTTGCCTTCACCCGGGAATCTCCGTATCTTAAATGGCGTGGAACTTGCTGCAAATGCGCCCGATTCTTCGCGATCATGACCGTCCTCGCCGTCATCCCGGCGCGGCTGGGCGCGACTCGACTCCCGCGAAAACCGCTGCGCCTCCTCAGTGGTGTGCCGCTCGTGGTACGCGTGGCCGAGCGAGTGGCTGGCTTCGGGGTTGCCGCGCACTGCGTGGTGGCCACCGACGCCCCGGAAATCGTGGAGGTGTGTGAGGCGGCAGGCATCCACGCCGTGCTCACCCGCCCGGATCACCCGTCGGGCACCGATCGGGTCGCGGAGGTCGCCGCGCGCCCGGAGTTCTCGCACGTCGACGCGATCGTCAACGTGCAGGGCGACGAGCCGTTCGTCGCGCGCGAGGCGGTGGCCGGCGCCATCCGCATCGTGACCTCCGGCGAGGCGCCGGTGGGCACGGCAGCCGCCCCGGCCTCGATCATCATCCTCGGACGGCCTGACGTCGTGAAGGTCGTCTGCGCGGATGATGGGCGGGCACTGTATTTCTCGCGCGCCCCCATCCCGTTCCTGCGCGACCCCGCCGACGCCGCCGCACAGGCACCGCTCGTGCGCCAGCACATCGGCGTGTACGCGTACACGCGCGAGGCGCTCGCGCGCTGGGTGGCGCTGCCGCCGCATCCGCTCGAACTCACCGAACGGCTCGAGCAGTTGCGGCCGCTCGCGCACGGCATCGCCATCGGCGTGGCGAGCGTCGCGGCCGCCGGCGAAGGCGGCATCGATACCGAAGACGACCTGCGACGCGCCGATGCCTGGTTCGCGTCGCAGTCCCATGCCATCACCGGCAACGCCAGCGCGTCGCCGCTCTCCCCCACGTCGAGTCCGTCCTGATGCCTGTCCAGAAGGCGCGCCCCACCAAGTTCATCTTCGTCACCGGCGGCGTGGTCTCGTCGCTCGGCAAGGGCATTGCCGCCGCATCGCTCGGCCGCCTGCTCGTGGAGCGCGGGCTGCGCGTCACGATGATGAAGCTGGATCCGTACCTCAACGTGGATCCGGGCACCATGTCGCCGTTCCAGCATGGCGAAGTGTTCGTGACCGACGACGGCGCGGAAACCGACCTCGACCTCGGGCACTACGAACGCTTTCTCGACCGCTCGCTCTCGCAGGCGAACAACATCACCACGGGCCGCATCTACCTGAACGTCATCACGAAGGAGCGCCGCGGCGAGTATCTCGGCTCCACGGTGCAGGTGATTCCGCACATCACCGACGAGATCAAGTCGGCGATCAAGCGCATCGCGCCCGAGAACGACGTGGTGCTCGTGGAGATCGGCGGCACGGTGGGCGACATCGAATCGCTGCCCTTCCTCGAGGCGATCCGGCAGTTCCGGCGCGAGGTGGGCAAGGAGAATGCGATGTTCGTGCACCTGACGCTGGTGCCCTACATCGCCGCGGCCGGCGAGGTGAAGACCAAGCCGACCCAGCACTCCGTGCGCGAGCTCATGGAGATCGGCATCCAGCCCGACGTCCTGATCTGCCGCACGGAGCGCCCGCTCACCGAGGACGTGAAGCGCAAGATCGCGCTCTTCTGCAACGTGGATTTCGGCAACGTCATCGAGAGCCCCGACGTCTCGTCGATCTACCAGATTCCGCTCGTCTTCGAGCAGCAGGGCTTCGCCGATCGGGTCGTGGAGCGGCTCAAGCTCGAGACGCACGCCCCCGACCTCGCCCCGTGGCGGGCGATGGTGCAGCGCGTCACGCACCCGCGGCAGCGCGTGCGCATCGCGGTGGTGGGCAAGTACACCGACTACGCCGACAGCTACAAGAGCGTGCAGGAAGCGCTCATCCACGGCGGCATCGCCAACGACGTGGGCGTGGAGATCACGTGGGTGTCGAGTGACGCCTTCACTTCCGACGAGAAGGCGCGAGAGTTGCTCGCCGGCTTCGACGGCCTGCTCGTACCCGGCGGCTTCGGGGTGCGCGGCGTCGAGGGCATGGTGTCGGCGATCCGGGTCGCCCGCGAGACGGGGCTGCCGTTCTTCGGCATCTGCCTCGGCATGCAGGTGGCCATCATCGAGTTCGCCCGCCACGTCGTGGGGCTCGACGACAGCCACTCGAGCGAGTTCGCACCCGAGTGCACGGACCCCGTGATCGCCCTCATGGACTCCCAGCGCGAGGTCACCGACAAGGGCGGCACCATGCGGCTCGGCGCGTACGCCTGCCGGCTGCAGCCGGGCTCGCGCGCCGAAGCGGCGTACGGCACCGACGAGGTGCGGGAACGGCATCGCCATCGGTACGAGGTCTCCAACAAGTACCGCGACACGTTCGTGGCCAACGGCCTGCGCCTGAGCGGCGTCTCCCCCGACAACTCGCTCGTCGAGATGATCGAACTCCCCGACCATCCGTGGTTCGTGGGGTGCCAGTTCCACCCCGAGCTGCAGTCGCGGCCCATGCGTCCGCACCCGCTGTTCGCCGGCTTCGTGAAGGCCTGCGCCGCCGCGACCGGCGCGGCAGATGGTGGGGCGACGACTCCGGCTGCGGGTCATTGAGCCGTGACCGCTCCCGTGTTCCCGGCCGACGCACTGTTCCTGATTGCCGGCCCGTGCCAGCTGGAGGACGACGCGCTCAACCTGCGCGTCGCCGAGTCGCTCGTGCGTCTTGGTGAGCGTGTGCCGGGTGGCGTGATCTTCAAGGCCTCGTTCGACAAGGCCAACCGGTCCAATCCGGGCGCGACGCGCGGCCCCGGACTCGAGGCTGGACTCGCGGCGCTCGCCCGCGTCCGCGCCGCGACCGGCCTGCGCATCCTCACCGACGTGCACGAGCCGGCGCAGTGCGCGCCCGCCGCCGAGGTCGTGGATGTGCTGCAGATCCCTGCGTTCCTCTGCCGCCAGACCGACCTGCTGGAAGCGGCCGGTGCCACGGGGCGCCCCGTGAACGTGAAGAAGGGGCAGTGGATGCATCCGGAGGGCATGCTCGGGGCGGTGCGCAAGGTCGAGGGCGCGCGCCCCGTACCGTCGCGTGAGGGCCTCGCGGTCACCGAACGCGGCACCTTCTTCGGGTACGGCGACCTCGTCGTGGACATGCGCGCCTTCGCGCGCATGCATGAGGCCTGCGGCGTACCCGTCATCATGGATGGCACGCACAGCGTGCAGCGGCCGGGGCAGGGCGTCGGTGGCGCCAGCGGCGGGGCGCGCGAGCATGTGGCCACGCTCACGCTGGCGGCGGTCGCGGCCGGCGCGCACGGCCTCTTTCTCGAGACGCATCCCGACCCGGACAACGCGCCCAGCGATGGCGCGAACATGCTGCCGCTCGACGCACTCGCCGACCTGATCGACCGGGCCGTCGACATCTGGGCGCGGGTTCGCACGTGAGCGCGTCCGCGCACGACGGCCAGGCTGACGCACTGCCGCCGGTCCGGCTCACTGCCCCGGTCGTGGAGCCGGCGCTCGCTCGGCGCATCCGCGTGGTCGGACTCGACGTGGACGGCACCCTGACCGACGGTGGCGTGTATCTCGGGGCGGGCACCGACGACGGGCGCCTCATCCCCTTCGAACTCAAGCGCTATGACATTCAGGACGGCCTCGGCGTGACCCTGCTGCGTCAGTCCGGCATCAAGGTGGCCATCGTGACCGGTCGCGAGTCCGCGAGCGTTGCGCAGCGCGCCCGCGAGTTGCAGGTCGATGCGGTCGCCCAGGACGCGTCGGCGCGCAAGCTTGCGGCGTGGCGGCGCGTGCTGGAGGAGCTCGGGTGCGATGACAGCGAGGCGGCGTTCATCGGTGACGACCTCCCCGACCTGCCCATCCTGCAGCGCGTCGCGCTCCCGGTGGCCGTGGGCAATGCCGTGCCGGAGATTCGACGCGCCTGCACGTGGCACCTCGATCGCCGCGGTGGACATGGCGCCGTGCGCGAGTTCGCCGAGGGGCTGCTCGACGCGCGCGACGCGTGGCACGACGCCGTCGCGGCGTACGTGGCCAGCCGCACGGCGGAGGCGTCGTGAGCACGAGCGCGCCGTCCAGCCATTCGGTCGTCGACGCGGGCAACGCCCGCGACGCCTCGCAGGAGATCGTCGCACGCGGGCGCCGGGTGCTCGACCTCGAGCGTGACGCACTCACCGCGACGTCGGCCGCCCTCGGCGACGATTTCGCGCGCGCCGTGCGGCTGATCGCCGAATGCACCGGGCGCGTCATCGTCGCGGGCGTCGGCAAGTCGGGGCTCATCGGGCGCAAGATCGCGGCCACGCTCACGAGCACCGGCACGCCGGCCATGTTCCTCCACCCCGTGGAGAGCGTGCATGGCGACCTCGGCATCGTGGGGCCCGGCGACGTGGCCATCCTGCTCTCCAAGAGCGGCGAGACCACCGAACTGCTCGGCCTCATCGAAGCGCTCGCGCGCCTCGGCGTGCGCATGGTGGCCATGACTGCCGACCGGACGTCGCGCCTCGCGCGACATGCCGACGTGGTGCTCGATCTCGGCGTGCGCGAGGAAGCATGCCCCCACGACCTGGCGCCGACCACCAGCACCACCGTCACGCTTGCCCTCGGCGATGCGCTCGCGGTGGCGCTGCTGCAGGAACGCGGCTTCCAGGCGGAGGACTTCGCGCGGCTGCACCCCGGTGGCGCACTCGGCCGTCGGTTGCTCACGCGCGTGCGCGACGTGATGATCAGCGACCCGCTGCCCACCATCCGCCCGGATGCGACCATGCGCGAAGCCACCGTCTGCCTGGCCGGTCGGCGCGGCATCGCGATCGTGGTGGAGGGCACCCGCATGCTCGGCGTGATCACCGCCGGCGACCTCGCGCGCCTGCTCGAGCGTGAACCCGATGCGCTCGGCGTGCCTGTCGCGCAGGTCATGACCAGCACGCCCCGCACGGCGCTCGAGAGCGAACTCGGCAGCGCCGTGGTGCACCGCATGGAGACGCACGGCATCATGGCCATGCCCGTGCTCGACGACGACGCGAACCTCGTGGGCGTCGTGCACCTGCACGACCTCATGCGCGCGGGGGCCGTCTGATGCGAGCACACCTGCTCATCGCCGGCGTGATGGTCCTGCTCGGCACGGCCGCCTGCGCCGACAGCAGTGGCACCGCGCCGCGCCCCGCGGACACGGTACTGCCGGACTCTGCGGAACAGGTCGCGTTCGGCATTCGTGTGCGGCTCACCGATCGCTCGGTGGCCAAGGGCGACCTGCTCGCCGACAAGTCGTACAGCTACGACAACATGAACCGGCTCGAGCTCGAGCGGCTGAGCGTGACGTTCTTCAACGCGCTGGGCGAGGAGGACGGACAGCTCACGGCGAAGGAAGGCACGTACAACAAGCGCCTCAATCGGCTCGAGGCGCGAGGCGACGTGGTCGTGATCCGGGAGGACGGTCGCCGGCTGGAGACGCAGCAGCTCGTGTACGATGAGCTGCGCAACCAGATCTTCAGCGACAGTGCGTTTGTCCTGAACGAACCACCCAAGCGGCAGATCAGCGGCGTGGGCTTCGAGTCGGACCCGCAGCTCACGAAGCTCCGCGTGATCAGCCAGGCCAAGGGCGTCGCACCGGTCAAGATGGAGAACCCGTGAGTCCGGTGGTTCGCGGCTCACGCGCACTGCTGGTGGTGACCGTCATCGTGAGCGTGCTCATGTCCGCCTGCCTCGGCGGGCGACGGGGCACGCCGGCGGCACCGCCTGCCGGCGAGGGCGCGCTGCCGACCGACAGCGCCGCGGCGGTCGACACCACCGTGTCCGATTCGGCGCGCCAGGTCACGGTGCAGCGAACGGACTCGCTTCGCGCCGATTCGGTGCGCGCGGACTCGCTCGCGCGTGCCGCGGCGGACACGATCCCGCGCGGCGACAGCGCGCGCACAGTGCCGGTGCCGGCCTCCGCGCCGAAGAAGGCGACCGCCCGTGAGTGCCTGCTCGACTTCAGCGAAAGTCCGCCGGAGTCGCGCCTCGTCACCAACCTCATGGGGGACAGCACGCGCACCACGTTCATCGGCGGCGGGCTCGTGGCGCGGTGCCAGGGCGATCCGCAGTTCGTGTCGGCCGACAGCGCCGAGCACTACGAAAACGTCGGCATGCTCATCCTCTTCGGCAACGTGGTGTTCGAGGAGCCGGGCAAGATGCGCGTCACGGCACCGACTGCGTCGTACTTCGTGCTGGAGGAGAAGCTCGTCGCCTCCGGTGGCGTGGTCGCCACCGACTTGCCGAGCGGCTCCCGCTTCTCCGGCCCCACCATCGAATATTTTCGCGCCGGCCGCACGCGTCCGGTGGCCCGGCTGTATGCGCCCATGCGTCCGTCGCTCCGGCTCGTCGAGAAGGACTCGGCGGGCAATGAGCGACCGCCGGTGGACATCACGGCCAACCAAATGGAGGACGTGGGCGACACGCTGTTGGTCGCGTGGGGGGACGTGGTGATCAACCGCGAGCGGATCCTCGCCCAGGGAGACAGCGCGTCCTTCAACAAGCTGTCCGAGCGCGCCCGGCTCATCCGCAGCGCCTTCGTGACGTCGCGCGACACGGCACAGCCGTTCCGCCTCGTGGGTGACACCATCGACATGTTCAGCAAGGATCGCGTGCTCGAACGGGTCGTCTCGCTGCATCGGGCGCAGGCCACGAGCCGCGACGTCGCCATGCGCGCGGAGCGCGTGGAGATGCACCTCGACTCGCAGCGCGTGGATCGCGCGTGGGCCTACGGCGCGGGCCGATCCTACGCGACCACGAACACCCAGGAGCTCGAGGCCGACTCCATCGCGATTCGCATGCCGGCGCAGGTGTTGCGCGAAGTGCATGCGGTCGGTGCGGCGCGGGCCCTCGGCACTCCGGACTCGACACGCATCCGCAACGCGGAAAAGGACGTGCTCGCGGGTGACACCATCCTCGCGGAGTTCGACACCCTCACCACGCCACCCGACACGAGCCCGAAGAGCGTGCTGCGGCAGGTGACGGCCACGGTGGGCGCGAGCTCCCGTTCGCAGGTGCCGTCACAGCGTGGCCCCGATTTCCCACCAGCGATCAACTACGTGCGGGGCTTCCGCATCCTCGTCGAGTTCCTCGACGGCGCGATGCACACGGTCACGGTGGACTCGCAGGCAGTGGGCCTCTATCTCGAGCCGGTGCCGGACAGCACCGCCGACACGACGCGACGGGTCCGTCCCGACAGCGTGCCCCCCGACACGGCGGCGTTGGCCGTCGGTGCGGCGGGTGTGCAGCGTGCGCCGCTCGTCGCGCAGCGACCGACCGCCCCGCTAACTTGGTCGGTGCGTCGTCCGACCTCGCCGGTCGACCTGCCGCGACACCCGGGATCGTCCACCTGGGCGCGTCCCTCGTTGACCGCAGCGCACGATCGCCCGCTCTTGCCATGACCGAGTCCAACCTCCCCCACGACGTTCCGCCGGGCCGCGCGCCCGAGAGCAGCGACCCAGCGCGCGGGCTGCCGGACGCCGCGCGCGCGCTCCTCGAGCGATTGGAGAGCGGCGACCCGTCGCACGCCACCGTGCTGCGCGCGGTGATCGAGGCGAGCGCGTTCTCCCCGGATGGCGCTGCGCCGCTTCACGAGGTGGCACGGCACTACCGCGCGCAGCGTCTGGCGTCCGTGGCGGCGGAGGGGCGGGATGTGGCGACGGCCGAAAGCCGGCTGGGCGACGAGGACATCCGGTACCATCTGTCGCACACCGCCTTCCCGATCCTGGCGGCTGACGGATTCGTGGAGCTGCCCGCATCCGGCGTGGTCGGACCCGAGGACCACGTGCGCGTCTCCCCCGCGCTGCGCGAGGCGCTCGCGGCCGACCGGGCTACCGTCCTTTCTCGACTGCGGGAGACGGGAGAGCATACGGTCGCCCGACACGAGACACCGGCCGAACTCCCCGCGATTGGCGGCAGCGAGCTGGCCGCCGAGGGACTCGTCAAGGTCTACCGCGGACGCAAGGTGGTGAATGACGTCGCCGTGCGGCTGCGGCAGGGGGAGATCGTGGGGCTGCTCGGCCCGAACGGCGCCGGCAAGACGACCACCTTCTACATGATCGTTGGGCTGATCGCGCCACTGGCCGGACGGATCACCCTCGATGGCGATGACATCACGCGCACGCCGATGTACCAGCGGGCACAGCGAGGCATCGGCTACCTCGCGCAGGAGCCGTCCATCTTCCGCAAGCTCACGGTCGAGGACAACATCCTCGCCATCCTCGAGACGCTCGACCTGAGCGCGAAGGAGCGGGCTCAGCGCCTCGAGACGCTGCTCGACGAACTGAAGATCAAGCACCTGCGCCGCAGCAAGGCGTTCCAACTGTCCGGTGGCGAACGGCGCCGGCTCGAGATCACGCGGGCCCTCGTCACCGAGCCCAAGTTCATGATGCTCGACGAACCCTTCGCGGGCGTCGATCCGATCGCCGTGGACGACATCCAGAAGATCGTCGCACAGTTGCGGTATCGGGGGATCGGCGTCCTCATCTCGGATCACAACGTGGAGCAGACGCTCGACATCGTGGACCGGGCGTACATCATGTACGACGGGCAGGTGAAGTACGCGGGTACGGTGCGCGACCTGGTGTTCGACGACACGGTCTCCCGCATCTATCTTGGTCCCACCCTGACCGCGCGCCTCCGCGCGCGGTTTGCCGAGACCGCCGCCGAGGCGACCGTGTGATGAAGACGGGGTTGCAGCAGAGTACCTCGCTCCGCCAGGAGCTGAAGATCAATCCACGCCTGTACCAGGCGATGGACCTGCTGTACATGCCCCTGCTCGACCTCCAGCAGCACCTGAAGCAGGAACTGCTCACGAATCCGTTCCTCGAACTCGTCGAGCCCGACGACGACGAGGCGGAAGCGGCCGAGGAGGGCGAGGAGGCCGCCGAGGCGGAGAACCTCGCCGAGGGGGACGTCACCGCCGAACCGGAGCCCGAGAAGTCCGGCGACGATGACATCGATTGGGAGGGTGTGCTGCTCGACGGATTCGAGACCGGCGGCCAGCGCGAGGAGGCCGACCAGCGCGAGTGGTACGAGCCGGTCACGGTGGCGACGCAGGACCTCTCGGATCACCTCAAGGAGCAGATCGCGCTGCTCGACCTCACGCCGCGCCAGGAGCTGCTCGCCGAGGAGTTCATCGGCAACATCGACGAAGCGGGCCATCTTGCCGCGACGCTCGACGAGATTCGCGACGGCGTGAACGAGGTGCTCCTGCGTGCGGCCGAGGAGCTCGACCTGCCGCCGGCGACGCCCGTCTCGGACGAGGAGGTGCTGGCGATGCTGCGCATCATCCAGGATCTCGATCCGGCGGGCGTGGGCGCGCGTGACCTGCGCGAGTGCCTGCTGCTCCAGCTGCAGGCGGCCGGCGCGAAGGATTCGCTGGCCTGGCGCCTGGTGAACGAGGCATTCGAGGAGCTGATCGCGCACCGGTGGAGCGAGGTCTCGAAGCGCTTCGGGATCAACGCGCAGGAAGTGCAGGCAGCCGCCGATGAGGTGGCGCGCCTCGATCCCAAGCCCGGGCTGCGTTTCGCCGCCGCGAGCGAGGACTACATCGTGCCCGACCTCGTCATCGACAAGATCGACGGGCAGTACCATGTCTTCCTCAACGACGGCAACCTGCCGCGCCTCAAGCTGAGCCGCTCCTACCAGGAGCTGGCGCGCGACCGCAAGCACTTCGACACCGAAAGCAAGGACTTCATCGCCTCGAAGCTCAACTCGGCCAACTGGATGATCCAGGCCATCGAGCAGCGGCGGCAGACCATGCTCAAGGTCATGCACTTCATCGTGGACCGGCAGCGCGACTACTTCGAGCGCGGCATCCAGTACCTGCGCCCGCTCACGCTGCGCGAGGTCGCCGACGCCGTCGGCATGCACGAGTCCACGGTCAGCCGCGTCACGAACGAGAAGTTCGTGCAGACGCCGCGCGGCGTGCTGCCACTCAAGTTCTTCTTCTCCTCCGGCCTCTCCACCAGCGACGGCGACGATGTGTCGGCGCGCGGCATCCGGGACCAGATCGAGAAAATGGTCTCGGGCGAGGACGACAAGAACCCGCTCACCGACCAGGCGATCGTCGAGATCCTGCAGCGCACCGGCGTGCAGATCGCGCGGCGCACGGTCGCGAAGTATCGCGACCAGCTGGGCATCCTTCCGGCGCGCATGCGCAAGCGGGTCTGACCGATGACCGCGATCGCGCCGCCCGGTGGCTTTGCCGATGCGCGTCCGCGCACGAGGCGGCCGGCCACGCTCGACGTCTCGGTGCTCGTGCCCGCCAAGGACGAGGCCGAGAACCTGCCCCTCTTCATGGAGCTCGCCGAAGCGGCGTTCGCCGACCAGGCGGCCGTGTTCGAGGTCGTCGTCATCGACGACGGCTCCACCGACGGCACGTGGGAGGTGCTGCAGGAGCTGCAGCAGCGGTATCGGTTCCTGCGCGCCGTGCGGCATCGCGCACAGCGCGGCATCGCCGAGGCGCTCCGCACGGGCTGGCTCCACGCGCGTGGTGAAGTGCTGGTGTTCTATCCGGCCGACCTGCAGTTCAAGCCGGAGGACATCCCGCGGCTCGTCGCCCCGATCCTGCAGGGCGAGGCCGACATGGTCACCGGCTTCAAGCAGGGGGAGTACGAGAAGGCATTCGTCTCGCGCATCTACAACGGCCTGAGCCGCCGGCTCTTCCGGGTGTCGGTTCGCGACCTGAACAACGTGAAGGCCTACCGCAGCGAGATCATGGCGGCGCTCCCCATGCGCCCCGACTGGCACCGGTACATGATCGTGGTGGCGGCGAGTCAGGGGTACACGGTCACCGAGATTCCGGTGCCGCTCTACCCGCGCAACGCCGGCCGCTCGAAGTTCGGCATCGGCCGCATCCCGGTGGGCGTGCTCGACATGCTCGCCGTGTGGTTCGAGCTGCGTTTCGGTCAGAAGCCGCTGCTCGCTTTCGGCATGCTCGGCGCCGCGCTCTTCGCCGTGGGCGTGCTCACGGGGCTGGCGGCCGTCGGCGTGCGCGTGTTCGGTGGCGTGGGATACCGGCCGCTCCTCACGCTCGTGGAGACCTGCCTGCTGCTGGGCAGCGTGTTCTTCGCCACCGGCATCCTCGGCGAGCAGATCGCGCAGAGTCGCGCCGAGATGCGCGACATTCGCCGAGCACTCGACGAGGTGCTCGCCGACCGCGCCGCGGGCGCCGACGGCACCACACGCGACGGCTGACGCGCCGACGTGCCCGCGTCGCCTCGCGTCCTCTTCGTCACCCACAACTTCCCGCGGTTCGCCGAAGACGCCGCCGGCTCGTTCGTGCTGCGGCTGGCACGGGCGCTGACGGAGGGCGGCGCGCACGTGGAGGTGCTCGCTCCCGGCGCGCCGGGCCTCGCCGATCGCGATGTGGTCGACGGCATCGCCGTACGACGCGTGCGCTATGCCCGCGAGGACCGGCAAGTGCTCGCCTACGAAGGCACGATGGTCGAGGCGGTGCGTGGCTCCTGGGCGGGGCGGTTCGCGCTGCTGGGGCTGCTGTGGCACATGCGATCGGCCACTCGCGAGGCGGTCGTCGCCGCTCGCCGGGCCGGCGCGCCGTTCGACGTGATCCATGCGCACTGGTGGTTCCCGTCCGGGCTGTCGGTGTGGAACGCCGGGGCCGGGCGCGGCGGCATGCCGCCGTTCGTGGTCACCATGCACGGCAGCGACGTGCGGCTCGCCCAGCGCATCCCCCCATCGCATATCGTCATGCGCCGCGTGCTCGGCCGCGCCGGCGCCGTCACGGCCGTCTCTCGCTGGCTGGCCCGCACGGCGGAAGGGCTCGTGCCCGGGCTGCAGGTGCAGGTCGCCCCGATGCCGGTGCCGGTCGATCGATTTGCGCCGCCGGACACCGCAGCGACCGCTCGCAGCGGCGTGCTCTTCGTGGGGCGTCTCAATGCGCAGAAGGGGGTGGCAGACCTGATCGACGCACTCGCGCAGTGCGCCACCCCGATTCGTGCGGACGTGGTGGGTGACGGCCCCGATCGCGTCGCGCTGAAAGCGCGCGCCGAATCGCTCGGCCTCGCCGACCGGCTCACCTGGCACGGAGCCCTGCCGGGCGATGCGCTGCCGGCGCTCTATCGGCGCGCCGCCGTCACCGTCATGCCATCGCGAGAAGAGGGGCTGGGGCTCGTGGCCGCAGAATCCCAGCTTTGCGGCACCCCGGTGATCGCCTACGATTCCGGCGGCCTCCCCGATGTCGTCGCCCCGGACGCCGGCGGCACGCTGGTGCCGGTGGGCGACATCGCAGCCCTCAGCGCGTCGATCGATCGGCTGACCAGTTCACCGGAGTACGCGCGTCAGCTCGGAGAGAAGGCGCGAGATCATGTGCTGCAAGTCTTCAGTCCACAGCATGTTGCACGCCTTCATCTCACGCTCTACGAGAGCCTGACCCCGGGGCACAGTGCCTGACGCGCCGACGTCGTCGGGCGCCCCACGCGCCTCGCGCTGGTGGCGCGTCGTGCAGACGCTGCTGCTCCTCGCGCTGTTCGTGTTCATCGCGCGCGCCGTTGGCGAGCAGCAGGACGCGCTGCGAAAAGCAGCGGCCTCGCTCACCGTGAACTGGGCGTTCGTGGCGGCCGCCAGCACCATCGTGCTCGCGACCTACGCCGTTCTCATCCAGAGTTGGCGCATCCTCATGACGGGATGGGGGAGCTCCCTGTCGTACGGCGCGGCCGTGCGCACATGGACCATCGCCAATCTCGGACGCTATATCCCAGGCAAGGTGTGGTCGGTGGGCGCACTCGTCGTGCTGGCCCAGCGCGAGGGGGTGAACCCCGTCGCCGCGACGGGCGCCGCCATGCTCGGCACGCTCATCAACATCGGCGCCGGCTTCGGCGTGGTCGCCTTGAGCGGCTCGGTGGTGCTCGACGCACTCGGCCCCGGCTATCGCACCGCGGCCTGGATCGGAAGCGCGGCCTTCGTGATCGGCGTCGTGGCGCTCCCCTGGTTGCTGCCCGCGGTGCTGCGTCTGCTTGCCGCGCGACGCCCGTCGCTCCGCATGCCGGAGCGTGACCTGCCGCATGGTGCGATCTGGCTGGCCGTCGCGATCAACGTCGCCTCCTGGGTCGGGTACGGCTCGGCCTTCATGTTGCTCAGCCATGCCGTACTACCTGAAGTCAGTGGCGCAGTCGCTGCCTTCATCGCAATTTGGACTGCTTCGTATCTTGCAGGGTATCTCTTTCTTGTCGCGCCCGGCGGCATCGGGGCGCGCGAGACGGCGCTGGTTGCCGCACTGCTGACTCTTGGCATCGCCGGGTCTGCGGACGCCGCGATCCTGGCGGCCGCCTCGCGGCTCTGGCTGATCGTGCTCGAGGTCCTGCCAGGGCTCGTCTCGCTTGCGCTCGCGCCCGGAGCTCGCCGTCCTCGGTCGTGACCGTTACGCGTCCCGGCCGGTTCGACGTGCTCGGGCGCTTTTCCTTGTCTCAGCCAACACCTTCGCATGGATCGTTTCGACGCCACGCCGCCGGACTGGACTCCACGAAACGCGTGGATGTGGGCCGCGCTGACGTGCCTCATTTGCACCATGCTGCTGGCCTGGCCGGCGCTCAGCGGCGGGTTTCTGGTGAATCCGCACTCGGACCAGTACATCGCCGGGTTTCCGTACCGCCAGTTCGCGGCCGAGTCGCTGAAGGCCGGGCAGGGCTTCCCGCAATGGAATCCCTACCTGCAAGGGGGCATGCCGTACGTCGCCGCCATGCACGGCGACATCTATTACCCCACGTTCCTGCTGCGCCTGCTGCTGCCGACCGACGTCGCCATGACATGGGGCTTCGTGCTGCACATCTTCATGGCCGGCCTCTTCAGCGTGGGCTTCCTGCGCGCGGTCGGATTCGGGCTCATTCCGGCGTCCGTCGGCGGGGTGGCCTACATGCTGAGCGGGCAGCTGGCGTCGTTCCCGTCGCCGGGCCACGACGGCAAGCTCTTCGTGAGCGCCCTCCTGCCGCTCACGCTCTGGATGCTCGTGCGCGGCGTGCGTGACGGCCGGCGATGGAGCTGGGGCGTGCTCGCGCTGGTCATCGGACTGGGTGTGCTCTCCCCGCACCCGCAGTTGCTTCAGTACATGCTGCTCACCGCGGGTGCCTTTGCGCTCTTCCTCGCGATCTGGCCGAATGCCACGCGACGCGCCCGGGCTGAGGCTGACAGCGCCCCGGCACCTGCCGCCCCATCGGCCACCCCGCGCCCGTTCGGCCGTCTTGGCTTCGCCCTCGCCGCCGTGCTCATCGGGTTCGCGATCGGCGCGGCGCAGTTCCTGCCCGTGGCCGAGTATGTGGACTGGTCGCCGCGCGCTGGCGGCAAGGGATACGATTACGCCACCTCGTTCTCCATGCCGCTCGAGGAGACGATCAACATGTGGCTCCCCCAGTTCTCGGGCATTCTCGACAACTACTGGGGTGCCAACGGCATCCATTTCCACAGCGAGTACCTCGGCGTCGCCGTGCTGCTGCTCGCCGTCGCCGGCATGGCCGGAGGCGCCCGCGCCGAGTCGCGCGGTCACGCGTGGTTCTGGCTGGGCACCGCCATCGTAACGCTCCTCTGGGCGTGGGGCGGCAACACCCCGTTCTACCAGCTGGTCTACGCGCTCGTGCCGGGCACCAAGTTCTTCCGGGCGCCGAGCACCATCCTGTACGTCGTGTCCTTCGCCACTGCCATGCTCGCCGCGTTCGGGGCGGAGCGGCTACTGGCCGGCCGGCTTGGCACGCGCTTCGCCGTCAGCGCCGCCGCCGCCGGGCTGCTCACGGCGCTGCTGGGTGTGCTTGGAGGCTGGTCGCGCGTGGCCGAAGGCGTGATGGTCGACCCCTCGCGCGTGCTGCTCATCGACGCCAACGCGCCGGCCGTTCTCACGGGAAGCCTGCGGGTGGCCGTGATCGCCGTCGCCCTCGCACTGCTCGTCTGGCTGCGCGGACAGGGCCGGCGGAACGGGGCCGCCATCGGGTATGCACTGGTCGCGCTCGTCGCGCTCGATCTGTGGAGCGTGGGCCGCAACTACTGGATGTTCAGTGAGCGCGCAGACACGCTCTATGCGTCGGACCCGGCCATCGACGTCATGCGTGCGGCTGAACAGCCGGGACGCGTGCTCGCCCTTGGCTTCCAGGGCGGTGGCGCCATGGCGGGGCGGGATCCCTTCCTCGGCGGCTCGGCGCTCATGGCGCAGGACATCCGCGATGTGCTCGGCTATCACGGCAATGAACTCGGTCGCTACCGTCGGCTCATCGAGGCCGCCGGCAGCGCTGGCATCACCGGCAATCCCAACTTCTGGGCGCTCACCAACAGCCAGTACCTCTACACCAACCTCGCCGAGGTGCCGCTCGAGGGGGCCACGCGACTGGCCGGACCGGCGCGCAACGCGGCGGGCAGCGAGGTCCATCTCTACCGGCTGCCGGGCGAGAACCCATACGCCTGGGTCGTACCGCTTCGCGTGAAGGCCGACGATGAGAGCACGCTCGCGACGGTGCTCGACCCGCGCTTCGACCTGCGTCGGGCCGCGATGTTCGCTCCCGAGGCCGCCGCCGATGCCCAGCCGGCAGACGCCATTTCGGCACTTCCGGGCGCCCTCGAGGGCGTCACCGCAACGGTCGCGCGCTACGCTCCCGGTGACGTGGAGCTCACGATCGCGGGCGAGGTGCCAGCGGGTGCCGCACTCGTCGTGTCCGAGAACTACTACCCGGGGTGGCGCGCCGAGGTGGATGGCCAGCCGGTCACGGTCGACCGCGCGAACTTCGTGCTCTCGGCCTTGCCGTTGCCGGCGGGGGCCAAGTCGGTCCATCTGCACTTCGAGAACGACCGCAACGCGACCGGACAGCTGATCACCCTCGCGGCCGTGCTGCTCGCGCTCGCGTGGGCCGTGGCGGGGCTCGTGTCCGATCGCCGGAGCGGACATGTCTGAGCCGGTTCCGCCACGGATGTCCTCGCAGCCCCCCCCGCACGCGCCGGAGCGACGTTCGGAGCGCAGCTCCACACCGTGGTCGCCACAGGGTTCTGTGCCTGATGGCGAGCGCGGACTGGTCATCGTGCCCACGTACAACGAGAAGGACAACATCACGCGCATCGTGCCGCGCATCCTCGCGCAGGACCCGCGGCTCGACGTGCTCGTGGTGGACGACAACTCCCCCGACGGCACCGGGCACCTGGCCGACGAACTGGCCGCCGCCGACCCGCGCGTGCATGTGCTGCATCGTGCAGGCAAGGAGGGGCTGGGTCGCGCCTACCTGGCCGGCTTCGGCTGGGCGCTGCAGCGCGACTACGCGTACGTCTTCGAGATGGACGCGGACTTCTCGCACGACCCTGCGCACCTCCCGGAGTTTCTCGGCGCGATCCAGAACGCCGACCTGGTGCTGGGCTCGCGCTACCGGCAGGGCAGGGTGACCGTCGTCAACTGGCCGATGACACGCCTGCTGCTCTCGTACGGCGCGAACATCTACGCGCGCCTCGTCACCGGCATGCGTCTCGGTGATGCGACCGGTGGCTTCAAGTGCTTCCGTCGCGAGGTGCTCGAGGCGATTCCGCTCGACCAGGTGCGCTCCAACGGCTACGCCTTCCAGATCGAGATGAGCTTCAGGGCCTGGAAGCGCAACTTCCGCATCGCCGAGATCCCGATCGTTTTCAATGATCGCACCGAAGGGGAGTCCAAGATGTCCAAGCGCATCGTGCGCGAGGCGGTCTGGATGGTGTGGCGGCTCCGCTGGTGGGGCATGACGGGGGGCTACTGATGGGGGGCGGAGCAGTGGCCGGCACGACGGTGCCCGCTCCGTCGCTCACGGGGCTCCCTTTCACGAAGATGACGGGGTCCGGCAACGACTTCGTGGTCTTCGACGGCCGCGAGGTCAGCGCCGACCTGGTGACGCGACCTGAGGTGATCCGCTCCATCTGCAGTCGCCACAACGGGATAGGCGCCGACGGTCTCGTCCTGCTCGAACCTGTGATCTCAAGTGCGCAGGCAGATGGCGCGCCTGAGCACGGCTTGCCGGAGACCGGGGCAGGGGCCATTCGCCTCCGCTATTTCAACCGGGACGGCACGCTCGGCGAACTCTGTGGAAACGCCACGCTGTGCAGCACGGCCCTGGTGGTCGCACGTGGGCTCTCACCGGCCGATCGCGTCTCGCTCCTGACCGATGCCGGCCCGGTGCGCTCCCGAGTGACCGGGAGTGAGCCGGAGATCGACATCGCACCGGTCACGCAGGTGATCCCGCAGCTGCCGCTCGAGGCGGGGCTTGCCGCGTCGGCGCAGCGCGTGGGCTACGCGCGCGTCGGCGTACCACATGTCGTCCTGCTGCTGTCGGACTCCGCGGCGCTCGAGCGCATCGAGCCGATCGCGGGCGGACGGCCAATTCGGCAGGCGGCGTCGCTGCAGCCGGACGGTGCCAACGTGAACTGGGTGGCGCCCACGGCGGATGGCCGGTGGGCCTATCGGACGTATGAGCGTGGCGTCGAGGACGAGACCCTGGCCTGCGGCACCGGTGCAATCGCGGCGGCCATTCTGCTCACGACCTGGGGGCTGGCATCGGGTGCGGTCACGCTCGTCACGCGGTCGGGGCGCCCCGTCACCGTGCGCCTGACGCGCTCCGCCGCCGAGCCAGCGCAGTGGCAGCCGTCGCTCCGCGGCGAGGGGCGGGTGGTGTTCCGCGGCACGATCGAGCAGCTGCCGATCGAGCAGCTGCCGATCGAGCAGCTGCCGATCGAGCGCTGATCGACGGGCTCCCGGGAGGCGCACCGGTCACGGCGGGGCCTCTCGCCCTCCATCGGCCGCGCCCCTCGACCTGATGCAGGTCCCGCTGGCCGTCGCCCTGAGGACGCCCAGCCGCGGCTGGCGGGCCAATCGCAGCCCTCCCTGACGACAGGGTGAGTTACATGGCCTGACCGGTTCGTCGCCCAGCGAGTGTCTCGGCAAGCGCAAGTGAGGCAGGCCCGCCGCGCATCTTGCCCGCGGTGCTTCCGGTGGCCGACGGTCAACCCGTCCGCGACCAGCGGCACACGGATCGCCCGTGCATAACTCGGGCCAAATGGCGGGCAGACGCATGCGGACAGCGTCTCCCGCGCCGCACGCGGCGGCACCCTGGTTTCTCGCCGCAGGAATGTGGAGAGTTCCACTCACTTTGACGAACGTGAGCGCAGCCAGAACAATTCACTTGAGTTAAGCGCTGTAAAGCGTTTAACGGCAATCAAGTTCGCCATATCGCACAGAATGCAAGGGAGACCACACCGCGAACTTCTCCACAGTTATCCACCGAAGTTAGTTTACATAACATATATTATCGGCGTTTAAACTGTTCGCAGCAGACCCCTGTGTGTCGCATACTGTCTCTCTACTGCACCGCTGCTGTCGCAATGTGCATATCCGGGATATCGCGTCGCTATGTGACGTCAGCTCGAGCCCCGTACCCGACCGCTTCGCAGCCGGCAGCATCCCGCTGCGCACAGCACCAACCCGCACACGCTCAGGCGCGCCACCCATCCATCGCTCGGCCGACCGACGGTCCGATCCCGAGCTTCGCGCCCACGCCGAATCACCGATCCCCGACTCGACCTCGTACGTACCCGGCACGTGGCGATCCGCTGGTCATCCTCCAGCACACGACGAAGGCCGGCACGCGCGTTCGATCGCGCGGCCGGCCCTCTGCGTTCCCCTCGTTCGGGGCTGCCCTCCGAGATGGCCTCGGCGGCGGCACCCTCCGTGCAATCCAGTTCAGCTCAGCCGCGGTCTCGCGGTGTGGATTCGTGCGCCCGACGACCGCGCCTTCGGAGCCGCGACACTGGTTCCGCGCCGCCGAAGGAAGCGGTCGAGGCACCTGCCATTACCGCGAGGCGGCGCGCAGTTCGCCCAGGCGGATGGCCGCCTCCTGCGAGTACGGCGACCCTTCCTTTGCCCGGAGCTGCTCGAACACCGCTGTCGCTTCCGCGGCCTTTCCGGCGAGCATCAGCTGCCGCGCCTGCGCGAGCGTGAACGCGTCGCGCTCCACCTCGGAGCCTGCCGACTTGGCAGCCGCCGCGTAAGCCTCGGCCGCCTTCACGAAGTCCGCCTTCCCTTCATAGCCGGCTGCGATCATCGCATCCATGGACGCGGCGAACGCCTTCGACGCGCCGCTGCGCGCCGACTCGAGCCGCTGCACGCCCTCATCGAACTTCCCTTCGTCGAAGAGGGTCTGGGCCACGAGTAGCACCGCCTGCTCACCCGAGGAGGTACCCTTGTAGCGCGTAGCCACGCCTTCCAGGGCCGTCCGGGCCTCCTCCAGCTTGCCCTCGTACATTGGCCCCTGCGCCGCGTACAGGGCCGTCGACGCGTTGGCCTGCTTCTTGGCCTCGGACGCGCGCAGGCCGTAGATACCGAGTCCGGCCGCCAGCACCACCGCCCCGGCGATGGCCAGCATCTTGCCGTTGGCCTGAAGCCACAGCGTCACGTTCTCGATCGGATCGTCGCTCTTGAGCTGCAACGACGGGGAGGCTGGAACCGGGCGCGAAGTCTTCGCCATGGCTGCGAACGGGTGAACGGAAAAGGTCGGGTGTTGCGGAACAGCCGTATAAGATAGTTGCGCACGGGCCAAAGGTCACCGTACGCGCGCATTTCGTCAGGCGGGCGTCGGCGAGGGACCGCCGACGCCGCGGTCGCACGGAATGGGGATCAGTCGTCGAGGCGAAGTACCGCCCCTTCGCTCTTGGCCACGACGAGCGAGGTGAGCTGGTCGCCCATCACGTTGGGCACCGTGCGGGACATGTCGAGGATCCGGTCCACGCCGAGGATGAGGGCGATCCCCTCCCCCGGCACGCCGACCGTCTCGAGGATGAGCACCAGCAGCGGGATCGACCCGCCCGGCACGCCGGCGGCGCCCACGGCCGTGATCACCGACATTACCACCACGATGATCTGGCTCGTGAGACTGAGCTCGACCCCGAACACCTGCGCCAGGAACAGCACCGTCATGCCCTCGAAGAGCGCCGTGCCGTTCATGTTCATGGTGGCCCCCAGCGGCAACACGAACGAGGCGATCTCGCGCGGCACGGCGAACTGCTCCTCCGCGGTCCGGATGTTCTCCGGCAACGAGGCGTTCGAGCTCGAGGTGGAGAAGGCCGTCACCATGAGTGATCGGCACTTCCCGAAGAATCGGCCATACGGAATGCCCACGAAGAACTTCGCGATCATGCCCGTGACGCCGAACAGTTGGATCGCCAGGCCCAGCAGCACCGTGCCCACGTACAGCGCGAGCGATTGCAGCACCTCCGCACCGAATCGCACCGTGACGCCGAAGATCAGCCCCGCCACGCCGTACGGCGCGAGCTTCATCGCATAGCCGATGATGCGGGTGACCACATCCACCAGCCCCTCCAACACGTCCATGATCGGCTTCGCGCGCTCCTTGCTCAGCTGCGTGAGCGCCACGCCGAAGACGAGCGAGAAGAAGATCAGGCCAAGCATGTCGCCGCGCGCCGCGGAGTCCACCGGGTTGCGCGGCACGATGTTCACGAAGGTCTCCACCCCGAACACCGCACCGCCGCCCACGCGCGCCGTGGCCTCACCCGCGTACTCGGCGAGCAGCTGCGTCCGCACCTCCGGCGCCAGCGAACGGCCGGGGCCGATCACGTTCACCAGCGTCAGGCCGATGGTCGCCGCCGCCGCCGTGGTGAGGAAGAAGAACCCCATGGCCTTGCCGCCGATGCGCCCGATGCGGCTCAGGTCGCCCAGCGAGGCCACGCCCAGCGTGACCGATCCGAAGATGAGCGGCACCACGATCATGAACAGCATCCGGAGGAACACCTGTCCCACCGGCGTGGCCACGTTCTCGACGATCCACATCAGTTGCGGCGTCTCGCCGAACACGAGCTTCGACGCGATGCCGGCGCCGGCGCCGAGCGCCAGGCCCAGCAGGATCTTGTTGTGGAGTTTCACCGAGGAGGGCGTCGGGAGGTGGGAGGGGGGTGGTCACCGGCGAACCGTCGGAACCTAAGGTCCGGTACACGCCGTACCAAGCACGGAAGACCGCGCGCCGACCCTCGGCCAAGTGCCCCCGAGAGGATTCGAACCTCCGGCCAACGGTTTAGGAAACCGCTGCTCTATCCAACTGAGCTACGGGGGCGTGCGATGGACCAGCCATCACGAAACGCAAGCTAACGCGCACCAATCGCGCGAGAAACCCGAACGAGGACGGACGTCCCGCGTCATGCGTGGGGCCGCTCACCGCACGTGCCAGACCGTCTCCACGCGGCGCTCACCGAGCGCATCGCGCCCACGCAGGAAATCCAGTTCCATGAGCACGGACAGTCCCACGACCACCCCACCCTGCCGTTCCACCAGCCGCGCCGCCGCCGCCGCCGTGCCACCCGTCGCGAGGACATCATCCACCAGGAGCACGCGAGAGCCGGGCGTCAGGGCATCGGTGTGGATCTCGAGGGCGTCGTCACCGTACTCGAGCGCGTATCCTTCGCGCGCCGTCTTCCACGGCAGCTTGCCCGGCTTGCGCACCGGCACGAACGCGGCGCCGAGCGCGAGCGCCATTGGCACGCCGAACAGGAAGCCGCGACTCTCCATCGCCACCACGTGGGTCACCTCGAGCGTGGCAAAGGGCGCCTGCATCGCGCGCACGACATCGGCCAGCAGCACGGGGTCGGCCAGCAGCGGGGTGATGTCCTTGAAGGTGATGCCGGGCTTCGGGAAATCGGGCACGTCGCGAATCGCCTGGGCGACGCGGCGGGCGAGCGGGGTGTCGGCGGTCAACGGACGATCTCGAAGGGATCGGGGAGCGATTCGAGGGTCGGCGCGCCCTCGTCGATGTGCGTCACGACGGCGCCCGGCGGCCCCTCGGCGAGCAGCACGCGCAGGGCCGCGAGCGCGGTGGCCGGCCCGGCGGCATGGACCTGCACCGTACCACCGGCCCCGTTGCGCACCGTACCCGTGAGGCCGAGCCGGCGGGCCCGCTCACGCACGAACCACCGAAACCCCACGCCCTGCACCTGCCCGTGAATCTCGCACGACAGGCGACCCATCGGCGAGATCGAACCATCGCTCACTGGCGCGCGACTCCGCTCAGCGGCGGGCGCCGAGCAGCGACGCCAGCACCGCGGCGAGCGCGGCGGCATCGCCGCTGTCCGCGCGGAAGCCCGGCACCGTGAGCTCACCGGCGCGCAGACGCCTCGCCACCACTTCGAGCGCCGCGGCGGCGGCCGCCGCGTCGCCCTGCGAGAGGACCGGCTGCGGCAGGGGCGCCGGCGGCTCCGCGAAGGCGCGCGCCCACGCCGTTTCCGCGGCGAGATCGCGGCTCCCCGGCGAGTTCAGCGCCGGCATGATGTCCATCCACCGCTCGTCCTCGGCCCACGGATCGAGAGGCGGCTGCGGTGTCGCGCTGCCGGCACCTGACGAGGTCGTAGCGCCGCCGAGGCCATCGGCCAGCTGCGCCATCTGCTCGCTGGCGTCGGTGATCGCCCAAGCGTCCTCTTCGACGGCCGGCGCCTCGTTCATGGTGAACTCGTCGATGGACGGCAGCTCCTCGGTGGGCGGCGCGATCGCCGCCGACCGCTGCGGCGTGCCGATCACCGGCCCCGGTGCGAGGTCGGCCGCTTCGGGTTCGTCGATGATCGCGGTCGCGGCGACCACGCGCACGGCCGGTGGCACGAACGGCGTGCGGGCAGGCACCGGGAACGCGCCGGCGCGCGAGGCATCCGGCAAGGGGGTCCCGGGGAGGGCGTACGGCGGATGGAAGGACATCGACGGGCTGGACATGGAAGCCTCGGGCTGACGATCAGACGTGCGCTGGACCTCGCGATCGCGGGAACGCGAACACGACGACCGGTGCCTCAGCCGGGCGGCCAGCCGCCGGCTCCAATGAGGGGGACGAAGCGGACGGGGGTGATGTCACGCCGCTCGAGCTGACCGCCCACCTTCGTGAACACCGCCAGCACCTGCTCGTCCCGGTCGCCAATCGGCAACAGCAGGCGGCCACCCTCGGCCAGCTGCTCCTCGAGCGCGGGCGGCACCCGCGGCGCGCCGGCGCCCACCACGATCGCATCGAAGGGGGCGAAATCGCGCCACCCCAGCGTGCCGTCGCCGAGCAGCAGGCTCACGTTGCGCACACCGAGCTCGGCGAGCAGGGCCCGCGACTTGTCCAGTAGCGACGGCACACGCTCGATGGAGAAGACCTGCGCCGCCAGTTCGGCGAGCAGCGCCGTCTGGTAGGCCGAGCCGGTCCCGATCTCGAGCACCTTCTCGGCGCCGCGCAGCTGCAACAGCTCGAGTGCACGTGCGTGCACGTACGGTTGGGAGATGGTCTGCCCTGCCCCGATCGGCAGCGCCGCATCCTCGTAGGCGCGGTGCCGCGTGGACTCGGGCACGAACAGGTGCCGCGGCACGAGGTCGATGGCGCGCAGCACGCCGAGATCCTTGATCCCCTTGTCCTGCAGCGTCTCCACCAGGCGCCGACGGGCGCCCTTGAAGCCCGCTTCTACAGGGCGCGCCACCAGTCCGCCGACGCATCGAGCTGGTCGCGATGCGTGAGGTCGAGGTGCAGCGGCGTCACGGACACGTACCCGTCAGCCACGGTCGCGAAGTCGGAGTCGTCCGGCCCGCTCCACTCCACCGAGCCACCGCCGATCCAGAAGATCTCGCGCCCCCATGGGTCCTTCATGGGCGTGATGGAGTCGGAGAAGACGCGGCGCCCGAGGCGCGTGAGCTTCACGCCCTTGATCTGCGAGGCCTCCACGGCCGGCAGGTTCACGTTCAGCAACGTGTCCGCCGGGAAGGCGGGCAGCGACGTGAGGTGCTCGAGCAGCGTGCGCAGCATGCCGACGTGCGAGTCGAGCAGCGCGTCGGCGCGCAGCACGCTGCCGGCGAACGAGACCGCGATCGACGGGACGCCCAGGGCGAGCCCCTCCATGGCCGCGGCCACCGTCCCCGAGTAGAGCACGTCCTCGCCCATGTTGGGACCGTGATTGATGCCGCTGATCACGAAGTCGGGTTTCTCCGGCATCAGCACCTGAATGCCAAGCAGCACCGAGTCGGTCGGCGTGCCGTCCACCTGCCAGCGCCGCTCCCCGAGCCGCACCGGACGCAGCGGATGATGCAGCGTGAGCGAGTGGCTCGTGGCGCTCTGTTCGCGATCGGGAGCCACCACGTACAGCTCGCCGAGCGACTCGCAGGCGCGCTCGAGCACGCCCAGTCCGCGCGCCAGGATGCCGTCATCGTTGCTGAGCAGGATCTTCATGAGGTCGTGTTGGGGGTCGGTCGTACGGCTGGCTCCGGCAGCGGGGCGGCGAGCAGCGCCTGCAGCGCCTGCAGGTCGCGTTCGAGCGCCTCGACGGTCTCCAGCTCGAGGGCCGCGCGTGCCACACTGCGCAGCGAGCCTCCGCGCCGGTGCTCGTCGAGCTTCTGCCGGGCACCATCGATCGTGTACTTCTCCACGTACAGCAACTGCTTGACGAGCAGGATCAGCTCGACCTCACGACGCGCGTACACGCGATTGCCCGAACGATTCTTGGCCGGACTGAGCACCTTGAACTGGCTCTCCCAGTAGCGCAACACGTGCGGCTTCAGCTCCGTGAGCTCGCACACCTCGCCAATGGAGTAGAACTCCTGCACGGGTTCGCCGCGCAGCATCAGATGCCGTCCCGCTCGGCGCGCAGTTCGCGCGCCATCAGTTCGGCGATGGCCTCGCGCGGGGACTGCCCGTCGAAGAGAATCCGATGCGTGGCCTCGACGATCGGCATTTCCACGCCGGCGCGTCGGGCGAGCGCCAGCGCGCTCTGCGTGTTCAGCACGCCCTCGGCCACGGTGTCCTTGCCGGCGAGCGCCTGCTCCAGCGTGTTCCCCTCACCGATCGCGACGCCGACGGCGCGATTCCGGCTGAGCGAGCCCGTGCAGGTGAGCACGAGGTCACCAAGCCCCGCCAGTCCGGCGAACGTCTCGGGGTGCGCGCCGAGCGCCACGCCCAGCCGCGTCATCTCGGCCAGCCCGCGCGTGATGAGCGCGGCGCGCGGATTGAAGCCGAGCCCGAGCCCTTCCACGATGCCGGTGGCCACGGCCATCACGTTCTTGAGCGCGCCACCGAGTTCCACGCCGACCACATCGTCGGTGGTGTAGACGCGAAAGGCGGGCGCACTCGCGGCCAGCTGCAGCAGCGCGGCGGCCGCAGGCACGGCGCTCGCGGCCACGACGGCCGTGGGCTGCTGCGCGGCCACCTCGGCCGCGAAACTCGGACCGCTGAAGGCCACGACGGCGTGGTCGGGCGACTCCTCGCTCACCACATCGGTCATCAGTGCGAGCGTGTCGCGCTCGATGCCCTTGGTGGCGATCCCCAGCACGGCCGATGACAGCAGGTGCGCCGCGCCCGCCTTGACCACCTGGCGCAGCACGTGCGACGGCGCCGCATAGATCACCAGCACCGCCTCGTCGAGCGCCTCCTGCATGTCGCCCGTGGCGCGCAGCGACGAGGCCAGCGTCGCGCCGGCGAGGAAGCGGGGATTCGTGTGCGACGCGTTGATCGACGCGACGACATCCTCTTCACGCGCCCAGAGGCGCACCGAATGTCCGTTGCGCGCGAGCCGATCCGCGATGGCGGTGCCCCACGCTCCTGCACCGATCACGGAGCAGCGCATGCGGGACGAGGGCGCGTGATGCTGGCTCACGGTCGCGGCTCCGCCGGCTGCACGTCAGGGCTGCTCGCACCGTTCGCTCCGCCGATGCGACGCTCGGTGCCGCGGCGCAGGCGTTCGATGTTCTCGCGATGTGTCCAGAACACGAAGGCCGTGATCACCGCTGCAACCCCGAACACCGGCGCCCGCGGACCGTACATGACCGCAGTGACCGATGCGAGCGTGAGCGCGCCCACGAGCGACGCAAGGGAGATGTAGCGAGTGCTCGTCGCTACGACGATGAAGGCGACCAGCGCGCTCAGCGCCGGCACGGGCACCAGCGCCAGGAACACGCCACTGGCCGTGGCCACGCCCTTCCCCCCGCCCTTGCCGCGCAGGAAGACGGGGCGCACATGGCCCACGATCGCGGCGACGCCGAACGCCATGCCCCAATGCGGGTGCGCCGTGCCGCCGAAAAGCGCCGGGAGCAACCGCGGCAGGAGCGCCACCGGGAGCGCGCCCTTGAGCGTGTCCACGAAGTAGACCAGCAGCCCGGCCTTCCAGCCGAGCGTGCGCAACGCATTGGTGGCGCCGAGGTTGCCGGACCCGACGGTGCGCAGGTCCACGCCGTGCGCGCGTCCGACCAGGTACGCCGTGGGCAGCGAACCCACGAGCCACGCACACAGCAAGCCGAGTGCGAGCGGCAGCATTACGCGTTCTTCCGCCGGAGGACGATGCGCAGCGGACTGCCGGTGAACGGGTACGTCTCGCGGAATCCGTTGTGCAGGAAGCGGATGTAGTGCTCCACGACGAGCTCGGGGTGGTTGCCGAAGATCGCGATCGTGGGCGGTGCGACCTCCACCTGCGTGGCGTAGTTGAGCTTGACCTCGAGGCCGGCGGCCTGCGGCGGCTGGCGACGCGCCAGCAGCTCACCGAGCCGGTCATTGAGCTCGCTCGTGGAGACGCGCGTGTTGCGCGCCTTGTCCACCTCGAGCACCAGGTCGAGTACCTTCTGCACACGCTGGCCGGTGAGCGCCGAGGTGAACAGGAACGGCACGTGCGCGAGGAACGGTGCCTTCTCCACGATCTCCTTGCGGAACTTGTCGGCGCTCTTGTCCCCCTTCTCGGGGTAGATGTCCCACTTGTTCACGACCATGATCAGGCCGCGTCCCGCTTCCCACGCCAGCGTCGCGACCTTGAGATCCTGGTTGTGGATGCCGTCCACGGCGTCCACGATCAGGATGCAGATGTCGGCGCGGTCGATCGCCTTGCGGGTGCGCAGCGTGGCATAGAACTCGATGCCCTCGTCCACCTTCGACTGACGGCGCAGGCCGGCGGTATCGATGAAGATGAAGTCGCGCTCGTGGTAGCGAAGCGGCGTGTCGATGGCATCGCGCGTGGTGCCGGCCTCGTCGGCCACGACCAGCCGATCCTCGCCGAGGATGCGATTGATGAACGACGACTTGCCCACGTTGGGGCGGCCGATCACGGCCACCTTGAGCGCATCGGGCACCTCCTCCGGCGCCTCCGGGATCGCCGCGACGACCACGTCGAGCAGGTCGCCGGTGCTGATGCCGTTGCGCGCGGACACCGGCACGGGATCACCGGCGCCGAGCTCGAAGAACTCGTACCAGTTCGCGTCCCGGGCATCGTCCACCTTGTTCACCACCAGCACCCACGGCTTGCTCGCGTCGCGCAGCAGGTCGAGCACGCGCCGGTCGCTCGGATGCAGGCCAGCCTTCGCATCGACCACGAGCAGGAGCAGGTCCGCCTCCTCGATGGCGGTGAGGACCTGCTTGCGGATCTCCACATCCATCGGGATGCGCGGATCGTCGGTCAGTCCGCCGGTGTCCACAAGCCAGAAGTGCTTGCCCGCCCAGTCCGTCTGGGCGAAGTGGCGGTCGCGCGTGGTGCCGGCTTCATCGGAGACGATGGCGGCCGTTCCGCCGACGATGCGATTGAAGAGGGCCGACTTGCCGACGTTGGGGCGCCCCACGAGGGCGACGACGGGGAGACTCATGCGGCCGGCTGCCAGGCGCAGCTGCCTTCGGGGACGAGGGCGTCGATGAAATCGTACGACGGATAGACAGGCATCGGAAATGACTCACGGAGGACGACGAAGGGTTCGTCGTCGAGGAACAGGCCGTCGTCATTGATGCACTCGGCCGGAATGAGAGCGAGATCGAGGTCGGTGCGACCATCAAGCGCGCGGCGAATGTCGGCACCCACGAGGAGGCCGGCAGTGGTGGTCGTGGGGCCGAACAGGGAGTTCTCGGCCACGATGAGTTCGAAGTGCGCGCCCGTGCGCTCGGTCAACTGCGCGAGCAGCGGTGGCATGAGCGGCGCCATGGACACGCCGGTCACCACGCCGATGCGCCGTCCGTCCAGTCGTGGCAGCTGGTCGAGCCCCTCGGCGACGCGCTGGCGCAGCGACGCCACGGCGCCGACGCCGTTCTCGATCTGCTGGAACTCACCGTAGAAGTCGGCCTGCGGCAGCTCGCGTCCGGACAGCAGGTAGAGCTCGTCCGAGCCGAACACCCAGCGGTCGCCGCGCTCCGCGAGCGCGCGCGTGGCCCACCGCTCGACGTGGTCGAGCAGGCCGCCGGCGGTGGCCGCGTCCATGCTCTGGCCCGTGTACAGGTGCGAGAACTGCGTGAGCCCCACCGGCACGATCGCCACGGACATCATGGCGTCGCCGAGGTCCCAGAGGTCCTGCAGCGACTGCTCGAGCACCTCGCCGTCGTTGAGCCCCGGCACGATGACCATCTGGCCATGGAACATGATGCCGCCATCGGCGAGCCGCGTGAGCTGCTCGACGATGTTGGGCACCCGCGGGTTGTTGAGCAGCACCTTGCGCGCTTCCCACGGCGTGGCGTGCACCGAGACGTAGAGCGGCGACAGCCGATACTCGAGGATGCGCTGGATGTCCTTTTCCTTCACGTTGCTCAGCGTCGCGAAGTTGCCGTACGCGAACGAGAGCCGATAGTCGTCGTCCCGTACGTACAGCGGCTTGCGCAGTCCTTTGGGCAACCCCTCGATGAAGCAGAACTCGCAGCGGTTGGCGCAGCGGCGCACCGTCGGGGGCGCCAGCGTGACGCCCATGACGTCCCCGGGCTCGCGCTCGATGTCGAACTCCACGAGTTCGCCATCGGGGAGACGGGCGCTCACGACGAAGGCCTCGTCGGCGGTGAGGAACTCCCAGTCGAGGAAGTCCTCGAGTGGGCGCCCATCGACGGAGAGCAGTTCCGTGCCGGGCACGATGCCGACAGCGTCGGCGATGCTGTCCGGCTGGACAGCGGTGACACGAACCATGCGAGAGCGCGCGAGCGAGCGAAGGCAGAACAGAACGGGGGCCAGGGCCGCACCTCGGCCCGCCCCCGGGGCGACACCTGCTCGACATTGCCGAGCCGACCTTACAAACCTAAGGAGGTCCGGGCGCCGAAAGCAAGGAACGACATGGACTTCGGACGCGACTGCGCGAGCGACTCCTCACTCGCCGCACGCACGCCACGACAGCGCGTCGCACGAGGCGTCGAGATCGCGCAAGGACGACGGCGTACGAGGCCGCACCGCCGTTCGGCGCTGAACCGCCTGGTCGTGCAACGAATCTGTAACAGCGCGATTCCGGCGTCGTTTCGGCGAGCCCGGCCATGGCGAGCCGATCGTCAGTGCCGCCATCGTTCCCTTGTTCAGGGACGTTGCCATCGCCCGTCGCCGTCGGCGCTCCGTCGACCGCCCCCCGGGCATGCCGAAACGGAGGCCGTCTTCATTTCGTTCGAGCTGGTGGTCATGGCGGTCGGGTTCGCGATCGCGTCGTACTCGATCGTCGCCAACGACGCGCTGCAGACGCTCGGCACCTTCCTCTCCTCCAACGGCAACCGCCCGTGGTGGGTGCTGTGGCTCTACGCCGTGGGCATCCTGTACGCGGTGCTCATCTACGGCTGGGTGGCCAACGGCGGTGACACGTCCTTCGGTCGGCTCGAGCACATCCCCCTGCCGTCGCCGTTCACGTGGATCTACCTCGTGCCGCCGATCGTGCTGCTCGTGCTCACCAGGCGCGGCATCCCGGTGAGCACGACCTTCCTCGTGCTCACCATCTTCGCCCCGGAGAACCTGGGCAAGATGGTGATGAAGTCGTTTCTCGGGTACGGGCTCGCCTTCGTCGTCGCGATCGCACTCTACCTGTCCATCTCGCGCGCGTTCGAGCAGCGTTTCCTCGATACGGCGCACACCGAGCCCCCCGGCTACTGGGTGGCGCTCCAGTGGATCTCCACCGGCTTCCTCTGGAGTCAGTGGCTCATCCAGGACCTGGCCAACATCTTCGTGTATGCGCCGCGGCAGATGAGCGTGGAATGGCTGATCTTCGCGCTGGTGATCATGGGCGGGCTGCACGCGATCATGTTCGCGACCCGCGGCGGCGAGATCCAGAAGGTGGTCACGAGCAAGACGAACACCCGTGATATCCGCAGCGCCACGATCATCGACTTCTGCTTCGGGCTCGTGCTCCTGTTCTTCAAGGAGTGGAGCAAGATCCCGATGAGCACGACCTGGGTCTTTCTGGGGCTGCTGGCCGGCCGAGAAATCGCGATGTCGGTGCAGTTGCGGTCGCGCCCCATGCCGGAGACGCTCCGCATGGTGGGGCGGGACGGCCTGAAGGTCGCCTCGGGCCTTGCCGTGAGTGTCGTGCTGGCCGTCGGCCTGCCGCGGGTCGCCGAGATCCTGCCGCGGGCCACGGAGCTCGTGGCCTCCCTGCTCCGTGTCGCGCCGGCGGTGGCCGCCGTTCAGTAGCGCACCGCCGGCTCGCCCCGCACCGCCTCAGGGGCGGTACGAAGCACCCACGCCGGTGTTGAACACGACGACGTCGGCATCGGGCGACACCGTCCCGTCGCGCACCAGCCCCTCGAGCACCGCGAGCGCGCAGCCGCCCTCCGGGGCGGCATCGATGCCCGTCGCCGCCGACAGCCGCCGAGTGGCCTCGCGCATGGTGTCCTCGTCCACACTCGCGGCCACGCCGTTCGTCTCGCGGAGAATGCGCAGCAGCACGCGGTCACCGAACGGACCGGGCACACGCAGTCCGCTCGCGTAGGTCACCGGGTCCACCCACGGCTCGGCGCGGTCCGCCCCCGCCGCGAAGGCGCGCACCAGTGGCGCGCACCCCACCGCCTGCGCCACCACGTAGCGCGGCTGCTTCGTGTCGGGCGGCAGCCATCCGTCGGCGACGAGTTCGTTGATCGCCTTCCAGATGCCCACGGTGCCTTCGCCACCGCCGGTCGGGTACACGACCACATCCGGCAGCGACCAGCCGCACTGCTCCGCCAGTTCGAAGCCCATCGTCTTCATGCCCTCCACGCGATACGGCTCGCGAAGCGTCGCGACGGGCCACCAGCCGCTCTCCGCCGCGAACGCGGCTGCGAGCTTGCCGGCGTCGCCGATGTGCCCATCCACGCGCTCGAGGTGCGCGCCGAGCGCGTCGATGGTCTCGAGGATTGGACGGGGCGTCGTGCGCGGGGCGAAGACGCGCACCGGCAGGCCGGCCGCCGCCGCATACGCCGCGATCGCCGCCCCGGCATTCCCCGCCGTCGGCACGACGAGCCCCGGCACGCCGTCGCCCCGCGCCCGCGTGATGGCGGCGCTCATGCCGCGCGCCTTGAACGAGCCGGTCGGGTTGCGCGACTCGTCCTTGATGCGAAGTCGCCGCACGCCCGCCGCGCGCGCGAGCGCCGGCGCCTCGATCAGTGGCGTCAGCCCTTCGCCGAGCGAGACGGGCGATTCCCCGACCTTGAGCGGAAGCCACGGGGCGTAGCGCCACATGTCCCATCGCGCACCAAGGGTGCGATCACGCGCCACCGGCGCATGCCGCGCGAACAACGGCTGCCCGCAGTCGGGGCACATGGTGGCGCCCACGAGTTGCGCGGGCGCGGTACCACAGGCGGAACAGGAGAGGGTCCAGGTCACGGGGTGTCGTCCGAAGGAGCGGGAGATGGGGAAGGAAGAACCGGTGCCTCGGCAATCGGCGTCTCGGCAATCGTCGCGTCGGGGATCGGCGCGCCGGCCATCGGCGCATCGGGCACCGGAACGCCCAGCGCGAGGTGCACCTTGCGCGCGATCGCCTCGCCGAAGCCGGGCACCGCGGCGATGTCCTCGAGCGTCGCATCGCGCACGCCCTGCACGCTGCCGAAGCGATGCAGCAGTGCGCGGCGACGTGTGGGGCCCACGCCCGGAATCTGCAACAGCTCCGATGTGATCGTACGCGCCGCGCGCTTGGTGCGCTGAAAGGTGATCGCGAAGCGGTGTGCCTCGTCGCGCGCCTGCTGCAGCAGACGCAACGCCGGCGAGCGACGCGGAAGCCGCACGCCGTCCGAGCGTCCCGGCAGGAAGATCTCCTCGTCACGCTTCGCGAGGCTGATGATCATCTGCCCGCCGAGCTCGAGCTCCTGCAGCGCGGCCACGGCCGCGCTCAGCTGTCCCTTGCCGCCGTCGATCACGACGAGGTCGGGCAACGCCTTGTCCTCGTCGCGACGGCGGCGGAGGAACCGCTGCACGACTTCGTGCATGGACTTGAAGTCATCGATGCCGGCCGTGTCGCGAATGGTGAACTTGCGATACTCGCTGCGCTTCGGACGCCCGTTCTCGAACCACACGCTGCTCGCGACCGTGTCCTTGCCCTGCGCGTGCGAGATGTCGAAGCAGGCGAGCGAGCGCGGCACGCGCGGAAGCCCGAGTTCGCGCTGCAGCTCGTACACGGGATCGCTCGCCCGCTCGTCGGCTTCGAGCGCCGCCAGCTTGAACTCTTCGAGCAGGTGCCGCGCGTTCTGTTCGGCGAGGTCCACGAGCGCACGCCGCGGCCCGCGCTGCGGCACCCGCACTGCCGTGCCGGCGAGCGCCTCCTCCACCATCTCCTGCTCCGGCACGCCGAACGGGAGCAGGGCGAGCTTCGACCGGCCGGGCGCCGTGCGATACCACTGCAGCAGGAAGGCCGAGAGCACCGCCCCGTCGTCCACGTCCTCCGCATGCTCCAGCAGGCGGTGCTCGCGCGCGAGCAGCTTGCCGTCACGGATGCGCAGCACCACGGCGCACGCGTCCTCGCCATCGCGCGCGTAGCCCACCACGTCGCGGTCCCCGCCTTCGACCTCGAGCACGACCGTCGGCTCCTCCATCTTCTCGAGGTGGCGGAGCGCATCACGCAGCTCGCCGGCCGTCTCGAAGTCCAGGCGCTCCGACGCGTCCATCATGCGCTGCCGCACGCGTCGCACGACTTCGCCCGTTCGTCCATCGAGGAAGGCGACCACGTCGTCGATCATGGTGCGGTACGACGCCTGGTCCTGGTAGCCGACGCAGGGTGCCAGGCACCGCTTGATGAAGTAGTCGAGGCACGGGCGCTCCGGCGCATCGTGCGGCAGCGCGTAATGGCACGAGCGCACGGTGAAAATGCGCTTGACCACGTTGAGCGCACGGCGCATCGCGCCCACGTCCGTGTACGGTCCGAAGTAGCGCGCCCCGTCGTCCACGAGCCGGCGCGTCACGAACACGCGCGGGAATGGCTCCTGCAGCGTGACCTTGATGTACGGGTACGACTTGTCGTCACGCAGTGCCACGTTGAAGCGCGGCCGGTACTCCTTGATGAGGTTGTTCTCGAGGATGAGCGCATGCGCCTCGCTCGGCACCACGAGCGTGTCCACGTCCACGATGCGCCGCACCAGCGCGATCGTCTTCGGACTCACGTGATCGGCCGCGAAGTAGCTGCGCACCCGCGAGCGCAGCCGCTTGGCCTTGCCCACGTACAGGATCGTGCCCTCGGCGTCCTTCCAGAGGTACACGCCCGGCGTCTCCGGCAGGTTGGGCACCTTGGCCGCCACCGCCTCCGGCATGCGCTCGACCGTGCTCATCGCGCCGTGCCGTCACGAGCCTGGCGCCGCGGGGCGAGCCGCAGCCACCGCGCGGCCTCGCCCGAGCCCCGCCACCACGAGGTCACGAGGTAGATCACCGAGAACGTGCCCAACACCAGCGGTCCCTCCACCCAGCGATGCAGCCCGTCGGTGAGCGGGCGAAGGGCCCCCGCGACGACCGCCGCGAGCGCCGTCGCCGTGACGATCCGCCACAACGCGGCGCGCCCAGCGCTCGCGAGCAACGGCCCGAGTTCGCGCCGCAGTCGTGTGGAGAGCAGCGTGAAGTTCACCCACGAGCCGATCGCCGCGCCCAGCGCGATGCCGGCCACGGCAAGCGCATGCGTGCGGAACGCGAACGCGAGCGAGGCCGCCGTCGCGATCGACACGCCCACGCTCACCATCGAGAATCGCAGCGGCGCGCGATAGTCCTGCCGCGCATGGAAGACCGCAGCCAGCAGGCGGTTCGTGGCGAAGCTCACGAGCCCGACGGCATACGCCGCCAGCGTGCCATGCACGAGCACCTGCTCGCGCAGGCCGAACTGCCCCGACCTGAGCAGCACCCCCACCACGAGGTCGCCGAAGAGCACGAACACCACGGCACTTGGCACCACGTAGAAGAGAATGCGCACCCATCCGTCCTGCACGCGCGCGCGGAGCGCCTCCCGCACGGTCTCCTGCTCGAGCGCACTGCGGTCGCGCGCGAACTCGGGCAGCGAGGACGCCGAGACGGCGATGCCGAAGAGCGCCACGGGGAGCAGCATGAGCTGATTGGCGAAGCCGAGCACCGACACGGAGCCCGGCTCGAGGTACGCGGCGATGAAGCCATCCGCGAAGCCGGACAGCTGCACCACGCCAAGCGCGCCGATCACCGGCACCAGGTTGCCGAGCACCGCGCGCACCTCGGTGTTGCCGAGCCCGAACGTGGGGCGCAGCGGACCGGCGAGGCGCCACACCTCGGGGAGCTGCACGGACACCTGCAGCACCGCGCCCGCGAGCGTGGCCCATGCCAGCCACCAGGCCAGCTGCGCCAGCGACTCGGCGCGACTGCCCCACCCGGCGAGCAGCACGATCTGCGCGACCGACCACATCGCCGCGCTCGCATACGAGAGAAAGAAGCGCCGGTGCGAGTTCTGCACCCCGAGGCACCACCCCGAGATCACCATCAGGCCGGCCATCGGAAACAGCACGCGGATGAGGCGCGTGGTGAGCGCCGCGCGCTCCGCGTCGAACCCGGACGCGAGCACCGCGGTGAGCACCGGCGCGAGCGCGATGCCCAGCAGCGTGAGCAGCGACACACCGACCAGCAGCACGCCAAGCAGGGCATTCGCCAGTGCGCGCGCGCCGCGCTCGTCCTCGCGGGCGAGCATCGCGCTGTACACCGGCACGAACGCGGCGGACAGCGTGCCCTCGCCGAGCAGGTTGCGCAGCGCGTTCGGCACGCGCAGCGCCATCGTGTATGCATCCTGCGCCGCGCCCGCGCCGAGATAGCGGGCCGCGAACCATGTGCGCACGAACCCCACGAGCCGGCTCACCAGGATGCCGGCCGCCACGAGTCCCGCCGCCCGCCCCTCGCGCGCCGGGGTCATGCCGAACGCCTCACGGCGCGCGCGCCGAGCAGGACCATCAGGCGCTCCGCCTCATGCGGACGGCGCCGCGCCCCCGGCAATCAGGGCACGGGCATGCTGCGCCGCCGCCTGGCGCATGACGTCGAGCACGGCGGCGCCATAGCGCGCGAGCGTGGGTACGAGCGAGAGCACGCGCTCGGGCGCACTGCCGCCCGGATGCCGCGCCGCGCGCACGACCGCCATGTCGCGCGCCATGTCGAGCTCGCGCCGCTTGACGGCGGCCACGAGGCGCCGGTCCACGCGGTCGAGCTTGTGCGTGAGGTCACGCGCGAGTCCCTCCATCACGGACGCGGGTACCAGCGCCTCGTCGTCGCCGACAGCGCGCGCCAGCGCGGAGACCTGCGCATCGAGCGTCACGCGGAGCCGCTCGAGCGCGTCGGCGATGTTGCGGTCCATGGCCGCGCGCGCGAGGCGGGTCTCCGGCAGGTGCGGGTCGGCGAGGTCGGCGTCACTCACGCCCAGACGCTCCATGAGTCGTGCCACATGCGGCTCGCGCCAGTCGGCCGCCCAGCGGGGAACGGCCACGGGCGCCGCCACGCCGAGCGCTTGGGCCACCGCCGTCGCCTGCGCGAAGTAAGCCAGCTCGCCGGGACCCGCCACGTAGGCCACGGTCGGCAGCACCGCGCGTTCGAGCACGGGGCGCAGCAGCACGTTCGCGCCGAGCGTCCCCACGGAGGCGGAGTCGGCGACCTGCGGGGCGTTCGCCACGGGCACACGTGTCCGCACGTGATCCCGCGTCTCGAACACCAGCGACAGGCCATCCACGAGCTCCACCTGGGGCGTGAACCCGGCCGCCTCGATCGCTGCGGTGCGCTGCCGCAGCGCCTGCTCCACGGTCGCGGCGTCGCGCAGCGCCTGACACGCTGGTGCGTGCAACGCGGCGCGCAGCGCGGGGTGCGACGCGTCGAGCACCGCGATGCCAAGCGGTTCGAGCACGCTGCGCAGCCAGGTCACGTAGGCGGACCCGACCGTCGCCCCTTCCACGTACGCCGCGTCGATGAGGTCGAGCACCATGGGATCGGCCACGGAGCCGCACGCTGCGCGGAGCGCCGCGCGCTGCGCGCGCACGTCGCCGAGCGGGACGTCAGCCATCGCGATGCCGTCGGTCGGTTCACCCGTCATGGCGAGCCGCTGCAGCCCATCACGGCCCACCACGTGCGTAGCCGATGCCTCGCGCCAATCGGCGTCGTCGGTGGCAGCCCAGAACACCGGCGCCACGGGCATGCCGAAGGCGGCCGTGAGTTCGTCGGCGAGCGCGAGCGCGGAGAGCGCCTTGGTAAGCGTGTACGCCGGGCCGCCGAACAACCCCGGCTGCTGCCCCGTCGTGACCACCACACCACGCTCGGCGGCATCCGCGAGCCGGTGACGCGTCGCGGTGTGGGCGAGCGGTCCGAAGGCCGCGCGCATGGACTCCAGCCAGCTGCCGGCCGCACCGCGCACCGACTCCAGGTGCGCCCGCCACTCGGCGCGATCGCTCGGTGCGCGCAGTCGCCACTCGGCCGGCGTCGCCCGCGACTGGATGGCGCGCGACAACGGCGAGCCACCGAGCGGGGCGTGCGAAACGATCACGGAAGTCACGGGGTCGGTCCCTGGCATGCGTCTGTCATTTGTGGTACGGCTCCCCGCGCGCAATCGTGCCCGCGCGGTAGAGTTGTTCGGCGAGCACGAGTCGAGCGAGTTCGTGCGGCAAGGTCCACGGCGCGACGGACAGGCGGCGCGACGCGCGCTCACGCACGGCCGCCCCGAGCCCGTGCGCGCCCCCGATCACGAACGCGAGGTCGGTGGCCGAGTCACGCGCCCCGGTGAGCAGCGATGCGAAGGCGTGCGAATCGAGCGTGTCCCCCTTCGGATCGCAGGCGACGAGCCGAGCCCCCGACGGCACGCGCGCCAGCAGACGCTCCGCCTCCGCGTCCATCACGGCCTCGGGGGGCCGTGACTTCGAGGACTCCTCACGCACCTCGTGCACCTGCAGCGGCCAGTAGCGCGCGGCGCGCGTCTCGTACTCCGCGATCGCGTCGGCGAGCCCGCCCTGCCGGGGCCGCCCCACGACCACCACCGTGATGCGCACCGCGTGCGTGTCCGGGCGTCAGGCGTAGATGCCGCGCAGGCGATGCACCGTCGCCACGCGGCTGATCGACAGCATGTAGGCCGCCGTGCGCATGTTCACGTTGTGCTGCTTCGACAGCTGCAGCACGTCGCGGAACGAACGCGTCATGATGTCGGCAAGCCGCTCGTTCACCACGTCTTCCGACCAGAAGTAGCCCATCCGGTCCTGCACCCACTCGAAGTACGAGACGGTGACGCCGCCCGCGTTCGCGAGAATGTCCGGAATCACGAAGATCCCCTTCTCGTCGAGGATCGGGTCGGCCGCGGCCGTGGTGGGGCCATTCGCGCCCTCGCACACCACCTTGGCGCGGATCCGCGGTGCCACCTTGGTCGTGATCACGTTCTCGAGCGCCGCTGGCACGAGCACGTCCACGTCGAGCGTGAGCAGCGTGTCGTTGTCGATCACGTCGCCGCCGGGGAATCCCTCGAGCGAGCGATGTTCCTGCATGTACGCGATCGCGGCGTCCACGTCGATGCCGGCGGCGTTGTGCAGCGCCGCAAAGCGGTCGCTGATCGCCACCACCTTGCACCCTTCACGGGCCAGCAGCCGCGCGGCCACCGAGCCCACGTTGCCGAAGCCCTGCACCGCGACCGTCGCGCCCTGCATGGGCAGGCCGAGATGCTCGAGCGCTTCACGCGTGACGAGCATGCAGCCGCGGCCGGTCGCCTCGCGCCGACCGTACGAACCGCCCATCTCGATCGGCTTGCCGGTGACGACGGCGTTCTCGGTGCGACCGACGCGCATGGAGTAGGTGTCCATCACCCACGCCATGACGCGCTCGTTCGTGTTGACGTCCGGCGCCGGCACGTCGGTGTCGGGACCCAGCAGCTGGAAGATGCCGGAGGTGTAGCGGCGCGTGAGCCGCTCGAGCTCGCCGATGCTCATCTTGTGCGGATCGCAGATCACGCCGCCCTTGGCGCCGCCGAAGGGCAGGTTCACCACGGCGCACTTCCACGTCATCCAGGCGGCGAGCGCCTTCACTTCCTCGAGCGTGACCTGCATGTCGAAGCGGATGCCGCCCTTGGCGGGGCCGCGCGAGGAGTTGTACACCACGCGGTAGCCGGTGTAGACCTCGACGTCCCCGCTGTCGAGCTGCACCGGCACCGAAACGATGAGCTGCTTCTCGGGATGACGAAGGATGCGATAGATGCCGGGCTCGAGGTCGAGCAGCTCGGCGGCCCGGTCGAAGCGCGACATCATCGCCTCGAAGGGGTTGTCCTCGTTCAGGAACCGATCCTTGTCCGGCAGGACGATGGAGTCGGTGGGGAGTCGAAGATCGATGGCCATACGGCGGGGAGTGGCCGGCTCAGCCGGCAGTGGGGCGAGTGGTGTGATCGGACGCGGGGCGTGCCGCCAGCACGCGCTGCACGACAGCGTCCAACGCCGCCGCACCCGAGCGCACCACGATGGTCTGCGAAACATACCACAGCGCCGGGGCCACGCGAGGCCACTGCGGTCCGAGCTTGACGGCGTCCTTGAGCGTGCAGACGACCACGCCGGACGCCGGCACGGCCGCTGCCAGTTCGGTGACGTCGGCGGGGCTGAAGGCGTGATGATCGCGAAAACGGCGTGACGTGACGCGCGCCCCGCGTGCCGAGAGCGCGGCCTCGAAGGCGGCGGGATTCCCGATCGCACTCACCGCGAGCACCTCTCGCCCCGTAAGCGCGTCGAGGGGGAGGCGCGCGTCGTCGGCCTCATCCCGCGCTCCGGCCCGCGTCGAGGCGTCGAACGACGCCCCCGCGGGCACGCGGTGCAGCGCCTCGGGCACCAGGTCCAGCACGGCGATCGGGACGGACGGCGCCGCGGCGCGGACGGCCGCCTCGACGGCGCGGACCTGCGTCTCGCTCGCCGTCTTGACGGTGATCACCGCCACGCTCGCACGCCGCAGCGCGATCAGCGGCTCCCGCCACGGGCCCGCCGGCAGCAGCTGCACACGGCCATCCCACGCGTCCGCGGAGAGCAGCACGAGGTCGGCGGTGCGCGCCGCCCGCCGATGCTGGAACGCATCGTCGAGCACGACGCAGTCGGCCCCCTGCACCGCGGCCGTGGCCACGCCACGCACACGATCCGGGTCGGTGACCACCGGGCTGCCGGGAGAGAGCAGCGCGTGCACGCGCCACTCGTCGTCGCCATAGCCGCGCAGCACCACGGCCGGATGACCGCCCGCCTCCCGCAGCCGCTGCACGCACCACGCCGCCACCGGCGTCTTGCCCGTGCCCCCCACGCTCAGGTTGCCCACCGACAACGCCGGCAGCGCCGTGGGCAGCACTCCATGCCCCGCATCGAAGCGCCGGTTCCGCACCGACACGATCGCGCCGAACAGGGCCGACGCGGGGGCCAGCGCGAGCCGCAGCGTGGCGGACGCCATGCCGCGACCGTGCCACACCCACGTCACGGCGCTCACCGGCCGGCGTCGTGCAGCGCGGTACAGCGTGCCAGCGCCGCCGTCATGAGCGCCTCGAACTCTTCCACCTGCGCCGCTGCCTCGCGCGCCGACGTGGCGGTCACCGGGCGCGGCGTATCGTAGAGCACCGTCACGCGCGCGAACGGCTTCGGGATCTCGAAGGCATCCCAGCTGCGCAGGCGCCACACCGACGTGGCGTGCGCGACGAGCGGCACGAGCGGCGAGCCCGTGCGCTGCGCGATGAGCAGTGCCCCGGGCGCCATGCGCCGGCGCGGCCCACGCGGCCCATCCGGCGTGATCGCGATGTCGTGCCCGTCTCGGACGAGCTGCGCGAGCTGCAGCAGCGCACGCGAGCCACCGCGCGTGGTGGAGCCGCGCGCCGCCTGGAAACCGAACGCCGCGAGGATGCGGGCGATGATCTCGCCATCGCGATGCTCGGACACCAGCACCGTGCACGGTTCGCCACGATGCCCCACCAGGATCGGCAGCATCTGGCCGTGCCAGAGCGAGAGAATGACCGCCGGCTCGCCGCGCGCGGCACGCTCCGTGTGCGGCGTGCGTCCATGCACCCGAATCCGCCAGGTGGCGGCCAGCAGCTTGAGCACCGCCGTGCCCAGCGCGATCGACCAGCGCGTCCGGCGATCGAGAGCACCACCAGTCACGGGCGTCCTCCAGACCCGCTCATCGCACGAGGTCGCGTGCAAAGGCCGCCGCGCGCTCCGAGGCGCCCGGTGTGCCAAGGCGTGAGCGCACGAAGGCCAGCCCTTCGAGCGCGGCCGCGCGCGCTGCGCTCTCGGTCTGCAGCAGGGGCTCGAGCGCATCAGCCACACGCGCCGGCACGATCGCGTCCTGCACGAACTCGCGCGAGACCTCGCGACCGGCGACCACATTCACGAGGCCGATGTGCGGAATGCGCACCACACGCCGTGCGATCGCGTAGCTCATCGCACTCGTGCGATAGGCGATGACGTGCGGCAATCCGGCGACCGCGGCCTCGAGCGTGGTCGTGCCGCTCTTGAGCAGCCCGGCCGTCGCCGCGCGCAGCACGGTGAACGATGCATCGCGCACCACCGGAAACGGACACGCCGACGGGTCGATCCGGATGCCGGGGGCCGCGCTCACGATCACCTGCAGCGCCGGATGGCGCCGCACCAGTTCGCGCGCCGTCGCCATGAACGGCCCCATGTGCCGCGCGATCTCACTGCCGCGGCTGCCGGGAAACACGGCCAGCACCGGGTCGTGCGGTCGCAAGCCGAGCGCCGCACGCGCCGCCGCCGGCTCCGGCAGCTCGGCGGCGCGGTCGAGCAGCGGATGCCCCACGAAGGTGGCATCCACCCCATGCGCCCGCAGCAGCTCCTCCTCGAACGGGAGGATCACCGCGGCCTTCGACACCCACGCCGCCAGCTTGGGGAGGCGCTTGGCCCCCCACGCCCACACCTGCGGCGTGATGTAGTACAGCACGGGCACGCCCGCGGCATGCGCGGCCTCGGCCACGCGCATGTTGAAGCCCGGATAGTCGAGCAGGATCACCAGGCCGACCTGCCCGGACGACAGGCGCGCCTTCAGCGTGTTGAGCAGCCGCCAGTGCCGAGGCACGTGCCGCAGCACCTCCACGAACCCGATGGCGGCGAGCCGCTCGCTGTGCTCGAGCAGCGTGACGCCGGTCGCTCGCATGCGCTCCCCGCCCACGCCCACCAGCGGTCGCTCCGGCTCGGCGGCGCGCAGCGCCGCCGCCACCTTCGCCGCATGCAGGTCGCCGGACGCTTCGCCGACGACGAAGAGAATCTCACGCACCGAGCGCGTCCGGCACGGTTCCGCGCGCCTGGCCTCCCATGGCCGGCAGCGTCGCCTCGATCGCGTGCATGATGCGCAGCGCCACCGCGAGCGCCTCGCGACCGTCCTCGCCGGTCACGGCCACCGGCGCACGCCCCGCGATTGCATCGCAGAACTGCGCCAGTTCGAGGCGCAGCGGCTCTGCTTCCGGTGCCTCGAGCGCGATGCGCTCCACGAACTCCTCGAGCGCGCGCGGCTGCGCGGCCAGCAGGGCCGGGTCGAGGTCTCGGCGCAGACGGAAGAACTCGCCCGTGCCGGCCGCCAGGTCGAGCGAGAGATAGCCGCTGCGTTGGAACAGCCGCAGCTTGCGGATCCGCTCGCGCGAGACGCGACTGGCCGTCACGTTCGCCACGGCGCCGTTCGCGAATTCGATGCGCGCGTTCGCGATGTCGAGCTGCGGCGTGAGCACCGGAATGCCCGTGGCCCGCACGTCCGACACGCGATCGCCCACGAGCGTGCACACCAGGTCGATGTCGTGGATCATGAGGTCGAGCACGACCGCCACGTCGCTGCCGCGCGGGTTGAACGGCGCGAGCCGGTCGCTCTCGATGAAGCGCGGGCCGTCCACGTACGGCAGCGCCGCGCGCACCGCGCGGTTCACGCGCTCGACGTGGCCCACCTGGATCAGCTGCCCCGCCGCCTGCGCGCGCGCGATCAGGTCGTCGGCCTCCTCGAGCGTGACCGTGAACGGCTTCTCGACGAAGACATGACAGCCGGCGTCGAGCGCTGCGCGCGCCACCGCGTGATGCGCGGTCGTGGGCACCACGATCGACACGGCGTCGCAGGCCGCGAGCAGCGACGCCATGTCGGCGTGCGCCTGCACGCCGAACTGCTCCGCCATGGCCGCCGCGCGCGCCGTATCGGCGTCGTACAGCCCCGCGAAGTCGCGTCCTGCAAGGTCGCGCAGGATGCGCACATGATGCTGCCCGAGCGCCCCCGCCCCGATCACCCCGACGCGCGCGGCCATCAGAATCCGACCCCGCGCTCGCTCTGCTCCACGAAGTCGAGGAAGCGCGACACCTCCGGCAGCGGCTCGCATTCGGCGCGGGCCCGCGCGAGTCCCTGCGACACGTTGTGCTCCGACCGGAACAGCAGGCGGTAGGCGCGCTTGAGCTCCTTCACCACGGGCTCGGCGAAGCCGTTGCGCTGCAGCCCCACGCTGTTCAGCCCGAAGAGCTTCACCGGATTGCCGACCGCCTTCACGTACGGCGGCACGTCCTGCGCCACGCGCGAACAGCCGCCCACGAAGGCATGCGACCCGATGCGCACGAACTGGTGCGCGGCGCACAGTCCGGAGATCGTTGCGCGGTCGTCGACCACGACGTGGCCGGCGAGCTGCGTGCCGTTGGAGATCAGCACGCCGTCCCCGAGCGCACAATCGTGCGCGATGTGCACGTAGCTCATGAGGAAGCAGCCCTTGCCCACCTTCGTGACCCACGAGTGCGCCGTCGCGCGGTTGATCGTGACGTACTCGCGGAGCGTGGTGTCGTCGCCGATTTCGACGCGGGTCTCCTCACCGCGGAACTTGAGGTCCTGCGGATCGCCGCCCAGCACCGACCCCACGCCGATGCGCACGCGCTGCCCGAGAATCACGTCGCGCTCGAGGGTGGAGCGCGGCGACAGCACGGACCCGTCGCCGACCACACACCGCGGTCCCACGATCGACCACGGCCCGATTTCGACATCGGCCCCGAGCTGTGCAGTCGCGTCGACCAGCGCGGTGGGATGAATGCGCGCGCTCATCGGTCGCGGATCATCGCCGCCATGTCCGCCTGCGCGACGACCTCGCCGTCCACGTAGCCGACGCCGCGCATCTTGCAGATGCTGCCGCGCAGCTGCAGCACTTCGAGCTCGAACCGGATCTGGTCGCCCGGCTTCACGGGCCGGCGGAACTTGATGTTGTCGAGCGACATGAAGTACACGACCTTGCTCCCCGGATCCTCGATCGTGCGCATGAGCAGCATGCCGCCCACCTGCGCCATGGCCTCCACGATGAGCACGCCGGGCATGATCGGGTGCCCCGGGAAGTGTCCCTGGAAGAACGGCTCGTTGATCGTCACGTTCTTCAGCCCCACGATCCGCTTCCCCTCCTCGATCTCGAGGATGCGATCCACGAGAAGGAACGGATAGCGGTGCGGCAGCACCTTCATGATGTCTTCGACGCTGTACACGGCAGACTCCCGCACCGCGGTGCGAACCAGCTCCCGGACAAACGCGACGGTGCCGCGATGGCTCGGGCGATGAGCAGTGATCCGCGCGCGCACCCGCGCGCCGGAGAGGACCAGATCGCCGACGCAGTCCAGCGCCTTGTGGCGCACGAACTCGTCAGCCCAACGCAGCGGACCGCTCCGCAGCCCCGTCTCGTCGAGCACGATGGCGTTCTCGACGGATGCGCCCTGGATGAGGCCACGGCTGCGCAGCGCCTCCACCTCGTGCACGAACCCGAAGGTGCGCGCAGCCGCCAGTTCGCGCGCGAACGTCTCGGGCGTCACATGATACGTGCCGACCTGCTCCCCGATCAACGGGTGCGGAAACGCGATCCGGACGTCGAGTTCGAAGCCGAGCGACGGCTCCGCCTCGTACACCGACTCGCCATCGACCACGCGCAGCGACTGCCGCAGCACCAGCCAGTCGGGGAGGCCACCATTGCCGACGACGCCGGCCTCGAGCAGTGCGTGCAGGAACGGCGCCGCGCTCCCATCCATGATCGGCGGCTCCGGCGCGTCCATCGCGATTTCGAGGTCGTCGATGCCGAGCGCTCCGACCGCCGCCAGCACGTGCTCCACCGTGTGCAACGCGCCGTCACCCGTGCCCAGCTGCGTGCGGCGCTCCGCCTCGACGGCCACCCGCACCGACGCCGGCACGACCGGAGCGTCGGCCACGTCCAGCCGACGGAAGTGCACGCCCGCATGACGCGCCGCGGGGCGGAACACGAGCCGACACGGCCGACCCAGATGCAATCCGACGCCCTGCAACGAGACATCCCGCGCGATCGTGCGCCGTTCACCGAGCACGGCGATCGGCGGCAGCGTGATCGCAGCCGACGAAGGCGCGTGGCTGGCGTCGCTCACGGGCGCCCCTCGGTCCCGCCGTCGCGCCGCGCATCGTCGGACGACGACTGACGCGCGAGCAGCTGTTCGAGGGGACGGATGAGCGCCGCCAGCCGGTGCAGGGCCGCCGACGCGCGCAGCTGCTCGCGATGCGGGCGCGCCGGATACCCGGACCAAACCTCGCCTGCCGGCACGTCGCCCACCACGCCACCCTGCGCCGCGATCGTGGCGCCCTTGCCGATCACCAGGTGTCCGGCCAGCCCCGCCTGCCCGCCGAGCTGCACCCCATCCTCGATGCGCGACGAACCGGCCACGCCAACCTGCGACGCGATCATGCACCCGCGCCCGATGCGCACGTTGTGCGCGATCTGCACCAGGCTGTCCACCTTCGTGCCGGCTCCGATGATCGTGTCGTCGATGCTGCCGCGATCCACGCAGCTGTTGGCGCCGATCTCCACGTCGTCGCCGAGCACGCAGCGCCCCACGTGCGGAATGCGCTGCACGCCACCAGGGCGAGGCACCCACCCGAACCCTTCGCGTCCGACCTGCGCACCGCTGTGCAGCACCACCCGCGCCCCGAGTTCGGCGAACGGATAGCAGGTCGCGCGGGCGTGCAGCCGGGTGTCTGCACCCAGCACACACCCGTCGCCCACGACGGCGTGCGGTCCGAGCCACACCCGATCGCCCAGCACGGCGCCTGCCCCGACGACGGCGAAGGCCTCGATCGTCACGTCGGCGCCAAGCACCGCATCGGCCGCCACGACGGCGGTGGGATGCACCCCGGCCGTCCGCCCCGGCGTGCGATGGAACCGGGGCAACACCGCCAGCAGGGCCTCCATCGGCGCCTTGACCACGATGCGCGCGGTGGGCGCGCCTGGCAGCTCGCGAAACGGCTCGCCAAGCAGCACCACGCCGGCGCGCGACGAGCGGAACCAGTTCGCGTAGCGCGCGTGCGCCAGGAGGCTGAGCTGGTCGGGAGCGGCCCGATCGAGCGCCGCCACCCCCACCACCTCCGCCGTGCCATCCCCGATCAGTTCGCCGCCGACCAGGGCTGCAATGGCCGCGGCGGTGACGGGCGCGAGCCCGTCACCGCCGTTCACCACAACGGGTGCCGCCCCGAGACTCACTGCGTCGGCGGACGCGTGGGACGGGACTGCACACCCGCCGGACGGGTCGTCGGACCGGCCGCTGGCGTGGCCGGCGCCGCAGCGGCGCGCGGCATGGTGCGCAGCTTGGCAATCACCCGCTCCGTGAGGTCGAGATTCTTGTCGGCCGCCACGATGAACGACGAGTTCGCCACGTCGAAGATGAACGAGTAGCCGCCCTCGAGCCGCATGTCGTCGAGCGCCTTGCGCACGTTGTCCATGATCGGCTGCATCAGCTCGAACTGCCGCTGCTCGGCCTGCTGGTTGAGCTTCTCCGCCTGCTCCTCGAAGCTCGTCTTCTTCTCGGTGAGCGACTTCAGGCGCGTCTCACGCGCCGCCGGCGTCAGCGCGGCCGCCTCCTTGGTATAGGCGGCCTCGAGCGTGGCCAGCGAATCGCTGAGCAGCTGCACCTGCTTCTGCATCCCCTCCATCTCCTTCTGGAAGGTCTGCTGCGCTTCGGCCGCACCGGGCGCCGACTGCAGGATCATCTGCGTATTCACATACGCAACTTTCTGTCCGCCCGCGGCCTGCGCGTGTGCGGAGAGCGGGAGCATCAGGGCGAGCGCTACGACGCTGCCGGTCAGGATGGAACGCATCAGAGTGCCTGCCTAGAAGAGCTGTCCGAGCCGGAAATGGAATTGCCACCGCGGGTCCGGCCGCACGCGGAGGGTTGTCGGGTCGATCGCCAGGCGATCGAACCCGTACGCCAGGTCGAGCCCAAGGGGCCCGAGGGGTGTCACCGTTGATACACCGACACCGGCCGAACGGAACAGCCGAGTCGGGTTGAACTGCTGCGCGGACGCCCAGTTGTTGCCGGCGTCGAAGAAGGTGTTCACGTAGAGCATCGAGTTCAGTCGGAAGCCGAGCTCGCCGGTGACCGTCAGGAACGCGTTGCCGAACGACTCCGGGTCCGAACGGAACTGGTCGGTGTTCGGATTGAAGCCAAGCGGCGTGATGGAGAACTCCGGATAGCCGCGCAGCGTCTGGCCGAACATCACGCCACCGACGGCGAACTGCTGCTGGAAGAAGAACGGCCCGGAGTTGCCGAAGAGCGCACCGGCCTTCACCGTCAGTCCCAGCAGCAGCGACTTGGGCTGCCCGCCGAGCCCACCCCCGATCTGCGCGATCTCGGTGTACGAACGCATCTCGCCGGTGTACCGCTGGAAGTTCACCGTGCCGCCGAGCGGGCCACCGCTGAAGTCCGCGGTGAGCGTGCGCAGCGAGCCGGTGAACGGGAACGGCATGCCGAGCCGGTTGTCGAACGTGTAGTCGAAGCCGAGGCTCGACCGGAAGCAGTTGCGAGAGCACGAGCCCAGGAGCTGCCCCTGCGTGAACGTGGCCGACTCGCCGCCATACGTGACCGACAGCGCCGAGTTGTACGACCACGGCACCGGGAAACCGAGGCGGAACTGCGCACCGGTGCGGATGTTCTGGCCCAGGTTGCCCACGATGAAGCGCGACTGCGTGCGATACGCGCTGATCGTGCCGGAGGTCCGCGTCCGCCGCAGCGCCGGATCCTGGTACGTCAGCGTGAAGTCGTTGAAGAAGCGGCCGTACTGCCAGTTGAGCGAGCCGCGCTTGCACTCGCCGAACAGGTTGGGCTGCTCGACGCCGATGAAGCCGCCGAACCCGACGCCGCCTTGCCCCATCGAGGCGCCGAAGTTGAGGCTGCCGGTGCGCTTCTCCTTCACCGTGAAGATCAGGTCGACGTCGCCCGCCTCGTTCACCTGCTTGGGCACCGGGAACGCCATGGGCGTCTCGAAAAAGCCCAGGTTCTGGATCTGCTGGTAGCTGTTGATGAGCGCCGACTGGTTGAACACGCCGCCCGGCACCAGCACGATCGCGCGTCGGATGCAGTCTTCCGAGGTGTAGTCGTTGCCCACGATCTCGATGCGATTCACGATCGCCGGCTGCTTCTCGTCGATCTCCCAGCGCAGGTTCACCGCCGGCTGCGAGTCGGCGTTCACGGTGCGTTCGATGACCGGATACACCTCGGCGTAGATGTACCCGCGATCCCGGTACATGCTGCCGACATCCTGCGTGGCCTTCTCGAAGCGGTCCGAGTCGAAGACCCCCTCGGCCGCGCGCGCCTCGCGCTTCACGAGACCGAGCAGCCTGGCGCGCAGCGACGGCCCCGCACCGCTGGCCTGGTACATGGCATCGAGCATCTCCGTGGGCACCGCCCGGTTGCCGGTGATGCCGAAGGTCCCGATGCGATACTGCGGCCCTTCGTCGAGCGTGACGCGCAGCTTGCCCTTGCCGAGCTCCGGATCCACGATGAGCGTGTCCTCGAGCACGCGCGCGTCGATGTGGCCGAGGCGCGCGTACAGCGACGGAATCCGCTCACCGAGGTCGCCGGCGAACTTCTCGTCGTCGTACTCGCCCTTGCGCCAGAACCAGAAGCCCTCGGGCTTGGTCTGCATGGCACCGGCCACGACCTTGGGCTTGATGCTGCGCGCGCCGTCGAACTCGATGCCCGAGATCGCCAGGCGCCGCCCTTCATTCACCACGAAGTTGATGCCGAGTCGCCCGTCCGCCAGCACCGTGGTGTCCGGCGTGACCGTGGCGAGGTAGTAGCCGGCGGATCGGTACATGGAATCGATGCGCGCGCGCGACGTCGCGATCTCGGCCGGATCGACCGGGCGGCCGAGCAGCAGCGAGACCTTGTCGCGTACACTGCGCTCGGACAGCTTGGCCACCCCGCTCACCCGGACGTCGCCCAGCAGCGCGCGCTCAGCCACCCGGTATACCAGCAGCGTGCGATCCGGCACCGACTCGAGGTCGCACTCCAGCTGCACGTCGTGGAACTGCCCGAGGGCGAAGAGCGCCTTGATCGCGCGCTGCAGCACCTGGAAGTTGAGCCGCGCTCCGGGTTCGATCCCGCCCTCGCTGCGGATCAGCCCTTCGCTCACACGCGCCGCGCCGCGCACCGCGATCGAATCCGGCATGGCGCAGCGTCCGGCCAGCATGTCACCGCGATCCTGCGCCAATGCCGACGGAGCCGCCAGGCCGGTGGCCAGGACGGCGCTTGCGACGGCGAATGTTGCCCGCCGCATCGACGGGAGCCACGACGAGAAACGCAATGAGAACACGGAAACGGGGGCAGGAAGGTCCGATCATTGGACACCGGGACGCGCCGAAGGGTGCCCAGGCCGAAAGGACCGCACGAGGATTTCAGCCTCGCAATATAGCGAAACGCAACGCCGGCCGGACCCTCCCATGAGGATCCGGCCGGCGCGGCACTCTCGGGGCTGTGCCGGGCGCTCCGTCCGGCGGCGAATCAGCCCTGGCTCGTGGGCGTCAGCACCCGGAACTCGAGCTTTTCCTTCTCCGGGCCGATGTCCACCTCGATCTCGTCGCCCTTGGAGAACTCGCGCAGCAGCAGCTTCTCCGACAGCGGGTCCTCGATGTAGCGCTGGATCGCCCGCTTGAGCGGACGGGCGCCGAAGTGCTCGTCGGTGCCATGATCGACCAGGAACGCCGTCGCGGCCGGCGTGAGCGCAATGCGGATCTCCTCCTCCTCCAGGCGCTTCTGCACGTCCTTGAAGAGGATGCTCACGATGTCCGCGATGTGCTCCTTCCGCAGCGGGTGGAAGACGATCACGTCGTCGAGGCGGTTGAGGAACTCGGGGTTGAACACGCGCCCCATCTCCTCCTTCACCTTCTCCGAAATGCGATCGAAGTCGGCCTGCGCCTGGTTGCCATCGCCCCCGAAGCCCAGCGAGCGTCCGCGCGTGATGTCCTTGGCGCCCACGTTGGACGTCATGATCACCACCGTGTTCTTGAAGTCGATCACCCGGCCGTAGTTGTCGGTGAGGTGTCCCTCGTCGAGCACCTGCAGCAGGATGTTGAACACGTCCGGATGCGCCTTCTCGATCTCGTCGAGCAGCACCACGCTGTACGGCTTGCGGCGGATCGCCTTGGTGAGCGTGCCCGAGTCCTCGTAGCCCACGTAACCCGGGGGCGCGCCGATGAGACGCGACACGGAGAACTTCTCCATGTACTCGCTCATGTCCACGCGAATGAGCGCCGTGGGATCGGCGAACAGGAACCTCGCCAGCGCGCGCGCCAGCTCCGTCTTGCCGACGCCCGTGGGCCCCGAGAAGATGAACGAGCCGATCGGACGACGCGGATCCTTGAGCCCCGCGCGGCTGCGACGAATCGACCGGGCGAGCGCCTTGATGGCCTCGTCCTGTCCCACCACCGTGCCGTGCAACTCCTCCTCCATGCGCAGCAGGCGCGAGGTCTCGGCCTCCTGCAGTCGCGTGACGGGAATGCCCGTCCAGCGCGACACGATGAAGGCGATCTCCTCCTCCCCGAGCTCGGGCCGGTGCGAGAGACGACGCTGTTCCCACTCCTCCTGCTTGCGCCGGATCTCCGCCTGGAGCTCCCGCTCCGTGTCACGAAGCGAGGCCGCCAGCTCGAAGTTCTGGTCACGGACCGCCGCATCCTTCTCGGCGTTGATCCCCTCGAGCCGCTCCTTGAGCGCCGACACCTCCGGCGGCGGCGCCTGCGCGGCCAGGCGCGCACGCGCACCGGCCTCGTCGATCACGTCGATGGCCTTGTCGGGGAGGAAGCGGTCGGTGATGTACCGCTCCGACAGCTTCGCCGCCGCCACCAGCGTGGCGTCGGGAATGTTCACCCGATGGTGATCCTCGTACTTCTTGCGCAGTCCCTGCAGGATCTGCACCGTCTCGTCGATCGAAGGCGGCTCCACGACCACCGTCTGGAAGCGGCGCTCCAGTGCGCCATCCTTCTCGATGTACTTGCGGTACTCGTTGAGCGTGGACGCGCCAACGCACTGCAGCTCGCCGCGCGCGAGCGCCGGCTTGAGCATGTTGCTCGCGTCGATCGCCCCCTCGGCCGCCCCCGCACCGACCAGCGTGTGCAGCTCATCGATGAACAGGATGATCTGCTTGTTCTGCGCGATCTCGTTCATGACCGCCTTGAGGCGCTCCTCGAACTGGCCGCGATACTTGGTGCCGGCAATGACGGCCGCCATGTCGAGCGACAGCACGCGGTGATCACGCAGCGGCTCCGGGCAGTCGCCAGTGGCGATGATCTGCGCCAGCCCCTCGACGATCGCCGTCTTGCCCACGCCGGGCTCACCGATGAGCACCGGATTGTTCTTCTTGCGGCGCGAGAGCACCTCGACGACGCGCTCGATCTCCTTCGCGCGGCCGATCGTGGGATCGAGCTGCCCCTCCGCGGCCAGCGCGGTCAGGTCACGGCAGAAATGGTCGAGCGCCGGCGTCTTCGACTTCTTGTCACCCTTCGCGGGCGCCGACGAGGGCGACGCCCCGGCCTTCTCGGGAGCCGCCGCCGCACCACCGCTGCCGCCCTGCGGCATCTCGGTGCCGAGCAGTCGCAGCGTCTCGGTGCGCGCCGCATCGAGGTTCACCCCGGCGTCGGTCAGCACCTGCGCCGCGATCCCCTTCTCCTCGCGCAACAGGCCGAGCAGCAGGTGCTCCGTGCCCACGTACGAGTGGTTGAGGTCGCGCGCTTCGGCCATCGCGAGCTCCAGCACCTTCTTGGCGCGCGACGTGTAGGGGAGGTCCGGCCCGGTGGCCGCGACCGCCTTCCCCTTCTTGACCGTGTCCTCGATGCGCTGCTGCACTTCGTCGAGGTCGACGTTCAGGTTCTGCAGCACAGCGGCCGCCACGCCCTCACCCTCGCGGATGAGGCCGAGCAGGATGTGCTCCGTGCCCACGTACTCGTGATGGAGGCGTGCGGCCTCCTCACGGGCCATCGCCAGCACTTTCCGCACGCGCTCGGTGAAGTTGTAGCCGTTCATCGTTTCCTCAGCCCAGGGCCGGAGCGGTCACTCGACGCCACTCCCCTCCGTCGCGAGCACCTGCCGCACGAATCGTGCGCGCGCCAGGTTGCTCTCGCTATCCGTCAGCGCCCGCCCCTCTGCGTGAGCGAGGTGCGCCGACTGCGCAAAGATCAGGAGCTTGTTGAGCGTGTATACACTGAGGCCGGGGATCAGTTTCAGGCCGACCCCGAGCCGCACACCACTGAGGAAATTCATGGCCTCGTCGAACGACAGGCTGCGAGCATACCGCAGCGTCCCGTAGGCGCGCCAGAGCTTGTCCTCGATAATATACCCCGCATCGCGCACCAGCACGCGACGCGCCTCCTCCTCCCGCTCGATCACGTGGCGCACCACGCGCACGAGCAGATCCTGCAGTTCCTCCTCCGACCGGCCGAGCGTGGTCTGGTTCGAGAGCTGGAAGAAGTTCCCCACCACCTCGCTCCCTTCGCCGTACAGGCCGCGGTACGTCAGCCCCATCTGCTGCAGGCCGGCCAGCACCTTCCCGATCTCCTTCGTCAGCACCAGACCGGGCAGGTGGATCAACACCGAGGCCCGGAGTCCGGTGCCCACGTTCGTCGGACACGCCGTGAGATAGCCGAACTCCTTGTGGAACGCGAACGGCACCCGCGCGCCCAGCTCCCGTTCCATGCGCGACGCCATCGCAAACGCCGCCGGCACGTCGAAGCCGCTGCGCATGGCCTGCAGGCGCAGATGATCCTCCTCGTTCACCAGCACGCCGACCTGCTCGCCCAGGAACACCGCCGCCCCGGTCCGCAGCGGATGCTGGGGATCGAGCCCCGCCAGCTCCTTGGAGACGAGGTGGCGCTCGTGGAGCAACTGCCGGTCGAGCGGCCCGCACTCGTCCAGTCGCAGCAGCACACTGCCGTCGAGCGCCGGCACCTGCGTCAGCGCCTCCTTGACCTGTGCCAGCATCCGCAGTCGCTCGCCGTCCCGGGCGCGCCCCGTGAACGCATAGCCCACCACATTCCGGGCCAGTCGCAGGCGCGTCGAGATCACGATGTCCGCGTTCGGGCCGGACGCGTCCAGCCAGCGCACACCGCCGTCGGGCAGGAGCGACAGGTCCAGCGGAGCGCGGCGCATCATTCCATCACCCGGAGCTTGTCCCGCAGCTCCGCGGCGAGCTCGAACTGCTCCGCGTCCACGGCCCGCTGCAGCCGGTCGCGCAACGCGTTTCGCGGATCAGTTTCGACCAGCGACTCGGGACGCGGCGCCTCGTAGCGCTGCCCCACATGCTTGCTGCTCCCGTGCAGGCGGCGCAGCAGCTCCCGGAGGCTCGACTCCATGGCGTCATAGCAGTGCGCGCAGCCCAGCCGCCCGGTGGCACGAAAGTCCCGGGCTGTGGCGCCGCAAAAGGCGCACACGCCGGCGTCCGATGACGATGCCACCGGCGCCTGCTGCTGCACCGCCTGCAGGATCTCCCCCAGCGGATGCTGCGGCAGGGCGATCGTCGTCTCCACCCCCTTCTCCGCCGCACACTTCTCGCACAGGTGCACCTGCGTGACCGCGTTGTCCACGATCCGCGTCAGGTGCACCACGGCGTCCCGTTCCTTGCAGTGATCGCACAGCATCAGCCTGCTCGCTCCATCAGGGGACTCGTGACCAGCCGTCCATCTTCCAACGCCAACGTCCGGTCCGCGCGGGCCGCGAGCGAGAGGTTATGGGTCACCACCACCAGCCCGAGCCCCAGGTCGCGCGCCAGCGAGCCGAACAACTCGTGCAGTCGCTCCGCGTTCCCATGATCCAGATTGCCACTCGGCTCGTCGGCCAGCAAGACGGCCGGCTCGGCCGCCAGCGCCCGCGCCACCGCGGCCCGCTGCTGCTCCCCGCCGGACAGCTCCGCCGGCCGATGGTGCATCCGAGCGGCCATGCCCACGCGCTCGAGCAGCGCCGACGCCCGCTCGCGCGCCATCCGTTCGGGGTGGCCGCCGATGCGCAGCGGAAACATGACGTTCTCGAGCGCCGTGAACTCGCGCAGGAGGTGATGGAACTGAAACACGAAGCCCACCGCGCGGTTCCGAAGCGCGGCCAGACGATCGTCGTCCAGCCCCGCCACCGGCGTGCCATCGAGCAGCACCGCACCCGCGCTCGGTCGCTCGAGCCCGCCGAGTACATGCAGAAAGGTGCTCTTGCCCGAGCCGCTGGCACCGACGATCGCCACCATCTCGCCGCGCTGCACCGCCAGCGACGCCCCGTCCAGCACGCGCACGATGCCGCCGTCGCCGCCCGGGTACTCCTTCCGGACGTCGCGTGCCTCGATCACGACATGACCCTGCTCCGGCGTCGCCGGCGGCACCTGCTCGGTGGGTGCCATCAGTCGTGCCGGATGGCGTCCACCGGATACAGGCGCGCTGCCTGAGCCGATGGGTACAGCGTCGCCACGGCGGACACCGCGACGCTCGCCACGATGATCAGCAACACCTCCAGCGGATCCGTCGTCACCGGCAGATGATCGATGAAGTACACCGAGGGATCGAGCGGAATGGGGAACACGTGTTCGAGCAGCACCGCGACGGTGAGACCGAGCAGCACACCCGCCGCCGTGCCCACCGCCCCGATCACCACGCCCTGCAGCAGGAAGATGCGGCGGATCGAGCGCGCGGGCATGCCCATGGCGCGCAGGATGCCGATCTCACGCGTCTTGTCGGCGACCACCATGGTCAGCGTGGACACGATGTTGAACGCGGCGATCATGATGATCAGCAGCAGGATCACCCCCATGCCGAGCTTCTCGAGCTTGAGCGCCTGGAACAGCGACCGATTCTGCGCCTGCCAGTCGACCGCATGCACCGTGGGCCCGATCGCCGTCACGAGCCGGCGCCCGATCTCGGGGGCCTGCCACCGGTCCACGGTGCGCACCTCGAGTCCGGTCACCTCGTCGTCGAGTCCGGCGAAGCGCTGGCCGGCCGCGAGCGAGACGTACAGGTACGCATTGTCGTACTCGTACATGCCCGTCTCGAAGATCCCGGTCACCACGAACGTGTCGGGACGCAGCACGGGGATGCCCGTGGCCGCGTTCACCGTCACGTTGTTGAAGCCCAGCAGTTCGATGGTGTCGCGCGGCCACACGTTGAGTTTGGCGGCCAGCGACTTGCCCACCACCGCGCCATTCTGCCGGCCGTCCTGCTCGAAGCGGAACTCGCCGAGAATCGCCTTCTCGCGCACCGTGGTCACGTCTGGGGCGCCAGGCTCCACCGATGCCATGCCGACCACCTGCGCGCCCGATCGGAACCCAGCCGCATTCGTGACGAGTCCCTCGCTCTGCACGAAGGGCGCCGCCGCCACCACGCCGTCCACGCGGCGCACCTGGGAGAGCAGCGTGTCCCACCCGGCGAGTCGCAGCGCCTCCCCGTACGGCAGGATGCGCACGTCGGGCGAGCCGATGAGGATCTTCTCCCGCAGGTCGCGCTGCAAACCATTCATCACGCCCATGATCACGATGAGCGCGGCCACACCCACCAGCACGCCGCCAATGGCGATCACGCTGATGAGCGAGAGCAGTCGCGATCCGCGCCGGCTGCGCAGGTAACGCCAGGCGATCGACAGTTCGAGACGCGAGAGCGACGCCACCGTCGTCCTCAGCGCCGCGGCGCCGGAGGAAACACGTGCACGACCATGCGCCCCATCACTCGGGGCGCATGGTGGGGAACAGGATCACGTCGCGGATGTTCGCCGTGTCCGTGAGATACATGAGCAGCCGGTCGATGCCGATGCCCACGCCCCCCGTGGGCGGCATGCCGTACTCCATGGCACGCAGGTAGTCCTCGTCCACCATGGTGGCCTCGTCATCGCCCGCCGCCTTCAGCCGCGCCTGCGCCTCGAAGCGCTCACGCTGGTCGATGGGATCGTTCAGCTCGCTGAACGCATTCGCGAGTTCCTTGCCACGCGCGAAGAGTTCGAAACGCTCGGTGAGCGTCTCGTCACCGCGCTTCGGCTTCGCCAGCGGCGAGAGCGCCTTCGGGTAGTCCACCACGAACGTGGGCGTGTCGATCCGCGACTCCACGAGCGCCTGGAACATCTCATCGAGCAGCTTGGGGCGGCTCAGCGCGCCCGGCCGCTCCACGCCGATGCGGCCGGCGGCTTCCCGCAGCCCCGCGTCGTCGAGCGCCATCACGTCCACGCCCGCCGCCTGCACCAGCGAGGGCACCCACTCGATGCGCGGGAAGGGCGTCTGCAGCACGGGCACCTTCGCGCCGATCACCGGCACCTCGCGCAGCGCGTCGGACGCCGCCACGAGCAGCGACTCCACACGCGACATCATCGTGCGGTAGTCGGCGTACGCCTCGTAGAACTCGAGCATCGTGAACTCCGGATTGTGCGTCCGGTCGATGCCCTCGTTGCGGAAGTCGTGCCCGATCTCGTACACGCGCTCGAAGCCGCCCACGATGAGCCGCTTGAGGTACAACTCGTCGGCAATGCGCAGGTACAGCGGCATGTCGAGCGTGTTGTGGTGCGTGATGAATGGCCGCGCCGCAGCGCCGCCGTACAGCGGCTGCAGCACCGGCGTCTCGACCTCGAGATAGCCGAGGTCGTCGAGGTGGCGGCGAATCGTGCGCGTGAGCAGCGAACGGGCCGTGAAGAGCGCGCGCACCTCCGGATGCACCGCGAGGTCGGCATAGCGCTGCCGGGCCCGCTGCTCCGTGTCGCTGAACGCGCTGTAGCGCACCACTTCGCCGTCCACCACCTGCTCCTTGCCGAACGGCAACGGGCGCAGCGCCTTGGCCAGCAGCGTGAGTTCGGTCACGCGCACGGTGACCTCGCCCGTGCGCGTGCGCATGAGCGGCCCCTCGATGCCGATCACGTCCGAGACGTGCAGCTCCTGGGCGACGGCCCACACATCCTCCCCCAGCTCGTCGCGGCGAAGGTACAGCTGCAGGCGTCCCTCCTGATCGACGAGGTGGGCGAAGGCCGTCTTCCCCTGCCCGCGCCACGACGCGATGCGTCCGGCGAGGCGCACCACCGGCCCCTCCTCGCTCTCGCCCAGCAGCGCGCGCGCCGACACGGTCGTGTGCGTGCGATCGAACGCATAGGCGAACGGCTCCACGCCGCGAGCGCGCAGGCGCTCCATCGACGCCAGCCGGTCACGCATCACGAAGCCCAGCTCCTCGGCCGTGCCTTCGCCGCCTTCCGTCACGCCACCCGTCGGCGCGCTGCCCGTCGGCTCACTCATGCCGCACTCCCCTGTGGGACGTCGCCCGACTGCTTGAGCCACGCCTCGATGAACGGATCGATGCCGCCGAGCATCACCTTCTCGATGTCGGCGATCTTCAACTCCGTGCGGTGATCATTCACCATGGTGTACGGCTGGAAGACGTACGAGCGGATCTGGCTGCCGAACGTGACGTCCATCTTGTTCGCATCCATCGCGGCCTTGGCCGCCATCTGCTTGTCGAGCTCCAGCTGGTACAGCTTGTTCTTGAGCATCTTCATGGCGTGGCCGCGATTCTTCAGCTGCGACCGCTCCTGCTGCGACGACGTGACGATGCCCGTCGGGATGTGCGTGAGGCGCACTGCGCTCGACGTCTTGTTCACGTGCTGCCCACCGGCGCCGCTCGCGCGGAAGACGTCCATCTTGATGTCCTCCTCGCGCACCTCGATGTTGATCTCCTCGTTCACCACGGGATACACGAACACCGAGGCGAACGATGTGTGGCGGCGCGCCTGCGCGTCGAACGGGGAGATGCGCACGAGCCGGTGCACCCCCGACTCGGCCTTCAGGAAGCCGTACGCGTACTGCCCCTTGATCTCGAGCACGGCGCCCTTGATGCCGGCCTCCTCGCCTTCGGACAGGTCGAGAATGTCCACCGTGTAGCCGCGCTTCTCGGCCCACCGCGTGTACATGCGCATCAGCATCTGCGCCCAGTCCTGCGCCTCCGTGCCGCCCGCGCCTGCCGAGATCTCGACCTGCGCATCGCGCACATCATCCGGCTGGCGCAGCAGCGTGCGCAAGCTGAAGGCCTCGAGCTCCGTCTGGATCGCCGCGACGTCCGCGTCGAGGTCCTGCTCCATCGACGCATCCGGTTCGACCGCGAGCAGCTCCTGCAGCTCGATCGCGTTCTGCACGCGCGACGTCAAGTCGTCGTACGGCTCCACCCAACCCTTCAGCACCTTGACCTGCTGCACGACTTCGCGCGCGCGGTCCTGCGAGTTCCAGAACGACCCTTCGGCCATCTCGTTCTCGAGCGCCATCAGCGTGTGTCGCTTGCCCTCGAGGTCAAAGATACCTCCGCATGTCGTCCAGCTTGGTGGCGGCCTGCTCCAGGATCGCCCCCCGATTTCCATCCAGCATGCTACCTCCACGAACGACACGAGCCGCCACCCCGGGACCGGAGCGCGGCTCGCAAGGAACCATCACGTTGCCGACTCGAAAGATAGCGGGCACGTGCTCGGCGCTCCAGTCGGCGCCGCGCTCGCAGCCCGTGCCGGCTCAGAACAGGCGCTGCCCGCCGGCGAGGATGTCGTTGAGCGCATCCTGGAAATGCGGCGTCGACTCGGCCAGTTCCTTCCCGACCTGCTCGACGTACTCCTCGTAGCTCTTCTTGATCTCCTCCCGGAAGAGCGGTCGCAGCGTCCCCTGGGCCAGCCCCTCTTCCCGCTTGCGCGGGTGATACGCCACGAGATCCGACACGAGCGCCCGCGCCAGCCGTCGCGCGCGCTGCCCGGGATCGGCGTTCAGGAACGGGTTGATCGTGCGGCGTGGTGTCGCGGACGGCGCGGTGGCCGGCGTCGGAACGGACGGCACAACCGCCGGCGCCACTGGTGTCGCCAGCGACCCGACCGCGGCCGGAGTCACGCGTGACGCACCGCCGGGCGCGGCCGAGGGCGTGGCCGTGCGCGGTGTGACCGCGCCAAGCGCAGGCGTCGGCACGCTCGGCGTCGCAGCGCGAGCCGGAATGGGCGGCACGATCGGCGGCGTCATGGGGCGGACCGGCGTCCGCGCAACCGCGGCCGACGAACCGCTCGCCACCGAGGACTCCATCGTCGGTACCGCGGGCACGCCGGCAAACGGCCCCGAGGGCACGGCCGTCACCGGCGTGCGGGCCGTCGTGCGCATCGGACCGGTGCCGCCGGAGACCACGATGATGCCGCCGCACACCGAGCATCGGGCGCGAACGCCCGTCGCAGGCACCTTGGCGGGATCGACCCGGAAGATCGAACGGCAATCAGGACAGGAGACCGTCATCCCACATTCCTCGGACGCAAGGGCAGCACCGTCGCGCCGCCGGCGACGGCCGGCTCGCGGACCGACGCATCTCGGGACACCGCATCGCGACTCGACCGCTCGCGCTGCATCGGCCCTGCATCGACGGCCTCATCATCGCGCCGCCGATCGAGCGACCAGACCGATCCCGGCAGCGTCTTCGCGTAGCTCTTCATTTCCGTAGCCAGTTCACTGACCTCGGCCGGCCGCATGAAGCGCCGGCGCTGATTCGTGACCACACCGATCGAGAGCGTCATGAGCGGCACCCGATACAGCTGGTTGCGGCGATCCTTCCCCATGAAGTATCCGGCCCGACGATCCGCCTCCGAATACTGCATCGGCGCCAGTTCGTCGAACACCCGCACCACCTCGTCGCAGACGCGCGGCATCGCCGCCGTCGGGACAATGTACAGGAAATCGTCACCGCCGATATGCCCCACGAACCCCTCATGGCCGCACAGCCCCTTGACGACATCGTGCAGCAGCCGCGCAACCAGCTGGATCACCCCGTTCCCCTGGTGGAATCCGTAGCGGTCGTTGAACTCCTTGAAGTGATCGAGATCCGCGTAGCAGGCGGCGAAGGGCGTCTGGGTCGCGATCCGGTGTGCGAGCTCGGCTTCGATGCCCCGTGCCCCCGGCAGGCGCGTGGACGGATGCACATCGGTGTCCCGGTCGGAACGCCGGAGCAGTGCGGCCAGCCGGGCCGTGGCAAGCGTGGCGGGGGTCGTCGGGGCGAGCACCTCGTCAGCCCCCGCGTGCAGACCGCGCACGGCCTCGGTCTCGTCGGCAAGCAGGAGTAGCGGCACGATGGCCGTCCACGCGTCCGCCTTGAGTCGCTCGCACAGCGCCAACGCCGACGCGACATTCGCCCCCCCGTCGACCACGATCAGGCGCGGGCGACTCCGCAGCGCCAACGCGTGCACCGTCTCGGCGTCCTGGCAGACGAGTCGCTCACCACCGAGTGCGACAAGCCAGCCCTCGAGCCAGACAGGCAGCGGCCGACCGTCGCTCACGACGACGATCGTGTCATCCGGGTTCGAGGAATCAGTCATGCGCCCATGCGACAGCGCGAAGGTCGAGGCGAGCGCTCGGAGTGGAGCAGTCAGCCGGGGATCACACAGGGAGGCTCACGCGACGCTCCCCATGGCGCTAGACGATCATCCAGTCCCCTTCGACACGATGTAACGCCGATCACCGAAATCGTGACGGATGCACCGTGACCTGCGCCACCCTGCCAGACGTGAGGGGCAGCGCCCGCCGGTTCAGCGCGCCGGACCGGGCAGCGGCAGGCTGCCACGCACGCCGACGCGCTGCGTCACGCCCTGGCCCTCGCCATACACGCGAAGCCGGACACTGACATAGGCATCCACGAGGCTGAGCGCGTGGTTGGCGAGCAGCAACCCGACCATCTGCCGAGCCAGCCGGGCGGACTCATTGCTCCGGTCGATCGTCTGCCGGTACAGGTCCTGCTCGAGTTGCGCATCGCGCCAGCTCCAGCGGAACGCGTCGCCAACGGCGCGCTGCTGGTAGAACGCGATGGCGCGCCGGTACTCCTCCGACCCTTCGGGCGGTGCCGCGTCCGGATCACGCCAGAAGGTCTCGCGGGCCAGACGCCAGATCGACCCGTTGAACGTGCTCACGTCCGACTCCGGCGTGAACGGCCCGCCCGGGGTGACATTGAACTCGCCGCTCTCGAGCACGAACTGCATGCGTTCGTAGTACGGCCAGGCGCCATCGGGGCGCTCACCGGGAAAGCCGGCGCGGGCGACCGTGCGGGCGATCTCGCGGTACGCGTCCCGCTCACGACGCGCGTCACGCTGCGCGCCGAGCGCACGAAGGATCAGGTACACCTCGGCGGCCACGTAAGCCACGCCACGCTGCTGGCCGAGCAGCCCCTGCCCCAGCCCGGGTACCACGGCTGACAGGGGCGGTGCCCACCACGGGGACAGCTGCGAAACACGCGTGACGGCACTGCTCGGCGGAACCGACGGAGCGGGTTGACGCGGTTGTGCACCAAGCGGCGCCGACGAGAGCGCCAGACAGCAGCACGCCGCCAGCACGCGACTCACACGCAGCCGAGACATCGCGAAGCGCGCCTCGCGGTCAGAAGAGGAAGCGCAGCGAGACATACGTCGGTGCCTGGCCAGCCTGGGCGGAGAATCCATCGAATCGTCGCGCGATGTCGAGCACCATGCCGTCGGAGAGAAAGACACCGAGCCCAACCGAGGCGCCGCCCCGTTCACCCTCGACCAGCGTGTAGCCGGCGCGCAGCGAGTACTTGCCCTGGTACGTGAGCACACCGCCCAGCCGCGCGCTCACCTGCGAATACGCCAGGCTGCCCAGCAGGTCCGCCAGCACGTCGACCGACACGTCGGCCGCGGCCAGCGCTGCGGAGGGAAGGCGGCCGCTCGCACCGACCTGCCAGGTGCGCGGCAACGGATCGGCCTGCTCGGCATCGCGCACCTGAAAATCCGGACCGATGTTCCGCACGGCCCCACCAATCGTGATCGGGGTCGCCGTGCTCAGCACGTACTGGGCACCGACGTCCAGTGCACTGCTCGTGCCCACGAACTGCGGTGTGGTGCCACACAGCCCGCTGCAGGTGAAGGCGAGACGCGCGTACTTGTAGCTCAACCCCACGCGCAACCGCTCGCCGATCGCCGTGGCGTACGAGAGCATCGCGATCGAGCTGCGAATGCTCACCGTGCCCACATCGCCGCCCGTGCCGGGCTCGGTGACCCCCTGGTCGCCGTAGTCGAGGATCGTGGCGGACACGCCGATCGTACCGAGTGCGCGAGAGGGTTTCGCGAATCCTACCGCCGCGCTGGTGCCCTCGAACGACTGGGAGCCGTTGAGCGACAGCTCCGTCTTGCGCATCGCGGCAAGGGCGGCCGGATTCCACCAGGCGCCGTCGGCGCCGAGCGTGTCGGCGACGGCCGCCTCACCGGTGCCGACGCTGCGCGCACCAACGGGCAGCAGGAGGAACGTGGCGCCGGCCTCCTGCGCCTGCGCCAGGGGGGCGACGCCGAGCGCGCCGACGAGCGCAAGGAAGCCAAGCGTGGCTCTTCGAAGCGCGGTGCGCGACCGAGAACGACCGAGCGTCACGCGGGGGGACGTGCGGCGGGATCGCCGTAGCCGAGCCGCGAGACGGCACCGCGCTTCTTGCGCCAGTTCGGCAGCACCTTCACCCACAGATCGAGATAGACGGGTTCGCCGACGAAGCGCTCGATCTTCTCGCGCGCCGCCCGCCCAAGCTTCTTGATCTGCTGCCCGCCGGCTCCGATCACGATGGCCTTCTGGCTGTCCCGTTCGACATACAGCACCGCCCGAATGTACAGCGGCTTCGATCCCTCGCGGTACTCGTCGATCGCGCAAGCGAGCGCGTGTGGCAGCTCATCACCCAGCTGCTCCATCGCGGTCTCGCGCACGAACTCGGCGCAGAAGAAGCGCATGGGCTGCGTGCTCACCTCGTCAGCCGGATACAGATACGGGCTTTCGGGAAGGCGCTCCGTGATCTGGCTCACCAACTCGTCGATCCCGTCCCCGGTGAGCGCCGAGATGAGCAACACACTCGCCGGCAGCCGCGCAAGCTGCTCGCGCAGCGCGTCGGCGAGCGCATCCGCCTTGTTGAGCACCACGAGCACGGGCGCGCGGGGCGAGCGCTCGAGCGAGGCGGCCACGTCGAGCGAGGGCCACGGCGCGTCGGGCAGCGACCCGGTCGGCGCGTCGACGGCGTCTGGCCCGGCGACGGCGTCGAGCCAACGTTCGAGGGCATGCGGATTGACCGACGTGGCATCGACCACGTACACGATGACATCCGCATCGCGCAGCGCGCCGAGCGATGCGCCGCGCATTGCCTGGTGCAGGAGGTCGCGCGGATCGAGCAGCCCTGGCGTGTCGAGCACGACCATCTGCGTGTCGTGTTCGGTGCGCAGTCCGACGACGCGATGACGCGTGGACTGGGCCTTGGGGCTGGTGATGGCCAGCTTCTCACCGACGAGTCGGTTGAGCAGCGTGGACTTGCCGGCGTTGGGCTTGCCGGCGACGGTGACGATGCCGGCGCGAGACATGGCGGGGAGAATGGGGGACGGCGCGATTCGGCGCAACGGGTCAGGTGCCGCGGTGCGCGGTCGGCGCGTGGTGGGGGGGAACGCGAACGCCCCCGGCACACAGGGTGTGACGGGGGCGTCGCAAGGGGTGCCGGCAACGGCCTACTCTCCCGCGGTCTCGCGACCGGAGTACCATCGGCGCTGTCAGGCTTAACGACCGTGTTCGGGATGGGAACGGGTGTGGCCCTGACGCTCTAGTTGCCAGCGATAGCTTGGAATGTGTCGTCGGTTGACGACTGACGAACTGGTGGGGCGCTGATCGTGACCAGAGCGGCGCCCGGCGCCGGCTCTGCGAAGTCAATAGCTACGTACTTTGCAGGTTTGTCTACCACACCCACATGGAAACCCATGGGGGGGAGTCAAGCCTCACGGGCGATTAGGACCGCTTCGCTCGGAACGCCTCGCAGCGCTTCCACGTGCGGCCTATCGACGGAGTAGTCTCCTCCGGCCCTTCAGGGAGCTCAAGGCTCCAGGGAGGGTT
>JAABRO010000014.1:252-73486 GCA_011390885.1 Gemmatimonas sp. | reverse complement strand
AGCACGGCATCGGCGAGCGGCGCGGCGGCGTGCGAGAGCGCGGTGTCACGCGCGGCGTCACCCATGAGCCAACGTTCGCGCGCATGACCGAGCAGCCGTGCCAGTGCGGCGGCGGCCACGGCATCGTCGGCCGGCGACTGCTGGTGCAGCACCATGCCCGAGCCCGTGTCCGCCACGAGGCGTGCCGCAACGGAGTCCGCAGCGACGATCACCGGGACACGCGCCGCCATCGACCACAGCGCGGCGGTCACCCCGAGGTCGCCGCTCGTGGCAACCCATGTCGCGCACCCGTCGGCTGGCCCCGGTCCGGTGAACGCGGGCAGCGGACCGACCTCCACCTGCGACGCCACCCGCAGCGCCGCCGCGTGCACCTGCAGCCCCTGCAGCACCGTCGGTGCCCCGAGCAGACGGATGCGCAGCTCGCCATGCCGTCGCGCCACCTGCGCGGCCGCGCGCAGGGCGGGCAGCGCACGCGCGGCTCCGTCAGGGTCGGTGACCACGACGAGCGTGCGCGCCGACCGCAGTGCCTGCGGTGTGCGCTCGAGCGGCACGATCGCTTCGGCGTTCGGGGTCGCGATCGGCATCGGGACCGTCGGCACGCGCGCCTCCACGGCGAGCGGTCGCGCCATGCGATCGACCGACGCGACGAGCCACGCCAGATGCATGCGCCGCGCAGCGAATCGCGACGCGACGGTGTCCTCGGGCAACTCGCCGCCAAGGGGCACGCGCTGCAGCACGCACGCCCCGGGCTCGACCGCGCGCACGGCGGCACGGCGCATGACTTCGTCATCGGTGAGCACCACCGACGCGCGCGCCCGCTCCACGATCGGCGCGACGGCCGATCGCTGCTCGCGCAGGCCGGCATCGGACTCGAGCGGCACCACACGCACCCCGGGCACGACGCCCTGCCACTCGCGGGTGGCCACACACCCCACCGCGGCCACCAGGCCACGTTCGGCGAGCGCGCGCGTGGCGAGGGCGAGTTGCAGCGTGGTCGCATTCCACGCACCGGCCGACAGCACCACGATGCGGTGCGTCGCGCCGTCCGGGCGGCTCACGGCTGTGCCGCCACGGCGGAGGTGCGCGCGCCGTCGAACTGCAGCGCGTGCAGGCGCGCGTAGGTGCCGCCGTGCAGCAGCAGTTCGGCGTGCGTACCCGACTCCACGAGCGCGCCGCGCTCGAGCACGAGAATGCGATCGGCGTGCTGGATCGTGGAGAGCCGGTGCGCGATCACGAACACGGTGCGTCCGGCGAGCAGACGATCGATCGCCTCCTGCACCAGCCGCTCCGACTCCACGTCGAGCGCCGACGTGGCCTCGTCCAGGATCAGGATGGGCGGGTCGAGCAGCAGCGCGCGCGCGATCGCCAGCCGCTGCCGCTGTCCGCCCGACAGACGCGCGCCACGCTCGCCGAGCGGGGTGTCGTAGCCCTGCGGGAGCTCGCGAATGAAGTCGTGCGCGTTGGCGGCGCGCGCGGCAGCCTCGACCTGCGCATCGGTGTACGACCTTCCGCCGAAGGCGATGTTGTTGCGCACCGTGTCGTTGAAGAGCACGGTGTCCTGGCTCACGATGCCGGTGAGGGCGCGCAGCGAGTCGAGGCGGATCTGGGCAATGTCCACGCCATCGAGCGCGATGTGCCCGCGCGTCGGCTCCACGAAGCGCGGAATCAGGTCCACGAGCGTGGTCTTGCCTGCGCCGCTGGGGCCCACGAGCGCCACCACCTGTCCCCGCTCCGCGCGGAACGACACGTCACGCAGCGCCTCCGCTCCACCATCGTACGCGAAGTGCACGCCGTGGAACTCGATGGTGCGCTCGAAGGCGGCCGCCGTGCGCGTGCCCCGGTCGCGCTCCACCTCCGACGGCGCATCGAGCACCTCGAAGACGCGCTCCGCGCTCGCCAGCGACTGCTGCGCCACGGTGGGCACCTGCGCGAGCTGCTTGAGCGGCTGGAGCAGGCGCATCACGAGCACCATGAACGGGATCAGCTCGCTGGCCTGCATGGTGCCGTCCACCAGCACGAGCCGCGCCCCGAGCCAGAGCACGACGACAGCCACGACGGTGCCGAGCGTTTCGGTGACCGGCTGCGAGAGCATCGCCAACCGCCCCACCTTCACGTTGCCGCGTGCGAACGCCTCGTTGGCCTCGACAAAGCGCGCCGTCTCGAACGGTTCGGCGCGGAACGCCTTCACGAGGCGGATGCCGGCGACGGCCTCCTGCACGATGCTCGTGAGCTCGCCGTGCTGGTTGCCGAGCCGCCGGTGCCCCTTGCGCAGCTTGCGCAGCACCGGCATGAGCGCAACGGTGATCAGCGGTGCGCCCACCAGCGACACGACCGTGAGCTTCCACGACATGGAGACGAGCGCCACGATGGTGAACACCACCTGCGCGCCGCTCATGAGCGACTTCGTGATGAGCTCGGTGATCACCGCCTTGGTGTTCTGCGTGTCCGTGAGCACGCGCGCGATCACCTGCCCCACCTTCGTGCTCGTGAACCATGGCATCGGCAGGCGCTGCAGGTGCGCGTACAGCGCGTTGCGCACGTCGCGCACGACGTACTCCTGCAGCTGTGCCCCGAGCTGTCCGCTCACCCACACGAGCGTGTTCTTGGCCACCACCACGGCGAGGATGAACAGGATCACGCTGATCAGCGATCCCATCTGGTCGGCCGGATCGAGAAACCACCCCACGGTGAGGCCGAGCAGGTCGTTCACGAGCCCCGGCTTGTCCACGATCGGCGGCTCGCCGAACAGCGCGCTCAGGAACGGAATGAGCAGCGTGAACGAGAACACGTCGAGCACGGCGGCGCCGAGGTTGGTGCACACCGTGAGTCCCATGCGCCAGGCGTGCGGACGCAGGAAGCGCAGCAGGCGCGGGTACACGCGCCGCGGCGCCGCGGCGCGCAGCTCGGCCGTGGTCATGAGCGACATGCGTCAGCGTCTCGGCGTGAGCAGCGCCACCGGGAGGATGCACTCTTCCGGCGTCACGCCCCCGTGCAGGAACGACCCGCGATAGCGCTGCTGGTACTCGCGCAGCTTGGTGGGATACACGAAGAACGTGTCGCCCGCGGCGAGCAGGGTGTTCATGTTCGGCCCGCGGTGCGGCAGGCGCAGGTCGTCCGGGTTGGTGAAGAGCAGCGCCTGATCCTCGCGCTCGGCGCGCAGGTCCTCGCCGAACTTGTAGCGCAGGTTGCTGGTCGCGTCACGCTTGGCAAAGACGGTGGCGGGCGTGTTGCAGTGCAGCGACCCGTGGTCGGTGGTGATCACCACCTTGATGCCGCGACGCGCCGCGTCCTGCAGCAGCGTGAACAGCGCGGAGCGCTGCACCCACTGCGTGGTCAGGGCGCGCAGCGCCGGCTCGTCACGCGCCACTTCGTAGAGGATCATGGACTCGCTGCGCCCGTGCGTGAGCAGGTCCACGAAGTTGAACACGAACGCCGACATCCCCTCGCCGGCGATGGCGCCCGGCAGGTGGCGCAGCAGGTCGTCGGCATCGCCGGCCGAGGTGACCTTGCTGTAGCGCACGGGAAACGACAGCCCGAGGTCGGCGAGGTGCGCCTGCAGCAGGTCCTTCTCGTGCGCATTCAGCGTCTCGTCGTCACGCTCGCCCCACCAGTCGGGGAAGCGGGCCGCGATCTCGCCGGGAAAGAGGCCGCTGAAGAGCGCGTTGCGCGCGTACGGCGTGGCGGTGGGCAGGATGCCGTAGTAGTGCGTGACCTCGATGTCGAACAGCTTCGCGAACAATGGCTCGATGGCCTTCCACTGGTCCTGGCGCAGGCAGTCGATGACGATGAACACCACCTTGCGGTCGGCGCGCAGCACCGGCGCGACGAACTCCTCCACCACGTCGATGGACAGCGGCGGACGGTCGCCCTCCAGGTCGCGCAACCAGCGCGGGTACTCCGTGCGCATGAACTCCGCGAAGGCGCGGTGCATGTCGGGGTACAGGCCGCGCAGCGACTCGTGCAGCCCCATCTCACCCGCGGCCGCCAGGTCCACGTCCCACTGCGCCAGCTCCACCCACCGGTCGATCCAACCGCGCCAGTCGAGCCCCTGGTGCCGCTCCGACTCGATGGCCCGGAAGCGCTCCACGAAGCCGCGCGCGAGCGCCTGCGACCGGATCATCGGCCCGTCGAGGATGCGCGTGACCACCGCGAGCACCTGCCGTGGCGTGACCGGCTTCACGAGGTAGTCGCGCACGTTGGCGCCGATGGCTTCCTTCATGGTCGCGTCCTCCTCGCTCTTGGTGATCATCACCACGGGGAGGGACGGGGCGAACTCGCGCAGTTCGCGATAAGCATCGAGCCCGCGCGTGCCCGGCATCTGCTCGTCGAGCAGCAGCAGGTCCACTGGTTTGTGGCGCAGCAGGTCGAGGGCGTCGTCGGCGTTGGTGGCCATCTGCACCGCGAAGCCCTTCTCGGTGAGGAAGAGGCGGTGCGGTTCGAGGAGGTCCGCCTCGTCGTCGACCCAGAGGATGTGCTTTGCGGGTAGCGCCATGATGTGGGTAAGCTACCCGGCGGCGCGGGGCGTGGTCCAGCGCGGAGGGAGGGGAACAGGGGATTCAGCTGATCAGCCGTCCAGCTGGCGTCCGCTGCGGCCCGCATCGGACCGCGAGGCGGTGATCCGTGCGGCGACGACCGGTGATCAGCCCTGAGCTGTTTCAGCCGCTCGGCTGGAACAGCTGACGGCGGCATCGCGGCGCAGGCGGACGATCGGCGATGACGTCGGCATCGCGCGACACGAACGCTCAGCTGATCAGCGACGCCGCCTTCGGCGGCGCGGCTGGGCGGTGGCCCCGCGACGAACACAACCCGAGCACCAGCGGTAGCCGCGCCGCGATGGTGCGGGGGGCTGGTCGGCTGATCCGCTGAATCGGCTCGGGGCTGAGGAGCGGTAGTCGCCGCACCATGCCACGCCGAGCCGCGGGCACGGTGCCGCCGCGTGATGCGGCCGATCAGCTGTCCGGCTGTCCAGCTGGCGTCCGCTGCGGCCCGCACCGGGCCTCGAGGTGGTGATCCGTGCGGCGACGACCGGTCATCAGCCCTGAGCTGTTTCAGCCGCTCGGCTGGCACAGCTGACGGCGGCATCGCGGCGCAGGCGGACGGTCGGCGATGACGTCGACCTCGCGCGACGCGAACGCTCAGCTGATCAGCGACGCCGCCATCGGCGGCGCGGCTGGGTGGTGGCCCCGCAACGAACACAACCCGAGCACCAGCGGTAGCCGCGCCGCGATGGTGCGGGTGGCTGGTCGGCTGATCCGCTGAACCGGCTCGGGGCTGAACAGCTGCAGTCGCCGCACCATGCCACGCCGAGCCGCGGGCACGGTGCCGCCGCGTGATGCCACTGCTCAGCTGACCAGCCGGCACCGCTGATCGGCTGACCACCTGCAGTCGCCCCCCAACGCACACACCACGCGTCCCCCCCGCGCGCAGTACATTCTCACCGTGTCCACACCCCAACTGCCGTTCGCGCTCGCTCCGATCGACTTTCCCTTCCCTGCCCTCGCCGGCCTCGCCGGTCGGCTGCCGCTCGGCGGCGGGCGTGAAGTGGCGCTGGCCGTGCTCACGGTGGCGCGGCTCGGCACCGTGCTGCTGCCGCCCGAAGCATTGCCGCTCGAGGAGCGCCAGGTGCGCGCCTCGGCGGCACGCGTATGGCTCGCGTCGCTGGCACTGCCCGCGCCACTGCGTGTCCCGCTTGCGCGCGCGATCGATGCGAGCGCCTCCGGCGGGATGCCCATGGCCGGCGCGCTGCGTTCGCTGTCCGCCGCCGCCTCGCCGTACCTCGACGGGACGGCGTCGCTCGAACTCGACCGGCTGGTGCGGCGACTCGCCGCCGTCGCCTAGTCGCTCCCACGCCTCGCGACGTGCCATGACCCCGACAAGCAGCTTCGCCAGCGGCGCGGACGATCCGTGGATCGTGCCCGTGGGCTTTCCGAGTCTCGCGCCGCTGCTGCACGGCGGCTTCCGGGCAGGCGACCTGGCCGTGCTCGGTGGCGACGCCCAGAGCGGCACGTCGTCGCTCGCTTTGGCGATCGCGCTGCGCGCGAGCGCGATGGGAACGCCTGCGCTGCTGCTGTCGTCGGAGTCCACACCGGCGCGCGTGTTCGAACGTGCCCTGACCGCCGTGGCCCGTGTGCCCCTCGAGACGCTGCGACGCGGCGTGCTCGACGACAGGGCACGACTCGCGCTCTCCTCCGCCGCTACGCACCTGCGCGAACGCGCCCCCATCATCGTGCGGCTCGATGGGCACGGCGTGGAAGAGCTGGAGCGCGCCGTGGACTCGGCGCCGTCCACGCGCCTGCTGGTCGTGGATGGCCTCGAGGCGCTCGTCACCGACCCGGCCGGCCGCGACGACGCGCTCGCGTACGCGGTGCTCGCGTGCAAGCGGCTTGCGCTGCGGCGCGACCTCGCCGTGCTGCTGGTGGCGCACCTGCCGGCCATCGACCGGGCCCGGCGCGACCTGCGCCCCCAGCTGGCCGACTTCGGGGTGCGCGGCGCCGTGGCGGCGCACGCCGACGTGGCGTTCGGCCTCTTCCGCGAGGAACTCTACCAGACGGACATGGCACTGACCGGCGCCGCGGAGCTGCACCTGCTCAAGCACCGCGCCGGGGAGCTCGGCTACGTGGACCTCTACTTCGATGCCCCCTGCCTGCGGTTCGAGGACGTGATGGAGGCGTAGTGGCTACGACGGCCCCGCCCGGCGTGATTAGCTTTGGTGGCTAGTCCGTATGCGCGCCCGCCGGCGCGCCAGCCAAGGTTCGTCCCCGGAGTCGCGATGGCCGGCCACAGTAAATGGAAGACCACGAAGCACTACAAGGCCGCGCTCGATGCCAAGCGCGGTGCCCTGTTCACCAAGCTCATTCGTGAAATCACCGTGGCCGCCAAGATGGGCGGCGGTGATCCGGACGGCAATCCGCGTCTGCGCACCGCGATCGACAATGCGCGCGCGGCCTCGATGCCCAAGGACAACATCGAGCGCGGCATCAAGAAGGGCACCGGTGAGCTCGAAGGCGTGGAGTACACCGAAGTGCTGTACGAGGCCTACGGCCCCGGCGGCGTGGCGCTCATGATCCAGTCGCTCACCGACAATCCGGTGCGCACGGTCGCCGACATTCGCCACAAGCTCTCGCGCAACGGCGGCAACCTCGGCTCGGCGAACTCCGTCTCGTACCTGTTCGATCGCAAGGGGCAGATGGGGCTCGACGCCGAAGGGCGCGACGAGGACGTGGTGATGATGGCCGCACTCGAAGCCGGTGCGGAGGACGTGGTGCGCGACGGTGACCAGTACACGATCACCACGGCGCCCGCCGACCTGCATGCGGTGCGCGAAGCACTCGAGAAGGGAGGCTATCCGGTGCGCGATGCCGCGCTCTCGTGGATTCCGAAAACCACCGTGAAGGTGGAAGGCGAGAACGCCACCCAGCTGCTGAAGCTGCTGGACGCGCTCGAGGATCTCGACGACGTGCAGAACGTCGACGCGAACTTCGAGATGGACGATGACGCGATGGCCGACGCGTGACGCCCACCGGTGAGGTCGTGCTCGGGATCGATCCGGGAACGGCCGTCACCGGGTACGGCGTGGTGCGCCGCGACGCGCGCGGCACGCCGTCGCTGGTGGAGTGTGGTGTCATCCGCACGCGCGCCGACCAGGCGCTGCCGCGCCGCCTGCACGAGATTCACGAAGGCGTGTCCGAGCTCATCGCGCGACACCGCCCCACCACGCTCTCCGTCGAAGGCGTGTTCTACGCGAAGAACGTGCGCACCACCGTGGTGCTCGGCCACACGCGCGGCGTGATCCTGCTCGCCGGTGAAGCGGCCGGCCTGCGCATCACGGAGTTCTCCCCCGCCGAGATCAAGAAGGCCATCGTGGGACGCGGTGCCGCGACGAAGGAACAGGTGCAGTTCATGGTCGCCCAGCTGCTGCGCCTCAAGTCGCCACCGCAACCCGCTGACGCGGCCGACGGCGTGGCCGCGGCGCTGTGCGCGCTGCTCGGCGCCCAGCTGCCCACGCTCGATTCCCTGCCAACGCTCCGGCGCCCGACGCCCTCCTCCCCCCGTCGCTCATGATCGCCCTGGTCACCGGCCGTCTCGTGTCCCGTTCCGTGTCGCTCGTGGAAATCGCGACCAGCGGCGGCGTGGGCTACGAGGTGCACATCCCGCTGTCGGTGTTCGAGCAACTTCCGGCCGACGACGCCGTGCTCACGCTCTACACGCACTACGTGGTACGCGAAGACGCGCGCGAGCTGTACGGCTTCGTGTCGCGCTTCGAGCGGTCCGTGTTTCGCCGCCTGCTCTCGGCCAAGGGCGTGGGCCCGGCGCTCGCGCTCGGCATCGTGTCCGCGATCGGCGCGGAGAAGGTCGTGGAGGCGCTGCGCACGCGCGACTTGAACACGCTGGTGCGCGCGCCGCGCGTGGGGCGCAAGAAGGCGGAGCAGATCGTGCTCGACCTGGCCGAAAAGGTGGACGACCTGGCGGCACCGATGGCGTCGGGCGGACGCGGACGCGCGGGCACGGGCGGCGGGGCGAACGCGGACGCGGTGCGCGCGCTGGTGGCGCTCGGCTACGCGGAGAGCGAGGCGCAGGCGGCGGTGCGGGACGCGGGCGGCGGCGGGGATGTGGCGGCGACGGTGCGGGCGGCGCTGGCCCTCCTGAACAGCTGAACAGCCTGTCAGCTGATCAGCCCTTCAGCTGGCGTCCGCTGCGGCGCGCGTCGCGGCTCGAGGCGACGGCCCGTGCGACGACTGCAGGTCGGCAGCCCTGAGCTGTTTCAGCTGTTCAGCCGATCAGCCTCCTGCACCATCGCGGGGCGGCGGCCCACGGTGCTCTGGCAGCGCCCCGGGCCAAGACCACCACCCAGCCGCGCCGCCGGCGGCGGCGAAGCTGACCAGCCGGGCGCTCGCTCCGCTCGAGGGCTGACGTCAACACCGCCCGCCCGCTTCAGATGCCATGCCGCCGTAGGCTGGTCAGCTGATCAGCCGAAACAGCTCAGGGCTGCCGACCTGCAGTCGCCGCACCCACCCACGCATCTCGCGCCCCAACGTCGCCGCCGCGTGATCCATCCGATCAGCGGAACAGCTGCTCCGCTGATCGGCTGGCCTCTCCCCGCGACTACCTATTGCTCCGCGTGCTCGTCCGCGTCGACGGCGCGCAGTTCGGAATCGTCATCGGCTGCCCGCCCGGGCCGCCGGGGAGCGGGCTGAGCAGCTCGCGCGAGCTGCGCTCCGGGTCCTCGCTCGCCAGGTACGCGAACATCGCGGCGATCGTCGCGTTGTGCTTCACGTCGTCGATCACGAGCTTGTCGTATGAATCACGCTGCGTGTGCCACGTGGTGAAGCTGTAATCCCACGACAGCGCATTCAGCGTCGTGGCCGGCGCGCCATGGCAGGCGAAGGACACGTGGTCGGTGCCGCCGCCGATGCCACCCGGGCCCTGCAGGCGCATCCACTGGCTCAGCTCGCGCGGCATCTGCGACAGGTACTGCGCGAACTTGTCGCCGCTCCTCGGCAGGATGTTCGGGCTCATGCTCACCACGCGCCCCGTGCCGTTGTCCTGGTTGAACAGGAACTGCAGCCCCTGCACCACCTCGGGGTGATCCTCGGAGAAGGCGCGCGAGCCGTTGAGCCCCTGCTCCTCGCCGTTCCACAGGCCGAGGATGATCGTGCGCTTCGGCTTCGGGTACGCCGTCGTGAGGAGGCGCAGCGCCTCGAGCATCGTGATCGAGCCCGTGCCGTTGTCGGTGGCGCCCGAGTGACCCTCCCACGAGTCGAAGTGCGCCGACAGCACCACGTATTCGTTCGGCTTCTCGCTGCCCTTGATCGTGCCGATCACGTTGAACACCGGCTGCTCACCGAGCGACTCCGACTCGGCCATCAGGCGCACCGTGGGGCTCTGGTTGTTCTTCGCGAGGCGGAAGAGCATGCCATAGTCTTCGCAGCCGATGTCGAACGTGGCGATGGCGCCGTTGCGCGGCGAACCGAAGATCTTCTGGATGCCCGGGTAGTTGGACCAGTTCGACTCGAACACCGCGAGCGCACCGGCCGCCTTCACGTCGGCGTAGAACGTGGGGATGCGCTGGTTGAGGCCGCGATACGCGGCCGTGAGCTGATTCTGCTCGAGGGTGAGCGCCTCGATGTACTCCGGCGTGCCGAACTCGTTGATCTGGCTCGGCATGCGGCACGACAGCCGCGGCGCGCCCACCAGCACCACCTTGCCGCGCACCGTCGGCAGCCACGCGCGGAACTCCTCGGCATTCGCGTAGGGCTCGAGGATGACCACGCCGCCCTCCACCCACTCGCCGGCCGTGTTGCCGCTCCATGACAGCATGGTCGCGTCCAGCGGCTTCACGCGCGGCGCCGTGAGTGCGGCGAACGCGACGCCGCGCTTCCACGCGTTCCACGTGCCGTACTGCTCCTTCTTCGCGTCCACGCCCCAGCTCTTCAGCAGCCCCACGGCCCAGTCCTGGGCGCGCGTCGCGTTCGGCGAACCGGTCAGGCGCGGTCCGATGGAATCGAGCAGCACCTGTCCGATCGTCGCCACCTGCGAGCGCTGCATCCCCTCCTCCCAGATGCGGCGGATCGTCGCGTCGGTGGGGGCGTCGGCGCGCACGTACGCGGGCAGCGAGTCGGCATGCATCGGTGTGGCGAGCGGTGCCTTCTGGAGCGGGCGCGCGCCACCGCGGCCGCCGGGCCCCTGCGCGACCAGCGGTGTCGTCGTGGCGAGCAGCGCGAGACCGGCGCTGGCGCGCACGAGTGAACGGAACTTCATGGTTGGAGACTCCTGAGCGGGGCAACGAGGCGTGCGCGCGGTGCCCCGATCACGCGCGCACGAACAGACAGCAGGCCAGCACTGATGGCGCGGCGTCGCGCCGGAAGCGCTCAGCTGCGCGGACTGAGTCCGTCGCTGAGCGAGTTGCGGTACGCCTTGAGCGCCGGCACGAAACCGATCAGCGTGCCGGCGCCGAGCACGAGCGCGAGATACGACCACTCCGTGGCACCCAGGCCGCGAATGGCGAGATGGATGCCGGAGCGTGCTTCGATCGCGCCCTGGCCGAGGCTGAGAATGAGGTACACGAAGGCAACGCCAAGCACGCATCCCACGAACGCCAGCAGCGCCGACTCGAACACGAGCAGCGACACGATCGTGCGCGGGCCCGCGCCGACCGCGCGCAGGATCGCCATCTCGCGGCGTCGCGCGTCGAGCGAGGAGTACAGCGCCACGAGCATGCCGGTGAGTCCGATCGCCACCGCGAACAGCGCCACGATGCGCAGCCCCACTTCGGCGCTCGCGATGTTCTGCCACAGTTCACCGAGCGCGACGCCGGGAATGACCGCCGTGAGCGGCTCCGTGAGGTCGGTGTTCATCTCGCGCTGCAGCTGCAGCGCCTCGAAGCGGTTGCGCGTGCCCACGAAGAACGCCGTGATCTGCTCCGGCGCGTGATCGTGACCGGCGTGGTCGCCCTCGGCACCCTGCGCGTCCTCGTCGTGGTCCGCATGATCGTCGTGCTCGTCGTCGTGCGGCGCCTCGGCCACGGGGGCAGGCGCAGGCGCCACCGCCGGCGGCGTCGCGCCCGGCATGGTGGGCGTGCCCGGCGGCGGCTCGTACCCCGGCATCGTGGGCGTGCCCGGCGGCGGCTCGTACCCCGGCATGGCCGGTGGTGCGGATGCGCCCGGCATCGCCGGCGGGGCCGACGCGCCCGGCATGCTCGGCACGCTTTCCGCAGGCGCCCCGATCGCCGGCGGCGCCGACACCGGCATCGCCTCGAAGTCCTCGTGCATCGCCTCGATGCCTTCGAGCGTGACATAGATCGCCCGGTCGATCGGCGTGAACGTGCGATCGAGCACGCCCACGATCGTGAACGGGTGCGCCTCGTGATCCGAGATGCCGCCACCCTGCAGCCCATGCGTGACGACGATGGGTGAGCCCACCGCATATCCCAGTCGCTCGGCCACTTCAGCACCGATCACGACGTCCGTCTCCTTCGCGGCCGGCCCGCCGGTCGCGAACGTCACCCGGCCGTCCTGCCGGTAGCGATAGCGCTCGTAGAACTCGGGCGTCGTGCCCACCACGCGGTAGCCGCGATGGCTGTCGCCCAGCGCGTACGGAATCGTCCACGCCACGGCCGGATGCTGCGCCCAGCGTTCGTAGGTCGCCATGCTCACGGATCCCGCCGGCGCGCCGATGCCGAACACGCTGCTCAGCAGGATCTGCAGCGTGCCGCCGCGCGCGCCCACGATCAGGTCCACGCCGCGGATCGTGCCGGCGAAGCTCTCGCGCACGCCCGCGCGCACATGCTCGATGCCCACGAGCAGCGTCACGCTGAGCGCGATGCTCGCCACCGTGAGGAACGACGTGAGGAAGCGGCTGCGCAGCGACTGCAGCGCGAGGCGGAGGATCGTGCCCACCGTCAGTTCTCCACGAGGTGCACGGCGCTCGCGCGGTTCACCTCGGGGAGCGACACCGCGCGCGCGAAGAGGGGCTGCAACGACATGTCATGGCTCACGAACACCAGGGTGGCGCCCGCCTTGGCGCAGGATTTGAAGAGCAGCTGCAGGAAGCGCTCGCGGCGATCGGAATCGAGCGCCGACGTGGGCTCGTCGCAGATCACCAGTTCGGGCGACGCGATCAGCGCGCGCGCCACGGCCACGCGCTGCTGCTGCCCCACCGAGAGTTCGGTGACCGGCGATTCGAGCGCCCCTGCGATGTCGAGGTCGGCCGCGAGCGTGTCGGCCGCGCGCAGCGGATCGGCCCCCTGCAGGCGCGCGCGACGGCCGGCGTCGAGCCGAACCGGCAGCAGGATGTTCTCCCGCACCGAGAGGTACGGAATGAGGTTGAACTGCTGGAAGACGTAGCCGAGGTGCTGCGCGCGAAACGCGTCGCGCTCACCACTGGACAGACGCGTGAGGTCGGTGCCGAGGATGCGCACCGCGCCCTGGTCGGCCTTGAGCACTCCAGCAAGCAGGCCGAGCAGCGTGGTCTTGCCACTGCCGCTCGGCCCGTGCAGGAACACCGTCTCTCCCCGCGGAATCACCAGCGACTCGATCGCGACCACGTCACGACCGGCGCGATAGGCGAAGCGGGCGCCCTGCAGTTCCACCGCCGGTGCCGACGCCGTCGATGCGGCGGCCGGCGCCGTGTGCGACAGGCTCATCGCGAGCTGTACGGTTCCATCTTCAGCCCGTCGATCGTGAAGCCCACGGTGCCGTAGGGGCTTTCGACGGTGGCGATCTTCAGCGTGCCGTGCATCCAGACGGCGTCGAACAGCGCCAGCTTCACGGCCTTCTTGTTGGCCATCTGCACGAAGATGATCTGGTTCGGCGGCGGCGGCGGCGTGTGCACGCAGGCGCCGTAGTACGGCACGAGCAGGAACTCGGCGCCGTCTTCCATGAAGTCGTCGAGCGGCACGACGAAGCCCGGCACGCGCACGCGCTTGCCCTCGAGCTTCTTGAGCGTGTCCGTGGCCTTGCCCGTGAGGTAGTCGAGGCCGGCCAGCACGCGCCAGTCGATCGGCGGCGAGTCCTGCAGCGCGTCCGCCGTTTCCACGAGCACGCCGCGCGTCGCGAGGCCAGCGGCCAGACCGACCGGCGCCTCGGCCATCGTGCCGGTCGCGAAGCGCTCGGCCTCGAGACGGAACGGGGCATGGTAGGCTGCGTGGTGCCACAGCGCCGGCACCCACGGACCGCCCGCCGTCACCGCAGGCGATGCGCCCGACAGCGGCGCGGCAGAGGCGGACGTCGCCGCCACGGTGACCGAGGCAACGGCGAGGACGACGGCCGAACCCAGGACGGCGAGCGCAGTGCGACGACGAGCCGAGTCACCGGCTCGCACGGAGGAGCGATGGGTCATGACGGGATGGGGCGATGAGGATGGCCGATCGGTGGCCACGATCCGTGAATACTACGCAATCGGCGGCCGAATGCTGGAGCCCGCGAGGCCGCGGCGGCGCGCCCGATCGGGCGCGGCCTGTCTCTATATTCACGGAGCGGGCCGGCTTGGTTCCCTCGCCCCCGCGTCCGACCACCCACGCGCCGCCCCGACTCCGTTCGCGATGTCCCGCCCCGAGATCACGACCCCCGAAGAGCTGCCCGACGAGGGCGTCGTCGAGCTGTCGCTGCGCCCGCAGCGGCTGGCCGAGTTCATCGGGCAGGGCAAGGTGAAGGAGAGCCTGTCCATCGCGATCGACGCCGCCAGGGCGCGCCGCGAGCCGATCGACCACACGCTCTTCTTCGGCCCGCCGGGGCTGGGCAAGACGACGCTGGCCGAACTCATGGCCCGCGAGCTGGGCGTGAACATCCGCACCACGTCGGGCCCCGCGCTCGAGAAGCCGGGCGACCTCGTTGGCACCCTCACGAACATGCGCGAGGGGGACCTGCTCTTCATCGACGAGATCCACCGGCTGCGGCCAGTGATCGAGGAATACCTCTATCCGGCCATGGAGGACTTCAAGATCGACATCCGCCTGAGCGAGGGCCCGAAGGCGCAGACGGTCACCGTGCCGATCGAGCGCTTCACGCTCGTGGGGGCGACGACGCGGCTCGGGATGCTGACGCCGCCGCTGCGCGCGCGCTTCGGGCTGGTGCACCAGCTTGCGTTCTACCCGGAGGCCGACCTCGAGGTGATCGTGCGGCGCACCGCCGAGGTGCTGCAGGTGCCGATCGACGACGCGGGCGCGCAGGAGATCGCGCGCCGCGCGCGCGGCACCCCCCGCGTGGCCAACCGGCTGCTGCGGCGTGTGCGCGACTATGCGCAGGTGCGCGCGAACGGCGTCATCGACCGGGCGGTGGCCGACGCCGCGCTCGAACTGCTCGACGTGGACCAGTACGGCCTCGACGACATGGACGCGCGGCTGCTGCGCCTGATCATCGAGAAGTTCGACGGCGGGCCGGTGGGCCTGGGCACGATCGCCGCCGCCGTGGGTGAGGACGCGGGCACCATCGAGGACGTCTACGAGCCGTTCCTCGTGCAGCAGGGCTTCCTGCACCGCACGCCGCGCGGTCGCGTGGCCACGGCGCACGCCTACCGGCACATGGGCTACGAACCGCCGCGCGCGCACCCCGAACAGGGGACCCTGCTCTGACATCGGATCACGGCGCAGTAGTTTTCCCGCCCATGCACGAACCCGGCAGCCGCACCTCCGACTACGACTACCCGCTCCCCGACGCGCTCATCGCGCAGGAGCCGGTGGAGCCGCGCGACGCCAGTCGCCTGCTCGTCGTGGACCGCGCGGCGGGCACGCTCGCGCACCGGCGCTTCACCGACATCGTGGACTACATCGCGCCGGGCGACCTGCTCGTCGTGAACGCCACGCAGGTGTTCCGCGCGCGCCTCCTGTGCACGCGCGATTCGGGCGCACCCGCCGAGGTGTTCCTGCTGCGCCCGCTCGAGGGGGACGCGGTGTGGGAGGCCATGGTGCAGCCCGGCTCCAAGGTGCGTCCCGGGCGCCGCGTGCACGTGGCCCCGGGCTTCGAGGTGGAGATCCTCGACACCACGCCGCGGCACACGCGCGTGGTGCGCCTCGTGGCCGACCCGGCCGTGTTCGGCACGGTGCCGGAGGCGATCGCGGCGTGCGGACATGTGCCGCTGCCGCCGTACATCACGCGCGGCGACACGCCGGCCGACGAGTCGCGCTACCAGACGGTGTACGCGAAGACGCGGGGCTCTGTCGCGGCACCGACCGCGGGGCTGCACTTCACGCCGCAGCTGCTGGAGCGCATTCGCGACCTCGGCGCACAGGTCGCCGAGGTGGTGCTGCACGTGGGCGCGGGCACATTCCGCCCGGTCGCCGATGAGGATCCGTCGCGGCACCTCATGCACGAGGAGTGGTGCGAAGTGCCGCAGGCCACGGCCGACCTCATCGCCGCCACGCGAGCCCGCGGCGGCAAGGTGTGGGCGGTGGGCACGACGGCCGTGCGCACGCTCGAGAGCGCGGCCGACGACCGGGGCGTCGTGCACGCCGGCGCGCGGGAGACGAACCTGTTCATCCGCCCGCCGCAGCGCCTCAAGGCCGTGGACCGCCTGATCACCAACTTCCACCAGCCGCGCAGCACGCTGCTCATGCTGGTGGCGTCGGTGGCGGGCTACGAGCTCATGATGCGCGCGTACCGGGAGGCGGTGGCGCAGGAATACCGGTTTCTCAGCTATGGCGACGCGATGGTGATTCTGTGAGGGGTGGGGCTGTGGAACCCACGAGACTCGAGGCTCGTGGCTCTGCCCTCGGGTCCGTTCCGCGCGATGCGCGCAATCGGATCGACCCACGGTGCAACCATCTCGCAGAACGGACCCGAGGTCGAAGCCTCGAGACTCGAGCCTCGAGGATTCAACCGCACGACCTCCCCCCCGCATGACCGCCCTCCCCACCCCCGGCTTCGGATTCCGCATCGACGGGACCGCCGGCCATGCGCGCGCGGCCGTGTTCAGCACGCCGCACGGCGACGTGCCCACGCCGCAGTTCATGCCGGTGGGCACGCTCGGCTCGGTGAAGGGGCTCGACCCGGACGACCTCACGGCGCTCGGCGCGACGATGGTGCTCGCCAACGCGTACCACCTGCACCTGCGCCCCAGCGACGACACGGTGCGCGCGCTCGGCGGGCTCCACCGCTTCATGCACTGGAACGCGCCCATCCTCACCGACTCGGGCGGCTTCCAGGTGTTCTCGCTCGAGGGGCTGCGCACGATCGACGAAGACGGTGTGGAGTTCCGCAGCCACATCGACGGCTCCGCGCGCCGCTTCACCCCCGAGTCGGTCATGCGCATCGAGCGCAACCTCGGCGCCGACGTGATCATGCAGTTCGACCACGTCGTGCCGGGACAGAGCAGCGAGGAGGTCGCGCGCGACGCGATGTGGCGCAGCATTCGCTGGCTCGCGCGCTGCCGCACCGAGTTCGCGGCGCTGTGCGAGCGCGACCCCGACGCGCCCACGCCGTCGCAGGCGCTCTTCCCGATCGTGCAGGGCGGCATTCACCCGTCGCTGCGCCGCGAGTCGGCGCTCGCGATCCGCGACCTCGCCGACTGGACCGGCTACGGCATCGGCGGGCTGTCGGTAGGCGAGGCCAAGCCCGACATGTACGCCATGCTCGACGTGGTGAACGAGGTGCTCCCCACCGACCGGCCGCGCTACCTCATGGGCGTCGGATTCCCGGAGGACCTCATCGAGGGTGTGGCGCGCGGCGTGGACCTGTTCGACTGCGTGGCGCCCACGCGCATGGGGCGGACGGGCGCGTTCTTCACGGCGGAAGGGCGGCGCAACATCCGCAACGCGCGCTTCCGGCTGGCCGACGTGCCGCTCGATCCGGAGTGCGAGTGCGCCACCTGCACGCGCTTCTCGACGGCGTACGTGCGGCACCTGTTCACCAGCGAGGAGATTCTCGGGCTCCGCCTCCTCAGCCTGCACAATGTACATTTCCTGACGACCCTCATGCGCACCGCTCGCGCGGCCGTGCTGGACGGGTCCTTCGAGGGCTGGAGCCGCGACTGGCTCGCCCGCTATCACTCCAAGACGTCCGCCTCATGAACTCCGTTCCTGTGTCCGCCGCCCTGATCGCCATCCTGCAGGCCGCCCCCGGCGGCCAGCTCACGGGCATGATCTTCATGTACGGCGCGATCTTCGCGATCTTCTACTTCGTGCTCATTCGCCCGCAGCAGAAGCAGCGCAAGCAGCACGACGCCCTCGTGAAGGCGCTCAAGAAGGGCGACGAGATCGTCACCGCCGGCGGACTCGTGGGCGAGGTCGTGGCCATCCAGGCCAAGGACGCGCCGTCGCTCGACGACCGCATCACGATCAAGAGCGGCGAGTCGCGCCTGATCATCGAGCGGGGCCGCATCGTGCGCGTGGGCAGCGGGCCCGCGATCGCCGGCTGAGGTCGCGGTGTCGCTCCTCGACATCCACGTCCTGGGCTCGCCGATCCTCCGGCAGGAAACCGAGCGCGTCACCCAGTTCACCCCCGAGCTGCGTCGGCTGGCCGACGACATGTTCGAGACCATGCACGCCGCCAAGGGGATCGGACTCGCCGCCCCGCAGGTGGGGCGCCTCGAGCGCCTGACGGTGGTGGAGGTCGAGGAAGCCCGCTTCGCCCTCGTGAACCCGGAAATCGTGCTGCGCACCGGCGCGATCCGCTGGGAGGAGGGGTGCCTGTCCATCCCCGAGGTGTTCGCGCACGTCGATCGCGCCAACGAAGTCACCGTGCGCGCGCAGGACCTCGACGGCAACCACATCGAAGTCGTGGGCACGGAGCTGCTGGCGGTCTGCCTGCAGCACGAGATCGACCACCTGCACGGCAAGCTGTTCCTCGACCGGCTCTCGCTGCTCAAGCGCCGCGGTGCGCTCAAGACGTGGGAACAGGAGAAGGGCAAGTACGTGGGCAACCTGCGCGTGCTCCCCGTGGGCGACCTGCCGCCGGACGACGACGGCGCCCGCTCCGCCCACGCCTGATCGCTGCCGCGCCCTGCGCGGCTCCACCGCACCCGGTCACCACGCTCATGCGCATCCTGTTCTGGGGCACCCCCGACTTCGCCGTTCCGCCGCTGCGCGCCCTGCTCGGCGAAGGACATGACGTGGTCGGCGTGGTCACGCAGCCGGACAAGCCGCGCGGACGCTCCCGCTCGCAGCTCGACCCGTCACCGGTCAAGCAGGTGGCGCTCGAGGAGGGGCTGCCCGTGCTGCAGCCCGAGAAGCCGCGTGGCGAGGCGTTCATGGCGGAGATGGCGGCGCTCGAGCCGGAGCTGAGCGTGGTCGTGGCCTACGGGCACATCCTCCCCAGGGTCGTCATCGACGCGCCGCGGCTGGGCACGCTCAACATCCACGCGTCGCTGTTGCCGGCGCTTCGCGGCGCGGCGCCGATCCAGGCCTCGATCCTCGAGGGGCACACCGAGACGGGCATCACGATCATGCGCATGGTCCCGGCGCTCGATGCCGGCCCCATGCTGCACGTGGTGCGCACTCCGATCCTCCCCGATACCACCTACGGCGAGCTGCACGACCAGCTCGCCGAGCTCGGTGCGCTCGCCATCGTGCAGGCGCTCGCGCTGCTCGAGGCGGGGGTCGCGCACGAGGTGCCGCAGGACGACACGCGGGCCACGTACGCGGCCAAGATCGACCGCGCGTCAGCGCGCCTCGACTTCTCGCAGGACGCCGCGCAGGTGTCGCGGGTGGTCCGGGCCTTCGACCCGCGACCGGGTGCGCACACCACGCTGCACGGCACGCCGGTCAAGTGCTTCGGGGTGCGGATCCGCGCGCTCAGCGACGGCGAGCTCACCGACGAGGCGCTGCGCGCCAGCCGCCCCGGCACCATCCGCGCCATCGACGACGAGGGGCTCGTGGTGCGCTGCGGACAGGGCGCGGTGCGCATCGCCGAGGTGCAGCCGGCGGGCAAGGCGCGCCTCACGCCGCTGGCCTGGCAGCGCGGGCGCGGCGTGCAGGTGGGCGACCGCTTCGACGACGGGGATGGAATCGGCTAACTTTCACCGCATGATGCCGGTGGAAGGACCTGACCGGGGCCCGGGCCCCGATGTACGTGTGCAATCACGCGGCCGTCGCACGGCGGCGATCACCGATTCGCGCATTGCCGCGGCGGCGATCCTGGCCGACATGCGCAGCGGCCAGCTGCTCGATCCTGCCTTCGAGCGCCACGCCGGTCCGCTCGACGCGCGCGACCGACGCTGGGTGCAGGAGCTCGTGTGGGGCACGCTCCGTCGCCGCAGCTGGTTCGACGCCGTGCTCGGGCTGCGCGTGCGCGGCGGGCTCGCGCGCCTCGATGGCGACGTGGCCGACCTGCTGCGCCTTGGCGCCTACCAGCTGCTGTTCATGGGCAGCGTGCCGCCGTACGCGGCGATCGCGCAGACGGTGGAGCTCGCCAAGCAGCGGCACGGCATCGGCGCGAGCAAGCTGGTGAACGCGGTGCTGCGCCGCGTCGACCGCGAGCGCGATGCACTCGAGCCGGTGCAGCCGTCCGACCCGATCGACGCGCTCGCGCTGCGCGGTTCGCATCCGCGCTGGCTGGTGGCGCGCTGGGTCGCGCGCTTCGGGCTCGACGCCACGGAGCGGCTGCTCGAGGCCAACAACCACGAAGCGCCGATCGTGCTGCGCCCCTACGGCGTGGTGCGGGAGCAGCTCGAAGCCATGCTCGAGGGCGCCGGCGTGTCCGTGGCCGACGCGCCGCTCGTGGCCGACTCGCTCGTGCTCGGCCCCGGCGTGCAGCTCACCGAGCTCGGCGCCTTCAAGCAGGGACTGCTGTTCGTGCAGGACCCGGCCGCCACGCTCGTCACGCGCTACGCCGCGATCGCGCCAGGCAGCGTGGTCGGCGACCTCTGCGCCGCGCCCGGCGGCAAGGCGCTCGAACTCTCGCGCGTGGCGCGTCTCGTGATCGCCTCCGATCGCGTGCCGGGGCGCCTCGAGCGCCTGCTGGTGAGCACGGGGCGCCTCGACGCCGACAACATCGTGGCCTTCGTGGGCGACGCGCGCGAGCCGGCACTGCAGGGACTCGACGCCGTGCTGCTCGACGTGCCCTGCACCGGCACCGGCACCTTCCGCCGTCACCCCGATGCGCGCTGGCGCCTGCGCACCTCCGACCTGGCCGTGATGTCCACGCTGCAGCGCGAGATCCTGCGCGCCGCCGCCGACACCGTGCGCCCCGGTGGCCTGCTCATCTACTCCACCTGCTCGCTCGAGCCGGAGGAGAACGACGGGCCGGTGGATGCCTTCCTCGCGGAGCGCCCCGATTTCGTGCTCGAGCCGCCGCCAGCCGGCAGCGTGCCCGACACCGTGCTCGACCACGGCCGCCTGCGCGTGCTGCCGCAGGAGCACGGCGCCGACGGCGCCTTCGCCGCGCGGTTGCGTCGGCGGGAGCAGACGTGAGCGCGAAGCGAACGACCGGGCGCCTCTGGGCCATGCGCGCCGGCATCGCCGTGGTGGCCGGCCTCGTCGCGGGCGTGTCGGGCAGTGTGATCGGCCTCAAGCTGCTCATGGGCGATGCCCCGCCACCGGTGATCGAGCCGGTGGAGGAGGCGCCCGTCACGGACGCGCCGCGCCGGCAGATCAGCGGCCCGCGCGCCGACGGCATGCGCGCGGGCAGCAACACGGGCATGGTAGGCGGCGGACGCCTCGCCGTGCGCGACAGCGTGGCCGTGGTGCCCGACCTCATCGGCCGCGTGGAGGGCGACGCGCGACGCCTGCTCGAGCGCGCCGGATTCGCCGTGGGCGAGATCATGTTCCAGGAGGACGACCTCCCCGTGGGCACCGTGCTGCAGACGTTCCCCGTGCCCGGCGAACGCGTCGCGCTGCCGGCCACGGTGAACCTCATCCTCGCCGACCGGCGCCGCACCGTCGACACCATGGCGTTCGACCCCACGTTCGGCGACTCGCTGGTGACCGATACGCTCGCCGCCGACTCGCTGTCCCTCGACACGCTCGCCGTCGATTCGCTGTCCCTCGACTCGCTGTTCGTCCTTCCCGACACGCTGCCATGACCGTTCGCATCGCCCCGTCCATTCTCTCCGCCGACTTCGCGAAGCTCGCCGACGACCTCGCCATGTGCGAGGCCGGTGGCGCGGATTGGATCCACGTGGACGTCATGGACGGCCGCTTCGTGCCCAACCTCACCTTCGGGGCCAAGGTCATCGAGACGGTGCGCCGCTGCACCACGCTCCCCATCGACGTGCACCTCATGGTGGTGGAGCCGGAGCGCTATTTCGACGACTTCGCGAAGGCCGGTGCCGACGTGCTCACGATCCACGCCGAGGCCGCGCCGCACCTCGACCGGCAACTCGCGCGCATTCGCGAACTGGGGTGCAAGGCGGGCGTTGCGCTCAACCCGGCCACGCCACTCGAGATGGTGCGCGAAGTCGCGGCGCAGCTCGACCTGCTGCTCGTGATGACGGTGAACCCCGGCTACGGCGGACAGCGGTTCATCGAGTACACGGTGGAGAAGATCGCGCGCGCGAAGCAGATGCTCGCAGCGGCGGGCTCGGGCGCCGTGCTCGAGGTGGACGGCGGCATCGGCCGCGAGACCATCACGCGCTGCTGGCGCGCCGGTGCCGACACGTTCGTGGCCGGCAACGCGATCTTCACGGCTGCCGATCCGCAGCGTGAGATCACCGCACTGCGCGCGGCCTGCGGGGTGACCGCATGACCGTGCGTCAGCAGTGGCTTGCCGTGCTCGGCATCGTGCTCGTGCTCGGCGCCGGTCTCTGGGCCGGCACCACCTTCCTCGGCGACGAGTTCTACGAAGTGCGCGTGGGGACCGAGGCGCCCGGCTTCAACGCCGTCGACGTCATCCGCAGCGACACCGAGCTCAAGACGCTGAGCGACTATCGCGGCAAGGTCGTGCTGCTCAACATCTGGGCCACCTGGTGCACGCCGTGCAAGAAGGAAATGCCCAGCATGGAGCGCGTGCACCGCGACCTGCGCGACCGCGGCCTCGCCGTGGTCGCCGTGAGCGTGGACGACGCGAACATGGAAACCACGATTCGCGACTTCGTGAAGGAGTACGACCTCACGTTCGACGTGCTCTACGACCGCGCCGAACTGTTCCGGGCCGTGTATCGCTACACCGGCGTGCCGGAGACGTACATCATCGACCGCGAAGGCGTGATCCGACGCAAGTGGATCGGCGAGGACGACTGGAACTCGCCAGCCAACCGTCGCTTCCTCGAAGGACTCCTCGGAGGCGTGCGCGAGTTCGAGGGCACCGAGCTGAACGATGCCCGACAAGCGGTCCCGACGCCTTGACTGGCCGCGGGCGCTCGCCGCGCTCGCGCTCGCCGTCGTGATCTGGGTGGTGGTGAACGCCGAGAAGGATGCGTCGGCGTGGGTGCCCGTGAACGTCACGCTCACGCTCGACCCCGATGTGGCGCTCGACGGCACCACGCCCGAGGTGCAGGCCTTCGTGACCGGCAAGCGACGTGAGCTGCTGATGCTGCTCCCCGCCGGCCCGACCATGCAGCGCGCCGTCACCGCCGAAGGCACCGACACCGCGCGCCTCGAGCTGCGCGCCGCCGACGTCACGCTGCCAGAGGGCGCCGCGCTCGTGGTGCGCGACGTGCGTCCGCGCCTGCTGCTGGTGGCGCTGCGGCACCCGCAGCGCGAGTGGGACGACTCGTCGGCCGCTGCGCGGCCATGACGATCACGCGTGTGCTGGGCATCGAGACGTCGTGCGACGAGACGTCGGCATCGGTCGTGGAGTACGACGGCAGCACCTTCTCGCAGCGCTCACTGGTGATCCTCTCGCAGGACGTGCACCGGCTGTTCGGCGGGGTGGTGCCGGAGATCGCGAGCCGACAGCACCTCACGGCGCTGCCGCCCGTGGTGCGCGCCGCGATCCAGGAAGCGGACGCCGACGCGCGCTGCTGCGATGCGATCGCCGTCACGCACGCCCCCGGCCTCGTGGGCGCGCTGCTCGTGGGCGTGCACTTCGCCAAGGCGCTGGGCCTCGCGCGCGGCCTGCCGGTGGTGCCGGTGCACCACATGGAGGGGCACCTCTTCGCCACCGCGCTCGAGCACCCCGACGCGGTCCCGCCGTTCACGGCGCTGCTCGTGAGCGGCGGGCACACGCTGCTCATCGACGTGCCGGCGTGGGGCGAGTACCGCCTGCTCGGACGCACGCGCGACGATGCGGCCGGCGAGGCGTTCGACAAGGTGGCCAAGCTGCTGGGGCTGCCCTACCCCGGCGGACGCCCCATCGAGGAGCTTGCGCGCAGCGGCGATCCGGCGCGGTTCGCGTTCGCGCGCCCCATGCTGCGCCGCTCGCAGCAGCCCGGCGACCCGGACTACTACGACCTGTCGTTCAGTGGCCTCAAGACGGCCGTGCTGCTCGCCGTGCGCGCGGCCGAGGCGGCCGGCACGCTCGAGGAGGACCGGGCCCACATCGCGCGTGGCTTCCAGGACGCGGTCGTGGACACACTGGTGGCGAAGACGCTGCGCGCCGCCCGGCAGCACGGGCGCGAGCGCGTCGTGCTGGGGGGTGGCGTGGCGTGCAACGGGGCGCTGCAGGCGGCCATGCGGCGCGCGGCCGCGTCGATCGCCGTCTTCGCCCCCGCGCCACGCCTGGCCACCGACAACGCGGCCATGATCGCGGCGGCCGGCGCCTTCCGGTTCCGGGCCGGCACGACGGTCTCCCCCAGCTTCTCGGCTCACGCTTCGCTGCCGCTTCCCGGTATGTTAGACGCGACCGCCGACTCCGGCACGCGCGCGTCCTCGAGGCGCTGATCGGCATTTCCTCGACCGGCGCGTCCGTTTCCCACACACTCCCTCGGCATGCTCGCCTCCGACGGCATCAATCACCTGCCCACCGTCTTCTCGATCGGCCCGCTCGAACTGACCGGGTTCGGGCTCGCGGTGCTCGCGGCCTTCATGATCTCGCAGATCATCTGCCAGCGTGAACTCACGCGCCGCGGCCAGCTGCAGGAAGCGGACGCGATCCCCGACATCGTCATGGCCGCGCTCGTGGGCACGATCATCGGCGCGAAGACCTACTACGTGATCCTCACCGGTGATCCGGGCGCGTTCTTCAGCCGTGGCGGGTTCGTGTTCTGGGGCGGCTTCATGGGGTCGGTGCTGCTCTGCTGGCTGGTGATCCGCTACAAGAAGCTGGTGTTCCTGCGCATCGCCGACGTGGCCGGCATCGCGATCGCCGCCGGCTATGCCGTGGGACGCACGGGCTGCTGGGCGGTGGGCGACGACTACGGCCGTCCGTGGAGCGGCCCGTTCTCGGTGCGCTTCCCCCTCGGCGCGCCGCCGAGCACGGCCACGAACATGGAGCAGCTCTTCGGCGTGACGCTGCCGCCGGGCACGCAGCCCACCGACGTGATCGCGGTGCACCCCACGCAGCTGTACGAGACGGCAATGGGGTTCGTCATGTTCCTCATCCTGTGGCGGTTCCGCGAGCACACGCACAAGGAAGGGTGGCTGTTCGGGATGTACTGCATCCTGGCCGGCGTGGAGCGCTTCATCGTGGAGTTCTTCCGCGCCAAGGACGACCGCTTCGTGGCCGGGCTCACGATGGCCCAGGTGATTGCGCTGGCCATCGCCGCGATCGGCGTGGCGGTGATGGTGGCCCGCAACGGACAGGCGGGCGGCGGCAGCGGCGCGGTGCCGGCGCGGGCGTAGGCGGCGTGCGGCGCTCGCGAGTGGGCGGGACCCGCTCGGTTCGGCTCCGATCCGAGCGGATTTCTCCCCATTGCCAACCGCGACTCGGCCCGCTAACCTACAGAAGAAGCCATTGAGAAACATTCTCAACTCCGCCGACCGTGTCCCTGAGCGTCTCACTCCCCGTGCTGCCCACCGCCCCGTCCGTTGCGACGGGCGGTCCTGACGGCCTGCTCGAAGCGGCGCGCCCCTGCACCCTGTCGCAGTGCCGCCCCGGCAGCCGCGCCACCGTGCTGGGACTCGATGACTGCGGCTCCGACGAAGCCTGCCGCCTGCGCGCGCTCGGCCTCTGCGAGGGCACCGCAGTGAGCATCGTCGACTCGCGCCACGCCATGGTGCTCGACGTGCGCGGCACCCGGCTCGCGCTCGGATCGGCGCTCACCGCCGGCATCACCGTCCAGCCGCTGCCCGCCGCCGCCCGCTCGGCGCGCGGCTGAGCCCTGGCTCGGCAGTTCGGCCTCGGCCGTGAGTGAAGTCGCCGCCCCCGTCGTCGAGCCCACGCCTCCGACACCCCGCGCGCCCGCCAACGAGGCGGTCCTGCGCCTTGCGCTCGTCGGCAATCCCAACACCGGCAAGACCACCCTCTTCAACGCGCTGACGGGACTGCGCCAGCGCGTCGGCAACTTCGCGGGCGTCACCGTGGAGCGCGTCGAGGGATTCTTCCGCACCACCTCCGGGCGCCGCGTCTCGTGCCTCGATCTGCCCGGCAGCTATTCGCTGTCGGCCTCGTCGCCCGACGAACAGATCGCCCTCGAAGTGCTGCTCGGACGCGCGCGTGATGGCTGGCGCCCCGATGTCATCGTGGTCGTGGCCGACGCCGCCCACCTCGAGCGCAACCTCTTCCTCGCCAGCCAGGTCATCGAGCTCGGCGTGCCGGTGGTGATCGCGCTCAACCAGATGGACGCGGCGGAAGCGAAGGGCATCAGCATCGACGTGCCCGAACTCATCGATGCGCTCGGTGTGCCCGTCGTACCGCTCGTCGCCAAGCGTGGCCAGGGCATCGACGCGCTCGGCCGCGCCTGCGAGATCGCCGTCACACTGCCCGCGCCGTCGCGACGTTTCACACTGGCACCGGCCGTCACCGAGGCGCTCGCGCCCATGGTGGAGCGACTCGAGGCGAATGGGCTCACCACGTCGGCCGCGGAGCTCGAGGCCCTGCGCCTGCTGTCCATACAACACCTCGAACCGCACGTCGCCGAAGTGCCGGGGCTCGACGAGGCCCGTCGCCACGCAGCGGTCACGCTCGGGCAGATCGGCATCGCGCCGCAGCGGCTCGAGTCGGACTCGCGCTACGGCTGGATCGGCGAAGTGGTCGCGCGCGCCGTAACCACGAAGGAGCAGTACGGCCGGTCCCTCTCGGACCGCATTGATGGTGTCGTGCTGCATCGTGTGCTCGGTCCGGTGCTGTTCATCGCGCTCATGGCGATCGTGTTCCAGTCCGTGTTCACGTGGGCCGCGCCCATGCAGGATGCGATCGAGGGGCTCATCGCCACGCTCGGCACGCTCGTGGGGGCCGTGCTCCCGGAGGGCGACCTGCGATCGCTCGTGGTGGACGGCATCTTCGCCGGCGTGGGCGGCGTGCTCGTGTTCCTGCCGCAGATCAGCATCCTCTTCCTCGTGATCGGCATCCTCGAGGACTCGGGCTACATGGCGCGCGCCGCGTTCCTCATGGATCGCGTGATGCGCCGCGTCGGGCTGCACGGGCGCAGCTTCATTCCCATGCTCTCCGGGTACGCGTGCGCCGTGCCGGGCATCATGGCCACGCGTGTGATCGAGAACAGGCAGGACCGGCTCGCCACCATCATGGTGGTGCCGCTCATGAGCTGCTCGGCGCGCCTGCCGGTCTACACGCTGCTCATCGGCACCTTCGTGCCGGCCAGCACGCTGCCGCTCGGCTTCGGCCTGCAGGGGCTCACGCTGCTCGGCATGTACCTGCTGGGCACGCTCGCCGCGCTCGGCGTGGCAGCGATCTTCAAGCGTACGCTGCTCAAGGGGCCGGTGCGTCCCATGATCCTCGAGCTGCCGGCCTACCGGTGGCCGAGTGTGCGCACGCTCGGCGTGACGGTGTGGCAGCGCGCGATGCTGTTCGTGCGACGCGCCGGCACGGTGATCATGGCGCTCTCGATCGTGCTGTGGGCCATGGCCACCTATCCGCGCACGAGCGTGGACCCGTCCGAGCCTGAGGTGGTGCAGGCCGAGCAGCAGCTCGAAGGAAGCGCACTCGGCCAGGTGGGCAAGCTCATCGAGCCGCTGGTGCGTCCGCTCGGCTACGACTGGAAGATCGGTGTGTCCATCGCGGCCAGCTTCGCCGCGCGCGAGGTGTTCGTGTCCACCATGGGCACCATCTACGGCGTGGGCAGCGACGAGGAGAACGTGCAGGCACTTGGCGATCGCCTGCGCGCGGAGCGCAACCCCGAGACGGGCGAACCCGTGTATACCACGCTGGTGGCGCTCGGGCTGATGGTGTTCTACGTGTTCGCGCTCATGTGCATGAGCACCACGGCGATCACGGTGCGCGAGGCGGGCGGCGGGAAGCTTGGCTGGTCGTGGGCCGCCATCCAGTTTGGTTACATGCTCGCGCTGGCCTACGGCGCGGCGTGGCTGGTGTACACCGTGGGCCGCGCGCTCGGCTACTGAGCGACGACCCGGGAGGACGCATGGACACGCTCATCATCGGACTCGTGCTGCTGGCCGCCGTCGGCTTCCTCGCGAAGCGCGGGCTGGCTTCGGTGCGCAGCGCACGGGCGCCGAAGGACGGCTGCGGCACCAGCTGCGGCTGCTCGCCGGCGGCCGGCCGCGTGCCCAAGGACTGGGACACGCTGCACCGCTGACGCGGCGCGGTTCGCTGACCGCGCGCGGCGCGGTCAACTGCCGTCGCCGAGCACCTGCATCGCTTCCGACGTGGCCGCCGGCAGCGCCGCGATGACGTCGTCGAGGTCCGCCTCGCCGAGTCCGAGCCACGCCACGACCTGCGGATCGAGCGACGCGCCGCGCACCGTGCTCGTGTAGCCTTCGCCCGCGCGCACGGCGAGGTGGTCCGCAACGCACACCAGGGCAGGAAGCGTGCGCACCGACGGGTCGAGCGCCATCGGCGTGTGATGATGCGCCGCGACCGCGACGAGCGCCGGCGGGAACCCCCACTTGCGTCCGAGCTCCGCGCCCAGCTGCGCGTGGCCCGTGCCCAGATGCACGAGTTCCACGTCCGCGAACGGCACGTCCGGATCGGCATCGAGCGCGAGCAGCAGCCGCTCGAACTCCGGGCGACACCCCTGCATGGCCACCACGAGGCCGATGTCGTGCAGCAGCCCAGCCAGCAGCGCCTCGTCCGCGCTGCCGCGCTTCGCGCGACGCGACAGCAGGCGTGCCGCCTCGGCCACGGCCACCGAGTGTCGCCACACGTCACGCGCGTCGAAGGAGGCGGAGAGGCGACCGCCGCGGAACATGCGTGTGAGGCTGGCCGCGATCGCAATGTTGCGAATGGCCGCGAAGCCGAGACGCACGATGGCACCACTCGTGGTGGTGATGGTGCCGGGCAGGCCGTAGAACGCAGAGTTCACCACGCGCAGCACGCGCGCGCCGAGTGTCGGGTCTGCCACGAGCAGGCGATCGAGCGCGTCGCCGGTGGCGGTGGGATCGTCGGCCAGGCGCATGATCTGCAGCGTGACCGTGGGCAGCGTGGCGAGCTGTCCGAGTCCGGCGATGACCTGCGTCGCCACGAGCTCGGGGGACGGCGTGATGGCTGCGCTCGCGCGGTGCGGCGTGCCGGCTTCGGCGACGGCGGGCATCAGGCCACCCTCCCCTGCACGAGCAGGTTGGCATCGGACGTGTGCGAGGTGGCGGTGCCGATCGGCACGACGCCGGCGGTCGGCACCTCGTGACCCAGCCACGGCAGCACGTCACCGGCCGGCATCGGCGAGGCCAGCAGGTAGCCCTGGCCGTACTTGCACGCGAGGTCCTGCAGCATGGCCGCCTGCGCCACCTCCTCGACGCCTTCCGCCACCACTTCGAGTCCGAGGTTGTCGGCGAGCGTGACGACGGCGTGCACCAGCGCCGCGAAATCGCGGCCACGCGACAGGTTGGCCACGAACGCGCGATCGATCTTGAGCACGTCGAGCGGAAACTCCTGCAGGCAGGAAAGCGACGAGTAGCCCGTGCCGAAGTCGTCCATGGCCAGCCGCACGCCCGCCGAGCGCAGCGCGTGCAGCTGCGCGATGGCGGTGACGCGGTTCGCCATGATCTGCGACTCGGTCACCTCGAGCTGCAGCTCGCTCGGGAGCATGCCCGCCTCGCGCACGATGCCGAGCGTGCGATCGAGCAGCCCCGGATCACCGAGCTGCACGCGCGAGAGGTTCACGCTGATGTAGCGCGGCGCGGCCGAGCCCATGGCCTGACGCCATCGCATGAACTCGGCGCAGGCCACGCGCAACGTCCACTCGGAGAGTGGCAGGATGAGCCGCGTTTCCTCGGCGATGGTGATGAACTCCGACGGCGAAATGGGACCCAGCTCCGGATCCGTCCAGCGCAGCAGGGCCTCGAAGCCGTCGACCGAGCGATCCTCGAGCGACACGATCGGCTGGTAGACCACGGTGAGCGACTCCTGCTCGATCGCGGCGCGCAGCGCCGTCTCGAGCTTGTGGCGGTGCGCCACGGCTTCGCGCATGGTATCGGTGAAGAGCACCCAGCAGCCCTTGCCACGGCTCTTGGCCTCGTACATGGCGATGTCCGCATCGCGCAGCACATCGTCGGGGGAGTCATACTGCCCCGAGTTGCACGAGATGCCGATGCTGGCCGACGAGCGCACGAGGTGCGGCCCGAGCTGGTACGGCGGCTCGAGCGCGCGAATGAGACGGTCGGCGATGGCCGATGCCGTGAGGAAGTCGCTCACCCCGCTCAGCATGACCACGAACTCGTCACCGCCGAGCCGCGCCACCGTCGTGGTCGCGTCACCCACGATCACGGTGTCGGTCGCGCGCAGGTTCTCGCGCAGCCGGTCGGCGATGCCGCGCAGCAGCAGGTCGCCCACGTCGTGGCCGAGGCTGTCGTTGATGAGCTTGAAGCGATCGAAGTCGAGGAACATGAGTGCGAAGCCGGCGTCAGGCGACTGCTTCGCGGCGCGCACCGCGACGGTGAGCTGATCGAGCAGGAAGGCGCGATTGGGCAATCCCGTGAGGCGATCGCGCCGCGCGGCGCCGACGAGTTCCACCATGAGCCGCTGGCGCTCGAGCGCCGAGCCCACGCGCGCGCGCAGTTCGGCGGCGAAGAACGGCTTGCGGATGTAGTCCTGCGCGCCGGCCGCGAAGCAGGAGGCGAGCACGGCGTGGCTGTCGCTGCCGGTGACCATGATCACGGGAATGCGCGACAGGCGACCGTCGGCGCGCAGCTCCTCGAGCACCTCGAGGCCGTTGCGTCCGGGCATGTCGTGGTCGAGCAGGATGAGGTCCACGGGCAGTGCGCGCACGGTGTGCAGCGCCTCGGCGCCGTTCATGGCATGGACGAGGGTCACGCCGAGCGGCTTGAGCATGGCGCCGACGAGCGCGTGCACGTCCGGATCGTCGTCAACGAGCAGGACGCGCGCATCGCTGGCGGACGAGGGGGCACTCATGAGGTCTCCTGGATCGCGGGCATGGCGACGTGGGGCGTGGCGCCGGCCCCGCGCCGGATGGCGCGGGCCGTGGTGAGCAGCAGGGTGACCGCGTGCGCGAGCGCATCGGGGTCGGTGACATCGGTAGCGTGCGCCTCGACGGCGCGCGCGGCGCGCGTAAGCGCGGGGAAGCCGTAGCTGGTGCCGGTGCCCTTGATCTGGTGGGCAAGCCGGCCGAGCGTGGCGAGGTCGCCATCGCGCGCGGCGGCGTTCACCTGCTCCATGCGCGCGCCCAGGTTGCCCGTGAAGGCACGCACGAGTTCGGCGAGGTCCGGATCGTGCGCCAGCTCGCTGAGGATCACGGACGGCACGCCGTCCGCGTCGAGGGTGTCGTCGTCGTTCACGATTGCGGGGAACACGCTGTCGGCATCGCCGGCGCGCACGTCTGCATCGTCCGCCGCGGGGCCGTGTGGATTGGCTGTGTCGAGCCAGCGCGCACAGGTGGCCAGCAGCAGCGCGCGGTCAATGGGCTTGCTCGCGTAATCGTCGCAGCCGGCCTCGAGACAGCGCGCGCGGTCTTCGGCCATCGCATGTGCGGTGAGCGCAATGATCGGCAGCCGGCTGCCCTCCTGGCGCAGCGTGCGCGCGAGCGTATAGCCGTCCATTTCGGGCATCTGCATGTCCGTGACGAGCAGGTCGAACGGCTCACCGGCCCGCTCGGCCGCGCGCAGCTGTGCCAGCGCCACCGCGCCGTTCTCGGCCACGCTCACCTCGGCACCCGCGACGCGCAGATGGTGGCTGATCAGTCGCTGGTTGTCGGGGCCGTCCTCGGCGAGCAGAATGCGCCCCGCCAGTGCGATCGTCGCTCCGCCCGTCGCCGCGCGCAGTACGGCGGGCTCGGTGCACGCCGCGAGATCGTGCACGAGCGCGCTTCCCTCCGCCGGCACGAGCGGCAGCTCCACCACGAACGTCGTGCCCTGCCCCGGGCTCGTGCGCGCGAGGCGCACGTCGCCGTGCATGAGCGCGGCCAGCCGTCGGCAGATCGTGAGGCCAAGTCCGGTGCCGCCGTGCCGGCGGGTGACCGACGCATCGGCCTGGGTGAAAGGCTGGAAGAGCTGCTCCGCCTGACGTGGCGTCATGCCGGCGCCCGTGTCGGTCACGGCGATGACGAGCCGCTCCGAGCTGAGGGCATCGCCGTCGAAGGCCATGACCTCGCCGCCCGTCGTCACGCGCTCCACACGCACGTCCACGTCGATCGCGCCGGCGTCGGTGAACTTCACGGCGTTGCCGACGATGTTCATGAGGATCTGCCGCAGGCGCGTCGGGTCGGTGCAGACGTGCTCGGGCACCGGTGTGGCGAGCCGCGTGCGCAGCGCGATGCCCTTTGCCGCGACGCGCTCCTGCATGAGGCCGTCCACGTCGAGCAGCAGGCGCGGCAGGTCGGTGTCCACCGTCTCGATGACCATGCGCCCCGCCTCGATCTTGGAGAGGTCGAGGATGTCGTTGATGACGGTGAGCAGGTGCTCGCCGGCGCGGCGGATCGTGTCGATGGCATCACGCTGCCGCACCGAGCCGTGCGAGACGAGCAGTTCGTCGCGCAGCACGTCGGTGTAGCCGAGAATGGCGGTGAGCGGCGTGCGGATCTCGTGGCTCATGTTGGCGAGGAACTCGCTCTTCGCGTAGCTCGCCATCTCCGCCTGCGCGGCCATGTCGTTCGCGTGCGCGGTGGCCTGCTCGAGGATCTGGTTGGTCTCGAGCAGCCGCTGCGTGACGAGGTTCGCCTCGGCCTGCGCCGCTCGGAGCGCCTCCTCGCGCTCGATCTCGGCGGTGACATCGCTCACGGTGCCGAACAGCCCCGAGATGGTGCCACGCGCATCGCGGCGCACGCGACTCTCGGCGCGCACCCAGCGCACGCCCCTCGCGGACGCGCGCAGCTCGAGCAGCAGCGAATAGGGATGGCCGTCGGCCAGCGCGTCGGTGACGGCGTCGAGCAGCGCCGCCCCCGAGGCCTCGGTGAAGTCGCGGCGGTGCTCGTCGAAGGTGGGCGGGCCGGCCTCGGGGGCACGGCCGAACAGATCGTACACCTGCTGCGACCACTCGATGCTGCTGGTGGCGAGGTCGTACGACCAGTTGCCCATGCGGGCGAGCGCCTGCGCCTCCTCGAGCGACGCACGCGTAGCTTCCAGCGCAGACTCGGCGGCCTTCTTGGCCGTGATGTCGAATCGGATCGACACGTAGCGCTCGATCCGGCCATCGGGGCCGTGATGCGGGACGATGGTGCTGTCCACCCAGTAGAGCGTGCCATCCTTGCGCCGGTTGCACACCTCGCCACGCCACACCTGCCCCGAGGCGATGAGGCGCCACACCTGCTTCCAGAACTCCGGCGGGTGCACCCCGGAGTTGAGCACGCGGTGGTCGCGGCCGAGCAGTTCCTCGCGGTCGTACCCGCTGATCTGCACGAAGCCGGTGTTCACATCGATGATCCTGCCGCTGCGATCGGCCACGGACAGCAGCGAGTGCTCGTCGAGCGCGCGCCGAAGCGCCGTGACTTCGCGCAGGGCGCTGTCCGCGGCGGTCCTCGCCTCGAGGGCCTGCGCTTCGGCCGCGCGCGCCGCGGCTGGCCGCACCACGAACACGGTCGCGGCGAGCAGCCCACCGGTGACGAGCGCGAACAGCGCCCCCGCGGCACCGAGCACCGCGGGAGACACGGGGGCCAGCGCCAGTGCGGCCAGGCCACCGCCCAGCAGGACGGCCACGACCAGCAAGGCGACCCAGGTGGCGCGCTGCAGACGACGATGCTGGCGATCGGGCGCGGACGGACGGCGCGGCGGGTGGTGGTCGGACATGGCGGGAAAGACCGGCGGCGCGAGCGAGCCACGCGCACCGGAACGGAGGGAGGGGCCGGCGCGACGCGTTGCCGGCGGACCAGTGCGAGTGTCGGCGGGGAGGGGGGTGGGCTTGAGCGGGGGGCCTGCGGGATCGCGCGGCGGCGGCGTTTTCCCTTGTCAGCTCAGATCGGGGCGACGACTGCAGGTGTTCAGCTGCGAGCGGTTTCAGCTGATCGGCGGACCAGCCACCGGCACGATCGCGGCTCGGCGGGCGTCGCGGTGAGCTTGGGCATCGCGACTCGGCAACCACTCAGCGGCGCCGCCGCGGGCGGCGCGGGTGATCAGCTGACCAGCGGTATCGCGCTGCGGCAGCGGTCGCCCTGTTCACCTCGCCTCGGGGCGGCGACTACCGGTGTTCAGCTGTGAGCGGTTTCAGCTGGTCGGCCAACCAGCCACCGGCACGATCGCGGCTCGGCGGGCGTCGCGGCGACCGCTCCCATCGCGGCTTGGCGACCGCTCAGCTGCGCCGCCGGAGGCGGCGTCGCCGATCAGCTGAGCGGTGGCATCACACAACACGTGGCGACATCACCACTCGCCCGCCTTCGCGCGATGCGGCCGTCAGCTGTCCAGCCGACCAGCTGAAACCGCTCACAGCTGAACACCTGCTGTCGCCACCCCGCTGGTTGCGTCACAGCGAGACGGCCGCCGCAGCCGCCCCCCTCACCCCCCTTCCAGCACCATCGCCATCCGCGGCCATACCTCATCCGCTCGACGGAACAGCACCTGCAGCTGCTGCACCCACTCCCGCCAGTCGGCGAGTCGCGTGTCGGCGGCGCTCCCCTGCAGCGTCGCGGCGGCCAGCGCCGTGCCGGCAAGCGCCTCGCGCACCCCCTCCGTCTCCTCCTCGAGCATCGCTTCGAGCGCGCGAGTGAGTGCGGGCGCACCGCCCGTGCGCAGCGCGGCCAGCTCCGCGAGCGTGCTCGCCAGGTCGCGCGCGAGCTGGTCGGCCTCGAGCAGCGCCACCTGACGCAACGGATCCGTCACACCGGCCGCACGCCGGCGCGCGGCCAGCAGCGGGGCGAACCAGCGCTCGCAGGCGTCACCGCCCCCGCGCGCGGGCGATGTGCCCAGGTGGCGCAGGCTACGCGTGAACTCGGGCAGTGCAAACGCGTCGTCCTGCACGGCGCGAAAGAAGGCACGCGCCTCGTCGCCGTCGAGGCGCACATCGAGCAGGTCGCCGCCGCGCACGTAGAGCAGCGCGCGTGGCGGCACGACGTCGAGCCCTTCGAGCGACACGATCGGGATGCGCAGCGTGCCGCCGCGCGCACACTCGAAGGAGAGCGCCTCGCCGTCGCGCGACAGGCGGGCCGGACCGTCCACCTCGGCACCGCGCCAGAGCCCGACGAGGCGCGACACGTCCACCGTCGCGTGCCCGGTCGATGTCGGCGACGGCACCCGCGCGTCCGTCACGCGAGGATGGCCTCCAGCACGCGATCGGTGTCCCGGAGGTCGGGGAACACGGCGTGCGGCGCGTGCGCGGCGAGATCGTCCACCCCGTATCGGCCCGTGGCCACGCCGATCGCGCGCGCGCCGATTGGGCGACCGCACGCAATGTCGGCGGGCGTGTCCCCGATGATCACGATCCGCTCGCCCGGCACGTCCATGCCGAGCGCGGTGCGTGCGCGCTGCTGCGCCACGCGCGGCAGTTCGGGGCGATGCTCGTGGTCCGACCCGAACGCATTCACGCGAAAGCGCGTGAAGTCGATGCCCACGGCGCCGAGCTTGCGCGCGGCCCCGCCCTCCACGTTGCCGGTGAGCAGGCCGAGGATGGTGTCGGGGCGCGCCTCCACGGCATCGAGCAGCACCTCGACCCCTTCGCAGAGGCGCGCCGCGAGTGGGTCGCTCGCGAGCACGTCGGTGAGGTTGCGCAGGTACGTGTCGAGCAAGGCGTCCAGACGGGCATCGATGTCGCGATCGGGCACGCCGGCGGCGCGCAGCTGCTCGCGCGCGATCTGCCGGTCGGTCTTGCCGTCGTAGCGATAGGACGGATCGCCGGGCATGCCGTACACGGCTTCGAGCGCCGCCTCCATGGAGCGGCGACCGGCGCCGTCCGTCCAGAGGATCGTGCCGTCGATGTCGAAGAGTACGAGCTTCATCGGGTCGGAGAAGAAGGACCGTGCGGCGCGGGGCCGGCGGGCTGCATGCGGGCGGTGCGCGACACGAGCAGCCCCGCCATCACGAGCGCGCCACCCGCACCCTGCCACACCGTGGGCCGCTCGCTGAGCGCGACCCACGCCACGAGCAGCGCGATGAGCGGCTGCAGGTTGCCGTACATGGCGGTCCGCGTGGGGCCGAGCACGCGCACACCGCGATAGAAGAGCAGGTACGCGATCACGAGGGCGCCGACGCCCGCGTACACCACCGCGCCCCACGCCGACAGCGGCACGGCCGCGAAGTCGAGGCGCAGGATGCTCGGCAGCCCCACCACGAAGAGCAGCAGCGCGCCGCTCGAGAGCGTGAGCGAAGCAAGGTGCAGCGGATGCACACGCGCAGTGTACGGCTGCAGCAGCACGGTGAAGAGCGCCCACACCACGCTGCCCATCATGATGAACGCGGCGCCGGTGAACGCACTCGAATCGGCGTCGAGCGCGCCCGTGCTCGCCACCACGGAGAGCATGCCGATCATCTGCAGGCCGATGCCCATCCAGCCGCGACCGGAGAGCCGCTCGCGCCCGAAGAGGCGCGAGAGCAGCGCGATCCACGCCGGACCGGCCGCGATCACGAGCGCGGCAATGCCGGCGCGCGTGCGTGAGAGTCCCGCAATGAACAGCAGCTGGTAGACGCCGTTCCCCATCACGCCCATCGCCAGCAGCGCCAGCGCATCGCGCCGCTTCGGGAACGCGCGCACGCCGGCCACGGAGAACGCCACCACCATGAGCACCACGGCGGCGAGCAGCACGCGCAGCCCGTTGAACGCCTCGGCGGGGATCGCCGAGATGCCCGCCTTCACCACCGTGAAGTTGATGCCCCAGATCGCGGCCATGAGCAGCAGGCCGGCGTCGGTGGCCCCGAAGGAGGAGCGCGCCACGGGCGCGGCCGGCACGACGGGGGACTCGGTCGGCTCGGCGGCTGCGACGGTGGCGGTGGCGGACGTTCCGAAAACTAGGCGGCCGAGCCGCGGCCGTGTAGCTTGACGCGATGCATGTCTCCTTCGCCCTCTTCGCCGACGCCGCCAACCTCTCGCAGGAAGGCAAGCTCAACGTGCTCGGCGTGTTCGATGCGGTCCACGTGGCCGCCTTCCCCTCCGTTCATCCCCGCGCCACGATCGTCGTGCGCCTCAAGGGCTCCCCGGCCGACGCCGGCACCCACAGCATGGGGCTGCGCTGGCGGAATCCGCACGGCACCGAGCTGTGGTCGTCGAGTGCGGAGCTCACGGTGGGCACGCCGCCCGGCCATGTGGGCGACCTCGACATGCCCGTGATCGCCGCCGTGGACCTGCCGCTCGACATGCCCGGCGACTACCAGATGCTCGTGGAGCTCGACGGCACGACGCACGCGGACGTGACGCTGCACGTGCACGGCGCCGTGCCGCAGGCGCGCCCGATCGGCGGCATGGTCTCCTAGCCCGCCAGCCGCCGCACGAGGCTCAGAGGATCCGGCGGGCCGCCACGCGCTGCGACAGCAGTCGACGCACGTAGGCATCGTCAGCCGACAGCGATTCCACCGACACGCCGCCTCGCCCGAGGGCGCTGTGCACGAGTCGTTCGCCCTCGAGCACCATGGCCACGTGCGTCACGCGGCCGTCGTCCCGGTCGGAGAAGAAGAGCAGGTCACCGGCGCGCACGGCATCGAGCGCGACCGGTTCGCCCGCCAGCGCCTGCTGCCAGGCATCGCGCGGCAGCGCGAGGCCATGCAGGCGCGCGATCGCCTGCACGAAGCCGCTGCAGTCGGTGCCCCAGGGGCTTACGCCGCCCCACACGTACGGCGCGCCGACGAACGAGTGCTCCGCGCTGTGGCAGAGCGCCGCCGGCTCGGCCGGAAACTGCTGCGCGAGCTCGTCCACGTCGTAGACATCACCGCTGATCACCATGGCGTCGGGAGCAATGCGCGCACCGAACGGAAGCGCGCGCACTCGGCCGTCCGCCTCCTGCACCTGCGCCCCGGTGGTCACCGGCCAGTCCCGCTCATCGCCGCGCGCCGGCTCGAGATAACCCTCGTGCACCCACCCCTCGTAGCCGTCCTCACCGCGAACGCGGTGCCAGGGCTCGCGGCGCTCGAGCCCTCGGAGCAGCTGCCCCGCCACAAGCTGCGAGATGAGCGCCGACGAGATCCGCGGCTCGCCGAGCATCGGCGCGAGCGACGCCCGCACGCGAAACGACGGAGTGTCCATCGAGAGGCCGTCGGACGTCATGCGTCGGACTCGCCGCTGAAAGGTGAAGTCGACGCGGCGTCGGCAAGGCCGGGCACACCGTCACGCCCACGCGCGGTGCGCACGCCGCGCTCGATCGCCGCGCCGAGCGCGCGCACGGCGAGCGCCTCGAGCGCCGCGCGGTGCACAGGATCGTGCGTGACCAGCGTCGCGTCGGCAGCGGGCAGCGGCGCGCCTGCGAACACCACGTCCCCGTCGAACGCCGTGGCCACGGGCGTGATGTGGCGATGCAGTGCCGACGTGGCCGCCTGCGCGAGTTGCGCGAGTTCGAGCTTGCCGAGCGGCGCATCCACCGCCACGAACGCGAGCGTGGTGTGCTCGCGCCCCGCCGCAGCGAAACGCGCGACGCCCTCGCCGCCGCGCAGCAGTGCCTCGGCATCGACGAAGGTGCCGTCGTCATCGCGCGCACCAGCGAGGATTCGGCCTGTCGCATCGCGCACATCGCCGAACGCATTCACGACGACGAGCGCGCAGGCCACACCGGCCGCGCCGCGAACGATCGCCGATCCGACGCCCCCCTTCATCGCGTGTGCCGTGCCGCGCGCCTTGCCCACGAGCGCGCCCGTGCCCGCGCCCACGCTCCCTTCCATCACGTCGGTCGATGTCTGCCGGGCCGCGACGCACGCCGCGCGCGCCAGCTCGGGCGTGGGGCGCGCGTCGAAGCGGCCGAGCGGCGTGAGGTCGAAGATGCTGGCCGCGGGCACGATCGGCACCACGCCGCCGCCCACCGGGTACCCGCGCCCCTGCGCTTCGAGGAAGCGCATCACGCCCGCCGCTGCATCGAGTCCGTAGGCCGAACCGCCGGTGAGCAGCACGGCATCGGTGCGATCCACGAGATGCTCCGGCGCGCAAGTGGCGAGCTCGCGCGTCGCGCTCGCGCGCCCCACCACGGCGGCCGCGCAGCGGAACGGACCGTCGCGGCCGAGCACCACGGTGCAACCCGTTGCGCCGATGTCGTCGGTCGCATGCCCGATGCCAAGACCGAGCGCCGCCCAGGCGGCCGCGTCGGCGTGTGCGAGGTCGGAGTCGATGGGAGGAGAAGACACCCGGGTACGATCACGCGCGCGCGGCCTCGATGCCAGTGCCTCTCGCGCGCGAGGCGCGGCGAACGCGACCGGTGCCGGTCCGGAACGCGTCCGGCAGCGTCGTCACGTCCGTCAGCGCTCGTCGATGACGTCGTCCACGGTCACCATCGAGCCGCCGTCCGGATGCGGTGCGGCCGTGAGCATGAACACACGACCACGCACGTCATCGAGCACCTCGCCACGCACCACCGATCCCTCGGTGCCGGCGCGCGCGATCAGCGCCGTCGCCGCGTGCGCTGCGGCGTCGTGCCAGAGCACATCCGGAAACGACGCCCCGAGCACCGACGCCACATCGGCGGCGCCGCACAGTTCCACGAGTCGTCGGTTGCAGCGCGCGATGCGCCGCGCGTCGTCGAGCACCACGAGGCACGACGCCACCGAGTCGAACGCCACTTTCCACTCGCGGGTCGCGCGCTCCACTTCCTCGAACAGCCGCGCGTTCGCGATCGCGACCGACACCTGGTCGCCGAGCCGCTGCAGGATGCGCGCGTCGGCCTGTGTGAACGGGTCCGCGCGGTTGAGCACCGCGATCGCGCCGATGGTGCCCTGCGCCGTGGTGAGCGGTGCAATCACCGTGCTGCGGATGCGCGTGATGCGCTGCAGCGGCTTGAACGCGCCGCTGTGCGCCGGCAGGTCGTTGGACAGCACCTGGCCGCCCTGCTTCGCCACGCGGCCGAGCAGCGAATCGTCGAGCGGCACGTGCACGCCGGCCAGCAGCTCCGCGGCGCCGCTGCCTGCCACGATGTGCATCCACTGCTCCTGTCTGAGCGCGATGCACGCGCCCTCGGCCTTGAGCAGCGCGAGGGCGTGCCGGAGAATGAGATGCATCACGTCACCCGGACGCAGCGACTCGCCGACGGCGCGCGCCACCTCGGCCAGCGCTTCCGACTGCCGCCGCTCACGCTCGCTCTCGGCGTAGCGCTGCGCGTTGGCCAGCGCCGTGGCCGCCTGCGACGCCATCGTGGCCACGACTTCCGCATCCTCCGCGGTGAAGCGATCGGCCTCCGTCGCGTGCACGGCGAGCACGCCGAGCAGGCGGATGCCCACCATGATCGGCACGGCGATCACCGACCCCGGCGGTCCGAGCTCCTTGACCACATCGCCCATCACGTCGAGCGCCGAGAGCGGCGACCACGCATCACTCGCGGCCAGGTCGCCGCGGCGTCCGCCTTCTGGCGAACGCACGCTGCGTCCCTCTCGCGCGACCATCGCGATCACCCCGTCCCCGAGCGGCCGCTCCGCCTCGACGGTGCGCTCGGTGGCGCCGACCACGCGCGCCAGCGTGCGACAGGTGCCGCCGGCGAGGTCCGGCGCGGCAACCATGGCGCCATCCGCGTCGGTCGCCCGCACCACCTGGCGCGCGAGCTCGCGCACGATCTCGCGCTCGTCGAGCGATCGCGCCAGCGCGGCGCCGGCTTCCTGCAGCCGCTGCAGACGGTCGGCGCGACGTTGTGCGAGCGCCTGCACCGCATCATGCGAGAGTCGCAGCCCCAGATGGCGGAGCAGCCCGAACACCTCGAACCAGCGTTCGCGGTCCGGGCGCCGCCTGGAGTCCGATTCGGCGAGCAGGGCGGTGCCTAGCACCTCGCCGCTCGCGCCGAGCACGAGCCCGACGATCAGGTCGAGCGCGCCCCACTCGTCAGGAGTGGGTGCCGGCGTCGGTGCATCGGCCCAGAACTCGCGTGCCACCCACGGATCGCTGCCTGGCAGGAGAAAGAGGCCGTCGCGCGCAAAGGGCTGCAGCAGCGGCAGGCGCTGACGCCACACCACGCCGGGGAGCGGCTGCATCGCGTCGGGAGCGGCGTCCCGGTCGGGCCGGCCCGCGGCGGCCACGATGCGCGGGGCGAGTGAGGGATCGCGCAACGTGAGCAGTACGCGCCCGAACCCCCACGCGTGCAGCGCGTCGGCGGCCGCGCGCAGCCGCGCACTCGCGGTGGCGGCGCGATCCACGGCGGTGAGCGCGTCGGCGAAGGACGCCGGCGGTGTGACGGTCTCGGCGGGGCGGAGGGTGTCGAGCATCTCCTCCCGGACGATTGGGACCGATGCATGGAAACGCCTCGCGACCGCCGGACGGGAGGTGGCGCGCACGGCGCGATGGAGGCGGTTTCGCGACGCCGATCGCCCTACCAGGACCCTACCAGGACCAGAGGCGGAACAGGTCGAGACCGAACTGCGGCGGCGTCTGCTGGAAGGTGCGCGAGGCGCCGGGACGGCCGCATGTCTGCGCCGAACTCCCGGGCTCGATGCCGAAGGAGGCGGAGAAGCGGCGACTGAACTGGCGCTCGAGCTTCACGCCCAGCCCCTGCGCGAACAGCGACAGCGGATCGGCCGTGCCGCCGCTCTGCGGGGCCAGTCCGCACAGTCCTGTGGTGACGCTCAGGAAGGTGCGTTCGCCGAGCTGGCCGCCCACGCCGATGCGCGTGGCCGCGAGAATGCCGAGGCCGCTCTGCCGCAGGTTGCTCGCTTCGCCGGGGTTGAGCGCCGTGGGCTCCACCTGCACGAGGTCGAAGCGGCCGCCGGCCAGCCGGCTCGACAGGTAGCTGCCGGCGAGTCGCAGCGCGAGCGTGGCCCCCTGGTCGGCGTACGGCGTGCCGAAGAGCGCGTATGCCGGCTCGCCGGTCACGAGGTAGCTGAGCATGTCGCTCTCGGGGAGCGGCGGATTGTCGGCGCTGCTCAGCGTGAGCGTCGGCTGGTTGAGCGTGCCGCCCATCTGCACGCGAATGCGCACGTCCTGCCGATTGGAGTTCGCGCGCTGCTGCCGCACCACGTGGAGCGCGGCGATGTCGAGCGCCGGATCGAGGTCGGGATCGCCGAAGAAGCGGATCGTGCCCCGCTCCACGTCGAAGGTGGGACGGGCAAGGCCAAGGTTGAGCTGGTAGGTGCCGCGCTGCACGGTGAGCGAATCGGCGAGCGCCAGCCGGGCCAGCCCGTCGCGCGGATCGACGGAGCGCGTCACGCGCAGGCCACCGCCGAGCTTGATGTTCGCCTCGGGAGAGCGCAGCCACACGTCGTCGCCGATGTCGATGCGCACGTTGTCCAGCGTCAGTCCCTGCACGATGGCATCGGGCGCGGTGGCGAGCACGGCATCCATGCGCACCGACGTGGTGTCGATGATGTCGAGGTCGTCGGAGACGTCGAGCGCGCGGCGCTGGCTCAGCGAGTTGAGGAAGAGCCGCCCCTCGTCGATGCGCGCGCCCCCCTCGAGCACGGCGTTGCGGCGCGGGCCCCGCAGCGTGATGGGGCGCACCGTGGAGACGGCCAGCGTGGCCGTGCGCGCGCGGTCCATCGCCACGAAGTTGTTCGCGGTGAGGCGCAAGTTGAAGACCGGGTCGCTGGCCGTCGCGATGTCGATCACGCCCGAGAGCGAGAGCGTATCGCGGCGCGTCTCACCGCTGCGCGCGGAGAGGCGACGAATCGCGATCGTGTCGCCACTGAGGCGCACGTCGGCCCCGATCTCCTGCAGCCGGATGCCGAGATCGGCGAGCGTCAGCGCGCCACGATCGATCGAGAGCTGGCCGGTGAGGCGCGGGCGATCCCACGAGCCGGTGAGGCGGATGTCCGTGTCGAGCTTGCCGACGCCCTGCTGCAGCGAGGGCAGCACGGCCTCGAGCAGGCGCAGGTCGACCGCGTCGGAGGTGATGCGTCCGCTCAGCGGCTCGTCGAGCAACCGGCGGCTCGTGCGCGCCAGCGCGAGTTCCATGGGCAGCGAGGCCGACGCGGTGAGCGCCGGCGTGCCATCGATCACGAGGGCGAGATCGGAGAGCAGTCGGCGATCCGCGTAGCGTGCGCCCACGTCGAGACGACCGAAGCGCACCGGCCCGAATCGCGCGTCGCGCAGTCCGAGCGTGCCGTCGAGGGTGGGCGAGTCGCGCCGTCCGCCCACGGTGGCCGTGGCATCGAACGTGCCGGCGAACGACGTGCCCGGACTCGCCAGTGCTCCCAGGTCGGCGAGCGGCACGCGTGTCGCGTCGAACTGCCCCGACAGTGCGCCATCGGTGCCGATGCGGCCGCGCAGCGCGATCGTGCCGCCATCGGTGTGGCGCCACAGCACGGAGTCGACCGCTCCCGCTCCCTCGGTGCCGAGCGTGATCGACACCGGCCACGCCAGCGAGAACCCACGCGTCTCCGTGTTCACGAGCGCGCGCGCCGACGGGGAGCGCGCCTCCGCTGGCGTGCGCACATCGAAACGATCCACGATCACGCGTGTGGAGTCCGCGAGGCGCGACGCCCCGCCCTCCATGCGCACCGTCGCGTCCGCCGCCGTGCGCAGGTCGAGGGTGAAGCGCGACGGCATGCCGTCGTCGATGGTCGTCGTGGCCACGACCGCTTCGGCGGCCACCCCGCCCACCTGCACCGAGTCGAGCGTCAGCCGTCCGCTGCCGTTCGCCTGCCGCAGCACGTCGTTGAGCGTGGCCGAGTACGACGCCCGCCGCGCCGACGCGGTGCCGATCGCGAGGTCGCGCGCATCGGCGGTGACTTCCGCGCGCAACCCATGGGCATCGAGCGTGTCGATCGTGCCCGCGAGCAGTGCGCGCAACGCGATCGAGCCGGCCACGGGCAGCCGCTCCGTGCTGTCGTCCGGTGCGACCGCGACCATGCCCGTCCAGCGCGCCAGGTCGCGAATGCCGCCGAGCGAGTCGGCGTCGAGGCGAAGACGAAGTGTGTCCCGTCGTGACGCCGTGAGGCCGAGCGCGCCAGCGCCGGAGAGGCGGAATGCCGCGCTCTCGACCGCCAGCGTATCGAGGTGCATGCGTCCGTCGTCGAAGCGCAGCGCGGCGAGCCCCGCGTACACCAGCACGTCGCCGATGCGCGAGGATCGCTCGGCGAGCTGCGCGCGCGCCGTGCCGGCGAGGGTCGCGAGCGATTCGCCCTGCACGTCGAGCGTGGCCGTGAGGCCGAGCGAGGTGGGCGGCAGCAGCGTGTCGGCCAGCAGCGCGCGCACGTCGGCACCGGTGAGCCGCAGGTCGCCGGTCACGCGGAAGTCGGGTTCGAAGGCGTCCATGGTGCCGGTGAACGCGATCTCGCCGCCGGCACCGGCGAGCGCCGTGGTGAGCGAGAAATCCTCGACGATGCCCTTGGCACGGATCGGCCCCACGGCGAGGCCGCGCAGCGGCAGCCCCGGGTACGAACGCGACATCGTGGTGAACGACAGCGGTGCCGCGTTGAGGTCCACGTCGAAGGCGGTGGACTCGTCGAGCAGCGTGATGCGTCCCGCGCCGCTCAGCCGCGTGGTGTCACCGGGCCCGTCGCGGTGCGCGATCTGCGCGCGCGAGAAGCGCACGTCGGTCCACACCGAGTCGAGCACCATCGTGCCGGTCACGATGCCCTTGAGGTCGGGGAACAGCGGGTTCACGTAGCGCGGCGTGCGCAGGTCGAGCTGGTCGATCTCCACCTCCGCGCCCAGGAAGACCGCAAAGGCGGGCTCGTACACGTCGAGCAGGCCGCGCACGGTGCCGCGCGTGATCGCGTCGGGCACGTGCTCGTCGGCGTACGCGAGGCGCGCTTCGTCGAGCTGGAAGCGGTCGACGCGTCCGCCGCGCGCGTTCACACGCCCGGTGAGCGCGCCGCGCCAGTCGTACGGGAACGGCTCGGCGTTCATCCACCGCATGAGGTCGGTGTGCATCGGCGCGAGGTCGAGCCCGACATCGGTGATGCGCAGCACCGTGTCGCCCACGCCGAACGTCATGCGGCCGCGCAGCCGCGACCGGAGCGCGCGCGCGTCCATGTCGGTGATGATGTACTCGATCACGCGCACGTTGCGCGGATCGTTGCGGATGTGCAGCTCGGTGCTGCCACCGCCCACGTGCGGCAGCACCGGGCTGATCCACGCGATGTCGCTGAAGGCCACCGAGTCGCCGCGAATGCGCAGGTCCCAGCGCATGGGCAGGCCACTGCCCCACACGAGCTTGCCGCTCGCCGTGCCGCCGGAACGCGGCAGCTGCAGCCGCGCCGAATCCACCCAGAGCGAATCCTTGAGCAGCCGCACCGTGGCGGACACGTTGCGGAACCAGAAGGGGGGATCGTTCTCCACCGCGTCGAGCCGGTGGATCTTGAAGAACAGCCCCGCGCTGTCCGGGTGCTTGATGCGCGACGGACCGAGGGCCGCGTTCACACGCATCCAGCGCCGCACCTTCACGTAGCGATCGCCCTCGCGGCGGATCTCGAGGTCGCGTCGCGCGAGGTTGAAGCGGATCGCGCTGTCGAGTCGCGCGCCGCGCAGCGAGTCGGGTGGCTTCCAGGCTTCGACCACCGCGACGTTGCCTTCGATCATGACCGCGCTGTCGATGCGGATCCAGTCGCCGAAGCCGCGCTCGCGTCGCACCTCGGCCTGCGGCGCGGGACGTGAGCGACGCAGCGCACGCATCCAGTTCCAGTCGTCGTTGCCGTAGTCCACGAGGTGCACTACGGTGCGCTCCAGCTCCGCGCGGCGCACCACGATGCGGCGCGCGAGCAGGTCGCGCGGATCGTACTCCACGCGCACCGGCCCCGAGCGCAGGAACGGCGTGCCGTCCGGCGTCACCAGCTCGAGCGAATCGATGGTGAGCGTGGTGAACAGGTTGCCGCCGATCGTGCCCACGTAGAGCCGTCCCGGGATCGCCGCGCGCAGCACGGGCAGCAAGGCGCTGCGCAGGGTGGCGCGCCCACGATCGGTCTGCGTCAGTGCCGCCACCGCGCCAAGGGCGAGGAGCAGGACGCCGAGCAGCAGGCCGGCTGCGGTGAAGACGATCGTGCGGGGGCGCGCCATGTCAGAAGGCCTGGCCGATCCAGATGCTCGGATTCAGGCGCCGGAGGAATCCGAGGCGCTGCGGCGGGCGGTACGTGGTGGGACACGCGCCGGGTGCCTGCACGGGAGGCGCACCGGCGCTCCCCGACGGCGAAACCGGCAGCGTGTTGCCCGGGCTCACGCAGTACAGCGGCGCCACGCCCGCCTGCAGCGGCGCATTGAAGTACGCGGCGCCCGCCGGCAGCCGATAGCCGTTGTAGCCGAGATCCACGCGGATCGCGCCGAACGGCGACGCGATGCGCACACCGAGTCCGGGCGTGAGCTTGGTGCCCGGCGCATCGGAGCCGAGCTGCTGCACACCCGACACGTCACCACGATTCCACAGACGCCCCACGTCCACGAAGCCGGCCCAGCTGAGCAGGCCACGCAGCACCGGACTCGGCACCGTGAGCTCGAGATTGCCCACCAGCAGCGTGTTGCCGCCCACCGGCACGACCCGTTCCTCGAACGCGCTCGTGTCGGCGCGGAAGAACGTGGTGCCGCCCTCGAGTACCTCGAGGTAGCCCGGCACGATGTACACGGCGGGACCGAGCTCGTTCTGCCGGAAACCGCGCACGGTCGTGGGGCCACCGGCGTAGAGCCGCTCCTGCGGCGGAATGAATCCGCCGATCGTGGGGCTCGTGCCACCGCCATACACCACGCCGCCCCGCACGTGCGCCAGCAGCACGACGCCGCCGCCGAGCGCGCGATACCAGGTGGCGTCGCTCACGATGCGATTGAACTGCTGCGAGCGGTCGGAGCCCACGAGCGTGCTCGCGTGCCGCGCATCGAAGCGCAACGTGAAGCCGGTCGAGGGGCGCAGCGGATTGTCGGTGGCATCGTACGAGGCCGTGTAGCCGATTGCCGCGAGGCGGGTATTGCGCTGCAGGAAGGAGCGCGACTCGGCGTCGCACGTGTTGAACACGGCGCAGAAGAACGCCGGCTCGGCTTCGGTGCGGCCAAGCTCCATCTGGTAGCTCAGCGTGCTCGGCACGCGCCCCTGCAGCGGGTTCGTGATGGAGAGCGCACCACCGATCGGCGTGCGACGCAGGAACGCGCGGTACTCGCTGAGGGTGGAGCTGTACACGGAGAGCGTGGGCACGCGCGACCGGCGACCGAATGCCGGCTGCCGGATGGTCATGCCCGCGTAGTAGTTGAGCGTGCGGCTGTACGGATCCTGCCGCGCCTGCTGCTGGCACAATCCCTCGGCGCCATCCAGCGGTGCGCCGATGCCCACCTTCGACACGCGGCCGTTGAGCTCGAGGCGCGGTGCCCACGGCAGGAAGTCGCGGTCGGTGTAGGAGCCCTGCATGCGCAGGCAGTCGAGCGTGGCCCAGCCGATGCCCCCCTGCGCGGCGTAGCGGTCGCCCTCGAGCAGGCGCACGGTGAGGTCCACCACGCTGTCGCCGGCCGTGGGCTCGCGGTCGAGCTGCAGGTCCACGCGGCGGAACGCATCGAGCTGGTAGAGCGAGCGCTGCGCGGCGATGAGTGCGCGCGCGCTGTACCAGTCGCCGGTGGACACGGCCATCGCGCGCCGGATCGTCTCGTCGGAAATGCGATTGCCGTCGTCGGCAGAGTCCACCACGATGCGCACCGCGCCGATGCGCGCGCGCGTGCCGGGCACGGCCTGCACCTCCACGTCGGCGCTGTAGGCGCGCTCGTCGGTGGTGTAGGCGAGCAGCGCCTCGGCGCCCGCCCACCCGGAGTTGCGCAGCTGCCGCACGAGCGAGTCGCGCCCCGATTCGAGCGCGGCCCGGTCGAACAGCCCGCCGGCGCGCAGCGGAAACGCCGACACGAGGTCGTCGGCATCGGGCACTCCCTCCAGTCCGCGCACGGCGAGCGTCGCCACGCGCATGGGACGGCCCTCGGTGATCGCGAACGTGATGTCGACCATGTCGGTGCGCACGGTGTCCATCAGCGTATCCACGCGCACGTCGGGATAGCCGCGACGACGGTACAGCACCTCGAGCCGCTGCACGTCGCGCGTGAACTCTGCGGGATCGAGGCAGCGGCGCGTGCCGAGGAACGGCAACCCGCGCGACGACGGCAGCGTGGCGACGGCCGCCGTGAGTTCGAGCGTGGTGAACTCGCGATGGCCATCGAAGCGCAGCGAGCGCACCTCGCGATCGCCCCGTTCGCACCGGAAGTCCTGCGCAGCGAGCGGCGCGGCCGAAATCGCCCCGAGCAGTGCGGCGAAGACGGTGAGTCGCCCGCGCAGCATGGTCAGCACGCGGGGCAACGCACGGGGCAGGCTCGGACGGTTCGGTGCGACAGGAATGCGGATCGGGATGGGGGTGAGTCAGGTATCCGAATTATATGCGACTGATGCGCCCGCATGGCAGTTGAACCCCCAAGACTCGAGCCTCGGGGGTTCCCGCTCGGGTCCGTGCCACGTGATGCGCGCGGCGAGCACCGCACTCGGGGCCGTGCCGCGTAATGCCCGCGGCGAACACCACACTCGGCGCCACCGTCGCACTGAACGGACCCGAGCGGGAAGCGGCGAGCTCCGAGTCGCGTGGGTTCAACTGCGAATGGGCACCCGCCATGCGATCCCCCGCCCCCACCCGCTACCTTTCCCGCATGAAGATCTACACGAAGACCGGCGACAGCGGTGCCACCGGCCTGTTCGGGGGTGGCCGCGTCGAGAAGGATCATCCGCGCGTCGAAGCCTACGGCGACGTCGACGAACTGAACGCCGCGCTGGGCATGGCGCGCTCCATCGAGCTCATGCCGCGCATCGACGAAGTGCTCGTGCCCATTCAGCGCGACCTGTTCGCCATCGGCGCGCTGCTGGCCACGCCCGATCACGACAAGATGCGCGAGCAGCTCGCCAAGGCGCGCATCGACGAGGAGCGCATCGAGGAGCTCGAGCGCGCCATCGACGCGGCCGAGGGGGAGCTGGAGCCGCTGCGCAGCTTCATCATTCCCGGTGGCACGCCCAAGGCCGCGGCGCTGCACGTGGCGCGCACCGTCTGCCGACGCGCCGAACGGCGCGTGGTGCGGCTGGCGCACGAGATCGAGCTGCCGGCGCTCACCGTGATCTACCTCAACCGGTTGAGCGACCTGCTCTTCACCCTCGCGCGCCTCGCCAACAAGCGCGCGGGCGCCGGCGAAGTCACCTGGTGAGGTGACCGTGTCCGGCGGACATGCGATGAGGCCATGCTGAGCACCACCGCGGGCGCGCTGTCGCTCCCCGTCGCGTACCCCGTATTCACCGGACGCGGACTGCTCGGCGCGCTGCACGCGCTCGTCGAACGACACGCGCCCAACCATCGGTACGCGATCATCGTGGACGCCGCCATCGCGGCGGGGCATGGTGCCCGCGCGCGCTCCGGGTTCCCCGCCGAGCGCACGCTCGCGCTCACGGTGCCGAGCGGCGAGGCCTCCAAGAGCCGCGCCGAGTGGGAGCGGCTCACCGACGCCCTGCTCGCGTGGGGCGCCGGCCGCGACACCACGGTCGTGGCGCTGGGGGGAGGCGTGGTGGGGGATCTCGCCGGCTTCGTGGCCGCCACGCTGCACCGTGGCGTGCCCGTGGTGCAGGTGCCCACCACGCTCCTCGCCATGGTGGACAGCAGCGTGGGCGGCAAGACGGGGGTGGACACGCCCGCCGGCAAGAACCTCGTGGGCGCGTTCCATGACCCGTCGCTCGTCGTGGCCGACGTGGACACGCTGAGCACCTTGCCGCCCGCGGTGCGCCGCGACGGGCTGGCCGAGATGATCAAGCACGGCCTCATCGCCGACTCGGACCACTTCACCGAGCTGTGCGGGCTGCTGCCGGCGCTGGCCGGCGAGGCCGGTGCCGAGGTGGCCGAGCTGCCGGCGCTCATCGGCCACAGCATCGGCATCAAGGCGCGCGTCGTGCACGAGGACGCGCACGAATCGGGGCGGCGGCAGGTGCTCAACGCGGGCCACACCATCGCCCACGCGCTCGAGCACGCACTCGCCTTCGGGGTGGCGCACGGCTCCGCGGTGGCTGCGGGGCTCGTGATCGAGGCGCGCCTCGCGGAACGACTCGGTGTGGCCGAGTCCGGCCTGGCCGACATCGTGGCCGACGCCGTACGCCGCGCCGGGCTGCCGGACGGTCCGCCGGCCTCGGTCAGCGACGACACGATCCTGGCCGCCACCCGCAGCGACAAGAAGGCCCGCGCCGGCGTGGTCCAGTACGCGCTCCCTGAGCGACTCGGCCGCATGAGTCCGGGCCCCGCCGGCCGCTGGAGTACCCCCGTGGACGAGGCGGCGGTGCGCGCCGCCCTGTCCGAGTCACGCCGGCTGGCCCGGTCACCGATTCGCGCCGACTGATCGTCGCTGCGGCACAACTGTAGTGTTGCGCATGTCCGACAAGGCGACGCTCCGTTTCCGATAAAGGAAACTCAACAGACGTTGAAAAGTCACGCCCGACTCGAAGCGTGAAGCGTTGCTCAGGTCCAAAGGGACGATTCGTTTATAAAGCACCAACAAATCTTCAAGGCGCCATACAAGAGACATACGCAGCCGATTGCTCACACGGCACCCCCTCGAAAACCCACCGCTCCGTCACTGTTCCGTCGCAGCGAAAAGATTTGTGTTGACGGGTGCGCACTTCTGTCGTACTGTGGCCTTCCATACCAGCACCGGTGCCGGCTCCCGCCGGTCCCACCATCCGGTCATTCAAGAGGGCGCGTATGCAGACTGCGGCCGCCAGCAGGACCTCCGAACCTCGGGCCAAGGGCTTCTTCCGCTCCGCCCCGTCGTCCGCGTTCGATCAGTACCTGCACGACATCCAGAAGCTGCCCCTCATCAAGGATGTCCAGGAGGAGCGACGCCTCGCGCGCCTCGCCCAGCAGGGCGACGAGTCCGCCGCCGAACGCCTCGTCACGGCGAACCTGCGGTTCGTCATCTCCTACGTGAAGAAGTACCAGGGGCACGGCCTCGACCTCAGCGAGCTGGTCGCCATCGGCAACGAGGGACTCCTCAAGGCCGTGCGCAAGTTCGACCCGGACCAGGGCGTCAAGTTCATCTCGTACGCCGTCTGGTGGGTCCGACAGGCCGTGCTCAAGGCGCTCGCCGAGCAGACCCGCTCCGTCCGCATCCCGCTCAACCAGAACTCCCAGCTCATCCGCCTCTCGCGTGCCGAGACGGTGTTGAGTCAGGTGCTGCGCCGCGAGCCGACCGACGAAGAGCTCTCCAAGATGCTCGAGGAGCCCGTCGACACCGTGCGTCAGTCCCGCCAGATGAGTGGCACCGAGGTCTCCCTCGACGCCCCCATCGACCGGCAGGACCGCGAGGCCAGCACCCTCGGCGAGCGCTTCGCCGGTGAGACGAACGTCGAGATCGAGGAAGGCACCGACTCCCGCCTCATGCGCGAGTTCATCGACCGCGTCTTCCGTCGCTACCTCACGCCGCGCGAGCGCAAGATCCTCTACCTCTACTACGGGCTCGAGGAAGGCGCCGAGGCCATGACGCTCGAGCGCATCGGCGCCCTCATGGGCGTCACGCGCGAACGCATTCGCCAGATCCGCGAGCGCGCCTTCGAGAAGCTCCGCGAGTCGCCCGACGGAAATGCCCTCGCCGGTTTCTGGGGCACCGCCTGACGCGTCCATGATGTGAATCCCTGCCGCACCCCGCCTTGGCGGACCGCGGTCTCGCGCGCTTCGGCGTGCTCTCGTACGCCCCGAACGCCCCGGCCTCCCGGGGCGTTCGGCGTTTCACCACCCGCCACCAGCGCGACAGCCATTGCAACATTGTGACAACGCGACTCGGCGGCATCGCGACATCGTGACCGTGTCCGGAACACCGCGTGACCGCGCCGACTTGTCGGCAAGTGTGCGCTGCGTCACTTTCCGTGCATGGAAATGCAACGTGTGCTGCTCGTGGATGACGAACCGGCGATCCGCCTCGCGCTTCGCAAATGGTTCGAGCGTAACGGTTGGACCGTGGACGAGGCCGACACCGGCCGCGCCGCACTCAGCCAGCTCGACGAGGTGCACACGGGTTACGGCCTCGTGATCTGCGACCTGCACCTGCCCGACACCACGGGCCTCGACATCGCCACTCGCGTGCAGGCCCGCTGGCCTCGGCTGCTGCCCCGCTTCGTGTTCAGCACCGGCGACAACATGGACTTCTCTCCCGAGCAGCGCTCGCTCCGCGACAGCACGCACGTGCTGCTCAAGCCGTTCGACTTTGCGGAACTGCGAACGCTCGTGCAGAATGTCGTGATCGCTCCCACACCGTCCGCCGACCTGACGCACTGACGCCGTCGCTCCGATGATCACCGCAGGCCTCGCCGACGCACTGCGATCGATCGTCGGCCCCCGCTGGGTGAAGCAGCGCCCCGCCGAGCTCACCGCGTACGACTCCGACGCGCTCCCCGGCTATCGCGCGACCCCCTCGTTCGTCGTGCTCCCCGCCTCGCGCGACGAGGTCATCGCCGTGGTGCGACTGCTCGCGCAGCACGGCGTGCCCTTCGTTCCCCGCGGCGCCGGCACCGGACTCTCCGGCGGCGCGCTCGCAAACGATGCGGTGATCATCGGCCTCAACCGCCTCACGCGCATCCACGCCATCGACGCGGGCAATCGCATCGCGCATGTGGAGCCGGGCGTGGTGAACGCCGTGCTGCAGCGCGAGGTCGCACCCTTCGGCCTGCAGTACGCGCCCGACCCGTCGAGCCAGTCGGCGTGCACGATCGGCGGCAACGTGGCCGAAAACGCGGGCGGGCCGCACTGCCTCAAGTACGGCGTGACGCTCAACCATGTCGCCGCCGTGACCGTGTGCCTTCCGAACGGCGAACTCGTGCAGTTCGGCGACCCCGCCTCCGAGCGCGACGGCTACGACCTGTGCGGCCTGTTCATCGGCAGCGAAGGGTGCTTCGGCATCGCCACCGACGTGTGGGTGCGCCTGCTCCCCGTCGCGCCCGCCGTGCGCACGCTGCTTGCCGACTTCCCGTCGCTCACCGACGCGGCGCGCGCCGTCTCCGCGATCATCGCCACGGGCATCGTGCCCGCCGCGCTCGAGATGATGGACCAGGCCACCATTCGCGCCGTGGAGGCCAGCATCTATGCTGCCGGCTACCCCACCGACGTGGCCGCCGTGCTGCTCGCCGAGGTGGACGGTCTCGAGGCCGGGCTCGACGCGGATGCGCGCACCATCGAACGCTGCTGCCGCGAGGCCGGCGCGCGCGACGTGCGCATCGCGCGCACCGACGGCGATCGCGCGCGACTCTGGCAGGGCCGCAAGAAGGCCTTCGGTGCGCTCGGCCGCATCGCACCGCACCTCGTGGTGCAGGACGCCGTCGTGCCGCGCACCCGGTTGCCCGACGTGCTCGAGACGATCGCCGCGATCGGGGCGCGACACGGCGTGGCCGTGTGCAATGTGTTCCACGCCGGCGATGGCAACATCCACCCCAACATCTCCTACGACGCGAGCGACCACGCGCAGGCCGAGCGCGTGCACGCGGCCATGTCGGAGATCATGCAGGCATGCATCGACGCGGGTGGCACGATCACCGGCGAGCATGGCGTGGGACTCGACAAGCTCGGCTACATGGACGCGCTCTTCACCGAGCCGTCGCTCGCGGCCATGTGTGCCGTGCGCGAGGTGTTCGACCCGGACCGGCGCGCCAACCCGGGCAAGGTCGTGCCGGTGCATGCGTGCCGTGAGTGGGGCGGACGGCGATAGCCCCGAGGCCCCGGCCATGCCGTGGGGCAGGCAGCCCCGCGCAGGGCGCGCCTGACGATCCCTATATTCCCCGCATGTCCGCTCCCGCGTCCCCGTCCGACCTCGCCGCCCGGATCGCCGACGCGCACGCCCGGCGCGCGCCGCTGCGCATTCGCGGCGCCGGCACCTGGCTGGACGCCGGTCGCCCCTGCGCCGGCGATCCACTCGACATCGGCGCGCTTGCAGGCATCGTGGAGTACACCCCAGGCGACCTCACGATCACCGCGCGCGCCGGCACCTCCCTGCGCGAACTGGATCGCGTCACCGCCGCCGAAGGGCAGTGGCTGGGCCTCGATCCCGCAGGCGCGCCGGAGGGCACGATCGGCGCGACCGTGGCCACCGCGTCCGACGGCCCGCTCGCGATCGCCTTCGGCCGCGTGCGTGACCTCGTGCTCGGCCTCGAGTGCATCACGGGCACCGGCGAGGTCACGCGCGTGGGCGGGCGCGTGGTGAAGAACGTGGCCGGCTTCGACCTGGTGCGCCTGCACACCGGCGCGTGGGGCACATTGGGCGTGATCAGCGAGGTCACGCTGCGCCTTCGCGCGCGTCCCGAGGTGGACCGCGCCTTCGTGGTGACCGGCGACGAACGCGCGTCGCTCGAATCGCGCCTCGCGCCGCTCACCGACCTGCCCCTCGCACCGCTCGCACTCGAACTGCTCGACCCGGCGCTGTCCGCCGCGCTCGGCCTCGCGCGTGGCACCTGCCTGCTCGTGCGCCTGGGCGGCAACGCGGAGCGCGTGGACGCGCAGCAGCGGGCACTCGGCGCGCTCGGCGACGTGCGTGAGGTGGACACCGCGGTCTTCATGCGCCTGGCGGCCGACGAACCGAGCGACGCGCTCGTCGCGCGCGTATCGCACGAGCGCACCCGCGTGGCCGAGACGTTCCGGCACGTGCTGGAGTTCTGCGGCACGCATGCACAGTGGGAACCGCTCGTGCGCGCGTCGTTGTCGCGCGGGCTCGTGCGTGTGGTGCTGCCCATCTCGTCGACGCGCGACGATGTGGCGGCGGCCAATGTGGACTGGCCGTCGTTCGTGCGCACGATTGCACCGCCTGGCGCGCATGTGTCGTGGGAGCGACTGCCGGCGGAAGCATGGCCGCATGTGCCGTGCGCCGTGGCGGACACGATCTCCACCGGGCTCCGCGACGCACTCGATCCGGCGCGTGTGCTCAATGCCGGACTGCTCGGCGAGCCGGCCCGGCGCGCAGACGCCGTGCCACGCGCCGACGCACGCCGGGTGCTCGCGTGACGACCTCTCCGACCACGTCCGCCGGCCCATCGCCCCTGCCGACGTGCGCCCTCCCCGACTCGCCACTCGCGAAGGCAGCCGCCGGACTCGACGCCTGCGTGCACTGCGGATTCTGCCTGCCCGCGTGCCCGACGTACGTGAACCTGCAGGACGAGAACGACTCGCCGCGCGGACGGCTGCTGCTCATGCGCCGGCTGCTCGACGGCGAACTCGACGTGCGCGACCCCGACGTGGGCACGCACATGGATCGCTGTCTCGGCTGCCGCGCGTGCGAGACCGCGTGCCCGAGCGGCGTACCGTACGGACAGCTGCTCGAGGCCACGCGCGCGACCACGCGTGTGGCGCGTCCCGTGCCGCTCGTGGCGCGCGTGGTGCTCGGCGTGTTCCAGCGCGAAATGCTGCTGTCGCTGGTGCTCGTGGGCGCGCGCGTGCTGCGCGCGACGCGCCTGCCAGACTGGCTCGCGCGCGTGCTCCCCGCGCGGCTCGCCTTTCCCTTCGCCATGCTCGCGAGCACCACGCCGGCGCGCCTGCCGCAGGCATCTGCGCATGATCGCGTGCTTCATCGTGTACGCGTGCGCGCCTCGCAGGCCAGGCGCACCGTCGTGCGGCTCGACGGGTGTGTCATGCGCGGCCTCTTCGCGCACACCAACGCCGCCACGACACGCGTGCTCTCCGCCACGGCGCACACGGTGCGATCCGCGCCGGGCCAAGGGTGCTGCGGCGCGCTGCACGCGCACGCCGGCGACCTCGACGCCGCGCGCGACATGGCGCGGCGCAACATCGCAGCCTTCGAGCGAGTGCCCGACGCGCTCATCGCTGTGAACTCCGCCGGATGCGGCGCGATGCTCAAGGAGTACGGACACCTGCTGCACGACGACCCGGCCTGGCACGCGCGTGCCGAAGCCGTGGCCTCGCGGGTGCGCGACGTGAGCGAGCTGCTTGCGGACCGGCTGCTGCCGGCAGCGCGCGAGGCATCACCCGCCGCACCGACGGCGCGCGACTCGGCGCATGGCGCGGCAAGCTCGCCGCCGGTCCGCATTGCCTACGACCCGCCCTGCCACCTCATGCACGCGCAGCGCATCACGCGCGAACCGCAGGCGGTGCTCTCGGCCATTCCCGGCGTGGAGCTCGTGCCGCTCGTGGATGCCGATCAGTGCTGCGGCAGCGCGGGCATCTACAACCTCGTCGAACCCGACACGAGCGATGCGGTGCTCGCCCCCAAGCTGCGCCACGTCGCCGATGCGCGCGTGGAGTGGCTCGTGAGCGGCAACCCCGGCTGCCTCATGCAGCTCGGGGCCGGCCTCATGCGGAGCGGCAGCAGCACGCGCGCGGTGCACCCGATCGACCTGCTCGACCACGCACTGCAGGCCGCGCCGGCGGAGCGTGTCGGCGAGCCGGATCTGGCGTGACGCGCAGCAGCTGCATCGCAGCGGGCTGATCCATGGGTTCCCCCCCGTCCACAGGTCGCCCCACGCTCATCGTGGCCGTGGACGGCGTGCTCGTCGACTCGCTGCCGCTCCGCCGCGACGCGCTCGCCGAGGCCGCGCGCACGGTTGGCCTTGCGGCGTTGGCGGCGTCCGTCTGCTCGAACGCCACGGTCGCCGGCCGCTCCTGGCGAGAGGCGGCGCGCCTGCTCGCCGGTCCCGACGTCGACGAGACGCTGCTCGACCTCACCGCACTCGCCGCCGAGCGCGCACTGCAGGCGAGGCTGGCCCGCGAGGCGTGGCTGCTGATCCCCGAGGGCATCGAGCACTGCCAAGCGGCGGTCGAACGAGGCTGGCGCGTGCTGCTGCGCGCCGACACGACGCGCCGCGCGGCCGGACCGCTGCTCGAGTTCCTGATGACGGAAACTGGGGCCGCACGCTGCAGCGCCGGCGACGACCTGCCGACGACCGTGGACCGCGACACGCTCATTGAGCGACAGTATCGAGTGATCAAAGCGTCAGCAACGAGCCAATTACCGGTGATTTCACGCGAAGCAACCACGGAGGCGTCCGACCGCGCCCGCTCCGTGATCCCCGATATCGCCATCGGCTGGCCCGACGACCACGCCGGCGACTGACCGACGACTGACCGGCGATTCCCTCGGGCCGGCCGCCGCGATTATTCATCCGCATGCTGCCGACCGAACTTTCCGGCGCCGACCGCGCCGCCTACGACGCCCTGTTCGCCGGCGTCGTCGCGCTCGAGCGTCCCGATGTGCATCACCTCGAGTTCACCGGCCCCAAGGCCGGCGACGTGATCACGGGGCTCGTCACCAATCACGTGCTCGGGCTGGCCATCGGCGCCGGCCAGTACGCGGCCACGCTCACCGCCAAGGGGAAGATCGTGGCCGACCTGCGCATCGTGCGCACCGGGGCCGAGCGCTTCCTCACGACCGCGCAGGAGCCCTGCTGGGACGGCTGGCGCGACCTGGTGCGCAAGTACGTGAACCCGCGCCTCGCGCGCTACGCAGAGCCGTCGCTCGGCACCCTCTCACTCTTCGGGCCGCTCGCCGCCACGACCGCCGAGCAGGTGCTCTCGAGCGTGGGCGCCACGCGCGCCGAGTTCGAGGTGCCGGAGGGCGGCGGCGCCACCGTCGCGTCCGATCCAGCCGCCCCGTACGCCTGCAGCCGCTGGCTGCTCGGCGAGCAGGAGCTGTTCTGCATCACGTCTCCCGCGTTGGGCGACGTGCCGGGGGTGGACCTGCTCGCGCCGCCGGCGGTGCTCGAGGCGCTGCACGACACCCTCGCGCGCGACGCCGCCGTGGTGACCGGCACCGAGGCCGCGCTCGACGTGGCGCGCATCGAGGCGGGGCGTCCACGCTGGGGGCGCGACATGGACGACAACACCATCCCCCAGGAAGCCAACCTCGGCCAGCTCGGCGCCCTGCACTTCGACAAGGGGTGCTACACGGGCCAGGAGACCGTCGCGCGCATTCACTTTCGCGGGCATGTGAACCGGCACCTTCGACTGCTGCGCAGTGAAACCGCCGTGCCCACGGGCGCCGAGCTGCGCACCACCGAGGGGAAGGTGGTGGGCGACGTGCGGTCGAGCGCGCTCTCGCCGCGCCTCGGGGCCGTGGCGCTGGCCATGGTGCGCCGCGAGGTCGAGCCGGGCGCGATGCTCGAGGCGGTCGCGGAAGGGCACGCGCCGATGACGGTGACCGTGGAGCGCTGAACGGATGCCGCGCGGCGGGTTGCCGCGATGCCGGCGCGTCGCCAACACCGCCGAACCCGCCGCAAACGCAGAACGCCCCGAAGCCTGATGGCCTCGGGGCGTTCGGTGCTCGCGTGACCGCGAGATTACATGCTGGCGCTGTCCGGGGCCGGCGCGGTCGTATCCGGCATCGCGGCGCTGTCCGGGGTCATCGAGTCCATCGGGGCCTCGACGGCAGCCGCCGGCTGCTCCTCGACCATCGGCTCTGCGGCTTCTTCCGTCGCACCACCGCAAGCGGTCAGCACCACGGCCGCGGCGATCAGGGCAATACGCTTCATGGCGATCCTCAACTGGGTTCGATTGTTCGCCCGTTCGCCGCAGTTCCGAGTGAACCATGGCACGGCCTTCGAAAACGGACAGCGGTGGAAGCTACTCGCTGTCGCTCATGTGTCAAGTCACCAACGGTGACGCAAGTCGCGTAGCCCCAACGCCTTTGCGCCCGCGATCCGGGCACTCGCTGTCGCCCGGGCACGTTCCGGCGTGCTCATGCGCTCACCCATGACGGCTGTTGTGCCGACCTCCTCTCTTCCGAACGGTTCCGTGACCCGACTTCCCGATACGCTTGGCGCCCTGCGTCGCTCCTCCTGGGCCGATCCGGCCCGTCCGCGCACGGTCAAGGACGAAGTCCGCGCCAACCTCATCGCCCGACTCAAGAACGGCGGCCCGCTCTTCCCCGGTGTGCTCGGCTACGAGGACACCGTCATGCCGCAGATCGTCAACGCGTTGCTGTCGCGACACAACTTCATCCTGCTGGGCCTGCGCGGCCAGGCCAAGACGCGCCTGCTGCGCGCCATCGGCACGCTGCTCGACGAGCAGATGCCCGTGGTCGCGGGCAGCGAGGTGAACGACTCGCCGTTCGCACCGATCTCCAAGTACGCCCGGCAGCTCATCGCCGAGCACGGCGACGACACGCCGATCGCCTGGGTGACGCGCGACGAGCGCTACGTGGAGAAGCTCGCCACCCCCGACGTGACCGTGGCCGACATCATCGGCGACGTGGACCCGATCCGCGCCGCGCGCGGCGGGCACCTGCTGAGCGACGAACTCACCATGCACTACGGCATGCTGCCGCGCGCGAACCGCGGCATCTTCGCGCTCAACGAGCTCCCCGACCTTGCGGGCAAGGTGCAGGTGGGGCTGTTCAACATCATGCAGGAAGGCGACGTCCAGATCAAAGGCTATCCGGTGCGCCTCAAGCTCGACGTGCTGCTCTGCTTCACCGCGAACCCCGAGGACTACACCGCGCGCGGCAAGATCATCACGCCGCTCAAGGACCGCATCGGCAGCGAGATCGTGACGCACTACCCATCGAGCGTGGAGCTGGGCGTGAGCATCACGCAGCAGGAGGCGTGGACCGACCGTGGCGCGATGCCGCAGCGCGTGCCCGACCTCGTGCGCGAGGTGGTCGAGCGCATCGCGTTCGAGGCGCGCGAGGACAAGCGCGTGGACAAGCGCAGTGGCGTGTCGCAGCGCATGCCGATCACCGTGCTCGAGAACGTGGTCTCCAACGCCGAGCAGCGCGCGATCGTGAAGGGCGAGTCGGAGATCGTGCCGCGCATCGCCGACGTGTACGCGGCGCTCCCCGCGATCACCGGCAAGATGGAGCTCGAGTACGAAGGCGAGCTGGTGGGCGGCACCGCGATCGCGCACGAACTCATTCGCCGTGCGTGCCACGAAACGCTCGAGGCGCGCGCCGGCGAGGTGGACGCCGACGAGATCGTGATGTGGTTCGACGGCGGTGGTGCGCTGCAGGTGAGCGACGACGCGGCCACGCCGCTCGTGCGCCAGGGCTTCGACGCGGTGCCGGGGCTGGTGGACACCGTGGTCGCCCTCGGCCTCGCGCCCAAGGGCGATTCCGCGCTGGTCGCGGTGGCGTGCGAGCTGGTGCTCGAGGCGCTCGTCGCGCGGCGCAAGATCAGCCGCAGCGACGCGGGGCGGTACGGCAAGGCCGAGCGTGAGCGTCGGCGGCCGAATCAGGAGTTCTTCGGGTAACCTGTCACGGAACCTTTCGGGGTCGCCCGCCGCGCGCACCGTTCGTGCGGGCGGCGCGCGCCTTGGCCTCGCTGCGCACGCGACCGGCGGTGCGAGCCAGCTCCCGGAGCATTCCGGGACTTCCGAGTGCGTGCGCAAGGATCTCCTCCACCGAGACGTCTGCGTCGGGGTCTTCCCAGAAAAGCAGGAGACCGGACGGCGCCACGCAGAGCCGAGCCAACGCGTCGTCGTCGAACGCTGCGAGCGACTTGAAGCGGTCGACCGGCACGCCGACGACGACGCCGTCAAGCATCTGCGAGAGGAGCAGCCGCCGATCCACGTCGAACCACGCGGAGACGATTGTCGGCCCGGCGGATCGGCGCGTCCGCCCGCGACTTTCGGCGGCATCCAACTCATCTTGCGTCACGAAGTTCGCGTCATTCCCCATGGATCCGCTCCCAAGCGTCGAGGAGTCGAGTGCGATGTCTACGCGTCAACGAAAGGGCCGTCCGCACTTCTGAAAGGCTCAGGCCGATGCTTTCGCAGAGCGCGGGCGGATTCGTCAGTTCGATGACGACCTCGCCGCCACCCTTGAAGACATGCAGATGAGCCGGACCGTGTTCGCGTGGCGCGAAACGGATCACGAAGCGGAATCCGGCCTCACGCAAGACGACAGGCATTGGAAACCTAAGGGCTGGGTTATCGAGCAGCAAGATGCAAACGGGGCTCCCTGCAACGATCGACACGCATGTCATTCGACCGTCTCCGCGATGGATCGAAAGCACGCGCGACATGTCGACGGAGCGCACCGGCGGGGCGTGCCCGCGCGCGTCATCCGCTCCTGTCAGCCCCTGATTCCACTCGCCACCTCCGCTCGGACACTCGTAGCGGTTACCTTGCCGCCGCCATGCCCCGCCGCACCCACGCCGACCTCGCCCGCGACCTCGTCGCCACGCTCGACATGGCCGCCGTGCGCCGCCAGATGACGCGGCTTCGCACCTGGTTCCGCAAACATGGCCGAGACCTGCCGTGGCGACGCACACGCGATCCGTACCGCGTGCTCGTGTCCGAGCTGATGTTGCAGCAGACGCAGGTCTCGCGGGTGATCGACTACTACGAGCGCTGGCTCACGCGCTTCCCCACGCTGCACCACGTGGCCAAGGCGCGGCCGAAGCAGGTTCGCGAGGCATGGGAGGGGCTCGGCTACTACGCGCGCGTGCGCAACCTGCAGCAGCTCGCGCGAACCGTGGCACCGAACGGCGAACCCAACCACGCGCTGCCGTCGGACCCGGAGGCGCTGCGCGCGCTCCCGGGGATCGGCGCCTACACGGCCGGCGCGGTGGCGAGCTTCGCCTACGAGAAGCGCGCGCCGCTCGTGGACACCAACGTGGCCCGCGTGCTGCTGCGGCTCTACGCGCCGGGGCACTCGCCCAAGAGCGGCCTCGGCCAGCGCATCGCGTGGGCGCTCGCGGAGGCCGTCATGCCGCGCACCGGCAAGGCGGCGTGGACACACAACCAGGCGATCATGGAGCTCGGGGCGCTGGTGTGCACGGCGCGCGTGGCGAAGTGCGGGGAGTGTCCGCTGCGGCGGGGGTGCCTCACGGGCGATACCGCGCGCACCGGGACCAGCGGTCGATCAGCCGTCGACGGTTGAACCCCGGAGGCGCGCCAACGAGTATTGAGGGCATGCGCCCCCTGATCGAAGGCCTCGCCGTCCTCCTCGCCGTCGTGCGTCCACTGGTGCTCGGCGTTGCCGTCGTCACCGGACTCGGCGCCCTCGCCTCGTGGGCCACGGCCACGCGCCGGCTCTCCCCGTTCTCGGGGCTCGGCCGCCTCACGCGCCAGAAGATCGACCCGCTCTTCGAGCCCGCCGAGAAGCGCCTGCTCATGGCCGGCGGGCAGCCGGCGCACGCACCCTGGTGGACGCTGGCCGCCGTGGTGGTGGGCGGACTGCTGCTCATCTCGGCGCTGCAGTTCGTGATCCGTCAGCTGCTCATGGCCGACGCCGCCGCGGCCGGTGGCGTGCGCGGCATCGTGCGACTGCTCGTGGCGTGGAGCTTCTCGGTGGTGCAGTTCGCGATCATCGCGCGCGTGATCTCGAGCTGGGTGGGCGGGTCGCGCTACAAGAAACTCTGGCGGTGGGCCTTCGTGATCACCGATCCGTTCATGGAGCCGCTGCGTCGGATCATTCCGACGATCGGGCCGATCGACGTTTCCCCGCTGGTGGCGTATTTCGGGGTGGGGCTGCTGAAGGGGTTGGTGCTGAACGTGATCTGAGGTCGTTGAACCCACGAGGCTCGAGGCTCTTTTCCTCGGGTCCGTGCTGCGCGATCTGTCCAGTCGGTCTCGATCTCCGGGCGAACATCGCGCAGCGCGGACCCGAGCGAGAAGCCTCGAGCTTCGAGGCTCGTGCGTTCGACTGCAGCTCACCTCGGCGCACCGAACAGCTGCCACAACCCGGCCCACGCCGAGAGCCCGGCCCCCACGGCCGCCCCGCGCAGCATCCAGCCGATGCCCAGCTTCCCGATCAGCGGCGTCATGCGCGTCCAGCTCGGGCCGTCGAACTGCGACGCCAGCCGCTGCCGTGCCCACCACTCTGCGCCGCCGGTCGCGGCCAGGATGCACAGGATCCCCATTTGTGTCGGTCCGAACGCCGGGTGGAACCCGATCACGCGCGCCACGACGTGCGCGAGGCCGAACGCGAGCACCGACGCACCCGCGGCCGCGCTCACCATCGGGATGCCGAGCGGGCCCAGCACGGCGCGGCGGAGCGATGCGGTGAACTCGAGGTCGAGCGCCTGCACGTAGCCGGCTGACACCGAACCCTGCGACGCAGCGGCGATCGCGGCCGGGGTGCGCTCCGCGGGACCGCGTCCGCCGTGCTTCGCGTCGAGGATGGCCTGGTTGGCCTCGGAATCGAGCACCACCTCGAGCGCGCGCTCCAGCGCCACGCTCGGTGCGAGCACGAACCACGGATGGCCGGCGCGCGCAGCGCGCAGCGCATGCACGTCGTGCTCGAGCAGCCGGCCCACCACGTTGCGATAGTCGCGGATCGCGGCGTCGGGACCGAGCCCGAGCAGCCGCAGCTCCTCGCCCGCCACCGTCACGAACAGCTCGGCCACCGGCAGCGTGAGATCGTAGCTGCGCACCACCTGCGTGCCCTGCACTGACGGTTCGCGCGGCGTCACGTCGCACAGCGCCATCATCGCACGAGTGGACAGCGCACCGAATTCGGTGGCCACCTGCTGGTCGGAGAGGGCGTGCGAGAAAACGAGCTGGTGCGTGACCGAGCACTCCGTGCGCGCGATCATGTGCGTGGCACCGGTCGCACTGCAGCTGCTGCAGTCGATGCGTCCACTGCCGCCGCAACGCGCGCAGCGCACGTTGCCGAAGGAGCACATCATGCACGTGCGTCGTCCGCTCCCGCGGCACTGGCCGCAGTTCTGCTGCCCCGAGCCGCTGCAGGCATAGCACTGCTCCCAGCGGAACGACCCGTCGCTGCCGGTCTGCACGTTGCGGCCACGCTGCCCGCCGCACGACGAACAGGCCACGCGTCCACCGGAGCACGAGGAACAGCGCGCCGAGCCGCCGCCGTCGCACGCCGTGCAGCGCGTCTGGCCGCGTCCGCCGCAGCCGTTGCAGGTGAGCTGCTTCGCGCCGTTGCACCCGCTGCAGGTGCGCGTGGTGCCGAACGCGGTCGCCCCGTCCCAGCAATCACTCGTGGAAAGCGATGCGTCGAGCGGCTGGCCGGCGGCCCAGCGGGTGAGGCGCGCGGTCACGGCCGCCTTGAGTGCCTGCGCGTGCTCCTGCGCGCTGGCGTTGACCGCAGCCTCGCTGGGGCGCGTCGGAATGCCGGCGGGGAGCGCGCCGGCACCAGTGCTGGTGCGCACGGAGAACTGTGCCTGCTCGGACACGGTGATGCGGCCGCGCGCGACGGACTCGGTGCCGTCGCGAATGGCGAGCGAGTCGAGGGTGTAGCGCGTGTGCGGCTCGACGGCGGCCTGCAGCTGGGCGCGCATGGTGGGGAAGGCCGGCATGTGCCGATGCTATGGCGCCGCGCAGGATCTCGCCAGCGACGGGACGCAGTTGACCCCACGAGACTCGCGGCTCGCCGCCGACCGCTCGGGTCCGTGCTGCGCGATGCCCGTACCGGGCACCGCCCACGCGGTCGGCATCTCGCCAAACGGACCAGAGCGAGAAGCGGCGAGCCGCGAGCCTCGGGGGTCTAACTGCGGCGCAGCTCGGGGCGGCGGTGCAGGGTCAGGGCGGCATACCCCAGCACCACCACCGCTCCTACGCCGACCGCCCACCGTACGCTCAACGCGCGCGCGGCGGCGCCCGCGGTGCGCAGGCGACCGCGCCGCGCCTGCGACAGCGGGCCGGCGAGCAGCAGCACGTCGATCACGCCGCCGATGCCGATCGCCATTGCGCCGCTGGTTACGTGTCTCTGGGTGGACAAACTGCGCGGACTGGTGCTGCACGTGACCTGACGCCGTCGAACCAGCACATCATCAGCGCCGAAACGACCGTTGGGCGCTCCTGCACGCTCACGGTCACGGTCGCTTCGCTGGAGAGCTCCGTGTCGCCGCCCTGCAGCGAGCCCGTGCCGGTGGTCGAGCGTGCGGAGAACCGGACTTGCTCGGCGACTCCTCCGCGCCCGAGTGCGAACGGAGAGCGCATCCCAATCTGCTGTACGTGTGCGGCTTCCCGGCGGCCTGGTGCGGCGAACGAGTGACTGCCGTTGCACTCATCGCGGTGAACGACGGGGAGTCTCGGGGGTGAGCGCGGGCAAGTTGGGCCGGGCGGGGCAGCAATCCGGTAGCCATGAGCACGCAGTACTCGGAGCGGCGAATCTGCAAGCTCGCGGCCGAGAGTCAGGACCCTGTCTCTCGCGGTTTCTCGAACCAGAGACGAACGTCGAACCAGCGGTTGTAGCCGCGATCAAGCCACCAGCGACCAGCCAGGTGCAAGACCCAGATGGTCAGGCCGTAGTACAGCGGCCACAGCCATGAGAAAGGAAGCGCGAGCAGGTACACCCCAACATAGTAGACATAGAACTGCAGCAGAAAGACGAAAAGTGAGGCGCGGCCAAAGACTGCGAGCCACTCCAGCACCGGGACGAATGCGCCGCGTCGGTCGAGCATCAACATGCACGCCGTCAGGACCAGCCCGGCGCCTCCGAAAAGCATCAGGTAGACCGGACCAGGCGGGAACTTCTGGCTGGGCGAAGAGAGTGCATACACGAATGCATTCGCGTCGCCGGCAAGGCCCGCATCCCGGACCACCCAATACCCCATCTTCAGCGAGACGGCGAGCACGACCGCCGCAACGCCGATCAGCGCCAGTGACCGATCGAACGATGTACGTCGCCGCTCGTCCTGCCGTACGTCACCGAGAAGTCCACCGAGCACCGTGCCGGCGACGTACACCGAGAGCCACTGCAACACCGGAAAGTTCGCGTGCTCGACGCGCCCGGCGAACGGCCCCACGAGGACATATCGGAGGACCGCAATCAGATCGCTCTCCGGCAGCCAGACGGCGGCGAGCAGCGTCGCCGCAGAGTACAGCGCCAGCGCAAGCATCAGTCGAGCGGTGCGCCCGAAACGGACGACGAGCCATGGGCCGATGATGATGGCGGCACCGATCGCGTCCGTGATGAAGCCTCGCCAGACGGCATCTGCAAGACCATAGCGCGGCACGCACGCAAGCACGATGAGGAGGTGGCCGACAGTCAGCAGGAAGATTCCGCGGCTGGCGAGCGACGAGCGCGTCCCGGCGAACCGGGCCCCCTTGGTCGTGGCCAGCAGGCCGGCCATCATGCCGCTCACGAGCATGAAGGTCGGGCTGGCAACAAGGGAGATCAGCAGCAGCCAGGATCCCTCTGGCCGGTCGGGGAACGGCCGGAAGTACTCGAGGGCGAAGTGCGACAGGCAGACGAACAGCATCGCCGCACCCCGTGCGGCGTCGATGCCGCGGAGCCGAGACGCACCGGGACTGTTCACCGTCGAGCCACGAATGAGGATGGGAGGGGGAGCATCGTGGGCATACCTGAGTCGGACGAGTCAAGGCCCATACGGAAACGTTCGAGCCTCCCGCCTTGTACCGGTTGACCCCTTGAGTGTGACGGTCGCGCCGCGTTCCGATCGCCGAGCGATCATCGCGTCAATCGGGCATAAGGTCGCAGGCGAGAGGTGCGAGGGCGAGGGTTCAACTGCGCCGCAGCTCCGGACGCCGCCTCAGCGTCACCGCCGCATACCCCAGCACCACCACCGCCCCGCCCCCCACCGCCCACTGCACGCCGAACGCGCGCGCCATCGCCCCCGCCGTGAGCGCGCCCACGCTCTGCGACAGCCCGATGATGATCAGCCCGTAGAGCGCCATGAGTCGACCGCGATACTCGTCGGCCACCAGGAGCTGCAGCATGCTGTTCGCGAGCGAGTTGAACACGATCAGCATCATGCCGACGAACGGCAGCACCGCGAGCGCCACCCACGTCACGCGACTCAGCGACAGCGCGAACAGCAGCGTGGGGTACGCGATCGCGGCCACGGTGAGCAGGCGACCACGCCGCGCCTGCGACAGCGGGCCGGCCAGCAGCAGCGCGCCGATCACGCCGCCGATGCCGATCGCCGACAACAGCGTGCCATAGCCGCCGGCACCCAGGCCGAGCCGTTCGCGCGCGAACACCGGCATGAGCGGGATCACCGGTCCGCCGAAGATCGCGCCCACCGTGACCACGCCGAGCAGGTCGCGCACGAGTCCCGGTCGCAGCAGGTAGCGCAGCCCCTCGATCGCACTCGCGTTGCTGGCGTGCACCGCGTCGCGCACGGTGCGCGCGATCGCCTGCACCGCGAACTCGAACGTGTGGTGCGCCGCCGCCACGCGTTCTTTCGCAATGGTGTGCAGTCCGAAGAGCACGAAGCCGTAGGAGACGGCGTTGATGCCGAAGCACCACGCGAGACCGAGCTTTGCGATCACCACCCCGCCGATGGCCGGTCCCACCACGCGCGCGAGGTTGAAGCCGCTCGAGTTGAGCGCGATGGCCGGCTGCAGGTCGTCGCGTCCCACGAGTTCGTACACGAAGCTCTGCCGCGCCGGGATCTCCACCGTGGCGCAGGCGCCGTGCACGGCGGCGAGCACGAGCAGCAGCGGCACGGTGATCAGCCCGCTCCACGTGAGCAGCCAGAGCGCCGTGGCCTCGAGCAGGAAGATGCGCTGGGCCCACGTCACGATGGCCAGCCGGTCGCCGCGGTCCACGAGTGCGCCGGCGTGAAACGAGAAGAGCAGCATGGGCATGGCGTTCATGGCGGCCACGAGCCCCACCACGAGCGCGCTGTCGCTCAGCTGGAGCGCGAGCCATCCCTGGGCCATGGACTGCATCCAGGTGCCCACCAGCGACGCCGTCTGCCCCGTCCAGAAGATGCGGTACTCGCGGTGGCGCGCGAGGACGGCGAAGGGGTTGCGGGAGGGGGCAGCGGTCATGTCCTCGAAAGATGTACGATCACCCGCGCTTCGGCGCACCCGGGCGCAGACCGCGCACGAACTCGTCCACTTCGGTGGTCGTGATGGGGGTCAGCGGCAGCCCCGCACATGAACCGAGCAGGGCCACCAGCTCACGCGCCCAGAGCGTATTCAGCACCGTCCCGGCATGCCCGTCGCCCAGGATGGCGTGTTCGAGTCCGTCGCCCTGCGTCATGCCGACGGAGAGCCCCCCCACCTCCACCGCGCGGTAGGCCGGACCGCCTTCCGGATCGCGCCCCCCCCACCGGTCCCGAAACCATGCGCGATCGTCGTGGAAGCAGGTATGGCGCACCTCCCTCGCGAGGCGACGCAGCACGTCGTCGTAGGCGTCGTGATGCAGACCGAGGTTCCGCATCGCCTCGGCACTGCGAAAGTCGTCGAAGTTCGGGGGCCAGTTCGCGTTGTCTGCGATCCCCACGAGTACGATGCGCACCGTGGCGTTCGCCAGCCGAATCGCGCGCACGGCCGTCTCGATGGCGCTCGTGCACACCGCGACCCGTGCGCGCGCGCTGTCGCGGAATCCGTTGGCGGCGATGTCGCGAAGGACCGGTCCGGTGCCGATATCGTTGATGCCGATGCGAATCACCACGGCACCATTCGCCCAGTACGAGGGCGCGGACTCGAGCAGGCGCAGCAGCTGCGCGAGCTGGCCGCGAGGCGCCAGAAGGTGCTCGCACGTCGCACCGGACGTCGCGAAGTTGAACGCGTAGTCCTGCTTGCGCGGCGCGCGAAGCGGCAGTCCGACCCACGACGCCACACGCGCGACACGCGGATGTGAGCCGTACACCCCCCAGCGCCCCTGGTTGACTTCGCCGTCACGCAGCCGGGCGAGCACCTCGGTCCATTGGAAGGTGATCGAGCGATGGCGCCCGCCCCGCTCCGAGCTCCCCGGCGGAAACCAGATGGAGTCGTGGAAGGCATGGCTGTCTGAGTCGCCGAGCACGGCCAGGGGCACACGCTGGTCGTCGGCATCGACGAGATCGCGGGGCATCAGACGCTCTCGAAGCACGAGGAGGAGGGGGAGGAGCAGGAGGCCGGCCGCGGCAAGCACCCGCCAGCGATGAAGCGTCCGCGCGCCTCGCGCGCGCGCGTGGCTCACCGTCGTCTCCTCAGGCAGCCGCACGCTCGAGGACCAGCCCGATGCTGCGCGTGGCCCCGACCTCGGGATGATGCGGAATGCGGTGCGACAGCTCCGGGATCTCCCAGCGATCGCGGACGGTGTAGCCGAGCGACGCGAGCGATGCCGCGAATGCCGGCTCGTTGCGCACGTGGTAAGGCACCGCCGAGTAGCCGAGGTTCTCGAGGGTGAAGAAGGACGGATGGTCGGTGACCGCGACCTTGTGGAGAATGAGTGTGCGCGGAGGGTGACGGACCGCCGACAGCAGCGACGGGAACGGCCGATCGAGATACTGCAGCAGGCCCGACGTGAGCCAGAGATCGTGCTCGTGATCGACGCTGCCAAGATCGTTGGTGAAGTGCAGATCGGAGAGACCATCGACAAGCGCGCGCTGGGCACCGGCGGCCACCATGTGCGGAACGTCCCACACGGTCCAGCGGCGCCCGCGCATGGCGGGGAGGTGGGGGCGGAAGGCACGGAACTTGGTGCCCATGTGTCCACCGGCATCGAGCACCGCCGAGTGCTGCGGCAGCAACTGCTCGAGCCAGCGAAGCACGGGCCCATCCCACGGTGCCACCTCGCACATGCGCGTGAAGTTGACCTCGGTCACCTCCGCGTGGTCGTAGCCCGTCTCCTTGGGTGCACGCACGGCGCCCACGGCCTGCTCGTGCGACGAGAAGACACCGCAGAAGCGCGGCCCGTCACCGCGCGAGAAGAATCGTCGCGCGTGACGGGCCCGCTGCCAGTGCAGGTGGGCCGTACGGAACGCCTCGAGCATCTGCTAGTTGGCGAGTTGGGCGAGCGTGGAGAAGAAGAACCGTCGCGGATCGAGACGCCGGCCCAGGCGTCGCTCGATCGCCGCGACGGACTGCAGTGAAAGCAGCGAGTGTCCCCCGAGCTCGAAGAAGTTGTCGTGCCGTCCGATGCGTGTCACGCCCAGCAGCCGCTGCCACTCCTCCGCGATGACCGTCTCCACCTCGCCGCGCGGCGGCTCATACTCGGCGCCGCCGACTGCAGCCTGCTGCATCGGATCGGGCAGCTGCCGCCGGTCCACCTTGCCGTTGAGCGTGAGCGGCATCGACGCCACGGTCACGATCAGCGCCGGCACCATGTGCGCGGGGAGGCGGTCGCGCAGCGCGCGACGCACCTCGCTCGACGTCGGTGGGTCCGTCACCCCCTCCGCGAGCGTGACCCAGCCGATGAGGCGACGGTCCGCATCCTCGCCGCGTGCGTCCACGGCCGCCTGTCGGATGTCGGGCAGTGACTCCAGCGCCGCCTCGACCTCGCCAAGCTCGATACGATACCCATGCACCTTCACCTGCAGATCGAGGCGACCGAGATGGTCGAGCGTTCCATCGGCGCGCCAGCGACCGAGGTCTCCGGTGCGATACATCCGTGCCCCGGGTGCGTCGGCGAATGGATCGGCGACGAAGCGCTCGCCCGTGAGCGCGTCGCGCTGCCAGTAACCGACCGCGACGCCATCGCCGCCGATCCAGATCTCACCCGGCACCCCCTGCGGCACCGGACGCTGCCTCGAGTCGAGCACGTACACGCTGGTGTTGCGATACGGCCGGCCGACCGGCACGCGACCCGTGCCGTGTCCGACCGCCTGCGCCGTCGACCAGATGGTCGTCTCCGTGGGCCCGTACATGTTCCACACGTTGCCGCACCGTGCGAGCAGTTCGTCGGCCAGGGTGCGCGGGAACGCCTCGCCACCGCAGATCGCGAGCCGCAGCCCCCCGGACCAGCCATCGTCGACCAGCAGGCGCCACGTCGCCGGCGTGGCCTGCATGACCGTGATACCATCGTGCTGCAGTCGCTGGCGCAGGGCCCAGGCATCGATCGCCTCGTCGGCGGTCGCCATGAACACGCGAGCCCCGGCGACGAGCGGCGACAGGAGTTCGAGCAGCGAGATGTCGAACGAGACCGTCGTGACGGCGAGCAGCGCATCGCTCGGCGTCAACACCAGCAGATCCCGCGTACCAAGGAGGAAGTTGTCGAGCGCGCCATGCGACACGACGACCGCCTTCGGCTGGCCGGTCGACCCCGATGTGTAGATGCGATAGGCCGGCGCCGACGCGTCGGGCCACGAGCGGTCGCGAATCGAGCGCTCCGCCGCTCCTGCAGCTGCGGCCGATCCGTCGCACAGCGAGTCCGCGGCGACCGGCTGCAGGCCGATGATCGAGGCGAGCTCCGCCGTCTCGGCATCGACGAGGGCAACGCGCGCCGCACTGTCCTCTGCCATGTATCGCAGGCGCTCCACCGGATACGTCGGGTCGAACGGCACATACACCGCGCCGGCCCGCAACACACCGAGCAGCAGCGCCGGCAGGCGCCGATCGCGCGGCACGAGCATGACGACGGGGTCGCCCGGCGCAACGCCGCGCGCGATGAGCCCGGCAGCGACGTGCGCCGCCATGGACTCGAGCTCCGCGTAGGTGAGTCGTCCGTCGCCGTCCTCGGTGGCGATCGCGGACGGCGACTCGGCCGCATGTCGAGCGATGCACGCCAGCGCGGACCACTCGCCCGACGCCGTGGACGCCAGGCCCCGTCGTTCGCGCGTCTCGCACCGGATCTCGCGCTCATCGAGCAGGGGCAGGTCCTCGAGCGCGATGTCGGGATTGCGGGCGACCGCCTCGAGCAGGCGATGGTACGCCGAGGCGAGCGATGCCGCCGAGGCCTCGTCGAACAGGTCGGTGCGATAGTCGAGGCCGCCGTCCATGCGCTCCTCGTACTCACGCACCCAGAGACTGATGTCCGTCGTGACCGACCGCGTCCCGCGGTTGAACGAGCGAATGCGCACGTCACCCCAGCCCTCGTGACGCCGTGCGGTGAACTGGTGGGTGAACATCGTCTGGAAGATCGGCGTGCGACTCGCATCGCGACGCCCGAACCGGCGCACCAGCCACTCGAAGGGCGTGTCCTGGTGCTCCAGCGCGCCGAGGAACCGCGCGGCGACATCGCGCAGGTACTCGCGGAAGGTCAGGCGCGGATTCGGTTGCGACCGCACCACCACCGTGTTCACGAAGAAGCCCACGACCTCCTCGAAGGCTGGCTGCCCGCGCCCCTGCACCGGCACCGCGACGATCAGGTCCTCCTGGCCGGTCGTGCGGTGCAGGAGCACCTTGTAGACCGCGAGCATGGTGAGGAAGACCGTGGTGTGCTCGGCCTTCGCCAGCGCGCGCACGCCGGCAAGCCCGTCGGCACCGAGGGAGAATGGCACGCGGCTGCCCTGGTAGGTCATCTGCGCGGGCCTCGGCCGGTCACCCATGACTTCGAGGTCCGGCAATGTCCCGGACAGTGTCTCCGACCAGAAGCGCAACCCGGCCTCGCCTCGCGCACCGTCCAGCCGCGCCCGCTGCTGTGCGACGAACGCCGCGTAGGACGTGGTGAGCGCCGGCAACCCGGGCGCGCGCCCCTCGCACCGTGCGGCGTAGCACGCGCCGACGTCACGCAGGAACAGGTCGAAGCACCATCCGTCCCAGACGGCGTGGTGCACCACGAGGAGCAGCACGTGTACCGCGGGTTGGACACGCACGAGCGTGAACCGGATGAGCGGCGGCTCGTCGAGCGACATGGCCACGTCGCCCGCCTCCTCGATCCAGCGCGCGAGTGCTCGCGCATCGGTCGGGTCGGCCAGGACGTCGGCCGCCTCGATCACACGGAACGAGAAGTGCGAGGCATCCGCGTACGCCAGGCGTGGCTGCCCAGCGTCGGTCACGATGTGCACGCGACCGAGGTCATGGCGCTCCACGAAGTCACGCAGTGCGCCCTCGAGCGCGTCGAGGTGCAGGGGTCCCTCGAGCTGGAAGGCGCCCGGCAGCACGTACGCGGTGAGTCCGGGCTCCACCCGCTCGAGGTACCAGAGCCGCTCCTGCTGCGCCGACAGGACGGTCCCCCATCGTCCAGCGGCGGGTTGCGACGCATCGGACGGCGCGCCGTCCGCAGACACTGCCAGCCCCGCGCGTCCGGACTCCGCGGCTGGCGCCTCATTCGCGGCAGCGAGTGGCGTCACCGCCTCCACGAACGCCTCGAACCTTGGATGCTCGAAGAGCCGGCGCATGCCGACCTCCACGCCGAGCCGATCCTCGAGACGCGCAATCACCCGCGCCACGAGGATCGAGTGCCCGCCCAGTTCGAAGAAGTCCGCATCACCGCGCGCGACCGGCACGCCCAGCACCTCCTGCCACACGTCGGCCACGATCCGCGCCAGCCCGCGCCACGAAGGCGCGGCCGGGACATCGGCGGATTCGGCGCGCGCCGATCCCGGTCCATCCGCTGGGGACGGCAGGGCCGCCCGATCGAGCTTGGCGTTGGGAGTGCGCGGGAGCGCGTCGAGCACCACGAGGTGCTGCGGCAGCATGTACGACGGGAGGCGCGTGCGCAGCGCATCGAGCACCACATCGCGATCGAGCGTCTCGCCGAGGGCAGGAGCGACGTAGGCCACCAGGCGGGCGTCGCCCTGCCCATCATCCCAGAGCCGCGCGGCCGATTCGCGCACGGCCGGCAGCGCCTCGAGCGCGGCCTCGATCTCGCCGAGCTCGATGCGATGCCCGCGCAGCTTGACCTGCGTGTCGATGCGCCCGAGGCAGCGCAGCGTGCCGTCGAGCGACCACACCGCCAGGTCACCGGTGCGGTACATGCGGGCGCCGTGGGCGGCCGGTGACGACACGAAT
>JAABRO010000014.1:0-242 GCA_011390885.1 Gemmatimonas sp. | reverse complement strand
CGCAGGGCGGTCATGATAGCCGATGGCGAGGCCCGCGCCACCGACCAGCAGCTCGCCCGGCGCACCGATCGGGACACGCGAGCCGCGTGCGTCGACGATCTCGATGCGCGTGTTGGCGATCGGATGCCCGATCGATACGCTCGGCTCGTCGTCGGTGATCTCCTGCACCGTGGACCAGATCGTGGTCTCCGTGGGGCCGTACAGGTTGAACACACGGTGCGCGACGCGACGGAGTCGATGGG
>JAABRO010000013.1 GCA_011390885.1 Gemmatimonas sp. | reverse complement strand
GGACGTGGAGAGCGTCGACGCGGCGAACAGCAGTGCGACGCAGGCGCGACGGAAGGGCATGGGACGTCGGGCAGGGGGAGGGAGATCAGCAAACCACCTCAACCTCGATGATGCCGGGAAGAACGGCAAGCGGAGACGAGGTCGGGCCGGTGGTTGACGTCGAGGGGTTCGCGCGCGCACGACGGTTCGCCGGATCCGTCGCCATCGTGCCGGCCGCCCTCAGTGCACCATCGGACCAGCGCCCCTTCGACAATCCACGAATCGTGCTGGCCCAGAGTATTCGATCACCTTCAGCAAAGACGGTGTCATGCAACGGCTTGATCGACATCTCCGCGGCCCGGGCGCCAAGGTATGGCGCGCTGCATGGCAGAGCGCGGACGTCAGGGTGTGGCCGGGGGCCTGGTCATTGCAGCGGCTTTCGCATGGTCACGGCGTCTGGAGGAGGCGGAGTCTCCTCAGTAATCTGCGACGCCCCCCAGCACCATGCATCTTTGCGGTGAGTGACTTCGTGCTGCATAATGGACGCGCGTCCTGCTGAACCCTTCGTCCGTCGGGATGAGACTCAAACACCTCGCGATCCATGCCAGTGTCGGGCAGGCTGTCTGTACCCCGGACCCGATGCGCGCTGGAACCGGAGTCTTCTGCGGCGCGACGCGCGTGCAAGCGTGTGCCTGCCCGTCGAGCGATGCGTCAGGCTTCTAGCGCTGACGGGCGCCGTGCCCGCGCACACCGCGGGACCTGGCTGCCACCGGTGGACGCCGACGGGGGGCCGTTCCCGGCGCTCGGGGGATGCGCGCATCCACACAACCGCCTGGTCCGGAGGCTCATGTCCACCGACGTCGATGCCGACGCGGAGCTCCGGCACCTGTACGGCGAACAGGCGGGAAGCTGGAACGCGTGGGTCGACTCGCTCGGCGCCGCGTACAACTCGCCGTTGGCAGTGGGCCTCACGTGGGCGCGCAATGCGGGGGCGAGCATGGATTCAGCCATCGAGTTCTCCAGCGGCACGGGCGCCGGTGCGGCCGTCTCGGGTGTGGGCCGGACGCTCGTCGTCTGCGATGCGACGCGCGCCATGATCGCCCAGGTCGACCCCGTCCGGTTTCCCCGGCGCGTTGTCGCGACGAACGCGGCGCTCCCGTTCGCTGCGGGCGCATTCGACTTCGGGTTCGCACTCAATGGCGTGCCGCACCCCGGAGAATTCCTGCGAGTGCTGCGGCCTGAATCATGGTTGCTGTGGGCCTACTCCCATGATGCGGACACACCCGTGTTCGTCCCGTTCGACGAGCTGGCGGCAGCCCTCGATGCCGACTACACGGCCCAACGGATCGGGCCGGGCTCGTGGGCGCTCTTTGCCATCGGCTCGCGCGAATGAGCGTCCGCTTCATTGTTCCGTTCCGGCTGGCAGGCGTGGAGGTGGACATCGACGCCGTGCTCTCGCAGAACACCTCTGATCCAGGGCTCGGGACGACAGACCTCGACTCCGAGCGTCGCTCGCCCTCGGGAGCTTCGGCATTCGATGGCATCGTGCATCACTGCGAGGTCGAACACGATGGCGTGAACGCAACGCTGTACATTGGCCGTCTCGGAGTTGGTGCGCTCTGTTTCGATCGTTCCTGCAAGGAGGCCGCTGACATTCCCGCACAGGAGCGGACGTGCCTGCGTGTGTGCACCGAATTGCTTCAGGCCTCTGCGAGCGGATGGTCCGCGCAGTTCTTTCCCGCTTCGGAGCCGGCGATGGCGTCGCCACTCTGGGTGCATCGCATCGCCGTCAACTCGGCGATCAGCGAGTCGATCCTTGCACTCGAGTATGGCGTGAAGGGCTCGCTCAGCCGGGGCGCCGAGTTCGTCGTGGCCGACGGATTCAGCTCGCTCAGCGGCGCACGCCCGGACCACCTCCGGTCGTTCACCAACGGGCTGTTCGTCGCGACACAGACCTGGATCGCCAACGAACAGGTATCGGCGGATCTCGTGCGACTGCTCCGCGCTGCCCGGAAGTCGTCTCGCATCGAGCGCGACATGCGCGCACAGTCACGTGTTGCCACGGAGATCGCCGACATTGCCCTGAAGGCGCGTGAGCTCGGCGGATACCTCCAGCGCCAGCGACGCGGACTGGTCGATGGCGAGGGAAGGGTCTTCGATGCCGCCCTCGACTCGTGGGGAATCGCGTCTGACGTGAGAGACCTCATCGATCGATGTGACACCTACGTGAACTACATATCCAACCGTCTGGACCAGTATCGGGTGAGCGCCGAGCGACGACGCAATGCGCTCCTGTTCGGGCTCAGCTTGACGGCAGCCGGGCAACTCGTCGTTTCCCTGTACGACTTCGTCACCGGAACATCCACGGTGATGGGGCCGTCGCCCCGCCCGGCACTGTTCTGGACCGCCACCGCGCTCGCGGTCCTGGGCATCGCCGTCGGCGTGGTGTATGCCGGCATCGATGTTCGGCGAAGCCGACCGCACGAGTCCAAGCTGTGACGTGGCAGCGACCTCCGCGACCGAGGTCTCCGTTGGCCTGCGTCCCGCGCGCCGTCGATCCACGCTGCGTTCATGACCCGATCCGCGCGCCACCTGCCTGCCGCAGGGAGCAGCCTGCATTGCCGATCCGGTGCGAGACGCGCTGGCCGCGTGCCGCCGGCGCCCCGCCATTGCTCCCAAAGGACACCCGCAGCGCAAGTCACGCGTGAAACCATGACGGAGAACGGCCGGTAGAGAGTGAAGGCAGCCGAGCGACTCGCGCCCCCGCATCCCGGACGGACCGCATGCCACCTCAGACTCGCACGGTGCTGTATTGGGCGCCCCGCGTGCTCGCGATGGCGTTCATCGCCTTCCTCGGCATCTTCGCCCTCGATGTCTTCAGCGAGGGACGCGGCGCGGCGGAGACGGCGGTCGCGCTCGCCATGCACCTGATCCCCAACGTCGTGCTCGCGGCGTGCCTGGCGCTTGCCTGGCGCCGCGAGTGGATCGGCACGGTGCTCTTTGCCGCAGCAGGCGCAGCCTACGTCGCGTGGGCGATGGCCAGGGACGTGCCGCCTCTCGCCACGCGACTGCTCTGGTGCGCGACCATCGCCGGGCCGGCGTTCCTCATTGCCGTGCTCTTCTGGTTCAACTGGCGGGTTCGTCGTCGTAGTGGAGCGTGAAGAGCGTGCGGTCCGGCCGGCCGGTCGCGAGGCCGCGATCCGATCGGATCGCTGTCCCCGCACCCAGCTGCGCCCGCTCAGCGCACGCGCCACACGTCGATGCCGCCGGCCATCTGCCCCACGTCCACCGACGCAACCCGTGTGCGCGTGACGAGGTCGATCACGTCCACCGCGCCGGGCTCCGAGCCCACGCCTTCACACGACACGAACACGTAGCGGTCGTCCGGCGAGACCACGAGCCCGCTCGGCACGCGCCGCGACGTGGGCACGCGCGCGAGTTCGGCACCGGTGACGGCATCGTGGATGCTCACCGACTGGTCGCGCTTGTTGGTGCCCACGAGCAGCCGGCCGTCGTGCGTGGTGGCGAGGTTGTACGTGCCCGCGCCGGTGGGGAGGCGTCGGCGCATCGTCCACGAGGCGACGTCGATCTCCACCAGCTCCGACGCGCGGTTGCATGCCACCCACACGGTGCGCCCGTCGCGCGAGGGCTGCGCCCAGGTGGGCGAGCAGTTCACGTCGCCGTGTGTCGGCGGCTCCATGCCGTGCCCGGCGTGATCGTGCGCCATCGCGCCACTGCGCTGCGGCGGCGTGCCGGCCATGCCCCGCTCCGTGCCCTTGGCGAGCGTGAAGTGGCGCGCCACCTCGAAGGTGTACGCGTCGATGTCGACCAGCACGTCGTCCATCATGCACACCGACCAGTGGTGTCGCCCGTCCGGAGACATCCGCGAGCCGTGCGGCATCGTGCAGGTGGGGATGCGCGTGAGCTCCAGCATGTCGCGCGTGCCCACCACCGATACGCTCGACGGCACCATCTCGCCGTGCAGGTTGAAGTTCACCACCCAGGCGTACTCGCCATCGGCGCTCACCTGCAGCGTCGCGGGAAACGGGCCGAGCTCGACCTGGGCGACCACCTTGTCGCTTTCCGTCTCCAGCTTCCACAGCACGCCGTTGGGGACACCGTGCGCGGTGCTCACGTAGTAGTGCCGACCATCCGGCGACACCGCGACACCGTGCGGTCCGTCGGGGTCCACGCCATTGCGTCCGATCGTGCGTTCGCGCACCACCGACGCGCCGTCGGGTCCGAAGCGCACCAACTGCATCCGGTCCACCGCTTCGGCGCCCACGATCACGTCGTACGTGCGCGCGGGTGGCGCCGGTGCCTGCGCCGCGGCGCGCTCGGCGAGCGGGCCCGCACTCAGCACGAGAGCGCTCAGCACGAGAGCACTCAGCACGCGCGCAGTCGTCAGCAAGGGGACGCGTCGCGTCATGACAGGCACCCCGTCACGGAACGTACCGCCCCGGCTTCGGCGTGATCCGCCCGATGAACAGCCCCGCATTCATGTCGTTGATGTAGATGCGGTCGTCCTTCACCACCACGCCCCAGGTCATCGTGGCGTTGGGCACGTGCCCGTTGGGGTCGGACGGACGGAACGTCGCGATGCTGCGGTTCTGCGCCTTGAGGTCGCCGCGCAGTTCGCCGGTGATGTCGAGCGCGTGAAAGCCGCCGTTGTAGGCGCCGATGTAGAGCGTGTCGGCCCGCGCCCACACGTTGTGCACGCCGCCGTAGTCCGGCTCCCACCAGGCCACCGCCTTCGGCTGCGTGATGTCCGACACGTCGATCACCTGCATCCGCCCCCACGCCTGCTCGAGCTCGCTGCGCCCTTCCTGGCGGAAGCCGGCGCTGAACACTTCGTCGGCGATGAACACGTAGTCACGGTGGCGCCATGCGGTGTGCGTGCCGCGAATGTATCCCGGGCCGCCCTTGAGCTCCACGCGCTTGTACAGCTTGTCGAGGTCGTACTTGTACTGCGACACGAACTGCGGGTTGGACGGCGAGCCACCCTTGATGCCGTTCCCCACGTCGAGGATGACGAGTCCGTCGTTCCACCACGAGCCGTAGAGCAGCCCGTCCTGCACGTCGATGTCGTGCAGCGAGCGGCCCGCGTCGATGCGCGGCGTCTTCCACACCGCGAGCTCCTTCGGATTCGCGGGGTCGTCGAGGTTGATCACGTGCAGGGCGCCGGTGCCGTCGTTCGTGAGGAAGACGTTGAGCTGGCGCGTCTTCGGGTCGCGGTACACGAAGCTCGAGTGCACGCCCGCCGTCACCGTCTCGGTGAACTCGCTCACCTTCTTGGGGTGCAGCGGGTCCTCCAGCGTGTAGATCACGATGCCGTTCTTGCGGTCCGACGCGCCCTCGCGCGTGTGCACGAGGATCTTCCCCTCCGCATCGGTCATGAGGTCGTTCACGCGCCGCGTGTTCGTGACCAGCGAGTCCGCGACCACCGGGTTCGCCGGGTCGCTCACGTCGATCACGTAGGCCACGTCGCCGCCGCTGCCGGAGCCGAGGTAGGCGACCTTGCCGTTGGGGTGCACCCACACTTCCTCGGTCGTGAAGCGCGAGCGTACCACCTTGCCGAGCAGCTCGAACTGCTGCCCGACGTCGCGCTCGGTCACGGTGATCACCGTGCTCGCCGTTGCCGGGCCGGCCGTGGCCTGCAGCACGTAGGTGCCCTCGGCGTACGCCACGAAGCGGCCGTCGGGATCGATCTGGCCGTTGCCGCCCGACATGGTGTACACGGGGGAGAGCGACGTGCGCGCCACGCCACCGATCGTCGCGCTGAACGCGAGCCGCACCACGTCACCCTGCCGAACGCGCGTGGCCGAGGGGGTGAGCGTTGCGCGGCTCACCGCACCCGCCACGACCTCCACCGGCACCGTGGCCGACGCGCCGCCGACCGATGCCGTGAGCGTGGTCCTGCCCGCGGCGACGGCAGTCACGACGCCGCCGGGGCTCACGCGGGCCACGCGCGGGTTCGCGCTCTTCCACAGCACGGCCGCGGGGCCGGCGTCCCCCTGCTGCGAGATCCCCTTCGCGACGAGCGGCACCGACTGGCCGGCGACCAGTGTGCCGAGTCGCGGCTCGACGGCCACACGCACGGCCGGCCCGGCGACGACGCGCACCTCCACGCGCTCGGTGACCGGCGCGCGGCCCGGCTGCACCGCGGACACCGTCACCACGAGCGTGGCGGGCGACCCGCCGGTCACCCAGCCGTCGCGACTGACGGTGCCCTCGAAGCGGCCCGCCGTGAGGTTGTAGAGCACGGCCGCCGCGGTGGGCCGGCCGTTCGCGTCCAGCGCCTGACCCGCGAGGCGGATCGAGTCGCCGGCAACGACCGTGGGCTGCGCGGGGGTGACGACGACTCGGGCGACGGGTGCCACGGTGGGCTGGGCGGCCGCCGCGGGCGGCTGGATCAGGGCCAGCGACAGGAGCAGGAACGTCATGATGCGGAGGGGCAAGGGACGGGGTCGTGCGGCGCGGCTGGTGCCGCACGGGTTGGAATGGAAGCGCGTGACGGGACGACCGCAATGTCGGCGCGCACACTCCGGACACCTCGAGCCGGCCTGAGCCGTTGCAGACGCGCCGTCGTCTCTCCCCGCATCCACCCGACATGTCCTCCTCCGAACGTCGCTGGCTCGTGCCGATCGGTGCGGTGCTCGTGCACCTCGCCATCGGCTCCGTGTACGCCTGGAGCACCTTCAACCGCCCCGTGCAGGCGCTCTTCCCGGACGCGCCGTGGTGGCTGCTGCCGCCGTACACCACGTTCACCACCGCGCTCGCCATCCTCGGCCTGAGCGCGGCCCTGCTCGGCCCGTGGGTGGAGCGGCGCGGGCCGCGCGTGGCCGCCCGCGCCGCCGCGGTGGCCTTCGGCAGCGGCCTGCTGCTCGGTGGACTCGGGCTCGCGCTCGCCAACCCCTGGCTCGTGTGGCTGGGCATGGGGGCGGTGGGCGGCATCGGGTGCGGCCTTGGCTACATCGCGCCCGTGAGCACGCTGGTGCGCTGGTTTCCCGACCGGCGCGGCATGGCCACCGGCATGGCGATCATGGGCTTCGGCGGCGGCGCGTTCGTGGCCGGCTACCTCAACGTGGCACTGATCGCGCGCATCGGCATCGCGCCGGCGGTGATGGTGCTCGGCGTGTGCTATCTGGGGCTCATGCTGCTGGGTGCGCAGCTGTTGCGTCGGCCGCCGGCCGATTGGAGCGGACCGGCGGCGTCCAGCCAGACGGCAGACACGACGGCGGGTGCCGATCGTCGCGCCGCGGCATCGTGGATGCAGGACGGGCTCACGCGCGACGAAGCCATCCGCACGCCGCAGTTCGTGCTGCTGTGGGCCATGCTGTGCATCAACGTGACCGCCGGCATCGGCATCCTCGCGCAGGCGTCCCCGATGATGCAGGACCTCTTCGGCCGCTCACCGGCCGAAGCGGCCGCCGTGGTGTCGGTGATCAGCCTCTTCAACGCCGGTGGTCGCTTCGTGTGGGCGAGTGCGAGCGACTGGATCGGGCGTCGCGCCACGTACCTGCTCTTCTTCGTGCTGCAGGTGGTGTTGTTTCTCGCGATCCCACGTCTCGCCGCGGCGGGTGCATGGTGGCCGTTCCAACTCACGCTCTTCGCGATCTTCACCATGTATGGCGGCGGCTTCGCCACCATTCCGGCGTATCTCGCGGACGTGTTCGGCACCCGCTTCGTGGGCGCGATCCACGGCGCGGTGCTCACGGCGTGGAGTGTGGCGGCCATCGCCGGCCCGCTGCTCATCACGGAGCTCGCGGCGCGTGCGCGGTCGGGTGCCGGCACCGACCCGACCCGCGCCTACGACCTGCCGCTGCAGCTGCTCGCGGGGCTGCTCGCGGTCGGTGCCGCCATCACCCTGTTCGTGCGGCCGGTGCGTCAGCGCGCGTGACGGGGCGCTCAGCGCGCTCACCCCTTGCTTGACGCCAACCGCCGCGCGAGCCCCTCCAGGATGAGCTCCACGCCGAACGCGAACTCCGCGGCGTGGTCGAAGCCCGACGCGAGCACGTCCCGGGTCACCGCGGTCAGGTGCGGATAGCGATCGGCCATCTGCCGGAGCAGGTCCTCGCCCACGGCCTGCAGGCTCGCGTCGTCGCGGAAGGCGAGACGGTGCTCCTGCAGGATGTACCCGAAGATGTACGCGTCGAGCATCGAGAAGCCGCGCATCGCGAGCTCGTTCGGAAAGCCCGCGTGGCGCAGGATGCCGAGGATGGTGTCGAAGTAGGCGAGGCGGCGGGGGCTGGAGTTCGCCGCCCGCGACTCGAGCAGCCCGATGGCCCACGGGTGTCGGGAGAAGACCTCGCGCGCCGAGCGCGCGCGGCGGTGCATCGCCTCGCGCCACGGATCGTCGGGCGCCGGGAGTTCGATGGCCTCGAGCACGCGATCGACGAGGCCGTCCAGGATGTCGTCCTTGTCGGCGACGTGCTTGTAGAGGGACATCGCTTCGACGCCCATCGCTCGGCCGATGCGACGCATCGTGATCGCCTCGAGCCCCTCGGCATCGGCGAGCGCGAGCGCTGCGTCGAGGATGCGGTCGCGCGAGAGGGGACGACGCTGCGGCTGGGCACCCACGAGAACCTCTCCCTTGACGGGATTACACTGTAAGCCTATGATGACTGCGTAGGCTTACACTGTAATCTTCACCCTGCCCGGAGGGAATGCCCCCATGCGCGCACTCGTGCACTCTGCCTTTGGCCCCGCACCGGAGGTGCTGGCCGTCCGCGAGGTTCCGACGCCCGCGCCCGCGCCCGGCGAAGCGCTCGTGCGGGTGAAGGCGGCGGGCATCGCCAAGGGCAACTGGCTCATCACGCGCGGACTGCCGCTCATCGCTCGCCCGTCGTACGGACTCCGGCGGCCCGCGGCGCCGATTGCCGGCCTGCAGTTCGCCGGCGTCATCGAGTCGCTGCCCGACGACGCCACCGACCTGCAGGTTGGCGATGCGGTGTTCGGTCAGCACGCCGGGAGTTTCGCCGAGCACGTGGCGGTGCCGCTCGACGCGCTGGCGCGCAAGCCGGATGTGGTCTCCTTTGCACAGGCCGCGTCGGCGCCGATTCCCGGCACGGCGGCGCTGCAGGCGATTCGCGCGGCGGGTGTGGTCGCGGGGCAGCGCGTGCTGGTGGTGGGCGCCTCGGGTGGCGTGGGATCGTATCTGGTGCAGATCGCCAAGAGCGAGGGCGCCCACGTCACGGGCGTTGCCAGCACGCGCAACCTCACGCGACTGCGTGACCTCGGCGCCGATGCCGTGATCGACTACACCCGCGAGGACATCGACGTTGCCGACGCGCCGTACGATGCGGTGTTCGACCTCGCCGGGAACCGGTCCGTGACGGCCCTGCGGCGCGTGCTCACGCCCACCGGCACCCTGGTGATCGTGGGGGGCAGCGGTGGCCGGTGGACCATGGGCTTCGAGCGCACGGTGTGGGCCATGCTGCTCGACCGCGTGGTGCGGCATCGCATCATCGGCTTGCTCTCACAGCCGAACCACGATGACCTGGTCGCGCTCGGCGACCTGATGGCGCGCGGGGTGCTCACACCGATCGTGCAATCCCCCGTCTCGCTCGACGCCGCCAGCGACGCCATCGAACGGGCCGGTCGCGGTGACGGTGCCGGCGGCCTCGTCCTCGTCCCCTGAGCCGGAGCATCGCATGACATCCCCGGAACCGAACCGGTACGCGCGCCTCGTAGGCGTGCTCTATGTGGTGCTCTTCGTGCTTGGCCCACTCGTCTTTCTGGGCGGGAAAGGGGCCGTGCTCGTGCCCGACGATGCGGCGGCCACAGCCGCGAACGTCCGCGCCCTCGGCGACGGCTATCGCACGGGCATGGGCATCGAGGCCGTGATCTTCCTCATCGAGGTGCTGCTCTCGGGACTGCTCTACGTGATGTTCCGCGGCGTGAACGTGGCCATCGCGTTCTCGGCGTCGCTCGCCCGCTTCGGTGAGGCGGTGCTGCAGGGGGCCAACCTGCTCACGAGCGCGCTGGTGCTCGGCGCCGTGAGCGGTGGGGCACTGGACGCGTTCGCGCCGGCGCAGCGGGACGCGCTCCTGCACCTCTTCCAGCAGGCCAACGGCGCGATGATCCTCGTGTGGGGGCTCTTCTTCGGACTGCACGTGCTCCTGCTCGCGTGGCTCGTGTACCGCTCCACGTTCCTTCCGCGCTGGATCGGCGTGCTGCTCTTCGTGGCCGGTGCCGGCTACCTCGCGCAGAGCTTCGGGGTGCTGCTGGTGCCCGCGTGGGCGCCGCTGCTCGATACGGTCGTCGTGGCCACGGCTGTGCCGGGTGAACTGGCGTTCACGCTGTGGCTGCTCGTGAAGGGCGCCGGGCCGAGGGTGGCTGCGCGCGCGTCACGCCACGGCGGTGGCCTCCAGCTCGATCATGAGCTCGGGTTCGAACAGCCGCTGCACACCCAGTAGCGTGCACGCGGGCTTGCAGCCGTCCGCTGCATAGATCGGCACGAGCTCGCCGACGGCCGCCATGAAAGCGTCCATGTCGGTGGTGTACATGTTGAGGCGCACGATGTTCGATGGGGTCATGCCGGCCGCCGTCAGGGCGTCCTTGAGGTTCGACCACGCGAGCTGGAACTGCGCAACGATGTCACCGGCGTGCATCGGTGATCCGTCGGCCGCGTTCGCGGTCTGGCCGGAGAGGTACAGCACGCGCTGTCCGCCGGTCACCTCGATGCCGTGGTTGATGTTGAAGCCCTGGAGCCAGTCGGTCGGGTTGATCTCGCGCGTCTGCATCATGCGCCTCGGATGTCGGGGGGAGTGGCACGACGCCATGTCGGGCATGGCCGAGTCTGCAGGTTGCACACGTCGATGTCAACGCAGCGTCCACCGGTAGCGCCCCGTGGTGCCTCGGCCCAGCGATCCGCCCGCGATCATGAGCGCCTGCTCATGAGTCGCTCATCTCGACGCGCGCAGGGTCGCGCTGCACATTCGCCGAATCACCCCTCACGGAGATGCACATGCAGCTCGGCGCATTCTCGATCAGCCTGGCCGTGAAGGACATCGCGGCCTCACGAGCGTTCTACGAGGCGCTCGGATTCACGGTCTTCGGCGGCAACGAGGACCAACGCTGGCTCATCATGAAGAACGGCACGACGTTGATCGGGCTGTTCCAGGGAATGTTCGAGCGGAACGCGCTCACCTTCAACCCGGGGTGGGACAGCGAGGCGCAGCCACTCCCCGAGTTCGAGGATGTGCGGAGCATCCAGCGCCGGCTCGAGGAGCAGGGCCTTGCCCTCGAGCAGACCGCCGATGCGTCCACCACCGGGCCGGCGTTCATCACGCTGGTCGACCCGGACGGCAACCCGATCCTGATCGACCAGCACGTGTGACAGCGCCTCTCGCCGATGATCGGCTCGAGAGGCCGCTCGGGCAGGAGCGTGTCCGCTCCCTACTGTGCCGTCCCGCGCGCGCCGCCCGCCGGCTCGCGGTAGAACGAGTTCTGCAGCAGCGAGTTGTTGTAGTGCTGCACATGCGCATGCAGCCGCGACGTCAGGGGCGACGGCGCCACACGCCCGGCTGCGGTGAGCGAGGCCTCGGCAGCGTAGGGGAACATCGCTTCCGCCCCGGTCGGCGTGCGTTGCACCACGCCGTCGCGCCGCACGAGCCAGTAGTAGCCATCGGCGCCGAGGATCGCCTCGCCGTCGACCGGTGAGAACACGGAGCGTCCAAAGCGCGGGATCGCACCGGGCGCGATGCCGACGACGTCGAGCAGCGTGGGCAGGATGTCCACGTGCTGGGTGATCCGGCGCGGGTCCACCGGCGGAAGCGCGCGGCCGGGGTGATAGAGCAGCAGCGGTACCATGTAGCGGCCCAGCGGAGTCTCGAAGGCGGGACCGCGCACGCTCTGCGTGTGGTCGCCGGTGATCACGAACAGGGTGTTGTCGAACCACGGCTGCGTGCGCGCCGTCGCGAAGAAGCGCCCAAGCGACTGGTCTACGTATCGCACACTGCGATGAATCGCCTGCGTGCCCGCCGGCAACGAGTCCATGAGGTGCGGCGGCACGCGATACGGCTGATGCGTGCTGATCGTGAAGAGCGTGGAAAAGAAGGGCTGCGGCAGGCGTCCGAGCTCGTCGGCGGCGAAGCGCAGGAAGGGCTCGTCGTACAGCCCCCAGTGTCCGTCGAAGTCGCGCTCCCGCCACTCGGCCGGATAGCGCTCCATCGCGTAGAACTCGCGGATGCCGGCCATGCGCGCGATGGCGTCGAAGTACATCGTGCCCGTGGGGGCACCGTGGAACATCGACGTGTGATAGCCGGCGCGCTCCATCAGGTGGCCAAGCCCCACCCACTCGTTGCCCTGGAACGGCGAGCGCGCAATGGAACGCGTCATCAGCAGGGGCACCCCCAGCAGGATGCTCGGCAGCGCGTCGATGGAGCGGCGACCGTTGCTGTAGTTGTGCCGGAAGAACAGCCCCTGCGGCGCCAGGGAATCGAGGAAGGGCGTGAGGCCCTCGCGATTGCCGGCCGCGCCCCAGAACTCGGTCGCAAAGGACTCGAGAATGAGGATCACCACGTTGGGCGGGGGCGTCGTTCGGTGGGCGGCAAACCCGAAGGGCGCCTCGAGCACGCGCTCGGCGTCATCGTCCGTGCGGTAGAAGGTGACCGGCTGCACCTCGGAACGCAGCGGACTCTGCAGCAGCGAGAACACGCTGTTGAGTGCGAGCATGCCGAGTTCGTGGTCGCCGCTGGTGAACGCGTGGATCGGGTTGAGCGGCTTGCGCCCCACGCTGCCGCGCGCGGCGAGCACCGTGCCGCCCACGAGCAGGAGCGCGATCGGCCACGCGGTCGTCCGCCGGAGCGACCGCAGCGGCCCGCGTGCCCGGGGCAGCAGCAGGACCAGTCCACCCACCAGTCCGAGTGTCACGAGCGTGAACGGCCAGTAGTTGAGGAGCAGCTGGTCGAGCTGGTTGGTGGCCTCGGCCTTGAAGTCGAGCAGCTCGAAGGTGATGCGCGTCCCCGTGAAGTCGTAGTAGGCGATGTCACCCATCATGAGCGTGATCGCCGTCGCATTCACGAGCAGGAAGCCCGCGGTCGTGCTGCGCGCCACCGACGGGCGCGACTGCCACTGCGCCGGCGTCAGCGCCAGCAGCACGAACGGGATGTTGGTGTAGGCGATCGCCGACAGGTCGAAGCGCATGCCATGCAGGAATGCGGCCGAGATCGTGGACCATGATGCGTCGGCGAACAGCGCCGGGTGCGCGGCCATGAAGGCGAGACGCACCAGCGTGTAGGTCGTCAGCAGCACCAGAAGGCGACGGACGAGCAGGCCGGCGCTGGTCGGATGGCGCGTGAGCATCTGGGACCGGGTGGTCACGGATTCGAGGTGGTTCGGCTGCGAACCCGGAATGTACCCCCGAGTGGCCGGGCGCGATGGCGTTCCGACGTGATCGCGCCGGGGACGTGGTGCGTCAGCGCGAACTGTCAGCCGCAGCCGCGTTCAGCAACGGTGCGCGAGCGGCGTGCCTCAGTTGGGGGTCCCCACCGCGCTGTAGTTCGCGTAGAACGTGTTGATGGCCAGCCCGCGAAAGTACTGGTCCCCGGCCGCGGACTTGATCTTCAGCGTCGCAAAGGTCAGGTCCGCCATGTCGTCGTCCTTGAGCACCCGCACGAGCGCGTGCATCTGGGCGCGCCCCGGCTTGTAGTGCCCGCTCTCATTGTCGATGTGCTGGATCACGCCGTTCTGGATCACGCAGGTGCCCGCACAGATCACGTCGTTGCCGGCGTTCAGGCTCGAGTGGTTGTACTGTGCCGCATTGTGCCCCGCGCCGTGAAACGCACCGGACGACTGCACCATCAGGTTGCCGTACTTGTCCATCGCGTAGATGTCGAGGCCGGCGGTGGTGTAGGGCGTGTCACCGGTGTTGCGATGGTACACGCCGCGGATCGGCACGATCATGTTGGTTTCGATGCGCTCGTCCTTGCGTGCGAAGTGCACGTTCTGCCGCTGCATCCCGGCGTACAGCGCGCCGGCCGGGCTGCTGAAGTAGTCGTGCAGCGCGAGGAAATCGGCGTCGGAGAGCGTGTCGAAGGACGAGTTCATCGCGGCCAGCAGGTGCGCCGGGATGTCGGCCGGCGCGTTGCGCAGCATGCTCTCCTGCGACTCGTGCACGAAACTGCCGCCCTTCGGGTTGAACTCCCCCCCCTTGGCCGTGGCCACGCCTCGCGCCTTACCGGCGAGGAACTGGTTGCGTTCGGCGGCGTAGCCCGGTTCCAGCGGCTTTGCGACCGACTTCGCGCCCACGTTCTTCTTGGCCTGGAAGGACTCCCAGCGCAGGCGCTCGAACGCCATCCGGCGCAGGGTCGCAACCTGCTGGTTGCGCTTGAGGACGTTCTTGGTGGGATTGTTGGCCATCTTCGTCGCCTTCGCCGCCTGCCAGGCGGCGCACTGCTCGATGACGGTCACGAGATAGAACGCCGACTCGGCGGGGTTGTTCTTGTGGGAGTCCCACAGGGCGAGTTGGCGATCGAGCGCGGCAAAGCTCTTGCGCTTGATCGGGGGCGTGGTGGCGACGATGAAGCGCGCCTTGCCCCACATGTCGGGCTTGCTCTGGTTCATGATCGATGTTGGGGGTCGAACGGGATTTACGCGGCCGCGACGCGCGTGATGTAGTTCCACGCCTTCGCCTTCGTGCTGTTCAGGTTCTTCGGGTGGAAGGTGCGCGAGATCGGTTCGTCGCCGACCGCATCGTCGGTGATCGATCCCGCGGAGAACTGCAGGAGCTTGCCGACCAGTTCGTCGGAGCTCGTGAAGTTGAAGCCGGCGTTCTGGAGGTAACTCGCGCCCCAGACCTTCAGCGAGTCGAGGTGCTTGGCGCCCGCCAGGAAGTCCTCGGACGAGATGGGGTTCGGACTGTCACGGAACACCGACAGGAACGACATCTTGTTGCCGCAGATGCCGCTGTTGAGCGTGAGGACACCGAGGGCCGGCGTGTTGAGCACGTACTTGCGGTAGAACTTGCCGAAGGCGAACGGCCGCAGGTGGATCGCGTCGGCCGCATCGCGGTTGGTCCAGTGCTCGCGCACCTTCTCGAAGAACTTGTTCATGTGCGTCACCTCGAAGAGGCGATAGATGATCTTGGCGATCATCTCCGCAGCGGCGACGACGATGCCCATGATCAGCCCCGCACCGGCCGTACCGAACGCGATGCCGATGTTGCCGGCGCCCTTGAGGAGCTTCCAGAGTCCCTCGCCGATGCTCATGTTCATGCCGCGCAGGATGGAGTCCACCATCGCGGTCGGATGCCCGGACACGAACTCCACGTTCTGTCCCGACTTCCACGCCTTGACGCGGTTGAGCACGGCGTCCGCGGTGAGCACCGCGCCCTTCGCCGTGTCGATGACGCCGGAGACGATGCCCGCTTGCGTGGCGCTGAGCACCGCCGAACACACCGTATTGGTGACCCCGAAGACCATCGATGCCGGCAGCTCGCAGTTCCACTTCTCGCGCAGCGTCGCCATCAGCCCCTTCACGAACTCGCTGAACCAGTTGCGGATCGTGGTGGCGAACGCCTCGAGCTTCGTGCGGGCGTTCGCGGGCACGGAGACCGCCTGTCCCGCCTGCCATCCTCCGTCGATCAGCGGCCCGCCCACCACCATCACCGTGGGCGTGGCGGCCGCGAGGTTGGCCGCACCCGTGATCCCCAGCCCGCCGTCCGCCGTCTTCATGCCGTGGAAGGTCACGATGTTGTTCGAGATGGCGAGGCCACCTTCGAGGATCACGTTGAACAGCTTGGGATTGACCGCGACGTGATTGAAGAGATAGAGCACGCCAAGTCGCGAATGGATGAGGTCCGCGTGCATGAAGTTGGGGACGAGACCCCACGCGGTGTCCGTGTCGCCGCCGTTCAGCTTGAGCTGCGTCGTGAGCAACTCCACGTAGCCACCCTTGTTCCGGGTGGACCGCTTCCACTCGTCGTTCAGCCCCTGCGCGTGCTTCCAGTCCGCAAGGCGCATGCGCACCTGGTCGAGCAGCTGGGTGGTCATGCCACGGGCCTCGTACCGGAGGATCGCATCATCAAGCGCCTTCAACTCCGGGCTGCGCTTGCGGCCGATGGAGGAGGTCTTCTCCATCCACTCCTTGTACGTCATGATCTGTCCAGCCACATCGACCTCCGTCGAAGCCTGATCGCCATTGGGGAAGGTTCGGCGCGCTATGTTCGCCCGTGAGGCGGTCGCGCGCAACCCGGAAGCCCGTCTGCGGAAGCGGTGCGTGGGATGTCGGCGCGTGTCCGCGCTCAGCCCGGGAGCACCGGCAGGAAACGACTGCCCGTGATCTCCGGCCCCTCGTAGTGCGCCACGAAGGCCTGGATCGGCGCCTCGTCGCCGTAGCTGTCACGAATCGACAGCAGGCCGGGACAGAAGTAGCGATTGCAGATGTCGGCGCGCAGGTCGCGCGGCAGGGTGCACCCGTCGGCGCGCTGATAGACGCAGCCGCCCGAGAGCGTGCGCTCCGGCACATGCGACAGGTACGCCGCGAGGATGTCGTCGTCCGATGCGTTGGGGAATCGCTCCATGTACGCGAGCATGGCGTCCTCGCGCAGGTACGCATGGTTCGCGCCGCCGCCGCGGCAGCAGGCGCCTCGGCAGGCCCCGCAGGTCGCGCCGAGCAGTGCGTTGAGCTCCGCGGCCCGGGCGGAGGGCGCTGGCGCGGAGGCCGTGCGTTCCTGCGGTGCGAGGCGTTCCCCCGCGTCGAAGCGAGCGCGCGCACCGCGCACCTGGGCCTCGAGGTGTGCCGCGAACGCCGCACGCTTCCTCGTGGGCAGGCGCGTGCTGCGGGCCCGGAACTTCGGCACGACGGCCACCGGCCACGCGCTCCGCTCCTCCGGCGGCACACCACGCGCGGCCAACGCACGATCCCGCGCCGCTTCCGCGACCTCGCGCAGCCGCTCGTGCGCCGCACGAGCCGCGGCCATCGGGCGCTCGATCAGGCGCGCCTGGCGACAGCGTGGGTGATCGCACACGCGGCTCGCCTGCTGCGGCCAGGTGAGCGGACGCGCGCACTCCGCACACTTCTCGTGGGCGCGCAGCTGGGCGTAGCGTCCCGCACACACGGCCGACAGGCACAGCAGCGAGTGCCGTGCGCGCGGAGGCGTGAGCGGCGCGTCGCACATGGCGCAGCGGGCGTTGGCGGCGTGCAGTGGGGCGCCGCCCAAGGTGCCGGTCGGATGCATGCGTCGTGTCCCCGCTATCGGTGCATGGGCATCGGGATCGCCACGTCAGGTCGGCCAGCTGCGCGTCCGTCAGGTCGTTGAGCCCGCGAATCACGCTGCATCGATTGGCATCGGCGAAGTCGATCATCACGATGTTGGGCGCGTCCCACATCGTCTTGTCGCGGGACGTGACGCTCCCGAAGATGCCGGTCGTGGTCCAGTACATCATGCCGACGACCTCGGGGTTGTTGGGCGTGCTCGCGCCTTCGACCAGCGTGCCCTGCTTCCTGATGTTCCGCTTGAGCTTCTTGAACGGCCTGGAGATCGAGGTGCCGCCCTTGCCTGTAGTACTGCAGGCCGTTGAAGGCCGGCGCATCGCCGCCCGGGTCTTCCGACAGGTTCTTGAAGCCGAGGATGCCCTTCACGGGGCGCGTCAGCTCGGCGATGCCCTTCTCCGAGAAGGGCACGACCACCTTGCCGCCGACGAGGTTCGACGCCGTGGACTTGCTCGTCGCAGAGCCGGCGATGCGGATGTCGAAGAAGCGCACGCCCGCCATGGCCTGCCCGAGAATGTCGAGGGACTGGGTGCGCACATTCGACGCGCCCGAACTGACGCCCGCATCGTGCGCGCCCGCGCACACGATCTGGTTGAGCGGCCGCTTCTTGCCGAGCGCATGGTATTCGACCATCTGCCGTTGACACTCCGGTGCGAAGGCTCGCCAAAGTACGGCGGCGGCGCGCGCGTGGGCAAGGATCGCTCGCCGACCGGTGAAGCGCTGAGCGCCGGACGGGCGACCTGGTGCCTCTGGTGCAAACGGCGCCGAGTGTCGATGTTAGCGGCTCCTTCCCGGTTCGGGCGCTGACCATGTGACGGTCAGCGGCCCGAACGGCGTGTCCGCCACCCTCGTTGCTCCCTCCATGCCTCGACTGCGCTCCCTCGCGTCCGCCCTCGGGCTGGTGCTCTGGTCGCTCTGGCTCCCCGCGGATGTCGCGGCCCAGGCGACCGGCACCGGCACCGTGACCGGACGTGTCACTGATGCGGCCTCCGGCCAGCCCGTTCCCGCCGCCCAGATCAGCATCGTGGGCACGACCACCGGCACCATCACCACCGCCGATGGCGTGTACACCCTGCGCGGCGTGCCGGCCGGCTCCGTCACGCTGCGCGTGCTGCGCGTGGGGTACAGCGAGAATCGCCAGACGACCACGGTGACCGCTGGACAGACCACGACGCTCGACATCGCGCTCACGTCGGTGCCCGCGTCGCTCAGCGCCGTCGTGTCCACGGCCACGGGAGCCCAGCGGCGCCTCGAGGTCGGCAACGCGATCGCGCAGGTCGCCGCCGCGGACCTCGTGAAGACCCAGGCAATCACCAACGTGGGCGACCTGCTCACCGGTCGCGCCGCCGGCGTGACCGTCATCGGAGGCACGCAGCCGGGCGCGGGCATCCGCATCCGCATTCGCGGCCAGAGCTCGCTCTCGCTCTCCAACGACCCGATCTACATCATCGACGGCATCCGCATGGAGGGCACCACGGGGTCCTCCTCGGTGAGCGTCGGCGGCACCACGCCGAGCCGCATCGGCGACCTCAACCCGGAAGAGATCGAGACGATCGAGATCGTGCGCGGCCCCTCGGCCGCCACGCTCTACGGCACCGACGCCGCCAACGGCGTGGTCGTGATCACCACCAAGAAGGGTGTGGCCGGCGCGCCGCAGTGGACCTACTACACCGAGCAGTCGGCGGTGAGCGACCGCAACGACTACCCCACGGCCTTCACCGGCTGGCGCACCGGCACCACCGCCGCCACGCGCACCACCACGCGCAACGCGAACGCCGTGTTCTGTACGCTGTCGCAGGTGGCGGCGGGCGTGTGCGTGCAGGACAGCGTCACGTCGTACAACCTCACCAAGGACCCCGACGCCACGCCCTTCGGCACGGCCTACCGCTACCAGCACGGCCTGCAGGTGCGCGGCGGCTCGGACGCGGTGCGCTACTTCCTCGGCGGCGAGTACGAGAGCGAGGACGGCGTCACCACGGTGCCGGGCTTCGAGCAGCGGTACCTCGCGGCCAATGCCCGCTCGCTCACGTCGCGGCAGAGCAACCCGGGCGCGCTCTCCAAGATCACCGCGCGCGCCAACCTCAACGTGGCGCTCTCGCCGAAGGCCGACGTCGCGATCAGCGCTGGCTACATCTCGCAGGACCTCAACCTGCCGCGCAGCGACGACAGCGGCACGCCGGGCATCGCGGCCAACATCTACGGTGGCCCCGGCTTCCGATTCAACCAGAACGCGCAGGGCGACACGCTCTACGGCTGGCGCGAGTTCACGCCGCGCGACATCTACCAGACCGAGACCACACAGAACATCGAGCGCATCCTCATGTCGATGGCCGGCAGCTGGCGCCCGTCCTCGTGGCTGGCAGCGCGCCTCAACACCGGCGTGGACTTCATCAGCCGCACCGACCAGCAGCTGTGCCGCTTCGCCAACTGCGCGAGCATCCTCGACCGGCAGGGCTTCAAGATCGACAACCGCACCACCTTCTTCACCTACACGGTGGACGCCGGCGCCACGGCCACGCGCTCGCTGAGCTCCTCGATCGAGTCGAAGACCTCCGTGGGCGTGCAGTTCATCCGCAACACCTTCGACCGCAATGGCGCGAACGGGCAGGGGCTGCCCCCGGGAGCCGTGCAGATCACCGCCGCGGCCACGCGCAACGCCGATGAAGCGAGCAGCGAGAGCCGCACGCTCGGCGCCTACATCGAGCAGAACCTCGCCTTCGGCGACCGCTTCTTCCTCGTGGGCGCGGTGCGCTCCGACCGCAACAGTGCCTTCGGTGCGGACTTCACGACGGTGTTCTACCCCAAGCTGTCCGCCTCGTGGGTGCTCTCCGACGAGGGCTTCTTCCCCGCGACCACGTGGGTGGACCAGCTCCGCCTGCGCTCCGCCTACGGCGCATCGGGCGTGCAGCCGGGCACGACCGACGCCGTGCAGTTCTTCTCGGCCACGCAGTTCCGCGGCGAGAGCGGCGACGCGCCGGCCGTGGTGTACACCACGCTCGGCAATCGCAACCTGCGCCCCGAGCGCTCCACCGAGTTCGAGGTCGGCGTGGACGGCACGTTCTTCGGCAACCGGGTCGTCACCGAGGTCACCTACTACAACAAGCTGTCCAAGGACGCGCTCGTGAACCGCATCCTGCCCCCCTCGCTCGGCACCGGCGCCACCGCGCGCCTGGAGAACGTGGGCGAAGTGCAGAACCGCGGCTTCGAGGCGCTGCTCACCCTGCAGCTCATCAAGCGCGACAACCTTGGCTGGGACATCACGTTCAACGGCACGACCACGCGCAACCGCCTCGTCACCCTGAGCGGACTGCCCAACATCGTGCTCTCCTCCACGCAGCAGCACCGCGAGGGGTATCCGCTCAACGGCTGGTGGTCGCGCGACCTGACGAGCTTCGAGGACAAGAACGGCGACGGCATCATCCGCTACAGCGCCAACGCGGACCTCAACGAGATCGCCGTCACCGACACGAACGTGTACCTCGGCAACGCCCTCCCCACGCGGGAGCTCGTGATCACGCCGGGACTCGACCTCTTCCGGAACCGCGTGCGCGTCACGGCGCAGCTCGACTACAAGGGCGGCTTCAAGGTGTACAACAACACCGACCGCATCCGCTGCGCGAGCCGCAACAACTGCCAGGCCCTCTTCGACATCGACGCCCCGGCGTTCGACCAGGCCCGCACCGTGATGGTGCGCGAGCACCCGAGTCGCTCCGTGGCCGGCTTCATCGAGGACGGCGACTTCCTGCGCCTGCGCGAGATCTCGCTCGTGGCCAACATGCCGCAGCGCTGGGCGCAGCTCGCGCGCGCCAAGACGCTCACGGCCACCGCCAGCGTGCGCAATGTGGGCATTCTCTGGACGAAGTACAGCGGCGTGGATCCGGAGGCCTTCGGCACCACGGGCAACGCCCCGTCGTCCTTCCAGGCCTTCGCACCCCCGACCTATGTGTCGTTCCGCTTCACCTTCGGCTTCTAACAGGAGAGCGCCCCGCATGTTCGTGCACCCCATCGTTCGCGCGCTCCGGAATCGCCTGCCGCAGCTGTCGGCACGCGCCCTTGCGCCCCTGGCCGTCGCGTTCGCGCTGTCGGCCTGCAGTCCCACCGAAGTGCTCGAGGTCACCGACCCCGACCTGATCAATCCCAGCGACGTCGCCTCCGCCGCCGGCGCGGACGCCGTGCGCCTCGGCGCGCTCGCGCGCTTCAACTCGGCCACCAGCGGCGACGAGAGCCTGCTGCAGCTCGGCGGCCTCTTCTCCGACGAGTGGAACAACGGCGATTCGTTCATCGCCCGGCAGGAGATCGACCAGCGCACCATCACGCGTGAGAACTCGTTCGTGACCGCCGCGGACCGCGTGTGGCACCGCGCGCGCATCTCCTCGCAGCAGGCGCTGCAGCTGCTGCGCCAGTACGCGCCGGCCGCCCCGGGGTGGCAGCTCGCCGAGATGTACATGGTGCAGGCCTACCTCGAGAACCTCGCCGCGGACCACTTCTGCAGCGGCATCAGCTTCAGCGAGATCATCGACGGCGCCGAGGTGTACGGCACGCCGACACCCACCGCCGATGTGTTCGCGCGGGCGCTCGCCCACGCCGACTCGGGGCTCGCCCTCATCACGGGCACCAGCACGAACGACCTGCGCGTGCGTCACGCGCTGCAGATCGTGAAGGGGCGCGTGCTGCTCAACCAGAACAACCCGGCCGCGGCGGCGGCGGCGGTGGCCGGTGTGCCGAACAGCTTCCAGTACCAGCAGTTCCACGCCATCAACGCCACCAGCAACACCTTCTGGAACCTCGGCAACATCGCCGGCCGCTACAGCGTGAGCACCGGTGAAGGACAGAATGGCCTCGACTTCGCCACGGCGAACGACCCGCGTGTGCCCATCTGCCAGGGGAACGACGCGATCTGTCGCACGATCGGTGCCGTGCGTCCCAACCGTGACGATCTGAGCACGCCGTTCTACGTGCAGCGCATCTGGCCGGCGCGCGAATCGTCGGTCGCCATCATGATCGGTGCCGAGGCGCGGCTCATCGAGGCCGAGGCGCAGCTGCGCGGCAACCAGCCGGCGGCCGCGCTCGCCACGCTCAACGCGCTGCGCGCGACGGTGCCCGGGTTGGCGCCGCTCACGGACGCCGGAACGGAGGCGGCGCGCGTGGACCAGCTCTTCCGGGAGCGCGGCTTCACCCTCTTCGCGCGCGGTACGCGCACGGGTGACCTGCGCCGCCTCATCCGCCAGTACGGCCGCACCGCCGAAACCGTGTTCCCCACGGGCACCTGGCACAAGGGCGGCAACTACGGCACGGACGTGAACTTCCCGATCCCGTTCGTGGAGACCAACAACCCGAGCGCTGGCGCCGGCGTCTGCCTCGATCGCAATCCCTGAGCACGCACAGCGCGCGGCGCAGGCCGCGCGTCATCACTCGCGTCCGGAGGTTGCACCTCGGTGCGGCCTCCGGACGCGTTCCTTTGAGCCCTCACGTTCTCCGTCCATGCTCGTTCGTTCCCTTTGGCACGTCGTCGCCCTGATCGCGTGGTGCAGCGTCACGGCGCCCCTGTCGCTCGCGGCGCAGGACGACACCGCGCTCGCGCAGCGCGTGGAGATTCGTCGCACCACGTACGGCGTGCCGCACATCACGGCGCAGGACCTGCGTGCGGCCGGCTTCGCGCTCGCCTACGTGCAGCTCGAGGACTACGGCGCGCGCGTGGCGCTCGGCCTGCTGCGGGAACGCGGCGAGATGGGGCGCTGGTTCGGGCGCGACAGCATGGAATCGGACTTTCGCGCGCGGCAGGCGTACCAGATCGCCGTGGCAAAGTACGCGGAGCTCGACCAGGACACGCGCGACATGTACGAAGGGTTCGCCGCAGGGGTGAACCGCTACATCGAGCGGCACGCCGACGAGTTTCCGGAGGGGTTTCGTCCGCTCTTCACCGGCTACGATGTGGCCACGCGTGACGTGCGGGTGGCCAATCCCGCGGCAGCGAACCGGCTGCTCGCCTCGCTCGCGCCCACACGCGCGCACGCTGCCGGCCGCGGGAGCGGCGGCTCGTCGTTCGAGCTGGAGGATGCCAGCACCGCCGGCACGGACCCGATCGAGGAAGGCTCCAACGCATGGGCGTTCGCGCCAAGCCGCACACGCTCGGGACGCGCGATCCTCGTGCGCAACCCGCATCTCTCGTGGGACGCGGGCTACTACGAGGCGCACCTCGTCGTGCCCGGCGTGGTGGACTTCTACGGCGACTTCCGCATCGGCGGCCCGTTCACCGTGATCGGCGGCTTCAACCGGTTCCTCGGCTGGTCCACCACCAACAACGCGCCGGACAACGACGAGTTCTACGCGCTCACCGTCGACTCGTCGCGCGCCGATCACTACCGCTTCGATGGTGCCAGCGTCGCGCTCGAGCGCGAGCTCGTGACCGTGACCTATCGCAACGGCCACGGCCTCTCCACGGAGACCCGCGAGTTCTGGCACTCGCACCTCGGCCCGGTGGTGCACCGCGACGGCGGGAAGATCTACGTGGTGCGCCTCGCCAACCATGGCGACAACCGGGCGGGGCAGCAGTTCCTGCGCATGATGCGCGCGCAGTCGCTCGACGCCTGGAAGGAGGCCATGCGGATGCGCGCGCGAGAGACCTCCAACTTCACCTACGCCGATCGCGCGGGGAACATCTTCTACGTGTGGAACGGGCTCAATCCCGTGCTCCCGCACCCCAGCGGCGGCGACACCGCCGCGACCGAGGCGCAGCGCATGACGCAGGTGTTCACGCGCCTCATTCCGTGGGACTCCCTGCCGCAGCTGCTCAACCCGAAGGGTGGCTACGTGCGCAACGAGAACGACGCGCCGTATCACACCAACCTCAACGCGATCCTCGACCGCGCGGCGTTCCCGGCGAACATGCCGGAGCCGTCGCTGCGGCTGCGCAGCCAGCTCAGCCTCGCGCTCATTCACGACACGCGGCGCATGACGCTCGAACAGGTGATGGCGCTCAAGAACTCGTATCGCATGCTGCTCGCCGATCGCGTGAAGGACGACCTGCTGCAGGCCGTGCGCGCGGCGGGTGTGGGCGCGGCCGAGTCGGAGGCGGTGGCGCTGCTGGCCGCGTGGGACAACACCGCGGCGCCCGAGAGTCGTGGGGCGGTGCTCTTCGCCACCTGGTGGCAGCGCTACGTGAGCGGCATGACGGCGGATTCCATGTTCGCGGTGGCGTGGGACATCGCGGATCCGGTGCGCACGCCGCGCGGCCTCAAGGACCCGGCGCGGGCCGTGAGCGCGTTCTCGTGGGCCGTTGCCGAGACCGCCACGCGGCACGGGCGCGTGGATGTGCCGTGGGGCGAGGTGCATCGCGTGCGCGTGGGCGGCTTCGACGAACCGGTGGGTGGCTGCAGCGGCGCGATGGGGTGCTTCCGGGTGCTCAACTTCCGCACCGAATCCGATGGCAAGCGCACGGTCACGGGCGGGGACGGGTGGGTGATCGGCGTGGAGTTCACTGACACGCCCAAGGCCTATTCGGTGCTGGCGTACGGGCAGAGCAACCGGCCCGGCCACCCGCACAACGGCGACCAAGGGCGCATGTTCGCGCGCGGCGAGTTCAAGCGCATTGCATTCACCGATGCCGAGATCGAGGCGCAGACCATTCGGCGGTATCGGCCGGGGATGGAGCCGTAGGCATGACCACAGGCACGCCGGTCGACCTGCTCCGCATCCTCGAGGCCCGCTTCGCCGCGCACATGGGCCGGCACTCGGGCATCGAATGGCCCGACGTGCGCGCGCGGTTGGAGGCGCACCCGCGGGCACTCGGCTCGATCGGCGACATGGAGGCCACCGGTGGTGAGCCGGACGTCATCGGCGTCGATGCGACGACCGGCCAGTACCTCGTCTGCGACTGCGCCGCGGAGAGTCCGGTCGGTCGCCGGAGCGTCTGCTACGACGCCGAGGCGCTCGCCTCGCGCAAGGAGCACAAGCCGGCCACCAGCGCGGTGGAGATGGTCGAGGCGATGGGCATCGAGCTGCTCGGCGAGGCCGAGTACCACGCACTGCAGGCGCTCGGCGACTTCGACACGAAGACGTCGAGCTGGCTGCGCACGCCACCGGAGCTGCGGGCACGGGGGGGCGCGCTGTTCGGCGATCGGCGCTACGGTCGTGTGTTCATCTATCACAACGGCGCGTCGTCCTACTACGCGGCACGGGGCTTTCGCGGCCTGCTGCGCGTGTGAGGATGTGGGTGACGCCGCGTGAGAGCGCGCCCGTCAGGTCTTCTCGTTGCCGGCACCGAAGGCCACGACCTGCCCCGATTCATCGATCAGCTCGAAGGCGTCGCCCTGCATCACGTCCCGCAGGACGCGCAGCGGGGTTTCGGGCACGACGAGTCCCGGAATCCCACTGCTCGAGGAGAAGGTGGAGACGCTCGGCCACCGCTCATGCGACGTACCTTGTCATGATGAGTACGCAACCGGTGATCGATGGCGGCGCCGCGCGCGGCGACACGTGCATTGCGCTGCTGCGCGGCGTGAATGTCGGGCGCGCACATCGCGTGCCGATGGCTGTGCTGCGCGACCTGCTCTCGGAGCTCGAGTGCACGGACGTTCGCACCCTCCTGAACAGCGGCAACGCGGTGTTCCGCAGCGCGGGCGGTACGCCCGCGTCGCACGCTGCGGCGATCGCGAGTGCCATCAGGCGGCGCCTGTCGATCGAGGTGCCGGTGATCGTGCTCGCTGCGCGCAACCTCACCGAGATCGTGCGCGAGAACCCGTTCGCCGCGTCCGCGACCGATCCCGCGCGGTTGCTCGTCGCGTTCACGCAGGACACCGCCGATCTGTCTGCGCTGCGCGGGCTCGACGCTCTCGTCGTGGCGCCCGAGGCGTTCGCCGTCGCACGGCACGCGGCCTATCTCCACTGCGCGAACGGCATCCTCCAGAGCCGGGCGGGCGAGGCGTTGCTCGGGCGGCTGGGCCGGTCGGCCACGACCCGCAATTGGGCCACGACGTGCAAGCTGCACGCCCTCGCGAGCGGTCTCGCAGGCGCCCGCGACTGATCCCCGACGGTCCGGCGCACCAGCGGCGAGGCACGCGGAGCGACCGAGGCTGACTGACGGGACCACGCGTGTCCGGTCGTCCGGGCATCCTGCGCCTCCATGCGTATCCCCCGTCGTGCGAACGTCGCCGACGGTCGTGCCCCTCTCGCCGGAGTCCTGCCATGTCCACCTTGCGCCCCCTGTCGGTCTCACCCTGCGCCACCGCGCTGTGCGCGCTGCTCGTCGCCTCGGCACCGGCCGCGGCCCAGAGCACCTTCAGCGACGGCACCCCTCGCGCCGCCGGCAGCGTGACCCAGGCTGCCGTCTCCGGGGCGGACATGGCGGGCATGTCCGTGAGCTGGGGTTTCTCGGATGGCTCGACGGGGGCCGGCAGCTGGTCGCTGTTCCCGGCGGGCTATCATGGCGTGGGCGACAGCCGCACGACCCTCTACTTCGGGAGCACGCCTGGGGTGACGACCGACACCGGTCTCTGGTGGGTGATCATGAGCGGGACGCCCAGCACGACCCCGAACCTCTCCTGGATCCGCCTGAACGGGGGCAGTGCGGGCGTGGCGTTCGACTGCGGCTGGGTGCGCGCGCGTGGCTGTGCCACCACCGGCACGGGCGACGAAGAGGGCAGTGCCGGATCCGGGCCGGGCTACTCCTTCCAGCGCAATGGCGTGAGCGAAACCGACGCGACCGCCTCGGCGGCCTACAGCAACGTGTTCGGCCTCGGTGGTGCGATCCCCATTGGCGACCTCTTCGAGGAGCTGACCATCAGCTTCAGCCGGTCCGGTGGCGGTGGACTCGAAGCCGGGGAGAGCTTCGTGTTCCAGGCGGACACGGACCTGCTCGAGGACGGTGCGGTGTCGGTGCCGGAGCCGAGTGCGCTGGCGCTGCTGTCCGTCGGCGCACTCACCCTGCTCGGGGCAGCGCGACGGCGAGTAGTGCGCCGCCGCTGATCCGCGCCGCCGGCTCGCTGCGCGCCACCGCCCCTCAGTACCGCGACGACGTGATCGTGACATCCGCCAACCGCCACGCCGTGGACAGGCGACGGCGCACCGCGGTCGCGTCGTCATGGCGCTGCTGGGCGTCGAGGGCGAGGGCGAGTCCCGTAAGCGACCAGCCATTCTCCGGGAAACGTCGCAGGTCCTCCTCGTAGACCTGCGCCGCCTCGCGCGCCTGGCCGGCGGCCAGCAGCGCCTTGCCGAGCGAATGCCGCATGGGGTAGTGCCACGTGGGCGGCTCCATGTACGACAGGCCGTCCTCGAGGGCGACCGCCTCGCGGAACAGCGAGACGGCGCGGGACGCGTCGCCGGCACGAAGGGCGAGTTCGCCGCGCACGGCGAGCGCGGCGATCTGCAGCGTGATGCGCGGCTCACCCTCCGGAAGCGAGGCCGCCACACCGCGGATCGAGTCGACGGTCGCTCGCGCCTCCATCACGCGGCCGATCGCGGCGAATGCCACGCCGCGCGCGTACCACGTGTGCGCCAGCGCCACACGCAGGTCGCTCGGGGGCAGTGGCTCGTTCAGCACGTCGGCCCAGCGCCCGAAGGTCACGAGCGTCTGCACCGGCACGGCCAGCATCGGCTCGAGCATGGGCACCGCGCGCGCCACCTCCGGCGTGATCAGGCGGGTGACCTCCCGGCTCGCGGTGATCGCCCGCTCGCTCGCGCCGGCCATGACCGAGGCCAGCGTGAGGAAGTGGTGGTTGTGCGGCTGGTACGCCACCGCGTAGAACGCCGCATCGGTGGTGTGCGGGCCGTCGAAATACGAGTCGTCGGCGTGCACCGCATGCTCATTCGCCGTGATGGCGTCGGCCCAGCGGCCCACGCGGATGTAGATGTGCGCCGGCATGTGCACGATGTGTCCGGCGCCGGGCATCAGCGCCGCGAGCCGCTCCGCGCAGGGCACGGCCCGCTCGGGCTTCGCCGCCTCGACGGCGTGGATGAAGAAGTGACACGCGCCCGGGTGCGTCGGCGTGCTGCGCAGCGCCCGTTCGAGCCAGCCGAGCAGCCGGTCCGTGCCGTCGCGCGGCGTGCCGTCCGTGGTCCAGTACGCCCACGGTGAGAGCTGCATGGTGGCCTCGGCCGAGAGCGCGAGCAGGTCCGGATCCGATGGCGAGGCCTCGGCGAGCGTGCGCATCGCGTCGGCGTACGCGGAGTCGCGCGTGGCGCGTGTGGCCGCACGACCATCGAGATACCGTGCGGCGAGCGCGCGCAGCAGGGCCACCTCGCTGTCGCGGGCATCGGCCCGGTCGATCATCCCGAGTCCGCGTTGCACGGCGGCGATCGCCTGCGTTTCCGCCGCCGCCTCCATCGGCGCGTTCATGTTCGGGCCCAGTGCGAGTGCTTCGCCCCAGACGCACATGACGCACGCCGGGTCGAGGCGCTGCGCCTCGCGGAACGAGCGCACGGCCTCCGCGTGGTTGAAGGCGTAGTACCAGCGCAGTCCCTGATCGAAGTATTGCTGCGCTTCGGTCGAGCGAGTCCCGACGGGCCGAGACCAGCTTCCGAGGTCGGAGCGCAGCGGCACGGCCGCGGACGCGGTCGGCGCGTGATGCGCGTGCGTGTCCTGGGCGCGGAGGGCGGGAGCGGATATCGCGCTGCCGACGACGGCGAGCGCGGTGACGAGTGGCGTGCACGGTGAGCGCATGCGAGGCTCCGGTTGGTCGCGGCGTCGATCCGGCCTGGTGGCCGATGGCGCACACCGCGGGTACGTTTCGAATTGCGCAATCCTGTTGGCATGTTCGACATCGGCGTCCGACGCTGGGCGCCAGGACGCGGCATGACACGACCAGAATCCCACACCGCGACCGATCTGCTCGCGGCCGTCCGCACGGGCGACACGGTGGCCGCCGATCGGCTGCTGGTGCTGCTGTACGAGGAGCTGCGGCGCGCTGCCGGGCGCCTGCTCGCCGCCGAACACGGCGGGAACACCCTGATGCCGACCGACCTCGTGCACGAGGCGTGGCTGCGCCTCGGGCTCGCCTCGGTGAACGGTCGCGCGGCGCTGCCGGCGACCGACCGCGCCCATTTCGTGGCGCTGTCGGTTCGGGCCATGCGACAGGTGCTCGTCGATCACGCGCGCCGTCGCATCGCCGCCAAGCGCGGCGGCGGGGCGGTCCGCGTGTCCCTCGAGGAGCGGGATGGCAGCGCCCAGACGTCTCCCGAGGAACTGCTCGCGCTCTTCGACGCGCTCGAGCGACTGGGCGAGGTCGAGCCGCGCCTGCGCACCGTGGTCGAGCACCGGTTCCTCGCCGGCTTCACCGACGCCGAGATCGCCGAGCTGCTCGGCGTGACGCCGCGCACCGTGCAGCGCGACTGGGTGAAGGCGCGCGCTTGGCTGTACCACGCGATGTACGACGCCGGAGCGTCCGTGTGAGCGCGTCCGATGTCGGGGGGACGGCGAACGCGTGGCGCGCACTCGCCGAGCTCGACGCCCTGCTCGACCTGCCGGAGGCCGAGCGGGCCGAGCAACTCGACCGGCTCGCCGCGGAGCAGCCGGCGCTCGCGGAGCAGGTGCGCGCCCTGCTCGCAGCCGACGCGCGTGCGGCCGGCATTCTCGAGCGGCCGGTGCCGCTCGAACCGGTCCCCGACATCGCCGAGCTCGCCGTCGAGGCGTTGGCCGCCGACTATGCGATCGACGAGGTGATCGGTCGGGGCGGGATGGCCACGGTGTTCCGCGCGCGTGAGCACAAGCACGGGCGTGACGTGGTCATCAAGGTGCTCGATCCCGGGATTGCGCAGCTGTACGGCGAGGAGCGGTTCCTGCAAGAGATCCGCATTGCCGCGACACTCGCCCACCCGCACATCGTGCCACTGCTCGACAGCGGGTCGGCAGGCGGCCTGCTGTACTACGTGATGCCATTCATGGACGGCGAATCGCTGCGACAGCGGCTGGCGTCCGGCGCCCTGCCGCTCCCCGAGGCGGTGACGATCCTGCATGACCTCGCCGGCGCGCTCGCCTTCGCACACGATCACGGCGTCGTGCACCGCGACCTCAAGCCGGAGAACGTGTTCCTCGCGTCGGGTCATGCCTACCTGCTCGACTTCGGCATCGCCAAGCTGTTCGAGGAGCGCGCGCTCGCCGTCGAGCGTTCGCTCACGTCACCGGGCGCCCCGCTCGGCACGCGGCGCTACATGGCGCCGGAGCAGATGTTCGCGGCGGCGGATGTGGACGAGCGCGCGGACGTGTTCTCCTGGGGAGTGCTTGCGGCGGAGGTGCTCGCCGGCGCACCGCTGCCGGTCGGCGAGCCGGCGCGAGTGGCGCCCGCCGTCCTCGGCGCGCTGCCGACGCTGCCGCCCTCGCTGCGCGCGCTGGTGCTGGCCTGCGTGACGACGGCGCCGGAAGCGCGGCCGGGCAGCATGCACGAACTGCTGCGTCGTCTCGACGCACCGGATGCGGCGCCGGTTGCATCCGCCCCGCACGGGCAGGCGGTGCCCCGGCGTGCGCGGCGCCTGCGGGCGTCGTTCGTGGCGATGGGTGTGCTGCTGGCGGCCGGCGCGCTGTGGGCGAAGCGCGAGCAGGGCATGCCGCTCGTCGAGGGCCGGCTGCGCGAGCCGTTCGCCGTGAGCGTGCTGCGCAACGAGACGGCGGACTCGGCGCTGGGGACGATGGGTCGTTACGCCGGCGATGTGGTGACGGATGGCCTGCAACGGCTGGAGAGGGTGCAGGTCGTGCCGTGGCACGACGCGGCGCAGGCTGCCGAGCGGGCTGAACGCGAGGGCGTGCCGTTGCTCGAGGCCATGGGGCGCGACGTGCGTGCCGGCACCGTCATCGAAGGGGCGTACTATCGCGTGCGCGATTCGCTCCGTGTCCAGGCGCGCCTCACCGATGTGCGCTCCGGGGAGGTGATGTCCGTGCTCGCACCCATCAGCGTGCCCGCGGACCGGCCCGAGGACGCAGCGGCGCAGCTGCGCGATCGCGTCATGGGCGCCGTGGCGGCATCGCGCAACGCGGTGTCGGCCGCCGTGCCCGCGCTCGCGCGGAATCCCCCGTCGTTCTCCGCGTACCGGGCGTTCGACCTCGGCTACGCGCGATACCTCGCGCAGGCCTACGACGAGGCGCTCGTGCACTTCCGCACCGCGCACGAGCGGGACCGCACGTTCACCGTCGCGCTGCTGCTCGCGGCACGCGCGGCGTGGAACACGGGTGACATCGCCACCGCCGACTCGCTCGTGCGCGCCGCGCGCGCGGGGGGCGGGGAACTCGTCCCCTATTACGACGCGTCGCTCCGCTTTCTCGACGCACTGATCGCCGGCGATGGGGCGCGGGCACGCGCGGCCATCAGGCCCGCCGCGTCCATCGCACCGAACTCGCGAGCCGGCTTCGATCTCGCCTCGTCACTGCTCAATGCCGGGTTCGCGCGCGAGGCCGAGGTGCAACTTCGCCGCATGGATCCCGATCGTGGCGAGATGCGCGGCTGGAGCAGCTACTGGACACAACGCGCCCATGCCGACTACCTGCTCGGTCGCCACGAGGAGGAACGCACGGCCGCGCAGGCGATGGCCACCCGCTTCCCCGATCGGCGCGTGGCGCAGGTGCTCGAAGCGCGCGCGCTCGCGGCCCTCGGACAGGTCGCGGTGCTCGACTCCGCGCTCGCCAGGTGGGAGGCACTGCCCGCCAACGTGTACTGGTCGCAGGGCGCGGCGCTCACCGTGGCCAGCGAGGAGTTCATGCGACGCGGTGACACGGTGCAGGGGGCGCGGTACGGACAGCGCGCCGTGGCCTGGCTCACCAATCGGCTGGTGGCCGAGCCCTCGGACCGCGGGCATCGATACTGGCTGGGCAACGTGCTGTATGCCCTTGGCCGCGACGCGGACGCTCGTCCGTACCTGGAGGGTATTGCGCGGGAGTTTCCGGAGCGATTGCGCTACCGTGGACTGGCCGCGATGCTCGCCGCGCGCCGTGGCGACCGGACCGCCGCCCTGCGCTGGCTCGGTGAGCCGGCGCCGCACGAGCGCGGCCTGCACGCCCTGTTCCTCGCACGGATCGCCGCCGTGTTCGGTGAGCGCGAACAGGCCGTGTTGTCGCTCACCCGCGCACTCGAGCATGGGGTGGAGACCTTTCCGTGGTTCCCCGCGTCGGCACATCGCGACTTCGCGCCGATCCTCGACGACCCGCGGGCCCGCGCCCTGCTCGCGGGGCGCTGACCGCAGCGCGCGCGGTGAGCGCGCACGCGCGAGTGGCAGAGCCCCCGCCTTCGCCGCAGATTGACCGAAGCGACCGCAAGGGACCTTTGGCCGGGGACGCGCGACCGCGCGGCTCCGAGCGTGAACACACGAGGAGCCGATATGTCGACGGTGATGCAGCACACGGCGGTCCGGGCCGGTCAGCACCTGCGGTGGAGCGCGCTCGCCGCGTTGCTCGTCGCACTCGTCGCCGCGCCCGCACACGCGCAGCTGGCCGAGCTCACCGTGGGCACGAAGGCGCGCGTGCGCGCACCATCGGTCGTCGTGGGACGGCTGACGGGTGTCGTGCTGACGCGTGGCGCGGATTCGGTGACCATGTCGCGCGAGAACGCCTCACCCGTGACGCTGCCGCTGGCGGCGCTCACGTCGCTCGAGATCTCGCGTGGCAAGAGCCACGGACGCGGCGCGTGGAAGGGCGCGCTCTGGGGCGGCGGCATCATGTTCGGCCTCGGGCTACTCCTGCCGATGGAGGAGTGCACCGACTCGGGGGCCACGAGACGCTGTGAACCGGTCTCGCGTGGCGAGAGCGCGGTCTTCGGCGCCGTCGGGGGGGCCACGATCGGCGTGATCGTCGGCGCGATCATGGGAAGCGAGCGCTGGGAGCGGGCCGCGCTGCCGGTGCGCGTCGGGGTGCTGCCGCTGCGGGGCGGCGGCGTGCAGGTGGCGGCCAGTTGGCGGAGGTGATGCACGGGCGCTGGCACTCGACATCTTCGAGGTGCGCGCGCGGGAGATCGCGCTCGTGGTCACCGACCGCGTGATGCCCAACATGGGTGGCCGGCAGCTCGCGGATGCAATCCGGGCGCGCGGCTCGCACGTGCCGATCCTGTTCACGAGCGGGTACTCGCGCGTCGCTGGCCCGATCGCCCGCACGGCCTCTCGCAGGCGGAGGCCACTCGGATGCCGATGAACTCGTGGGGCTGGAGCGAGCACTGGGCGCACGAGGCGGGCGCGCTGGGTGCGACGCCGTCGGATGTGGCGCGCGTCATCGCCCAGGAGCGCGCGCGCTGGATGATCCAGTGCGCTGATGCGACGCACGAGGCGCGCACCGTTGCGGGCCGCCCGATGGACCCGTTGCCCGTGGTGGGGGACTGGGTCGTCGTCGAGCCGGGTCCGACCGTTACCGATCCCTGGTCGGTGCATCGCGTCCTGCCGCGCCGCTCGGCGATCGCGCGCGGCGGCGCCGGCGACGGCCACGCGCTGCAGGTGCTTGCCGCCAACGTGGACGTCGTCTGGATCGTGCAGGGGCTCGACACGCCGCCCAACCTGCGACGCCTCGAGCGCTATCTCGCGGTCGCGTGGGAGAGCGGCGCGTTGCCCGAAGTGGTGCTGACGAAGGCCGACCTCGCGGCGACGCTCGACGAGGCCCTTGCCGCGGTGCGGGCGATCGCGCCGGGCGTGCCGGTGCACGCCGTGCGTGTGGACGACTCGGCGAGCGTGGACGCGCTGCGTCGCACGCTGCGCCCCGGGAGCACCATCTGCCTGCTGGGCCCGTCGGGGGCGGGCAAATCCACGCTCGTCAACGCGCTGGCCGGCGAGCAGCTCGCCCGTGTCGGCGCCGTGCGCGAGGGAGACCGCCGGGGGCGGCACACCACCACGCACCGCGCGTTGTTCGCGCTGCCGGGCGGCGCTCTGCTGCTCGACTCCCCCGGGCTGCGCGAACTGCGCGTGTGGACGCTCGACGAGGGGCTGGCGAGCACGTTCCCCGAGATCGAGGCACTCGCCGCGTCGTGCCGCTTCCGCGACTGCCGGCACGAGGAAGAGCCCGAATGCGCGGTACGTGCGGCACTGGAAGCCGGCGCGCTCGACGCCGATCGCCTGGCGAGCTACCGCAAGCTGCAGGCGGAGGCGACCTTCGAGGAGCGCCGCCACGACCCGCTCGCGCGCGCCGCCGCGGTGGCCGAGCACAAGACCGCGCTCAAGACGCTCAAGCACCACCCCAAGTACCGCGCGTGATCGGCGTGCTCTGGCGGGCGGCGCGAGCGTCGCCCCGTGCCCGGCCTCGTCGCGCTACTTGTGGCTCGCTCGGATGATGCCGAGCATGCGCAGGTTGATCAGCAGGAAGCGCCAGAGCTGCCACGGGATGAACGTGCGCAGGAAGACCGTGCGCGGCGTGGGCTTCGCCACGTGCTCGGTGACATCGGGTGGCATCGTCGTCACTCCGGGATGAGGCTCCAGCCGGGACGCAGGCGGGCCTTGTACAGGAAGAGGTGGTGCAGGATGAGCTTGATCCAGTGGCCGGCCAGCCCGATCTCGCCGAAGGTGCGGTCGAGATCGCGGCCGTAGTCGGGATAGCGCTCGAAGTCGGGGATGATCGGAAACACGGTCATGGATGCCGCCGTGCCGCGCAGCACCGACGCGCCAGCCGACGCGACGCACGCCGCGCCCATCTCCGCCATCGAGGCCATGTGCGTGGGACCGTTCGCCCCGCGAATCATGTCCACGATGCTGTGCGCCACCGCCTTGCCGATCATCGCGGACGGCATGCCCGTGCGCGGCGGCGCGGGCGCGACGAGCGCACCGCTCGGCGTCGTGTACGGCTTCGAGATGGCGTGCGGCGGCGCGAAGGCGATGCCGGCGGCGAACACGTTCCGATAGGCGGGCGACTGGTAGGTGCGCGGCCAGTCCTGCGGACTCCACGCGTCGTACGCCTTGGCGGTGTAGTCCGCGTCCACCGTCATGAAGCTGTTCGGCTGGAAGAGACGCGCCGTGATGTCCTGTCCGTCGCGGTCGAAGGCCTCGAGGCCCACGCCACTGAACGGGGGCAGCAGCATCGCGAAGTCGAACGGCAGCGAGTCGGTGACGCCATCGACCGTCTCGTAGTGGACGCGACTCGGCTCCACCTCGCGCGGATGCGCGCGCGTGACCCACTTGATGCCGCGCTCGGCGAAAAGCGACGCGTTGAAGGCGCTCGACGGCTGCACGTAGCCGCCCGTGCGGAAGTGCATGCCGCCCATGCCGAAGTCGCCCAGCTCGTATTCGTTGGTGAGCCAGGTGATGTCGGCCTTGTCGCGCACGCCGCGCGCGCGCAGCGTGAACTCGAGGTTCACGATGTACTCGAACGCGGCACCCTCGCACGTGCAGGTGCCGTGCCCCACGCCGACCACGAACTGCTGCCGTTCGCCGCGCTGCATGCGGGCCACCGATTCGTCGAGCGCGCGCGACGCCTCCACGGCGTGGTCTTCGGTGCACACCGAGTAGGAGTGACCACCGTGCGGGCCGAGTCCTGGCGTGCGATCGAAGCGCAGCTGCGGTCCCGTGGCGTTCACGAGGTAGTCGTAGCGGACCTTTTCGCGCGTACCCGGGCGCGCGCTCGGCTCGACCATCACGAAGGGCGTGGCATCCTGCGCATCGCCCTCGGGATGCACCGCGCGCGCGGCGCCCTGCACGAACTCGATGCCGGCCCGCTCGTAGACCGGCCGCAGCGGAAAGACCACCTGCTCGCGTCGCATGTGGCCGACGCCCACCCAGATGTTGGACGGGATCCAGTTGTACGTGTCCTTGGGCGACACCACGGTGACCGTGTGTTCACGCCCCAGCCACTTGCGCAGGAACGCAGCGGCCGTATGGCCGGAGACGCCGGCACCGAGCACCACGACGTGACTCATGCGACCGTCCGGGGAGGAGTGTCCCTGGAGAGTCGCGCTCGGCTCGTGGTGGCACAGTAGGGACGGCCCTGACCGTGATGTCAGGGAGCCGGCGGTTCGCCGTGCACTCGGCGCCGCTATGCTTCAGGGACGATGCTTCGCTCGAACGGGCTCCTCCGGGCGGTGACCGCCCTGCTCACCGTGGGTTTCGCGCTGCAGAGCGCGACGCCACTGGTCGGGCATGCGTGCCCCATGCACGGCGCGGTCCTGGCGCCCGTCACCGCGCCCGCGGAGGCGCCTGTGGCCGAGCTGCATCACGACCACGGTGGCGAGGCCACGGCTGCAGCGCACGCCGGGCACGACCACGCGCCCGCGCACCCCGCCGACGCGCCGAATCACTCGTGCGATTGCGCCACGGACTGCTGCGGCGTGCGGAATGCCGCGATCGCGGTCTCGTCGCCTCGCCTGCTTCTCCCGGTGGCCTGGGGTCCCGAATCGGCCCCGCGCAATCCTGCGCCGCGCCGTCCTGGCGCGCCCGTGCGGCTGCTGCCGTTCCCCAACGGCCCGCCGGCGCTTCCGATCGGCTGACGGCGAACCGGACCCTCCGGTTTGCCGGTGCACTGACGCACTGGCGCGGTCGCAACGATGCGCCCGCCGCAACCGAAAGCGTCCGGGGTCTCCCGCAATGCAGCTGTGCAGACGCGCCGTGATGGCGCTGTCGACGCTCGTGGCGCTCGCCTGCGCCGATGGCGTGCCGTCGGTGGAGGTGGAGCGCGCCGTGGTCACGCTGCCCGGTGGTGGCGCGCCTGCGCTGCTGTTCCTCACGGTGCGCAACACCGGCGTGCTGCCCCTCTTCCTCAAGCAGCTCGAGGTGGAGGACGCCGGGCCGGCCACGATCCGCACCGAAACCCCGCACCGGATGCCCATGGGGCAGCCGTCGTTCGAGCCCATGGCCACGATGTCCGCCGTGGACAGCATCCTCATTCCGGCGGGCCGTGAGCTGCGCCTCGCGCCCGGCGGGTACACCGGCGTGGTCGCGTCCGTGGCACGTCCGCTCGTGGCCGGCGAGACGCGCACCGTCACGCTGCGCTTCTCGCGCGCCAGGGACGTCACGGTGCGTGCCCGGGTCGCGACGTACGCCGATCTCGATGCGCTGCTCGCGCCCGAGCGCGGCGACGCAACCCGCCTCGACAGCACGCCCCCGTCGGTGGCGGAGGGGCGCGACCTGTACGCGTCCGACGGCTGTGCCGCCTGCCACGGGCCGCTCGGCGTCGGCGACGGACCCGTCGGTCGCACGCTCCACCCGCCGCCACGCGACTTCCGCGATGCCACGGCCTTCAAGAACGGCGTGGATGTCGCGGCCATCGCCCAGACGCTCGCCACCGGCATTCCCGGCGGCGGTTCCATGCCGCTCTACGCCCATCTCACCGAACGCGAGCGTCGCTCGCTCGCGCTCTATGTCATCTCCCTGCGTTCGCCTTCTCCCCCGACTTCAGGATCGACTCCATGACTCGTCACTGCCCCGCGATGCAGCGCGCCCTCCTAACCGTCACGATTGCGCTCGGCATGCTCCCCCTCGCCGCGCCGCGCCTCACGGCGCAGAGCTCCCCCGTGACCGCGAAGGAGGCGTGGGTGCGCGAGGCACCCACGGGCCGCAAGGTCACGGCCGTCTTCCTGCGGCTCGAGAACAGCGGCGCCACCGAGCGACACCTGGTGCGCGGTGCGACGGAGGTCGCCGACACCCTCGAACTGCACGAGATGAAGCGCGAGGGTGGCATGATGCGCATGTCGCCGGTGCCGCGGATCACGGTGCCCGCGCATGGTGAGGTCATGCTGCGCCCCGGTGGCTTGCATCTCATGCTCTTCGGGCTGCGTCGGCCGCTCGTGGCCGGTGACACGATTCGCGTGTCGCTCACGCTCGACGACGGCACGCGCCTCGAGGTGCCGGCGGAAGTGCGCTCGATGATGGGACGGATGCCGTGAGGACGGCACGCCGTCCACGGCGACGCGCACTCGCCGCCCTGCTGCTGACGCTCGGGCTGGCCGCCTGCGGCCGCGCGCCGCACGACTTCACGCTCACCGATCACCACGCGCAGCGGTTCGAGCTCGCCTCGCTGCGCGGCACCGCCGTGCTGGTGTTCTTCGGCTACAGCAGCTGCCCCGACGTCTGTCCCACCACGCTGTCCAAACTGAGCGCCGTCACGCGGCGGCTCGGCGACGCGTCCACCGGCGTGAAGACGCTGTATGTCACGGTGGACCCGGAGCGCGATACGCCGGAGGTGCTCGAGACGGACCTGTCGCTCTTCCGCCTCGACGCGCTCGGCCTCACGGGCACGCGCGAGGAGATCGACGCCGTGGTGACGCAGTTCGGCGCCGCGTACGAGATCGTGCCCACGCCGGAGTCGGCTGGCGAATACTCGGTCTCGCACACCACCGACCTCTACCTGCTCGATCGCGAGGGCCGGCTGGTGCGCACCTTCGCGTACGAGGCCACCGTCGAGGAGATCGTGGAGGGGATCCAGGCGGTGCTGGCGGAGGGGGGGTGATGGCGCGGTGGAGCGACTGACGGCGGTTCGCGCTCCCCTCGCGCGCACGCCGCCGCTAGACTGCGGGGCATGACCGGCCCACTCGTCCAGGAAACGCCCGAGGCCGTCCTCCGCGACGTCTTCGGCTACTCGACCTTCCGCCCGGGCCAGCGCGAGGTCATCGACGCGGTGCTCGCCGGTCGCGACTGCATCGCGCTCATGCCCACGGGCGCCGGCAAGTCGCTCACCTACCAGCTCCCCGCGCGGCTGCTGGGCGGCACGGTGCTCGTCATCTCGCCGCTCATCTCGCTCATGAAGGACCAGGTCGACGCCGTTGCGGCGCTCGGCTTCCGCGTGGCGGCGATCAATTCCACCCTCGACCCCGAGGAGCGGCGCGCGCGTCTCGACGCCTTCCGTGCGGGCGCGTACGAACTCGTGTTCCTCGCCCCCGAGGCGCTCGACGGGTCGCTGCGCGACGTCGTGATGGGGTGCCCGATCGCGCTGCTCGTGGTGGACGAGGCGCACTGCATCAGCCAGTGGGGGCACGACTTCCGCCCGTCGTACCGGCGCCTGCAGGGGCTCAAGCAGGAGCTCGACGTGCCCGTGCTCGCGCTCACGGCCACGGCCACGCGCGAGGTCGCGCGCGACATCCTGCGGCAGCTCGGCATGAAGAAGCCGGCCGGCTACAAGGGCTCGTTCTTCCGGCCCAATCTGCGCATCGGCGTGCGCAAGAAGGGGCAGGGCGGCAACACGCGCCGCGAGATCCTCTCGCTCGTGCGCACGCACGCCGGCGAGAGCGGCATCGTCTACTGCCAGAGCCGCAAGGGCGTGGAGCAGATGACGGAGTTCCTGCGCGATGCGGGCGTGCGCGCCGTGTCGTACCACGCGGGGCTCGAGCCGGAGGAGCGCGCGCGCAACCAGGAAGCGTTCCAGCGCGACGACGTGGACGTGGTCGTGGCCACCGTCGCCTTCGGCATGGGCATCGACAAGTCGAACGTGCGCTTCGTGATCCACCGCGACATGCCCAAGGACATCGAGTCGTGGTACCAGGAGATCGGTCGGGCGGGACGCGACGGCCTGCCCAGCGACTGCGTGCAGTTCTACTCGTGGGCCGACGTGAAGATGCACGAGCGTTTCCTTGATCGCCTCGAGGACGACGCGCTGCGGCAGCGCACTCGTGCGGCCACGGTGGCGCTCTTCGACCTGCTCGAACGCGGCGGCTGTCGCCATCAGGCGCTCGTGCGGCACTTCGACGAGACGATCGAGGCGTGCGGCACGTCGTGCGACGCGTGCACCGGGGAGAGCATCGAGGCGCGCGTGACCGAGGCGATCGCGCACGCCGACGACACGCGCTGGCGCGCGCCGCGCGATCGGACGCGGGCCGGTTCCATTGGCTCCGGCCTTGACGCCGCCGAGCTCGAGGGCGAAGATCGCGTGCTCTTCGACGCCCTGCGCGCGCGTCGCCGCGAGCTGGCCGACGAGGCCGGCGTGCCGGCGTACATCGTGTTCGGCGACAAGGTCCTGCTCGAGATGGTGGCCCGACGTCCGTCCACCCCGAGCCAGCTGCTGCAGGTGCCGGGAGTCGGCCAGGCCAAGCTGGAGCGGTACGGCGATGCGTTCCTCGACGTGCTGGCGGAGCTGGCCTGAATCGGCCGGTCCGGCAGGCACCGGTCCCCGACCGCCGTTCCCTCACGAATTTCCAGCCAAGGAGACTGCACGATGGCCCGACGCGACCTGTCCGCGCTCACGACCGACCAGCTGCGACAGCAGGTCGGCGCCATGCGAAAGGTGCACGCCGTCGTGACGGGCATCTTCCTCGTGATCATCCTCGCGTGGGTCGTTGGCGGCTACTGGCGACAGAGTGTGCCCGTGTTCATCTCCACGCTTGCGATGGCGGTCGCGATCTGGGCCATGCAGTTCTCGGTGCGTTCAGGGCTCGAGAAGGAGCTGGCGAGGCGGGCCGGGGCGTCCTGACGTCACGTCGTCGACCCGCCGGATCACGACCAGGCTCGCCGCCACGAGCGCGAGTGGCATGAGCAGCGCGAGGCCCTGCGCTTCGGCCGGCGCGAAACCGAACGCGTTGATCGCCAGTCCGGTCGTCGCGGCCCACAGCGCGGGACCGACCACCGCGGCGAAGCGGCCGACCATGCCGTACAGCCCGTAGAACTCGCCGATGCGGTCGGGGGGCGTGAGGCGGAGCAGGAGCGGGCGGTCGGCCGTCCAGACACCGCCAAGCGCAAGTCCGGTGAGCGCGCCAAGTGCCCACATCACGTCGAACGGCAGCCCTGCGAGTCCGATCGTGGCCGCCACCGCGAAGATGATGATCCACAGCCCCAGCACCACGTCGAGCGTGCGCCGCGGCCCGATGCGGTCCACCACCTGTCCCCAGAAGACGCCGCCGAGCACGGCACAGGTGATGGCGCCCATGAGCACGAACTGGGCGTGCCGCTCCGCGTCCGCGGCGGGCGTGCCACCGGCTTCCGCGACGTTCGTCGCGAAGAGTACCATCGTGGCGACGACCGTGTTGATCGCGTCGGTGTACAGCAGACGTCCCAGAAGGAAGCGCGCGAGTCCCGGATGCGCCTGGGTGTCGCGCAGCGTTCGGACCGTGCGGCGGGCGCTCACGAGCAGGGCGCGCGGATCGAAGACCGGCTCCGGCGACGGATTGCCGCGCTCCCGCACGAACACGAAGCACGGCAGCGCGAGCAGCAGGAAGCTCGCAGCCATGAGCACGAAGAGCAGCGGCCGGTCGTCGCTGCCCAGCACCAGGCCGAGGCCCACCGCGACATACGAGCCGAGATAGCCCGCGCCCACGCCAATGCCGCTGATGCGACCGCGGTTCTCTTCGGTGGACACCTCGACGATCAGCGCGTCGTAGAACGACAAGCCGGCCTGGAAGGCCGCGTTGGCGACGAGGAAGAGGGCGAGCGACGCGACGAGCCCGACGCGCCCGAGCAGTGTGGTGGCGCCCACGCACAGGAGCGTGCTCGCCACGAGGAAGGGCATGCGCCGCGGTGCGCGATCGGTCATCGCGCCGAGCACGGGCGAGAGCAGCACGATGAGCCCCATGCTGGCGGCGACCACCGTCGCGTAGATCGTGTCGGCGCGCTCGGCGCCCACCTGCTCGCGAACCCACAGCGAGAAGTGGAGCGTGACGATGCCCATCGCGAAGATCGTGTTCGCGAGGTCGTACAGCACCCACGCGGCGACCGCGCGGCGGGAAGCGGACATGCGGGTCGACGCTGGCGGTGGTGCGCTCCGGCCGTAGTATCGGGAGACGTCCCGGACGGCCGAGCCTCACGTTACGGAGCCGATCCGCACCGCACCAGCACACCGCAGGCCGCCGACGCGGGTCCTGCCGTCAATTCGACGTTCACCCCAGGGGAGACGATGGCCTCGGACGCCTCGTTCGTGGAGTACGTGCTGGGACAGGCCAGGGGCGCCGGCACGATCGACGCGCGCAAGATGTTCGGCGAGTACGCCGTGTATTGCGACGGCAAGGTGGTCATGCTCGTGTGCGACAACCGGTGCTTCCTCAAGCCCACGCCGGCCACGGCCGAGCGCGTGCGCGCCTGTCCGCACGAGCCGCCGTACCCCGGCGCGAAGCCGCAGCCGGTGATCGACGAGCTGCTCGATGACGCCGACACGGTCGCGGCGCTCGTGCGCCTCACCGCCGACGCCCTGCCGGCCCCGAAGCCGCGCAAGCCGAAAACGGGCACATCGGGGAAGGGGAAGCCGCGGACGGGCTGACCCGTGCCGGTGGCCGCGATAGTTTGCGGCCATGCCTGACGAGTCACTCCCGTCCGCCAACACGCCGCGCCCCCGGCGCATCCTCATGGCCGGCGCCACCGGCACCATCGGCCGCGCCACCGTGCGTGCGCTCGTGCGCCGCGGCCACCACGTGGTCTGCCTGGTGCGTGCCACGTCGCGCGATGCGGCCGCCGCTTCGTTGCCCGAACAGGTCGAGGTGCGCGCTGCCGATGTCACCGATGCGGCCTCGCTCGCCCGCGACGGCGTGCGCAGTGAGCGCTTCGACGCGGTCGTCTCCTGCATGGCCTCGCGCACGGGCGCGCCGCGCGACGCCTGGTCCATCGATCATCGCGCGCACGCACAGCTGCTCGCCGCAGGCAGGGCCGCCGGCATCACGCACTTCGTGCTGCTGTCGGCCATCTGTGTGCAGAAGCCCACGCTCGCCTTCCAGCACGCCAAGCTCGCCTTCGAGCGCGAGCTCATGGCGTCCGGGCTCACGTGGTCCATCGTGCGCCCCACCGCGTTCTTCAAGTCGATCTCGGGACAGGTGGAGCGGGTGAAGCAGGGCAAGCCGTTCCTCGTCTTTGGCGACGGCACGCTCACGGCCTGCAAGCCGATCAGCGACGACGACCTCGCCGACTATCTCGCGGGCTGTCTCGACGATCCCGCGCGGCAGCAGCGTGTGCTCCCCATCGGCGGGCCCGGCGACGCGATCACGCCGCGGCAGCAGGGCGAGCACCTCTTCGCGCTGCTCGGCCGCGAACCGAAGTTCACGCAGGTGCCGCCCGCGCTGCTCGCCACCATTGCGGGCGTGCTCGGCGCGCTCGGCCGTGTGATCCCGCCGCTCGCGGCCAAGGCGGAGTTTGCGCGCATCGGTCACTACTACGCGACGGAGTCGATGCTGGTGTGGGATGCGGCCGCCGGCCGCTATGACGCCGACGCCACGCCGTCCACGGGCAGCGAGACGCTGTTCGACTACTATGCGCGACTGGTGCAGGGGGAAGCCGCGGCCGAACGCGGCGAGCACGCGGTGTTCTGATCGCCGCGACGCGTGGGGCACGACCGGAACCTCACGCGCACGCCTCAGATCACGTTCTGCTCCCACACGGGTGCGCCCTCGGCAATGCGCTCCACGCGCAGCGGCGTGAGGTCGATCGTGTGGTACGCTCCCGTCGCAATGCGCTCGGCGAGCGCGCGTCCCACCGCCGGCGCCTGCTGCAGGCCATGCCCGGAGAAGCCGCACGCGGTGTAGCCGTTCGCGATGCCCGGAAGCGGTCCCACGAGGCCATTGTGGTCGAACGTGTTCATTTCGTAATAGCCGGCCCATGACGCCGTCACGCGCAGCGCATCGAAGGCCGGCACGCGCGCGGCCAGCGCGGGCCAGATCACCTCGTCGAACAGGCCGTGGTCCACTTGCTCGAGCGGCACGTCGTCCGCATCCTCGCCGCGAGGCGGCGCGCCGCAGAGGAAGCGGCCGCGCGCCACCTCGGGGCGGAACCACACGCCGCTCGGGTCGATCACGAGCGGGGCATCACGCAGGTCGGCGTCGGCCTCGATGGCGAACACGTCGCGCTTGCGCGCGCGCACGGGCAGCGACACGCCGAGCCGTTCGGCAACGCCCGCCGACCACGCGCCAGCTGCGATGACCACGGCGTCGCACGGCACCGTCGCACCACGTGCGGTGCGCACCCCCGTCACCGTGCACATGCCGTCACTGTCGCGCACCTCGAACTCCACCGCTTCGTCCTCCACGAACGTCACCCCGCAGGCGATGGCCGCCTGGCGAAACGCCTGCATGGCTGCGTAGCCGTCGAACCACCCCTCGCCGCTCGTGGGCGTGGAGAGGCCGAGCGAGCCGAGCGTGAGTCCGTCCGTGTCGAGCCAGGGAAAGCGCGCGCGCAGTGCGTCGGGTTCGAGCAGCGCCGTGTGCACCGCGTGCGCGCGCTGCAGCGCCTGCTGGTCGCGCAATCGCTGCGCGCCCTGCGCGGTCGCCGCGAGGTACAGGTAGCCCGGCTCCACGAGGCCGAGGTGCGGCACCTCACCGCCCGCGGCGAGGCGGTCGCCGATGGCCCGGTAGAAGTGCAGGCTCTCCTGCGACAGCCGGATGTTGATGGCGGTGGAGAACTGCTGGCGGATCGCGCACGCCGACAGCGCGCTGGACGCGCGCGCGTACGACGCGTCGCGTTCGAGCACGGTGACACGCACGCCGTGCTCGTGCGCGAGGAACCACGCGGTGGCGGCGCCCATCACGCCTCCGCCCACGATCACGACGGGTGGGCGGGACGGATCGGGGGGCACGGGGTCGGGAGCCATGGCGGTGTGCAGGGGATGCGAATCGACCTGGAGCGAGTGGCGCGCCCGCGCCCGGACCGTAGAATCCGGAAACGGCGCGGCGCACCATCGGCGTGCGCGCTTCACCATTGCACGACGCGCGCTCCGGCGAAAGGACCGCGACACGCCCAACCTCCACGCTCCGTGTCCCTCGACTCGCTCCGCATCCTCTCGGCCGACGATGTGCACGCCGCGCTCCCGTGGCCCGCGCTGGCCTCGGCGCTCGAGTCCGCGTTCGCCGCGCCTCCCGTCGCGCCCGATCGGCACGCGCACGCGCTGTCCCCGGACGACTCGCTGCTGCTCATGCCCGCCTGGAGCGAGGCGGCCATCGGGGTGAAGCTGGTGACCGTGATCCCGACGGCCACCGACCTCGGTGGACGCACGGTGGAGGCCACGTACCTGCTGCTCGATCGGCGCACCGGGGCCCCGCAGGCGCTGCTCGACGGCGAAGCGCTCACGGTGCGGCGCACGGCGGCCACCTCGGCGCTCGCGGCGCGCGCCCTGGCCAGCCCCGACGCGCGCTCGCTGCTCGTGATCGGCACCGGCCGGCTCGCGCCGTGGATGCTGCGCGGCTACCGCGCGATCATGCCGTCGCTCACGCTCTTCGCGGTATGGGGGCGCAACGCCGAGTCGGCGGCGCGCGTGTCGGCCGAGCTGCGCGCGGAGGGGCTGGAGGTCGAGGTCGTGCGTGACCGGCCGGCCGCGGTGCGGGCGGCGGAGATCGTGAGCTGCGTGACGACGGCCACCGAGCCGGTGGTGCTCGGCACCTGGCTGCGCGACGGTGTGCACCTCGACCTCGTGGGCGGCTTCATGCCAAGCATGCGTGAGTCCGACGATGCGGCGATCGCGCGGGCGCGCGTGGTGGTGGACACGCGTAGTGGCGCGATGACCACGGCCGGCGACCTGCTGCAGCCGCTGGCGGCCGGCGTGATCGCCGAATCGCACGTGCTCGCCGAGCTCGGGCAGGTGGTGCGACGCGAGGTGCAGGTGCGGCGCGGTGCAGGCGACATCACGCTGTTCAAGTCGGTGGGGCACGCCTTGGAGGACTTTGCGGCGGCGCGGCTGGCGTTGGGGGCGTGAGCGCGCCCCGCCCGCGTGCCGGCACGACTGCAACCAGCGATCACGCGCGCGCGTAAGGCCGGCATGTCCCCCCGCACCAGTCTCCAGCGCACCGCGCGCACGCACGCCGTGGTGCTCGGCTCCACGATCGGCGCGCTCTGGGTCACGTTCGCCGCCATCGCCGTCTCGGGCGGCGCGCTGCTCTCGCTCGGCATCGTGCCGCGCACGCAGGCGGGGCTGCTGGGCATCGCGGCGGCGCCGCTGCTGCACGCGAACCTCGACCACCTGCTCGCCAATACGGCCTCGTTCGCGGTGCTGGGGTGGCTCGTGATGCTGCGCGATCCACGGCACTTCTGGCACGTCACGCTCGTGAGCATGCTCACGGCCGGGCTGATGCAATGGCTGCTTGGCGCACCGGGGTCGGTGCATGTGGGCGCGAGCGGCGTGATCTTCGGCTTTCTCGCGTTCCTCATGCTGAGCGGCTGGTACGCGCGCACGCTCGGCAGCGTGCTGCTGAGCGTGGTGGTGACGGCCGCGTGGGGCGGACTGGTGTGGGGCGTGCTGCCCTCCGCCCCGGGCGTAAGCTGGCAGGGGCACCTGGGCGGCTTCGTGGGCGGGGCGCTCGTGGCGCGGGCGTATCGGCGCTAGCGCCGGGCGAACGGCAGCGCGAGGTCCAGCCACACGAGGCGGTGATCCGACGCCGTCGCCGCGCGCGCCGCCCCGGCCGCATCGGTGGTCGAGTCGGGCCACACGACGCCGCCGTCGAGCACGCGCAGCGAGGCCGCGGGCAGCACGTAGTCGGCGCGCGTGCCGCGGTTGAAGAAGGCCGTGGGGCGTCCTGTCACCTGCGGCGGATCCTGGATGCGCGCGTCGTCGAGCAGCTGACGAATGGCCGGACCGTTGCCATAGTGCGAGTCCGGCTGGTCGGGGGGCGCGTTGAGGTCGCCCAGGATCACGAATGACCGGCCGGACGTGAGGCCACCGGCCGCGCCGCGATCGTCACGGATCGCGGTGCTGTTGTCGAGGTAGTGCACCCAGAAGCCGACTTCGTCGTAGTTGCGGCGGCCGTTGCGGTCCTCGTCGCCGTCGAACACCGGCGGTGTGGGGTGGCTGGCCAGCAGATGCAGCGTGTCGCGGCCCACGAGCACAGGCACATCCCAGTGCGACTTGCTCGAGAGCCGGAACTGCGCGAGGATCTCGTCGCTGTACCACCCCTCGGGAATGTGCGCGTTGGGCAGGTCCTTCCATGGGAACAACCGGAATGTGCGAATGGCCGCCGTGTCGATCGGGTAGCGCGAGAGGATCGCCATGCCATACTGCCCCGGATACGTGCCGTACCCCCAGCTGTCGTCGCCGTGCGTGCGCGTGCCCACGTCGTCGGCGGTGGCCACCGTGTCGTTGCGGTTGAGGTCGTGGCCCGACAGTTCGCCCGTGTTGGTGGCCGCGGAGTAGAGGTACGGGTACGCGATCGAGTCGGCGCCCACCGCGAGGAACTCGGCCACGAAGCGGCGCGCCGCCAGCGCGTGGTCCTCCGGCAGCGCGTCGATCTCGTTCAGCAGCACGATGTCGGGGCGGACCTCCTGCAGGATCGCCGCAGCGGCCCGCAGCTGTGCATTCGATGGCGCGCCTGTACTGTCGCGCTCGTCGAGCTTGGCCGTACCGAGCTCGAAGATGTTGAACGTGGCCACGCGCACGCTGGTGGGCATCTCGGCATCTGGCGTTCCGGCATCGGACGCGTCGGGGGACGCGTTGCACGCCGCAACGCCGAGGAGGACGAGGGGCAGGCAGGCGAGCAGGCGCATGAGCGGTGCGGGGGAGCGAGGGGCGCAGGGCAAGGTGCCGAGGAGTCCCGACAATCTTGCATCACGAGTGCCCCCGTGCGGAATCGGCCCGCGTGCGCCATCGTTCGGGCATGATCCGCTACAGCGTGCTGCGCGAGCGATTCCTCTCCGACACCGCCGCCGGCGGGCCGGGTGCCGCCCCGGCGCTCACCGATGCGCTCGAACGCATCGGCTGGCGGTCCGTGGGCGAACCATCGGCCGATGAACTTGCCAGCCACCTCGTGCTGCTGCTCGACGACTGCGTGCACGGGCACCGCGACGTGCACGCGCTCTGCCACGCGATCGCGAGCGTGATGCGCGAAGTGGGCCCCCTGCTCGATGGTGGCCTGCCCCCCGCCGAGGCGTACCTCCCGGCGGCGGAGGAGGCGCTGGAGCATTACGTGCAGCGCACGCCGCGCTTCGACCCGCTCGCCCTGTGAGGCATCACGCGTTCATGTCGCGCGATCCGCGTCCCTTGCCGCAGCCCGCAGAGGCGGAGCCGTCGCTGGCGGCGCTGCTGCGCGAGCGCGCACTCGCCTGCTCTCCGCGGTTGCTCGCAGGCCAGGCCGTGGCAGGCGTGGTGCTCAACGGCATGCTCGCCGCGGTGCAGCCGGATCGCTGGGGCATCGCGCTGCTGGGTGCGCTCACCGTGTCGCTGCACGGGCTGTGGGGATTGGCCGTACAGCGGACCGGGACGGACGCGTGTAATGCGGACGACGAAGGCGAAGACGTGGGTGGTGCCGCGGCCACCCGCTCGCTCGGCTGGTGGCGTGTGCGCCGCGTCGCGGCCGTGACCGGGTCCCTCTCGGCGCTCGCGCTGCTCTGGTCCGGAACCGTGGTGCTGCTTGGCCGCTGGATCAGCTGAGCCGCGGGGCCTGTCCGCGGCTTAGACTTGTTGGGGTCATGTCTCGCCCCGCCGACATCCTCGTCATCGCCGCCACCGACCGCGAACTCGCCACGCCGCGCGGCTTTCGCACGCTGCGCTGCGGCGTGGGGCCGGTGGAGGCCGCCGCGGCCACTGCCACCGCGATCGCGGCGCATCGCCCGGACGCGATCCTGCACGTGGGCATTGCCGGGGCGCGCCGTGCACGCGCGCTGGCACCGGCATCGCTCGTGATCGGTACCGAGGCGCGCTACGCCGACCTCCAGGACATGCCCGCCGAGTGGGCCCCCCGCACCGTGCCGGCCTCGCCGCTGCTGCTCGACGCGGTGCGGCGCGCACTGCCCGACGTGCTCACCCTGGCCATCGGCACGAGCGCGCGCGTGGGTGGCACCACCGGGTGCGACGTGGAGGCCATGGAGGGGTTCGGTGTGCTGCGCGCCGCGCAGCTCGCCGGCGTGCCGGCCATCGAGATTCGCGCCATCGCTAACGACATCGAGGAACCCGACCGTGCGCGCTGGCATTTCGCCGAGGCGTTCGCCGCGATCACCGCGGTGACCCCGATCCTTGCTGCGGAGTTCGCTGCGTGCGTACGCTGACCTTCGGCTATTCGCCCTGTCCCAACGACACGTTCGCCTTCCACGCGCTCACGCATGGGCTCGTCGATGCGCCGTTTCGCATCGAACCGGTGCTGCTCGACATCGAGGAGCTCAACCGCCGCGCGCACGCTGGAGAGTTCGACCTCACCAAGCTGAGCGTCGGCGCCTTCGCGGCCGTGGGCGACCGCTATCGCCTGCTGCGCAGCGGCGCGGCGCTCGGGCAGGGCGTGGGGCCGCTCGTGGTCGCCCGCTCGCCCATGGCACTGGCCGACGCCGTGCGCGGGCGCCTTGCCATTCCGGGTCGCGAGACCACCGCCTTTCGCCTGCTGCGCCTTGCGGCCCCGTCGCTCGGTGAGCCGTCGCTCGGCGAGGTGGTCGAACTGCGCTACGATCGCATCCTGCGCGCCGTGGCCGACGGCACAGTGGATGCCGGGCTCATCATTCACGAAAGCCGCTTCACGTACGGCGAGCACGGCCTCGTGTGCGTGATCGACCTCGGCGACTGGTGGGAAGCGGAGACCGGGCTGCCCGTGCCGCTCGCCGGCATCTGCGCCCGCGCCGACCTCGATGCCGACACGGTGCAGGTGGCCGAGCGCGCGATTCGCGACTCGGTGCAGTACGCCTTCGATCATCCGGCGGCGAGCCGCGCGTACGTGCGTGAGCACGCGCAGGAGATGAGCGACACCGTGTGCGATGCACACATCGCACTGTACGTGAACGCGTACTCGCTCGACGTAGGCGAGCAGGGGATGCGGGCGATCGAGCGACTCGTGTCGGACGCCCCACACGCGACCGAGCGCCATGGCTGAAGCGCTCCCAGCGCGCGGCCTGCGGGTGGCCGTGGTCGGGGCGGGCCTCGCCGGGCTCTCGGCCGCGCGCGCGCTTGCCGAGGCCGGTGCAACCGTCACTGTGTTCGAGAAGGCGCGCGCGCCCGGCGGCCGCGCGGCCACACGTCGCGAGGGTGCGTACCGCTTCGATCATGGCGCGCAGTACTTCACGCAGCGCGATGCGCGCACGCGCGCGCGGCTGGACGCGTGGGTGCGCGACGGCGTCGTGGCACCGTGGACGGGCACGATCGCGGTGCGCGAGGGTGGCGCGTGGCGCACGAGTGACGAGGGCCCCACTCGGTGGGTGGCCGTGCCCGGCATGCGGGCGCTCGGCGAAGCGCTCGCGCGCGACGTCGACGTGCGCCACGCCACCACGATTGCAGCGCTTTCGCGCGATGCGTCCACATGGACTCTGCGCACGGCGGACGACACGATCCACGCCGGCTTCGATCGTGTGCTCGTGTCGGCACCCGCACCACAGGCCAGCGCGCTGCTCGCACCGCACGCGCCGGCGTTCACCGGGGCGCTCGGCGCGGTTGCGATGCACCCCTGCGTGGCGGCCATGATCGTGCTCGCGCACCGTCCGAACGTGTCGTGGGACGCGGCCTTCGTGAACGACTCGCCGGTGCTCTCCTGGGTGGCGCGCAACGCGAGCAAGCCGGGGCGCGAGTCGCACGAGTGCTGGGTGCTGCACGCCACGCCCGCCTGGAGTGCGGCGCACCTCGAGCGGGACGCCACGTCGCTCGTGCCCGTCATGCTCGACGCGTTCGGCGACGTGCTTGGCGAGTCGGTGCCAGTGCTGCACGCGGTCGGCCATCGCTGGCGCTACGCGATTCCTGGCAGTCCCGCGAGCGAGACGGAGGCGCTGTACGACCCGGCGCTCGGACTCGGTGCCGCCGGTGACTGGTGCGTGGGTGGACGCATCGAAGGGGCGCTGTTGAGTGGCGACGCGCTGGCCCGTCATGTGCTCGAGGACTGATCACGTGTCGCGTCGCTTCTCATTTTTGGGCGTGCTGCTCGCCATGACACTCGCCGCCTGCGCCGACGGCGGCGTGCTGCGCGACACGCGCCCGGAGCCGGCGACTGCGCACGAGCGCTACGCGCGCGCGCTCGTGGACGCCGGCCTCGACTCCACCGCGCTCGGCCGCGAGTGGCTCGCCGCCAGCGACAGCGCGCTGCGCGCGCCGCACGTGGCGCGGTTGCCGGCGCGCGAGGCGGGCGTGTACTCGCGCAGCGAGGCGCGCGCCGTGGCCTGGCGCGTGTCACTGCGCGACGGACAGCGCCTCGTGGTCACGCTGCGCACCGAGGGGCTGCCGGCGCGGCTCTACCTCGACCTCTTCGAGGCCACGGCCGACACGACGCGCCCCTTCGTGCATCGCGCCACGGCCGACTCGGCGGTCGTGTCCGACAGCGCGGGCACTCGACTCGCGCTCGCCTACGAAGCGCGGCGCGACGCCGACTACCTCGTGCGACTGCAGCCCGAACTGCTGCGCAGCGGCAGCTACGAGATCACGCTGCAGGGCGAACCCTCGCTCGCCTTTCCGGTGGATGGGCGCGACAATCGCGCAATTCAGAGCTTCTTCGGCGTGGACCGGGATGGCGGACGCCGCACGCATCACGGCATCGACATCTTCGCACCGCGCGGCACGCCGGTGCTCGCCGCCACCGATGGCGTCGTGCGCAGCATCGAGCCCAACAACCTCGGCGGCAACGTCGTGTGGCAGCGTGACGAGGCGCGCGGCTTGTCGCTGTACTACGCGCACCTCGATGCGCACGCCGTGGTGGCCGGCCAGGTCGTGCGGCGCGGCGACACGCTCGGCTTCGTGGGCAACACCGGCAACGCGCGCACCACGCCACCGCACCTGCACTTCGGCATCTATCGGCGCGGCCAGGGACCGATCGATCCGCTGCCGCACGTTCGTCTCGTCACCGCGCGGCCGCCTGTGATCGCGGCCGACACCACGCGGCTCGGTCGACGCGGCGAGACGCGCATTGCGAAGGCCACGCTGCGCGAGGCGCCGAGCGCCACCAGCAACGCGCTGCGTGAGGTGCCCGAGGCCACGGGCGTCCAGATCGTGGGCGCAAGTGACCGCTGGTATCGCGTGCAGTTCGACGACGGTACGGCGGGCTACCTCACCTCGGGCGCGCTGCGCCTGGTCGAGGATCGCGCACCGCGCTGAATCTCCCTCGGCCGCACTGCCGGCCCCGTTGCTCGCGCTCCCGGTTCCCGATTACTTGAGGGGGACACGCGGGGCGTCGCTGCCCCTTTCACCCCTGCATTCCGCCCTCCGCATGCCGTCCTCGCCGCCAAGCCCGTCGCGCAGCGCACCCCAGCCGGTCGCCAAGCGCATCGCCACCGCGCTGCTGGCCGAGCGCCGCCGCATCGCGATGGCCTTCCGTGCCGTCGACGCGACCAGCGCCGAGCGCGCGACCACCCTCGCCGTGCTCGGGATCCGGCACGACGCGCCGTTCGATGAACTCCTGCGCCTCGGCGTGATCCAGCAGGTGGAGCGCGGCTACTGGTTCGATGACACGCGGTACGAGCACAAGGTCGAGAACCCGCGCTTCCGCACCCTCGGCATGATTGCGGTGCTCGCGATCTTCGTGCTCCTGCTGGTGGCCATGGTGGGCGTCTTCACCGCGTAAGGCGGCGCCGCCCCTCACATCGTCTGCCTCCCTTCCGCACACGCCCGCCATGCCGTTCCGCCGCGCTCGCGCCCTGACCGGCCTGGCGGTCGTGCCGCTCGCCCTGCTCGTGTGGCCGACAGGTGCTCCTGAGGTGCCGCCCGCACCGGCCGATGCCCGCAGCTTCGTGTGGGACCGCGACGCCGCCTGGCGCGACCTGGAGCAGCGCTTCGTGCAGGCGCGCACGGCCGGTTGTGCCGACAGCGCCGCGACCACCGGTGCCCTCGATGCGCTGCACGCGCGCGTCGCACGACTCGACGGCGAGGTGCTCGCACCGTCCGCGCTCGTGTTCGATTCCCTCGAGTCGGCCTACTTCGCCACCGCCGCCGAGGTCGCCGCGTGCGGCGGCGCCGTGGCGTCGCTCGTGCCCCGGTTCGTGGCACTGCACGTGCGCCTGCGCGAGGCCGTGAAGGCGCAGTCGCTCGCCTGGGACGTGAACACCCCCGAAGTGCGCAGCCGCCTCTATCGCGCGTTGTACGGCGGGCGCGCGGCGGTGGAGGAGGTCATGCTGCAGCAGCCCGCCGCCGCGGAGCGCCTCGTGCTCGGAGCGTCCACCGCCACCGTGGGTCGGTCCGTCACGCCGAGCGCCGAGTCGAACGGCGTGACGCTGCACTCGGGTGACATTCTCGTCTCGCGCGGCGGCTTCCCCACCTCGGCACTGATCGCGCGTGGCAACGACTATCCCGGCAACTTCTCGCACATCGCGCTCGTGCACGTGGACAGCGCCACGCGCGAGATCTCGGTGATCGAGGCGCACATCGAGGCCGGTGTGTCGGTGTCGAGCGCCGAGCGATATCTCGCCGACAAGAAGCTGCGCGTGATGGTGCTGCGGCCGCGCGCCGACCTGCCGGCGCTGCGGCGTGATCCCCTGCTGCCGCACCGCGCGGCCTCGGCGATGCTCGCGCGGGCGCGCAGCACGCACATCCCGTACGACTTCAGCATGGACTACACCGATCCGGCGAAGCTCTTCTGCTCCGAGGTGGCCTCCGCCGCATACGGCGCGGAAGGGCTCACGCTCTGGATGGGCATCTCGACGATTTCGCGTGAGGGGCTGCGTCGGTGGCTGTCCGCGTTCGGCGTGGAGCACTTCGCCACGCAGGAACCCTCGGACCTCGAGTACGACCCGCAGGTGCATGTGGTGGCCGAGTGGCACGACGCGGCCACGCTCTTCGACGATCACGTGGACAACGCCGTGACCGATGTGATGCTGGAGGAGGCCGATCGTGGCGCGACGCTGTCGTTCGCCTGGCACACGCTGCCGATCGCGCGCGTGATGAAGGCGTACAGCTGGGTGCGCGTGCAGTTCGGCGGGAGCGGTCCGATTCCCGAGGGGATGTCGGCACCGGCGGCACTGCGCAACCGCAGCTACGGGGCCGAGCACGCCGCGCGCGCTCGTGCCGTGCGCGAGGCGGCGGCCGAGTGGCAGGCTGAGCACGGCTATGCGCCGGCGTACTGGACGCTGGTGGAACTGGCGCGCGGCCGCATGACGGGCTGATCGCTGATCGTGCGCCTGAGTGGACGGACGAAATCCCCCACTCGGAGCCCCGATGCCTTGCAGGTCGCCCCACACGCTCGACGCCCTCATCGCTTCTGTTCGGTCCGCCGCGCCCGTGAGGGCACCACGGCGCACGACGCTGGCACTTGCAGCCTTGATGCTCGTGGCCGCGTGCGGTGGTGGTGGCGATGCGCCCACGAATCCGGGCCCCACGCCACCCACCACCCCGCCGCCGACCACGCCGCCCCCCACGACGCCGCCGCTCTCGGGGCCGACCGAGGCGCCGGCCCCCACCGCGTCCACCATAGCGCTCGGGCCGCTGCAGGAGGTGGAGCTCTCGGGGCTGCCGGCGGGCCGCACCAACCTGCAGGCCGACATCACCGCGGCCGGCGCCGGTTCGGCCGCGGTGCCGGGACCGTACCAGATGCCGCTGCTCCCGATGACGGGTGGCCGGTACCGGCTGCTCGTGCCGCTGCACCCCACGAACGGCGTCGAGGGGGGCGCCGTCGATGTGCGGGTGCGTGGCGATTCGCTCGTCACGGCGCCGCTGCGCCTCACGCTCGCGCCCCTGCCGGCGGCACCCGGCGCGTTCGCGGGCGTGCTCGATTCCCTGCAGCTGCTGGTGGACCTGTCGCTCGCGCGCGAAGGGCTGACGCGCTCCGCGGTGCTCGCGTCCGACGCGCGCGACGTGCTCCCGCGGCGGCTGCTCCCGCTGGCCATCGTGCAGACGCTGCTCGACGACCCGTCGCACGACCGCGACCTGCGGGACCTCCTGCGCGGGTCGTCCGGCTTCGCGCCGCTGCTCGGCCAGTCCACACTCAATCGCGAGACACTCGACCGGCTCACGGCCGCCGTCGGCGTGCCCGCGCTCTGGAACGAGCTGCTGGCCACCGGCCGCGCCATCCGTGATTCGAACGCCGTCGCGCCACGCATGTCGGGCGGCGCGTCGTCGCCCTCGTCGGTGGGTCCGATCACCAACGGTCGGCAGCTCGATGCCGCCATGCGGCAGGCGGCCGAGGCGAAGCGCGCGGTCGATCCCTCGAACCCGAAGGCCAAGGTACGGCAGGACATCGGTCTCGTGCTCGGCGCCGCCGGCCTCGTCGCGGGTACCGCCACCGGCGGTGTGCTCACGGCGGTCAGCCTGCTGCAGTTCGTCGCCGAGGCCAACCTCGACGCGATGGCCAAGACGCTGCCGTCCGAGTTCGTCGAGAACAGCCTCACCTTCGACGTGGACATTCCGCGGTTCCTCGAGGACGAACCCGGGCCGGGCCGCTACAGCAACGTGCGCGTGAGCGCGCGCAGCGAAGGCATGGTGCTCGACAAGGTGATCGTCAATGCCGTGCTGCAGGTGGTCGGTGGCGTGCGCACGGCGGGCTCCCTGTTCGACCACGTGAGTGGCACAACGCTTCCGCCGAGCGTGGTGGACCAGATCAACAACGTCGGGAGCTTCATCGTGGGCGTCGTGGCCGGCAAGGTGCCGGACGCGGACGGCGTGCTGCGCATTCCACCGGAAACGTGGAGCGACATCGACCTGTCCGGTTCGCAGTGGACGCGCGCGCGCGTTGCCGGCACGTCGATCACGGTGGGCGACTATCCGACCTACCTGCCGGTGCGGACGGGCGAGTCGCTGCTCACGGTCGAAACCACGCTCTCGCGCTTCGGGGACGCCGCGCCGGCCTTCGCAAGACGAACGATCGAGGTGGCCCCGATCCAGATCGAGATCGTCGCCAGCCGCAGCACGGTCACGCCCGGCGACCGCGTCGTGCTCGACATCACCGTGATCGACGCGCTCGATCCCGGACTCGAGTGGACGCTCTCTGCCGGTTCGTGGGTCTCGGGCCCCACGCAGCTCGGCAGCAACGCGTGGCGCGCCGAGGTGCAGACACCGCTGGCCTCCGGCGTCTATCCGATTCGCGTGACGTTCACATCCACTGCCACGGGCGGCGCGCGCTCGACAGCCGGAGCGCCCGTGCGTTCCGCCACACGCCAGATCTTCACAGGCACCGTGCTGGTGGAACCCTTCGATGTGACGCTGCTCCCGGGAGAGTCGCAGACGTTCTCGGCCATCGTGCTCGGCCTCGACAACAAGGCGGTGACGTGGAGCGCGACCGGTCCCACCGGCGCGCCCGTGGCGATTTCGTCGACGGGGGTGTTCACCGCCCCCACGACGCTCGGCGAGTACCGCGTGACGGCCACCAGCGTGCAGGATCCGGACGTGAAGGGCTCGGCCGCGGTGATCGTCTCCGGCGTGTGCACGTGGAGCCTGACCATCGACGGTGCGCGCGGCGGGACGTGGAGCGGCGCGGTCGCGGGCCACCTCTACCCGGTGCCGGCGTCGGGATCGCCGGGCAGTTTCACCATGACGTTCGAGCGGGACGAGGACAGCGACGACGGTCCGATCGGTTCGGTGCAGGCGGTGGGACCGCGCGCGGTCGATGCGACCGGCAGCTGGCCGGCGCTGTTCTCCTTCGCGCCGGTGCTTGGCGGCCCGGTGCTCTGGACGGCGATTCCCGCGTCGGCCACGTACACCGATACCGACGCCGTCCTCTCCGTGTCGGCCAACGACGGCAGCATCGTGCGCGGCCGCGTGTCGGGCACCGCGATGCTGCCGATCGGGGAGGGCCAAGTGCAGCTGGCTGCGTTCACCCTTACCTTCCGGAGTGCGTACTTCTTCGACTGCGGGCCGAACTGATCGCGGCGCGCGTCAGGTCGCCCGACCTGCACGAGGGCCGGAGTGCGCCACCCCACTCAACGGAGCGCATGACATGGACATCACCGATCTCCTCAAGCAGGTCGGCGGCCTGCAGTCGATGGCCAAGGACCTCGGCATCAGCGAGGCGCAGGCGGCACAGGGCGCGTCCGCGCTCGCACCGGCGGTCCTGGGTGGCTTCAAGAAGCAGGCGGCGGGTGGCGCCGGCCTCGAGGGGCTGGTCGCCCAGCTCGGTGGTGGCGGCCTGCTCGACAACCTCGTGGGTGCACAGCCCACCGATGTCGGCCTCGGCAACCAGGTGCTCGGGCAGATCTTCGGCTCCAAGGACGTGAGCCGCGCGGTCGCGGCCGATGCCGCCACCAAGTCGGGGCTCGACGCGGGGCTGCTCAAGAAGATGCTCCCGCTGCTCGGCATGGCCGTGGCCGGCTACATGGCCAAGCAGGGTGGATCGCAGGCGCCGGGCGCTGGCGGCGGCCTGGGCGGACTCGGTGGCATGCTCGGCGGACTGATGGGCGGTGGCGGTGGCGGCGGCGCGAAGGCCGGCGGTCTCGCGGGTCTGCTCGACAGCAACGGCGACGGCAATGCGCTCGACGACATCATGCGCATGGTCGGCAAGATGGGGCGCTGACGGCGCCGTTCGCACGGACCGCAGCGTGAGGCGCTAATGGCGCCGGCGTCGTTCAGTACGTCAGGAAGTACCGCTGCACCTCGGCCGGCACGCGCGTGCGCGTGAGCGCGAGCATGAGCAGGATGCGCGCCTTGGCCGGCGTGAGGTGCTGCGACACCACGCTCGGCGGACCGCGCCGTTCCTCGCGCGCGGTCGAGTCGGCGGCGGTGGCGTTCGTGGGCAGCGTATCGCTCCCGGGCGCCGGCGCACGCGGTGGTGCGTTCACGTTGTCTCCCGACGGGAACGAGGTGACCACCACGACGCCCGCCTGTCGCAACGCACGGAGCGCCGTGTTCTCGGCGCGCGTGAGCCCGGTGGTCGCCACCACGAGTCCGGCGGGTACCGTGTCGTAGCGCGGCCCGGTGCCACCAGGATATGAGAAAGTGAGCTCCACGCGCGGCAGCGAATCGATGGCGGTCACGTCGAACTCGCTCGCGGGGCCGAAACGGCGCGCGGGCGCGAAGAAGAACTCCGGTCCGCCCGAGCCGACCACGCCGAGCATGCCCATCTCGCCCGTGGTGAAGCCGCCCACGCGCTGGTACTGCTTGCGCACCTCACGCGCGGACACGATACGGTCGTCCATCACGACCAGCACGCCCTTCGCGCGCGCCTGCGGAGCGACAGCCGTACGTACGGCGGCGAGCAGGTTGATGGGGCCGTCGGGGCTGATGCCGGTGGCGGGGCGCTGTGCGCCCACCACGATCACGGGCTTGTCCGACCGCACCGTGAGGTACAGGAAGAACGCCGTCTCCTCGAGCCGGTCGGTGCCGTGCGTGACCACGACGCCTGCGATGTCATCGCGCTCGCGCAGCACCGTGTTGATGCGCTTGGAGAGCGCCAGCCACTGCGCGGGTGTGATGAACGGGCTCGCCACATTCGAGAACTGCTCCGCTTCCACCTGCGCGTGCCGCGAGAGCTCCGGCACCGACGCGAGCACCTGTTCGGCCGTGAGCGTGCCGGCGCGATAGCTGCCGAGCGTGCCGGGCGCATCCTGCACGCCGGCGATCGTGCCGCCGGTGGCGACGAGCAGGACCTTGGGGCGTGCGGACGAATCGGTGAGCGTCTGCGCGTTCGCGTGGGGTGCGAAGGCGAGGATTGCCAGCAGCAGGAGCGCGCGGCCAACGTCGGCGGGAGAGCGAACCACTCGGAGACTCCGGGAGAGGCGGTCAGGTGACCGCAGGAGTGCAGCACGATCGGTCACGGCCGCAATCTGGCGGCGCGCACAGATCGGAACCAGCGCTCGACGTCCTACGGCACGCGCGGATGCCGACGCACCGTGCGCACGTCGTCGTCGTCGATGGTGGCCGTGTAGACATGCCGCGCACTCACGCCGAGCAGGACGGTGCGTGGCGGAAGCTCCACGATGCCGCGTCGCGTTCCTTGTGCGTCGATCACGTCCCAGCGTTCGTGGGCCAGCGGATCATCGCCGGCAGCCGGCACGGGAATCCAGAGCTCCCGTCCATCGGTGAGCAGGCCTCGGCGTGGACTGGAAAGCGTGGCCGGCATGGTGGCTGGTGCCGGCGGAATGCGCACCGTGAACTCGAGCGGAGTCCCCGCGGGCCCATCCATGGGGACAGCGCCTCGCATCATGCGCTGCTGCGTCGCCGCGGCCGTATCCGTGTAGCGGCGCCACGCCTCCGGCGTCAACGGACGAACGTCGTGCGGCACGCGGACCCGTCGCGTGGTGTCGGGCGACACGAAGCGGATCTCGTACGTCGCTCCATCCACGATTGCCACCGTGCCGTCCTCGAGCACCTGCCACGTCTGTTGCGGGGTGTGGGCGCCCGGGAACAGGTCGATCTCGAAGCCGCTGCCGTCACCGAGCGGGCGAGGCCGTGTGCCGTCGAGTGCGGCGGGCACTCGCCCGAGCGAGTCGATGGCACCCGTGGCGGGATTGATCCGCATGAGCTGGTACTCGCGCGACCAACTCGTGTCGAGTTCCATGCCGAGCGGGAGGCGAGGCCTGGCGCCATACATCCGTCCGCGTGCGTCACTGTACTTGGGCTGCGCAGTCCACTCGGCATATCCGCGCGCCTCGATCACGGCGGCGGGCGTTGGATCGGCCGTGAGTGCAATCGTGCGCACGGCGGTGCCATCGGGCGACAACACGGCGACGCGCGCCAGCGGGCCATCCTGGCTCACCGCGATGCTGTCGCCCGCGAGCTTGAACACCGACCGGATCGCGCGGAACTCACCGGGACCATCACCAAGGCGGCCGATCGCGACGCGCTCACCGGTGCTGAAATCCGCCATCCACAGCTCGCGGTGTGACGGATCGCTGATCACGACACGCCCATCCGACAGCTCCACGAACGCGCCTGGCATCGTGAATCCGTCACGCAGCTCGCCATCGTGTGCCGGCAGCGCGCTCACTGCCACGGCGGAGGCTTCGGGCGCGGCGTTCGTGCCCTCGCACGCCGAGAGCAGGCCGAGCAGCAGCAGCGAGGCGGTGCGCGACGGGCGTCGCAGGTGGGATGCGGACATCGACATGTGGAGCGACCGTGCGGTGAGCTTGCGAGGGCGGTCCTCGCGCCGGACATTGGCGCGATCGACGGTAGCGCTCATCCAGATCCTCGTCAACCACGGCCCGCATGCCACGAATCCGTCACTTCCTGTTGCTTCTGGCCGCGTGCGTGTGCACTGCCGCGACGACGTCGGTGCGTGCGCAGTCTCGCCCCGCCGCGTCACCCGCCGCCGCTCGTCCCAACATCGTGCTCATCATCACCGACGACATGGGGTGGGCCGACCTCGGCAGCTACGGTGCGACCGACGTGCGCACGCCGAACATCGACGCGCTCGCCGCCGCCGGCGCGCGCTTCACCGACTTCTACGCCAACGGCGTGCTCTGCTCGCCCACGCGCGCGGGGCTCATCTCCGGCCGCTACCAGCAGCGCTACGGTGTGGAAGTGGCGCTGTCGTCGGCCGCGCCGGCCGGTGACGCGGGACTCAAGGCATCGCCGTATTCGCTGCCCGCGCTGCTGCGCACCTCGGGGTACGCCACGGCGCTCGTGGGCAAGTGGCACCTGGGCTACACGCCCGCGCACAGTCCGAACGCGCACGGCTTCGACTACTTCTTCGGGCTCAAGAGCGGCTATCACGACTTCTACACGCATCACGGGCGCGACGGAAAGCCTGACCTGTGGGAGAACGAGCAGCCGATCGAACGCGCCGGCTACATGACCGACCTGATCACGGCGCAGTCCATCGCGTTCATCCGCAAGCATGCGAGCCGGCCGTTCTTCATCGACGTGGCGTACAACGCGCCGCACTGGCCGTACCAGCCGCCCGATCGCCCGTCGCCGGCGCGCGACAGTGCCTCGCACCTCATGCCATCCGATTCGGCCACGAGCACGCGCGCCGACTACGTGGCCATGGTGGAGCGCGTGGACCAGGGCGTGGGCGAGATCCTGCGCACGCTCGATGCGCTCGGCATTGCCGACAACACGCTCGTGATCTTCACCAACGACAACGGCGGTGAGTGGCTCGCGAACAACGCGCCACTCTTCAATCGCAAGTGGACGGTGTGGGAGGGCGGCATTCGCGTGCCCGCCATCGTGCGCTGGCCCGGGCGCATCGCGCCGGGGCTGGTGACGGACCAGGTGGGGATCACCATGGACCTCACCGCGACGGTGCTCGCGGCGAGCGGGACCGTGGTGCCCGCGGCGGCGCGGCTCGAAGGGGTAAACCTGCTGCCGGTGCTGGAGGGTCGCACGCCCGAGATGGCACGCACGCTCTTCTGGCGCACGACGGCCGGCGGCCAGAACCAGAAGGCGGTGCGACGCGGCGACTGGAAGCTGGTGGTCGATGGCACGCATGAGTTCGTGTTCAACGTGCGCACCGACCTCGGCGAGCGGCACGATCTCGCGAACCGGCGACAGGATGTGGCTCGTGAGTTGCGCGCATTGCTCAATGCGTGGGAGCGGGATGTGGAGGCGGAGGCGAAGGGTGATGGACGCTGAGCCCCCCTGGTCCGCCGATGCGGTGCGTGCCCTTCCCGACGAACCGGGGAAGCGCTTCGAGTGCGTGGACGGGGAGCTGCTCGTGAGCCGCGGTCCGCGACTGTCGCATCAGTCGGCGGTGACGATCCTGCTGCGAAGTCTGGATGCGTACTGCGAGGCGCAGCGCGCGGGGGCAGTGTTCACGTCACCCGGGGAGCAGCAGCTCGATGCGTTCACGCTCGTGCAGCCGGATGTGTACGTGCTCCCTCTGGTGCACGGACGCCGTCCGCGCACCGCCGAGGAGGTGGCCACTCCCCTGCTGCTCATCGAAGTGCTGTCGCCCAGCACGGCGCGCTTCGATCGGGTGGTGAAGCGTCAGCGCTACCAACGCCTCGGCGTGGAGTACTGGATCGTGGACCTCGATGCGCGCGTGGTGGAGCGGTGGCTGTCGACCGACGCGCGCCCTCGTGGTCGCTACGCCTCCGCCGCGCCGAACGCCGATGCCGACAGTCGCTCGGCGTGCGTGCGCACGTCATCCGGCCAGTGCGCGATGCGCTCGAGAAAGCGCTCGCGCTCGCCCGCGAAGAGCGCGCGTGTCGCCTCCTCGAAGCCGATCTCGTTGCCGGCGAGGTGCATGAGGAAGCGATACGTCGCGTCGGTCGCGGCCCGCGCGCGATCGCGCTCCACGCTGCCGGCGCGCGCCTGCTCCACCAGCCGCCGCAGCGTGACGGATGCGCCGCCCGGCTGACCGGCCAGCCAGTCCCAGTGCCGAGGCAGCAGCGTGACCTCGCGCGCCACCACGCCGAGCCGCGGGCGACCGGGGCCGCGCGGTTCGGGGGCGACGTCGGGAGCCGTGGGCGGCTCGTCGTCTGGCGGCGCGTATCGCGCGGCCACCTGCTCGGCGGTGCCGCGCAGGTCGAGGTCGATCGCGGCACTGGTCGTCGCATCGAGCACGAGCACGGGGTCGACCGAGTCGGAGGCGGTGTGCCGTTGCACGGCCACGGCCACGTCGTGGAGCGGACCAAAGGCGAGTTGGCGTGTGCCGGCGAAGGCGATGGCGGACGGGATGGGCATGGCGGGAGTGGCGGAGGACGAGAAGTCAGTGGCGTGCCGTGAGCAATAATACCCGGATTAAATAGCCTGTCAATATCGTCCGGGTAGTATTAGGGCCGTACGTCACCGCCTACGTCATGTCCCCGATATGCGGTGGCAAGCCGCGGACCGATCCTGAGGGCAACCCTCGCTCCCAGGAGATCCACCATGCGAACGTTCCGCGCCCTCGTCCTGCTGGCCCTGCCCCTGCTCTCGACCGCCTGCACCCCGTACGCGGTGGCCACCACCGCCCGTCCGCTGGCCAAGGGAGAGCGCTCGAAGGCCTCGATCTTCTCGCTCGTACGGGGAGGGCTCGAGTACTCGTCAGACAGCAGCAGCGGCCGCGGCAGTGTCGCGGTTCCGATGTTCGACATGGAGCGGCGATTCGGGCTGGACGAGCGCTCGGATTTCGGCGCGCGCATCACATCATTCAGTGGTGTAGTCATGACGTACAAGCGTCGCCTCGACGGCGTGTCCGACAAGTCGGGCGCGGGCACGGCGCTGATGATCGGCGGGGGCGTGGTGAACTGGCTCGAGCACGCTCACCTCGAGGCGACGCTCATTCGATCGGGCGACGAAGCGCGATCCGCAGTGCCGTACGGCGGGCTGCGTGCGATTCAGGTGATTCCAATCAGCAGTACGGCCGTCAGCGACACCCCGACGCTGGGCGGATTCGGGGGGCTGCGCATGGGCGAGCGTGACGGCGGCGTGTCGCTCGAGCTTGGCGTGTTCTACGACCGATCCGCGCTCAAGATGCGACGCGGCGATGTGGTCGTGGTGCCATCGGTAACTTTTCATGGCGGAGCGTTGGGCCGGCTGCTGCCAGGAGGGAACAGCCGACGACGCTGACGGCTTCGACCGGCTCAGCGGGCCAGGGCGTTCGGGGCTCGCTGGGCGGGACGAGCCCTGATCGCCAAACAAGGCCCCGTTACGGTACGACCGCCCGCGTCGGCACCGCGATCACCCCCAACTCCAGCGACCGTGCGGCGGCATTCAGCGCCGGCACGTCCACGCGCAGGATCTCCTCCCACAGCGTGCGCAGCCGCCCCCACCGCACGTTGAGCTCGGTGAGCCGCTCGCCCGCGCCACGCGTGGGACGCCCCTCAGGCCCGCCCGAGATGTAGCCGTTGCTGCCGGTGAGGTTGCCGTACAGCTCCGCCCACTGGTTGTCGAGCTGTCCGGCAAAGCGGATCGGATCCTGCCCGCTCTTGCTCTGCACCTGCGTGAGCTGCACTTCGAGGCGCTCGAGCTTCGCTCCCAGCGTGTCGGCCGGCACCTGCAGCGCCGCTTCGGCCCCCGCGCGCTTGGCCGACGCCATGAGCTGCTCGCTCTGCCCACGCACGTCGCGCAGGTCGCGCAGCGTGCGGCTGACGGCGTTCATGGAATCGCGCACCTGGCTCGCCACGCGGAACTGCTCGGCGTAGTCGGCGGCGGTGAGGTGCGTGAGGCGCGGATCGGGGAGCACCGCGAACGACCGACGCGCGGTCACCCCGTTGGCGGTGAGCACGGCTTCGTACTGGCCCGGCGGCGCCTTCACACCGCCCACGTAGCCCCACACGACCACGCCGTCGACCTGATCGGGACCGGGGTACGTGAGGTCCCACACCACGCGGTGCAGTCCGCGGGCGTTCGGCAGTCGCGCCAGCCGCGCCGAACGCGCGGCCGTGCTGTCCGACGTGAAGCGGCGCACCGTGCGCCCCTGCGCATCCTTGATCTCGAGCGTGATCGCAGCGCTGTCGGCGCTCCCCAGCCAGTAGTGCAGCGAGGCGCCGGCGTCCGGCTGGTCGGGGAGCTCCGGGATGGGGTCGAACGGCGACACGCCGCGCTGCACACGCACCGCATTGCTAGGCGTGAACAGGTGCGCCGCCGACGCGAGCACCGGCGCCGAGAACTCGCGCAGTGCCGCCAAGTCGTCGATGATCCACAGCGACCGACCCTGCGTGGACATCACGAGGTCGTCGTTGCGCGCCTCGAGGTCCATGATGGGCGTGATCGGCAGACGCCCGGGCATGCGCTGCCACCCGCGCCCGCCGTCGAACGACACGTACAGGCCGTACTCGGTGCCGGCGTACAGCAGCGTGGGCACCTTTGGGTCTTCGGCGACCGCACGCAGCGGATGATCGGCGGGAATGCCGTTGCTGCCGTCGGTGAGCCGAGTCCACGTGCGACCGTAGTCGTCGGTGCGGAAGAGGTATGGACGGAAGTCGTCGAGGCGGAATGCCTGCACGGCCACGTACGCGCGCCCCGGCTGGTGCGCCGAGAGCGCGATCTCCTCCACGGTGCCGAAGCGCGGCATGCCGGGTGGCGTGATCTCGGTCCACGTGGCGCCCGCATCGCGCGTGATGTGCACGCGGCCGTCGTCGGTGCCGGCCCAGAGCGTCTTCGCATCGGCGCGATCTTCGGCGAGGGTGAAGATCGTGTTGAAGATCTCCACGCCGGTGATGTCGTTGTTGATCGGCCCGCCGCTGGCCACCTGGTGTTCGGGCGTGTTGGTGGTGAGGTCGGGGGAGATGCGCTCCCAGCTCATGCCGCCGTCACGCGTGCGCAGCACGTACTGCGACGCGTGGTACACCGTGTTCCTGTCGTGCCGCGACACGAGGATGGGCGATACCCACTGGAAGCGATACCGCAGGTCCTTCGCGGCCTGGCCGAGCTGCAGTTCGGGGTACACCACCACGTTGCGCCGGTCGTCGGTGCGCGTGTCCCAGCGGTTGATCGCGCCGCCGTAGCAGCCGCCCCAGATCACGCTCGGATCGTCGGGGTGCAGCGCGACGGGACCCGTCTCGCACCCCGAGGCATACTCGTACTCGGTGAACGGGTGCAGCGAGTTGCTCGACGACCAGCTCGGCACGCTGAACGTGGTGTTGTCCTGCTGTGCCGAGTAGACGCGGTACGGGAACGCGTTGTCGGTGACGACATCGTAGAGCTCGGCGGTGGGCTGGTTCCAGTACGTGGACCAGGTACGCCCGCGGTTGAGCGACACCTGCGCGCCGCCGTCGTTGGCCACGATCATGACGTTCTTGTCGCGCGGGTTGATCCACAGGTCGTGCACGTCACCGTGCGGCACGCCGATCGGCGTGAACGTCACACCGCCGTCGATGGAGCGATACAGCGACGTGTTGAGCGCGTAGACCACGTGCTCCTCGACCGGATCGGCGCGCACGTGCGTGTAGTACCACGCGCGCTGGCGCAGCTTGTTCTCGCTGTTGGTGCGCGTCCACGTGTCGCCGCCGTTGTCGCTGCGGTACACGCCGCCCTCGGGCTCGGCCTCGATGATCGCCCACAGCCGGCGCGGGTTGGCGGGGGAGACGGTGAGCCCGATCTTGCCGACGAGCTTGGTGGGCAGGCCGCCGCCAAGCTTCGTCCACGTGTCGCCGCCGTCGGTGGAGCGCCAGATGCCGCCCTCGGACGAGCCCGAGATCATGGTCCACGGCTTGCGCTCGGCGCGCCACATGGCGGCGTAGAGAATGCGCGGATTGCTGGGGTCCATGGCGAGGTCGACCGCGCCGGTGGAGTCGTTGAGGAAGAGCACACGCTCCCAGTCGCTACCGCCATTGCGCGATCGGTAGACGCCGCGCTCCGGATTGCGCCCGAACGGACGGCCGAGCACGGCGGCGTACACGAGGTCGGCGTTGGCGGGGTGCACCTGGATGCGTCCGATCTGTCCGCCGTTCTTCAGGCCGATGGAGCGCCAGGTGCGTCCGCCGTCGGTGGAGCGCCACGCGCCGCGTCCCTGCGACGTGTTGCCGCGAATGTCGATGGAGCCTTCGCCCACGTACACCACGTTCGCGTCGTTCGGGGCCACGGCGATCGCCCCGATGGAGCCGCCGAAGAACCCGTCGGAGACGTTGCGCCAGGTGGCGCCGGCGTCATCGGTGTGCCACACGCCGCCGCCGGTGCTGCCCATGAAGAAGGCGTGCGGCTGGCCCGGCACACCCGTGGCGGAGGTGGAGCGGCCGCCGCGGAAGGGGCCGAGTGAGCGCACCTTCACGGCGGCGAGTGCGCCGGAGTCGAGGGGTGCCGAGCGGGGCTGCGCGTCGAGCGGGAGGGACGCGACGACGAGCGCGCCGGCCAGGGTGAGCCGACGGGCGCGAATGGTGAGGCGCATGGGAAGAACGGTGAAGGGAACGGAAGCAGGTCAGCCCGGCGCGAGCCGTGCGCGCAGCGCGGCGAGGCGGGCCTTGGCATTGCGCACGATCGGCTCCATCGCCGGTTCGGGCATGGTCCAGTCGTCGAGGAAGGCCTCGTAGTACCGAATGGCGCCGCGCAGGTCGCCCTTGGCATCGAGCAGTTCGGCGATGCGGCGGTGCGAGGCGGGCACGTAGACGCCGTCGTTGAACCCGCTGGTCGAGGCCGCGATGCTGCGCTCGTACCACGCGATGGCCGAGTCGGGGCGTCCGGCGCGGTCGTGTGCGAGCGCCATGAAGAACGCCTCCTCGTTGTCGGGCGAGGCGCGTTCGGCGATCGCGCGCTCGAGCGCCGCGATGGACTCGGTGTAATTGCCGGTGGCAAAGGCCAGACCGGCGGCGGCTCGCGACTGAGCGTATTTGCGGAGCGGCGCGTTGGGCAGCTCATCGCGCACGAAGCCATCGTACGCCGCTTGAGCGGCCGCCGAATCGCCCGAGAGCGCCGCGGCGCGCAGCGCGGGGCCCCACGACCGGCTCGCCGGCGGAATGCTGTCGATGAACGCGCGGGCGGTGCCGCGTCGCAGCAGGGCGCGAGCGGCGGGGATGTCATCTTCCCAGAAGGCCAGGGCGAAGGCGGAGTCGCCCCTCGCGCGCATGGCGGCGACGGCAGGGTTGTCGGCGGCGCCTTGCACCGTGTGGATCGTGCTGAGGTAGGCAAGGGCTTCGCGTGGACGCCCGCGACGTGCCGACCAGTCGGTGAGCACGCCGCGCGTGACCACCGCCTGACGCTCGGTGCGCGGGGCGCGCGCCAGCTCGCGGGCTTGTACCACGGCGCTGTCGTACTGGCCGCGCACGAAGCGTCGCGCGAAGTCGGCTTCCCAGAGCTCCGCGTAGTCGGGGAGGCGCTGCGCGAACAGCGCCGCGGCGCTGTCGACACGTGCCGTGTCGCGAATGGCCGTGAGGCCGATCAGGATGTTCGTGTAGTTGCTGCCCGTCGCGGTCGGCGAGGCGAGGGAGCGCCAGAGCGCGTCGACGGCGTCCTTCTCCCTCCGCAGGTCGCTGTAGAGCACCGACAGGTTGTTGAGCGCCGTGGAGTTCGTGGAGTCGCGCCGCAGCACGTCTTCGTAGGCCGCCGCCGCCCGCGTGTAGTCGGGCTCCGGGCCGCGCGTGTAGTAGTACCCCTCGGTGAAGGCGCGCTCCTCGTCGCTGAGGCGATCACGGAAGCGCATGGCCGTCTCGATGGCCTCGCGCGCCCGCTCCGGCTCACGCCCGCGGTTGTTCAGGATCACCGCCAGACGCCGCCAGGCCATGGCGAAGGTGCTGTCGAGCGCGACCGCCTCCTCGAGCAGCTGCAGCGCGCGCGCGTCATCGCCCTGTGTGCCCTGCAGCTGCGTGGCCTCCACGTACTTGCGCAGGGCCGGCAGCGACGAGGTGGTCACGCGCTCGAGTGGTGACGTGCGGCGGATGCCCTTGAGCGACTCGCCCACGCGCTCTCGGATGCTGCGCGAGAGCGCGCCGACCGCGGGCACGAGCGAGGCGTCGTCGCTGGCCGTCTCGCGAAAGGTGGCGAGTTCCTGCGCATCGAGCACGCTCACGAGGCGCGCCGAGATCACGTAGCTCGTGCCGAGCCGCACAATTTCGCCGTCCACGACGGCGCGGGCGCCCTCGCGCGTGGCGATCTCGCGCGCGAGCGGGAAGAACACGGCGCTCTCCCGCGGCCGCTGCATGCGGTCGAGGATGTCGCGCACGCGGGCGCGGGTGAGCACGGCGAGGTTGGCCGACTGCGCGAGGTCGGTGCGCAGCGCCTCGGCGACGGTGGTGCCGATCAGCGTGTCGTCGGCGGGTGGACGGAAGTCGGCCACGACGATCGTTTCGCGTTCGCCGAATGCGCCCTTGCCGATGAGCGAGGCCGCCGGTCCCACGCCCAGCGCGCGCGTGATGACGTAGCCGCCCACGAGCAGCGCGAGCACGCCGATCGCGGCGGCGCCGGCGCGCCAGGTGCGTGTCCACGACACGTGCGGCTGCGCCTTGAGCGCGAAGGTGGCCATCGTGCCCGGCGGCGCGATCGTGCCGCCCGGCGTGCGCGTTGGTGTGGCCGTCGCGGCGCGCGCCGCGGCGCGCTGCACCCACCACGTGCCCACGAGCGCCGGCACACCGGCGAGCATCACGCCACCAGCGGCGCGCAGCGCCCAATCGGGCAGCCCGACGAGCTCCGTGGCCCCCCAGGTGGCGGCCAGCACCGCCATCGTCACGCCGCCCCAGCGTACGAGGGCGGCTCCGAGTCGGGCGGAGTGCACGGCGGCCGCGGCGGTACCGCCGACGCGGGCCGTCGACGCGCTGCCGCTCGCCACGACCGCGTCGATGGCGCGCACGATGGCGCCCGCGTCGGCGGGGCGGGCCTCGGGCTCCTTGGCGAGGCACTGCATCACCAGCGCGCCCAGGTCCGATGGGATGTCGGGGGCGATCTCGCGCACGTCGCGCGGCACCTCGCCAAGCTGTGCGGCGAGCACCCGGGCCGGCGTGCGGCCCGCGAACAGCTGCTCGCCCCCGAGCAGTTCGTAGGCCATGGCCCCGAACGCGTAGAGGTCGGCGCGATGATCGAGCTGCGGGTCGGCAGCGGCCTGCTCGGGCGCCATGTAGGCCGGCGTGCCGATGGCCATGCCCGCCTGGGTGAGCGTGGCGTCGGCGCCGGCCGATGTGCGCGAGGCCGAGATGGCCTTGGCGATGCCGAAGTCGGTGACCGTTGCGCTGCCGCCGGAGAGCAGCACGTTGTCCGGCTTGATGTCGCGGTGCACGATGCCGTGGCCGTGCGCGTAGGCGAGCGCCCGGGCCACGTCGCGCAGGATGCTGATCGCCTCGCCCAGCGGAATGCGTCCGCGCAGCATGCGCTGGCGCAGCGACTCGCCGTCCACGTACGGCATGGAGAACCACGGCAGGCCGTCGGCGTCGCCGGAGACGAGCACGGGCACCACATGCGGGTGCTGCAGCTGCGCCGCCATGAGCACTTCGCGCTTGAAGCGCTCCACGCTGAGGCCTTCGAGCAGCTCGGGGGCGAGCACCTTCACCACCACGCGCCGCGCGAGCGCGTCGTCGCGTGCAAGATAGGTGCGCGACATGCCGCCGCCGCCCAGCTCGCGTTCGAAGGTGTACGTACCGGCGAGCGCCTGCTCGAGGCGCGTGCGGAAGGCGTCGGTCATGTCGGGAGGGGAGGCACGACTGCGAATCTCGTGTCCGGACCCGCATGGCGCCAGCGTAAGCGAGGCGCCACGTGGCGCGATCGCTCAGCGGGACAGGTAGAGCACCGTCATGACGATGGCTGCGAGGGTGGACACCGCCGCAATCGCCCACGGCAGCCACGCCGGTGCGTTGGACAGCGCCACGACCGCCGATGAGCCGCCGGAACGCTGCGCCGCGTTGTCGCCGGCAAGTGCGCGCACGATCACGTCGCCGTTCGCCGGTCGCTGCGCCGGCGCCTTGGCCAGCATGTGCATCACGAGGGCCGCGAGCGGCTTCGGGACATCGGGCCGACGCGTGGTGAGCGGCTCCGGCGCCTTGTGCGCGTGCGCGTCGAGTACCACCTGCGGATTGCGGCCGGTGAAGGGCGGGTGCCCGGTGATCATCTCGTACGCCACCACGCCCAGCGCGTACAGGTCGGCGCGGTGGTCGAGTGCCGAATCGCCCGCCGCCTGCTCGGGCGCCACGTACGTGGGCGTGCCCAGGCTCATGCCCACCTGCGTGATGCGCAGGAGCTCCGTCTCCGCCGTGGTCGCGCTGATGAGCGCCTTGCCGATGCCGAAGTCGAGCACCACCGCCTGGCCGTGAAAGAACATGATGTTCTCCGGCTTGATGTCGCGGTGGACCACCCCTTCCGCATGTGCGTAGGCGAGCGCGCCGGCCACCTCGTGCAGGATGTGCGTGATGTCGTCGATGGCCATGGGACGCTCGCGCTGCATGCGCTGGCGCAGCGACTCGCCGTCCACGAACGGCATGGTGTAGTACAGGTGCGTGCCGGCCTGACCGGCCGAAAGCAGCGGCACGATGTGCGGGTGCTGCAGCCGCGCGGCCAACGTGATCTCGCGCTTGAAGCGCTCGGCGGAGAGCGTGGCGGCGAGCTCGGGCGCCAGCACCTTGATCACGACCTGCCGGTGCAGCGCGTCTTCCGTGGCCACGAACACGCGCGACATGCCGCCGCGCGGCAGCTCGCGCAGGATCGTGTAATGGTCGCGGAGCGCGTCCTGGAGTTCAGCGCGGAGTGTGCCGTCGGACATCACCGTGCCTCGGAGGGGGTCTGCTGAATGTACCTGTGACCGCGACGGCCGCGAGGGGTGCGCGTCAAAGCGGGGCAGGGCCACCCACGCGGGGCCGCCGCCAGGTCACCAGTCGCGCACCACGTCCGACACACGATCCCGCGCGATCAGCTCGCGCAGCTCGTCTCCCAGGCGCTCGCTCGCGTCGGCGGACGCCTGCCACCGTCGCATGCGCTCGGCGTCGCCAAAGGCGTAGAAGTCGCGGCGATCGGGGATCTTTCCGCCCGGGAGTGCGGCCACGAAGGCGTCGCTCGGGGCGATGAGCAGCGCGCGCCGGAAGTTCTCGCCGCGCGCGCGGCGCCAGCGCAGCCCCTTGTCGAACCAGCCCGGCACCACGCGGTCGTAGAAGTGCGGGTAGAGCACGAGTCCGTCGCCGGCGCCGAAATCGAGGTCGAGGTGATAGTCGAGCACCCCGCCGTCCCAGTGCACGCCGCGCGGCGTGCCGGGGATCTTCACGCCGTCGAGCACCAGCGGAATCGATCCGGACGCCAGCAGTGCGGCGCGCAGCGTCTCGCGTGTGAGCGCCACATGCGCCGTGGGCAGGTCGCTCAGGTGCTGGAACGGCGAGGCGTCACCGGCCGAGTGGAAGATGCAGCGCCGGAACTGCAGCGCGAGCGTGCGGCGCGAGAGCGTGTTGGCGGCCGCGGCGAGTCCGATCGACGCGGCGAGCAGCAGGCGGCGTTCGCTCGTGGCGAGTCCTCGTCCCACGGCGGTGATGATGTGCACGCGGAACGTGGGGTGCGCGAGGATCTCGTCCACCCCGGTGGGGCCGAGCAGCAGGTCGAGCGCGCGCGTGAGCACGTCGGTGACTTCGCGCGTGCTCGGGCGCTTCGAGTAGCGCTGCTCGTAGATGTAGGCGTGGTGTCCGCGCCCGAGCGCGGCCACGGGGTCGCGCTGGGCGAGGCAGGCCATGCGCCAGCTGCCTATCGACGAACCGATGAGATGCAGCGGCCGCGTGCGCGGAACCTGCAGGAATTCCCCGAACAGGAAGCGGTCGAGCCCGGCGATGGCGAGCCACTTCGCGCCGCCCGACGCGCCGGGCACGACGTCGATGTCCTCGGCGCGCAAGCCGCGTTCGCGCAGCAGCGCGCGGGCCTCGGGGCCGGCGCGGAGCGTGAGGGCGGGCGTGCGGATGTGGATGGCGGGCATGGATCGAGACTGGGCTGCTGGCGTGTCCGCGCGCTACCCCAGCCACTGCGGCCGGAACAGCAGCACCGCCCCCAGGGCGCCCAGCACGAGCCCCGAGAGCAGCTTGAGCCAGCGCCCGGCGTGCTCCTGCAGTCGCTTCTGCGACAGCGTGATCACGCCGAGCGCGAGCACGATCGTGTCGTCGAGGATGTACGCGCCTACGTAGAGCGCCAGGTTGGCGTAGTACGACACGCGCGGGAGATCGGCCGCCGTGAGGATCTGCGTGTACACCGCGGGCAGTCCGGCCGTGCACAGCAGTTCCACGACGTTCACGAGCAGCGACAGCACGACCACGGCGGCGAGCGCGCCGAGCAGGTGCTCGGCCGTCACGATGCGCCGCGCGCGGCGGTAGATGCCCGGCTTCGCCGCGTCGGGGATGCTGAGCGACGGGCCGCGGCCGAAGGCCACGAAGTCCTTCACGTGCACCGTGGCGGCGAGCAGCGCGCCGCCGCCGAGCACGACCTGCACGGCGCGCGAGAGCCCGATGAGCAGGAACACCTCGAGCCACGCAGCGAGGAACGCGAAGTAGAGCAGGCCGCCGACGAAGACGAAGGTGGCGCCGAGCAGGAACATGCGCCGCCGGTCGCGCAGTGGCGCGAGCAGCGTGAGCAGGTAGAGCAGCGCCCACATCGCGCACGGGTTGAGCCCGTCCACGAAGCCGACGGCCATGCTGAAGAGCGGCAGGCCGATCCGGTCGGCGCGCACGGTCCCGAACAGGGGGAGCGTGACGCCGCCCGCGGCCGACGAAGGCGGCGCGCGGGCGGCGTCAGGGGCTGCCGAGAGCGGAGCGGCCGAGCTATCGGGTGGCGGACGAGGGGGCAGCGCCGCGCGAACCGCGGCCTCGGTGCTGCCGCTCGGATCCCAACCCACGAAGAGGGAGTCGCCCACGTGGAACGACGGCACGCCGACGGCCGAGATGCCGCGCGCCCTCGCGATCGCCAGCAGCCGGTCGCGTGCCGTCGGGTCGTCGGCCACGTCGGTGAGCACGATGCGAAGGTCCGGCCGCTCCCGCTGCAGTCGAGCCACGAACGGCTTGGCCGCCTCGCAGTGCGGGCAGCCCCACGAGACGAACACCTCCACGTCGGGGCGGCGCGCCGGCTGTGCCGAATCGCGGGTCGTGGGCGGCCCCCTGCGCTGCGCCGCCAGCGGCGACGTGAACCCGAGCCCGACCAGGCAGGCCAGGGCGTGCAGGATGGTGGTTCGGTGGCGGCGGATCAGGGCGACGCGCATGGAAACGGACGGGGGCGACCTCGTGCGCGGAGGCGCGTCGTCGGTGACGCGCCCCGCAGGCTGCCCGCAAGATGCGCACGCCGCGTAGCTTGCAGCCGTCCGGCGCATCCCGCCACGCTGTCGGGAAATCCGCCACACGCGAGCCGGTTGCGTGCTCGCAGGTCATCGGGTCACGGAGGAGTGCGGTGCGCATTGCCATCATGGGTTCGGGGGGCGTGGGCGGCTACGTGGGCGCGCGCCTGCAGGCCGCAGGCGCGGACGTGGTGTTCATCGCGCGCGGTGCGCACCTCGACGCGATGCGCGCGCACGGGCTGCGGCTCGAGCACCCGAAGCATCCGCTGCACCTGCCCACGGTGTCGGCCACGGCCGATCCGGGCGCGGTGGGGCCGGTGGACCTGCTGATCTTCGCCGTGAAGCTCGGTGACACCGACGCCGCGGCGCGCGCCATGCTCCCGATGCTCGGCCCGGAGACGCGGGTGCTCACGCTGCAGAACGGCATCGACAGCGTGGCCATGATCGAGCGGCAGGCGCCGGGGGCCACGGTGCGCGGCGGCGTGATCTACGTGTCAGCGGCGATCGCGCGTCCCGGCGTGATCGGCTGCGCGGGCGGGTTCCATCGCGTGGTGGCCGATGCGGCGCAGGGCGATCCGGTCATGGCCGCGTTCCACGCGCTCGCCGAGCGCGCCGTGGACTTGGATGTGGAGCTCACCGACGCGCTCCCGCTCGCGCTCTGGGAGAAGTTCATCACGCTCACCTCCCTCTCGGGCACCACGTCGCTCATGCGGGCCACGATGGGGCAGGTGCTCGCGCATCCGGAGACGCGCGCCTTCCAGCGCCAGCTGGTGGACGAGGCGATCGCGGTGGCGCACGCCGCGGGCGTGCCGGTGCGTGCCGATTTCGGCGACGTGGTCATGGGACGGCTCGACAAGATTCCGCCGTCGGTGCGCTCGTCCATGGCCGGTGACCTGGCGGCGGGCAAGCCGCTCGAGCTGCGCTGGCTCTCGGGGCGCGTGCACGGGCTCGGGCTCGAGCTGGGCGTGCCCACGCCGGCGCACAGCGCGGTGTTTCGCGGGCTGGTGCTTTACGAGGAGGGGGCGCTGGGATAGGGCGCATGCTGGTGCGGGGCATGCGTGCCCGGATGTCGTGCGCGCCTGGTGCTACGCGCGCACCGCGCCCCGCTCCCGCGTCGCCACGAGCGTCGCCGCCGCGCCCACCACCGCGATCAGCGCCAGCACCACGAACGCGATGGTGGTTGAATCGGTCGCGGTGCGCACGCGCCCGATGATGTCCGGCCCGAAGTGCCCGCCCAGGTTGCCCACCGAGTTGATCCACGCGATCCCCGCTGCCGCGGCGGACGCGCGCAGGAACGCGGCGGGCACGGCCCAGAAAGTGGCGAGAAAGCTCAGCACCCCCGACGTGATCATCGACAGCGCGATCATGGCCGGAATGGGACGCACGCCCACCAGCGCGAGCAGGGCCAGGCCGGCGGCGGTGAGCAGCAGCGCGCCGGCCACGTGCCAGCGGCGTTCGCCCGTGCGGTCGCTGTGCGCGCCCGCCTGCACCATCACGACGCCGGCGATCCCCCATGGGATCATCGTCACCAGCCCCACGCGGAAGTAGTCGTCGCGCGGAATGCCCAGCTCCTGGATGATCGTGGGCATCCAGAAGTTCACGCCGTAAAGCGCCACGGTGCCCGCGAGGTAGACGAGGCTCAGCGCCCACACGCGGGCGTCGGCGAACGCCGCCCGCACCGAGTGCGCGGCGCGCGTCGCAGCCGGCGATCCGGCCGGCACGGCGTCATCGGACACGCGCGCCACCACGAGCGCGCGCTCCGCGGGCGAGAGCCATGTCGCCGACTGCGGACCGTCGGGCAGCCACCAGAGCACCACGAGGCCAAGCAGCACCGCCGGCGCCGCCTCGAGCACGAACAGCCAGCGCCAGCCCGCCCAACCGCTCGTGCCGTCGAACCCCTGCATGAGCGCGCCCGACACCGGCGCCCCCACCACGTTCGCCACCGCGATCGCCGTCATGAACCACGCCACCGTCGACGCCAGCCGCGCCCGCGGGAACCAGTACGTGAGGTAGAGAATGATCCCCGGGAAGAAGCCGGCCTCGGCCACGCCCAGCAGCAGGCGCAGCGCGTAGAAGCTGAACTCCAGCGGCGCCACGCCGAACCACCCCGGCAGCGGACCCCAGGGGATCACGTCCACGAACGCGAATGCGCCGGACACGAG
>JAABRO010000012.1:419-79741 GCA_011390885.1 Gemmatimonas sp. | reverse complement strand
GTCATGGTCAGCGTGCCCGGCCCCTGCACCTTGAAGTCGGTGGCCTTGTACTGGTCGCCGTGCGCGTGGCGCCCCACCACGATCGGCTTGGTCCACCCCGGCACCAGCTTGGGGATGTTCCGCATGATGATCGGCTCGCGGAAGATCACGCCGCCGAGGATGTTGCGGATGGTACCGTTGGGGCTGCGCCACATCTTCTTGAGCCCGAACTCCTCCACGCGCGCCTCGTCGGGGGTGATCGTGGCGCACTTCACGGCCACGCCGTGCTTCTTCGTGGCGTTGGCCGAGTCGATGGTGACCTGGTCGTTGGTCGCGTCGCGGTGCTCAATGCTCAGGTCGTAGTACTCGAGCTGCACATCGAGATACGGCAGCACGAGCTTGTCCTTGATGAACTGCCAGATGATGCGGGTCATCTCGTCGCCGTCCATCTCGACGACGGGATTGACCACCTTGATCTTGGCCATGGCGGAGGATCCGGGACTGGGGAGCGCGCGTCGGGCGGGATCGCCCTGGCGCGAGGAGAGGCCCGCGCGGTGGCGGGCGGCCTGCCGGATTATGCACGGTGGGACCGCGGGGGCCAAGACGAGCCCGAACGCCAAGACGCCGCCCGCCCCGGCTGGGACGGACGACGTGCACCGCCGGACCGACGCCCCCGCCCCTACATCGTGTAGATGATGATCGCCCCGCAGCTGCGGTTGGCCGTGGGAAACTGGAACTGGGCTGGCAGCTGGGCGAAGCTGTTGTACGTGATGAGGAGCCGGATGGTCTGCGGCAGGATGTCGTTGACCCGCAGCGCCCCCTCGGGAATGCCATCCACCACGATGCTCGGCCGGCAGTTGCCGCGCCCCACCACCGTGCCACCGCCGGAGCCGCCGATCACGCGGAACCCGGTGATGGCCTGGAACAGGTCGCTCGTGAGGATCGGCTGCCGGCGCGCGATGTCGTCGGCGGTCATCACGTTGCCGAAGCGCGCCGCCTCGAGCGCCTGCGAGAAGCGGCGCAACTCGCGCTCGTAGTACGCGTCGGCGCGCGCCTGCACCCGCACCGTGTCGAGTTCGGCGCCAATGCGCTCGATCACGACATCAATGGTGTCGCCCGGCGACAGCCGGATGAGGTCGGCCACGGGGCGGTAGCCGAGCTTGCGCACGCCGAACCACATGAGGCCGAGCGGCGCATCGGGCACACGGAACCAGCCCGCGTAATCGGAGCGGGCGATGCTGCCGATGCCCGCCACGCGCACGTCGGCGTCGGGGACCGGGTTGCCCGACTCGTCGGTGACGCGGCCGGTGAGGCCGCCCTGCGCACCCGCGGGCACGGCGGTGAACGCCAGCAGGCCGAGCGTGAGGACCAGTCCGAGCAGCCGGCGCATCTCGCCTCCTAGTTCGTGTAGATCACGATCCCGCCGCACCGCCGATCCGCCATCGGCACCTGCAGCTGCGACGGCAGTGCCGTGAAGTTGCGGTAGAGCACCATGAGCTGGATGGCACCCGGCTGCATGTTGTTCAGGTGAAACCCCATGGCGAACAGTCCGTTCACGAACATGTTGGGACGGCACCGCGAGCGCCCCAGGATCTCGGCCGCACTGCCGTTGCCGACCACGGTGAACCCCACCTGCCCCTGCAGCATGTCGCTCATCCACTGCGGGTCCCGCTCGACGATGTCGCGCGCGGTGATCACCGACCCGAAGCGCGCATCCTCGAGCATCACGCCGTAGCGCCGCAACACGCGCTCCCACTGGCCGTCCACTTCCGACTGCGTCACCACGGTGTCGAGCATCGCCGGCAGCGCCTCGAGCACCACGTCCAGCGTGTCGCCGCCCATCACGCGCATGAGGTCGGCCACGGGACGGAAGCCGACGCGCCGCACACCGAAGTACACGAGTCCCGAGTTCACATCGACCACGCGGAAGTGTCCGGTCGAGTCGGAGAGCGCGCGTGACCGCTTGCCGCTCACCCGCACCTCCGCGCCGGCGATGGGCAGTCCGGACTCGTTCGTTACCCGGCCGACGAGTGTCAACTGCGCACGCGCCGTGGCGGGCACGGCCGCCGACAGCAGGGCCGTGATCGTCGCGAACGCCACGAATGACCGCATCATGGGACGGGTCCTGCGCCGCACCGGGCGCCGTCGTCGGGAAGGGTCCCGGCGCGGCCAGCCACCTCGGCGGCGGCACGTCGGAACGCTCGCGCGGGGAGCACCGCGCGGGCTGGCATAACATACCCCGCGATCGCAGCTTCGTGCGCGGCCCCCCTTGCTCCCCTTCCCGCTCCTCCCATGTCCCCTCGCCTGCGCCTCACCCCGCGCGTCCAGTGTCCGCGGATCGCGCTGCTCTCGGCCCTCCCGGTCGCTGCCCTGCTGCTCGCCGGCGCGTCCCGGCCGATTGCCGCCCAGCCCTCCATCCGGGCCATCGACGGCGCCCCCTTCGCCGCCACGATCGTCGCCGCGCCGGCCGCCGACGCCGTCGCCTTCGTGCTCAACACCCGCGGCGTGCGCAACATCTGGGTCACCGACTCCACGCGGGCCGGTGCGCGCATGGTCACCGCGTTCACGGAAGACGACGGGCAGGACCTCACGTCGCTCGCCTTCACCGCCGACGGACGCACGCTCTACTTCGTGCGCGGCGGCGGGCCGAACCGCGCCGGTGAGATTCCCAACCCCACCAGCGACCCGGATGGCGCGGAGCAGGCGATCTGGCGCGTGCGCCTCGACGGCACGCCCGCCGAGCGCGTGACCGAGGGCTCGTCGCCCACGCCGGCGCCGCAGGGCGCGGATTTCGCCTTCACGCGCCGCGGCGCGATCTGGATGGCGACCGTGGCCGGCGACTCTACGCGCGTGACCCAGCTTTTCCGCATGCGCGGCAGCGGCGGGGCGATGCGCTGGTCGCCCTCCGGGTCTCAGCTGGCGTTCGTGTCCAACCGCGGCACGCACAGCTTCGTGGGCGTGTACGATCGCGCGGCGAAGTCGCTGCGCTGGATGGCTCCGAGCACCGACAGCGACAACGCGCCCGTGTGGTCGCCCGACGGCACGCGCCTCGCCTTCCTGCGCACGCCGTATGCCGGTCAGCGCCTCGGCTTCCGGGCCACGCGCACCGCGCAGCCGTGGAGCATTCACGTGGCGGACGTGGCCACCGGGCAGGCACGCGAGCTGTTCCGCGCCGCCGAGGGACGCGGCAGCGCCTACTGGGCGATCGTGGCCGACAACCAGCTCTTCTGGACGAGCGACGACCGCATCGTCTTCCCGTGGGAGCGCACCGGGTGGGTGCACCTGTACAGCATCGCGTCGAGCGGCGGCGAGCCGCGCGAACTCACGCCCGGCAACGGCGAGGTGGAGTTCGTGTCACTCGGCCGCGACGGCCGCCACCTGCTGTACAGCACGAACATCGGTGACATCGACCGGCGGCGCGTGATGACCGTGGCCGCCGACGGCTCGTCGGCGCCTGTGGCCACCGTGACCACGCCGCACATCGCGTGGCAGCCGGTCGAATCGAGCCGAGGCACGCTGCACGCACTGGTGAGCGACGAGCGCATGCCGGCGCACGCCGCGGCGCTCGCGCGCAGCGGTGGCGCGGCAAAGTGGCAGCCGCTCGCGCCGGAAACCATGCCGGCCGACTTCCCCGCCGCCTCGCTCGTGGCGCCCACGGCGGTGACGCTGCGCGCCGCCGATGGCGTGGAGTCCTACGGGCAGCTGTTCCTGCCGCCGAACGCCGCGTCCGGCGCGAAGCGGCCGGCCGTGATCTTCCTGCACGGCGGCTCGCGTCGCCAGATGCTGCTTGGTTGGAACTACGGCAGCTACTACCACCACGCCTACGCGCTCAACCAGGCGCTCGCGCTGCGCGGCTACGTGGTGCTGTCGCTCAACTACCGGAGCGGCATCGGCTACGGCCTCGAGTTCCGCGAGGCGCTCGACCAGGGCGCCACGGGCGGCAGCGAATATGGTGACGTGGTGGCCGCGGCCCGGTGGCTCGGCGCGCGCGACGACGTGGACGCCTCGCGCATCGGCCTGTGGGGCGGCTCGTACGGCGGCTACCTCACGGCCATGGGGCTCACGCGCCACCCCGAGCTGTTCAAGGCCGGTGTGGACATTCACGGCGTGCACGACTGGAACGTGGGCATCCAGACATTCGTGCCGGACTACGACCTGTACGCCGACCCGCAGCGCACGCGCATCGCCTTCGAGGCGTCACCGCTGGCGCAGGTGAAGAACTGGCGCGCCCCCGTGCTGCTCATTCACGGCGACGATGATCGCAACGTGCGGTTCCTCGAGACGCAGACGCTCATTCGCGAGCTGCGCACACAGCAGGTGCCGGTGGAGCAGCTCGTGTTCCCCGACGAGGTGCACGGCTTCCTGCGGCACGATTCGTGGATGCGTGCCTACGAGGCCACCCTCGACTTCTTCGCGCGCCGCATGCGGTGAGCGGTGCGGTGAGCGTGCCGTGCCCGGCGGCGTGTCACGCGCCGCCGGGCACGGGTGCGATCAGGCCAGCGCACCCGGCAGCACGTCCACGAACTGCCGCATCTCCTCCGGCGTGCCGATGCTCACGCGCGCCCAGTCGGCGTACGGCGGAAACGCGCGGCCGATCAGGAAGCCGCGTTCGAGGAAGTACTGCTGCAGCCGCTCCACGGGACGGCCCGCCTCGAAGAACACGAAGTTCGTCTGCGATGGGGCGGCGCGGCGCCCGAGACGCGCGAGCGCGTCGAGCAGCAGGGCACGTCCCTCGCGGTTCTTCGCCTGCACGAATGCCTGGTAGTCGGTGTCGAGCAGCGCCGCGTTGGCCGCGTGCAATCCGAACACGTTCGGATCGCCCGTGATGTACTGCCGCAGCCGCTCGATGATGTCTGGGCGCGCCACCGCGAAGCCGCAGCGCAGGCCGGCGAGCCCGAACAGCTTGCTGGCCGTGCGCGACACGATCACGTTCTCGCCGGCGAGCACGAGGTCCACCATGGAACGATGGCCCGGCGTGTCCACGAAGTCGTAGTACGCCTCGTCCACGATCACGGGCGCGCGCGTGGCCGCCTCCGACACGAATCGGCGCAGCGACGGCCCATCGGCGAGGTTGGAGGTGGGATTGTTGGGGTTGCACACGAACACGAGCTTCGTGCGCGCGCCGACGAGCTCCCGCATCCGCACGAGGTCATGATCGAGGTTGGCGTCGAGCGGCACCTTGTGCACCGTGGCCCGCAATGTCTCGCCCCAGCGCGGCAGGTCCTCGAAGGTGGGCCAGGGCGCCACGATCTCGCCCCCCTCCATGCTGTAGGCCATGGCGAGGATGGACAGCACCTCGCTCGAGCCCTGCGTGACGAGCACGTGATCGGCCGGCACGCCCACATGCTTCGCGAAGGTCTCGCGGATGGTCTCGCGCACCGGCGGCATGTACCAGGTGTGCTGCGCCCACCCGTCCATGAGCGCGTCCTTGGCCTTCGGGGACATGCCGAAGGGGTTCTCGTTGAAGCAGAGCCGGATCGGTCCGGCCGCCCGGCGCGCCGCGGTCACGTCGCGCTCCATCTGCGCGAGCATGTCCGCATACGAGACGCCGCCCCCCAGCACGCGCGACATCTCGGACGCAGGGAGCAGTCCGGGCAGGGCGACCGTGGCGCCAAGGCCGAGTCCGGTGGTGCGGAGCCATTGACGGCGGGAGAACATGTCCACGGGAGACCTCCAAAGGTGGGGGAGACACGATACCGTGTTCAATCGACAGCTCGGAGGGGCGATGCGCCAGCCGCCGTGCGGAAACCGGGCCGCGGATGCCGCGTTCGCCTGAGGCGATGCGCGCCGGCGGCGGTGCCCTCGCCTTAACGAATGCCGGTCCGGACAGTCTGGTCAGGACCGGGGTACACGCTGGTGCGAGAGGCCGTCCTGCACTCGCGGTCGTGTGTCGAGCGGTACCTTCCGAGCAGTGTCGTTCCGCGGTGCGCGCCAGCGCACGCGTCCCGCCGTACGTATTGAGGTGCCGTGCCCGCCTACCTCGAGTCCTTCCTCACGTTCCTGTTCAAGTACTCGCCTCGCGTGTTCGAACGCGGGGAGTTCGTGCTTGCGCCGGTGGTGCCGCCGCTCCTTGTCGGGATCGGCGCACTGCTCGTCGTGGGACTGGTCACGTGGCTCTATCGCCGCCTCGAGGGCGTGCGCACGCTCGATCGCGCGGTGCTGGGTGCGCTGCGCGCGCTCGCCCTCCTGCTCGTGCTCGCGTGCCTGCTGCGGCCGGCGCTGGTGGTGGCGTCGGCCGTGCCGCAGCGCAACGTGCTGGCGGTGCTGCTCGACGACTCGCGCAGCCAGCGCATCGCGGATGTCGAGGGTTCGTCACGGCTCACCGCCGTGCAGCGCACCTTCGCCGATTCGGGCGCGCTCATGCGCGGACTCGGCGAGCGTTTCGCGGTACGCCTTGTGCGCTTCGCCGCCGAAACGCGCCCCATGGACAGCGTGGGCGCACTCGCCGCGACCGGTACGCGCACCGACCTCGCGCAGGCGCTCGAGGCCACGCGCGCCGAGCTCACCGGCGTGCCGCTCGCCGGCGTGATCCTGGTGACGGACGGCGCCGACAATGGCGGCGGTGATCTCGACGCCGCCCTGCTCGGCCTGCGCGCGCGCCAGGTGCCCGTGTATACGGTGGGCGTGGGGCAGACGCGCTTCGAGCGCGACGTGGCCGTGGAGCGCGTGAGCGCCGCGAACAGCGTGCTCGTGGGCGGCACGGTGCTGGTGGACGCGTCGGTGCGCCTGCGCGGCACTGGCTCCGACCCGGTCACGGTGACCGCCGAAGCGGACGGTCGGATCGTGGCCACCGAAACGGTGCGCGCGCCGAGCAGCGGCGACGTGCTGTCGGTGCGGCTGCGCGTGCCGCCGCTGCCGGCCGGCACCTACCGGCTCACCGTCCGCGCCTCCGCCGTGCCGAACGAGATCGTGCCCGAGAACAACGTCGCGCACACCGTGCTGCAGGTGCGCGCGGGGCCGGACCGGGTGCTCTACGTGGAAGGCGAGCCGCGCCCGGAGTTCGCCTTCCTGCGCCGCGCGATCGCGGCCGACAGCGGCGTGCAGCTCGTGGGGTTGCTGCGCAGCGCCGAAGGCAAGTTCCTGCGGCTGGGCGTGCGCGACAGCCTCGAGCTGCTCACCGGCTTCCCGTCCACGCGCGAGGAGCTGTTCGGCTACCGCGCGATCGTGCTGGGGAGCATCGAAGCCTCGTTCTTCACGGGCGACCAGCTGCGCATGCTGGCCGACTTCGTGAACGTGCGCGGCGGTGGCCTGCTCGCGCTCGGCGGTCGCAGTGCGCTCACCGAGGGCGGCTATCGCGGCACGCCCTTTGCCGACGTGCTGCCCATCGCGCTCGACCGCGCGCCGCGCGACACGGGTGGCGCACCGGTGACGTACACGCTCCGCCCCACGTCGGCTGGCCTGGCGCACGCGGCGCTCCAGATTGCGGAGACCGACGCGGCGTCCGCGCAGAAGTGGGGCACGCTGCCGCCGCTCACCGGCGTGAATGCCCTCGGTGCGCTGCGCCCGGGCGCCACGGCGCTGCTCACCGGTCGCGCCCCCGAAAGCACCACCGACCAGCCGCTGCTCGCCTGGCATCGCTACGGGCGCGGTGTGGGCGCGGTGTTCGGCGTGCAGGACTCGTGGCTCTGGCGCATGCACGCCGACATGGCGGTCGATGACCTCACGCACCTCGTGCTCTGGCGCCAGCTCCTGCGCTGGCTTGGCGAAGGCGCTCCCGAACGCATCACCGTGGCCGCCACGCCGGATCGGCTCGGCACCGGCGAGCCCGTCACGCTGCGCGCGCAGGTGGCCGACGACGCGTTCCTCGACGTGAACGACGCGAGCATCACCACCACCGTGATCTCCCCCACGGGCGTGGCCGCCGACGTGCCGCTCGACTGGTCGGTGCGCGCCGACGGCGTGTACACCGGCCGCTACGTGCCGACCGAGCCCGGGGTACACACGCTCTCCACGCAGGTCGTGCGCGGACGCGACACGACACGCACCACGACCGGTACGCTGCTCGTGGACGATGCCGACGCCGACGTGACCCAGGCCGAACAGCGCGAAGCCCTGCTGCGCCGCGTGGCGCAGGAGACCGGCGGCCGCTACGTGCCGCTCGCCGACGCCGCGCGGCTGCTCGAGGACGTGCAGTACACCGAGAGCGGTGTGGTGGTGCGCGAGGCACGGGACCTCTGGGACATGCCGGCGGTATTCCTCCTCGTGGCGCTCCTGCTCGGCGCCGAATGGATCTGGCGCCGCTGGCGGGGGTTGGCCTGATGTTCCACACCATGTTCCGACGCGCGGCCGCGGTCGCGCTGCTGTCGGCGGCCGGTGCGTTCGCGCCGGCCGACGCGCAACAGCAGCACCTGCTGGTCATCACCGGGCTCGGTGGTGAGCCGGCCTACCGCACGGCGTTCGCCGATGTGGCGCGCCGCCTGCACGACGTGGCGACCACGAAGTGGAACGTGCCGGCCGCCAACGTCACCGTGCTCACCGAGGATGCCACGCGCGATCCCGCGCGCTTCGATGGTCGCTCCACCAGGGAGGCCGTCGGCGAGGCGTTCCTGGCCATGTCGCGGCGCGTGAAGGCCGGCGACGTGATCATCGTGTTCCTGCACGGCCACGGCAGCGGGCAGGCGGGCGAGTCGCGCGTGAACCTGCCGGGACCCGACCCCACCGCCGCCGACTTCGGCACCTGGCTGAGCGGCTTCACGCAGCAGACGGTGATCTTCGTGAACGCGGCCAGCGCGAGCGGCGACTTCCAGCGCGTGCTCGCCGGCCCGCGGCGCGTGGTGCTCACGTCCACGAAGAGCGCCGTGGAGCGCAACGACACGCGGTTTGCCGGTCATTTCGTGAAGGGGCTCGAGTCGCTCGAGGCCGACGCCAACAAGGACGGCCGCGTGACCGTGCTCGAAGCGTTCGACTACGCGCGGCGCGCCGTGGAGCGCGAGTACGAGACCGACAGCCGCATGCTCACCGAGCACGCGGTGCTGTCCGACTCCACGCTCGCGGCAACCGTGGCCTTCGGCGGCCGTGCCGCGTCCAGCGACCCGCGCGTGGCGGCCCTGGTGGCGGAACGACAGGCCCTCGAAGAGCAGGTCGCCGCGCTGCGCGCGAAGAAGGCGATCATGGCCGACGCGGCGTACGAGGCGGAGCTCGAGCGGCTGCTCGTGGCGATCGCGGAGAAATCGCAGGCCATTCGCGCAGCGGGAGGCACGCCGTGACGCGCACGCGTCGTTTCCGACAGCGGTCGTGGCGCGCGCTTGGCATCGTGGCCTGCGCCCCGCTGCTCGGTGCGTGGTGCATGGACCAGCCCGACCGGCGCGCGATTCTCGCACTGGCCGAGTCGGGACGTCTCGAGGACGCCGAAACGGCCGCGCGCACCGCCGGGCCGACCTTCGCCGCCACGCTGGGCGACGTGCTCGTGCTGCGCGGGCGCCTGACGAGTGCCGACTCGGCGTACGACGCGGCCATCACGCAGCGCGCGCCCTACGCGCGTCTCGCGGAAGTGGGGCGCGCCGAGATCGACGCGCGACGCGGTGCCCTGGCCGAGGCGCTTGCGCGTGCCGAGCGCCTGACCGCCGCGTACGAGCGCGATGGGCGCGCCTGGCTCCCCGAGGAGCACGTGGCGGCAGGGCGCGCGTACGTGCTGCGCGGGCGGCGCGATGCACGACTCGCACGGCAGGCGCTGGCCGCCTTCGATGCCGCGTGGGCCGCCGACAACACGCTGCTCGAGGCCCGCGTGCGCGCCGCCGACCTGCTGCTCGACAAGTACAACGCCGCCGACGCCCGTGGCTCGTACGAGGACGTGCTCGCCGTGGCGGCGGAGCACCCGGCGGCCACGCTCGGCATGGCGCGGGTGCAGGAGTTCGACGGGCGCGGCGAGACCATGGCCATGGTGCGCAAGGCGCTCGCGGGCAACCCGGCACTCACCCCGGCGCACGTGATGCTCGCGCGGCTGCACCTCGAAGCGGAGGCCTACGATTCGGCGCGCGTCGCGGCCGACCGCGCGCTCGCCGTGGACAGCACCGCCGTCGAGGCCTGGGCGCTGCGCGCGGCCGTGGCGTGGTTCACCGGCGATTCCACGGTGTTCGCCGCCTCGCGCACCGCCGCCGAGGCGCTGCACCCGCGCCCGTCGGACTTCTACGCCACGCTGGCCGAGTCGGCGGTGCGCCATCGCCGCTACGTCGACGGCGTGCGCTTCGCCACCACGGCCGTCACGCTGGATTCGGCGTCGGTGCGCGCGCTCGGTGTGCTGGGCACCAACCAGCTCCGCACCGGCGCGATGACCGAAGGACGCGCCACACTCGATCGCGCGTTCGCCATCGATCCGTACAACGTCTGGCACAAGAACACGCTCGACCTGCTGGACCAGATGGACGGCTTCACCACGATCGCGCGCGGCCGGTTCCAGCTCGTCGTCTCCCCGGAGGACGCAGCGCTCATGGAGCTGTACCTGCTGCCGCTGCTCGAAGAGGCGTTCGATTCGCTCGCGCCACGCTACGCCTGGCGTCCCGAACGCGCCGTGCGTTTCGAGATCTTCCGCCGCCATGCGGACTTCTCCGTGCGGTCCGTGGGCCTCACCGGGCTCGGTGCGCTCGGCGTGAGCTTCGGCGACGTGCTCGCCATGGATGCGCCGTCGGCGCGCGAACCGGGCTCCTTCAACTGGGGCTCTACGGCGTGGCATGAACTCGCGCACACCTTCACGCTCGGCGCGAGCGCGAACCATGTGCCGCGCTGGTTGAGCGAAGGGCTCTCCGTGCTCGAGGAGCGCCGGGCGCGCGGCAGTTGGGGCGCCACGGCCACCCCCGACTTCCTCGCGGCGTACAAGGCCGGCCAGCTGCGCCCGGTGAGCTCGCTCAACGACGGCTTCGTGCGGCCACGCTACCCCGCCGAGGTGCAGTACAGCTACTACCTGGCGTCGCTCGTGAGCGAGATGCTCGAGGCGGAGTTCGGCGCGGCCGTGTTCCCCGCGCTGCTCACTGCGTATCGGAGCGGCCTCGATTCGCCGGAGGCCTTCGCGCGCGCCACGCGGCTGCCGATCGACTCCATCGACACGCGATTCCAGCGCTACATGCAGACGCGCTTCGCGAAGCCGCTCGCGGCGATCGAAGCCGGCGAGGGCCCCGGAGACGTGAAAGGTCCGTTCGTGGACGCGATGCGCGAAGGCGCCGGCCACCTCGAAGCGAAGCGCGCCGATGCCGCCCGCGCCGCGTTCGAGAAGGCACAGGCGCTGCTGCCGGGGATCGAGCCGGTCAATGGCGCGTCGTGGCAGCTCGCGCGCCTCGCCCTCGAGCGCGCCGACACTGCGGCCGCGCTCGCGCAGCTGGCGCGCATCACGCGCGTGCATGAGACGGCGCTCGCGCCCAACCTGCTGGAAGCCGACCTGCTCGAGGCGCGCGGCGACGACGCGGGACTCATGGCCGCCCTCGAGCGCGTGATCTGGTCCTCGCCGTACGACGCAGCGGTCCATGTGCGCCTCGCCGAGGCCGCCACGCGACTCGGCCAGCATGCCATCGCGGTGCGTGAGCGCCGCGCGGTGCTCGCCACGGGTCCTGCCGATCCGCTCGAAGCGCGGTACCAGCTCGCGCGCGCCCTCGCCGCGGCCGGCGACGCCGGCGCGGCGCGCCGCGAGGTGCTGGGCATCCTCGAGTCGGCCCCCGGCTTCGAGAAGGCGCAGGCGCTGCTGCTCGAGCTGCGCCGGCCGCCGGGAGGCCCGCGATGAGGCGCCGTCGCACCTGGCTGGTCACGGCCGCCCTGCTGCTCGGCGCCGCGTCCCTCGCGTTCGCCCAGGGACGCGGCCGCGAGCGGCGCGGCATGGAGCAGTTCCCGAACGCCGAGTACGACGGCCGCTTCGTGTTTGCACGCATCAGCTACAGTGAGCCCGAGAGCTTCGGGTTCCGCGGCGGCGGTGCGCCCTGGAGCCACGACTACCCGCGCGCCGAGCGCAACTTCCTCAAGATCCTCGACGAGCTCTCCACGGTGCGCGTGCGCACCGACGCGAGCACGATCATCAGCACCGACAACCCGGAGTTCTTCCGGTTCCCGGTGGCCTACATGGCGGAACCGGGCTTCTGGCGACCGAGCGAGGCGGAGGTGAACGGCCTGCGCGCGTGGTTCGCGAAGGGCGGCTTCCTGATCTTCGACGACTTCACCGGCAATCACTGGTTCAACTTCGAGTCGCAGGTGCAGCGCGTGCTGCCCGGTGCGCGGCTGCTGCCGCTCGACGCGTCGCATCCCATCTTCGATTCGTTCTACCGCATCGCCACGCTCGACCAGTCGCATCCGCTCAACGGCGCGCAGTCCCTCTACTACGGCGTGTTCGAGGACAACGATCCCACGAAGCGCCTGATGGTGATCGCCAACTACAACAACGACATCGCCGAGTACTGGGAGTTCGCCGACGCCGGCTTCTTCCCGATCGCGCTGTCGAACGAATCGTTCAAGCTCGGCATCAACTACATCGTGTACGCCCTCAGCCGCTGACCCCGAGGCTCTCGCGTGACCGCTCCCTCCCTGCCGCCCGACTCCGAACTCCTCTCGCTCGACGACGCCGCCCTTGCCGACCGGCTGCACGCGGCGGGCACCCGCATCACCACGGAACTCCGCAAGGTGATCGTGGGGCAGGATGCCGTCGTGGAACAGGCGCTGATCGCGCTCTTCGCCGGGGGCAACTGCCTGCTGGTGGGCGTGCCGGGACTCGCCAAGACGCTGCTCGTGTCATCGCTCGCGCGCGCGCTCGATCTCAAGTTCTCACGCATCCAGTTCACGCCCGACCTCATGCCATCCGACGTGACCGGCACGGACGTGATCCAGGACAACCCGGAGACGGGGCGCCGCCAGCTTGCGTTCATGCCGGGCCCCGTGTTCGCCAACGTGCTGCTCGCCGACGAGATCAACCGGACACCGCCCAAGACGCAGGCCGCGCTGCTCGAGGCCATGCAGGAGAAGCGTGTCACCGTGCAGGGGCGCACGTACGAACTCGACCCGCCGTTCTTCGTGTTCGCCACGCAGAACCCGATCGAACTCGAGGGCACCTATCCGCTCCCCGAGGCGCAGCTCGACCGCTTCATGCTCGAGGTCATGCTCGACTACCTGCCCGAGGATGACGAGGTGAACGTCGTGCGCGCCACGACGTCGGTGTCGCCCAAGGCGATCACGCCCGTGATCAGCAAGGCGGAGATTCTGGCGTTCCAGCAGCTCGTGCGCCGCGTGCCGGTGTCCGACCTGGTCACGCGCTGGGCCGTGCGCCTCGTGCGCATGTCGCGCCCCACGGACACCGCCGCCCCCGACTTCGTGAAGCAGTGGGTGTCGTACGGTGCCAGCGTGCGCGCCGCGCAGGCGCTCGTGCTCGGCGGCAAGGCGCGCGCGCTGCTGCAGGGGCGCAGTCACGTGAGCCTCGACGACATCCGCGCGCTCGCGCGCCCCGTGCTGCGGCATCGCATTCTCGCCAACTTCCAGGCGCAGTCGGAGAAGGTCACCACCGATCGCATCGTGGCGCAGCTCGTGGACGCGAACCCCGTGCCGAAGTCCGAGCGGTGAGCACCGTGAGCGATTCCCTCCGCGCCGAGCGCTGACATGGCCCTCGCCCCCACCGCCTTCCTCGACCCGGCACTCCTGGCCCGCATCTCGGACCTGGAGCTGCTGGCGCGCACGGTGGTGGACGGCTTCATGGCCGGCGTGCACCGCTCGGCGCGCAAGGGCTCGTCGCTCGACTTCGCCGAACATCGCGCCTACCAGCCGGGCGATGACCTGCGCCGCGTGGACTGGCGCCTCTTCGCGCGCACCGACCGCTACTACGTGAAGCAGTACGAAGCCGACACGAACGTGAGCGTCTGGTTCGCGCTCGACACGTCGGCCTCGATGGACTTCACCACGCACGCCGTCACGAAGTTCGACTACGCGCGCTTCCTGGTGGCCTCGCTCGCGTGGCTGTCGAAGGGACAGGGCGATCGGGTGGGGCTCGTGACCATGGGCGACGACTTGGGCGAGGTCATCCCGCCGTCGGCTCGGCATCTGCAGCGCATCTTGCACACGCTGGCCCGCACGCCGGCCTCCGGCCGCGGTCAGCTGCTGAACACGATCGAACGCGTGGCCCACGTGACCACGCGCGCCGGTGTGGTGGTGGTGGTCTCCGACTGCTACGAGCCCGCCGACCGGCTCGGCCGCGCGATCGACACGCTGCGCGCGCGCGGACACGACGTGATCGTGTTCCATCCCATCGATCCGGGCGAGCGCGAGCTCACCTTCGCCGCGCCGCTCACGATCGAGGACGCCGAGAGCGGGCTGCGCCTGCCGCTCCGTCCCGACGAGCTGCGCGCGCAGTATCGCGACGCCTTCGCCGCGCACCGCGCGGCGCTCACCGCGCGACTGGCCGCCGCGCGCGCCGACTACGTGCCGCTCGACACCGCGGAGCCGCTCGATCGCGCGCTGCACGCCTACCTCGACCTGCGCGCCATGCGCCACCCGGGGCGCTGATGAACTTCCTCGTCCCCGCCTTCCTCGCCGGCCTCGCGGCGCTGGCCATCCCGATCGCGATGCACCTGCGGCATCGCGAGAAGGGGCAACCGGTGCGCTTTCCGTCGCTCATGTTCCTCGAGCAGCTGGCAATCCGCACGAGCAAGCGGCAGCGCATCACCGACTGGCCGCTGCTCGCACTGCGCGCGCTCGCGCTCGCGCTGCTCGTGCTCGCGTTCGCGCGCCCGTTCGCCGTCGGCAACGCCGCGCAGCAGGGTGCCGAGGCGGAGCGCGCCGTGGTCGTGCTGCTCGACCGGTCGCTCAGCATGGGACACGCCGACGTGTGGCCTGCCGCCCTCGACTCCGCGCGGCGCATCGTGCGCGAACTCGGCCCGAACGACCGCGCCGCGCTCGTGCTCTTCGACGAGGACGCCGAGGTCGCCCAACCGCTCACCACCGACCGCACCACCCTCGACGCCCTGCTCGCCGGGGCCACGCCCGGCACGCGCGGCACGCGCTATGTGTCGGCGCTGCGCGTGGCGCGCTCCGTGCTGCTCGATGCACCGTCGGTGCCCGCCGAGGTCGTGGTGATCACCGACCTGCAGCGCAGCGGCGTGGCCGGCCTCGTTGGACTGGAACTGCCCGCGCGGGTCACGGTGCGCGCCGTGAGCGTGGCCGCCACCGATCGCGGCAACGTGTCGCTGGCCGGCGTGGACGTGCGGCGCGTCGCTGACGCCGAGCGCACCCGCCTCGCCGTGCAGGCGCGTGTCATGGCCCGCGACCTCGACGCGCCGCGCACAGTGAACGCGCGCCTCGAGATCGACGGCCGCGCGAGCGGCGAGCAGCCGGTGCAGCTCCCGGTCGATGGCGAGCGGCTCGTGTCGTTCGAGCCGGTGCCGCTGCCGGCCGGTCGCGTGCGCGGCCGCATCGTGCTCGACAGCGATCGCCTCGCCGCCGACGACACCTTCCACTTCGCGCTCGCCGGCGAGGACGCCCTGCCGGTGGTGCTGCTCGCCTCCGACGACGCGCAGCGCAACGAAACGCTGTTCACGGAGCGCGCGCTGGTCATCGGTCGCGCGCCCACGGTGCGCGTCACGCGCACGCGCCCGGGTGCGCTCGACGCGAGCGCGGTGCGCGATGCCGGCCTCGTGTTCGTGTGGGACACGCCGCTCTCCGCGAGCGAGACGGGCGCGCTCGACGCGTTCGTGACGGCGGGCGGCGGTGCGGTCGTGGTGGTGGGACGACGGCTCGCCGAGCAGGGAGCCAGCGTGCCGCTGGGTGTGGTCACGGTCGACGGAACCGCCGATCGCTTCGCCGATCGCGGCGGCTCGTTCGGCGAACTGCGCACCGACCACCCACTCTTCGCCGCCTTCCGCGAGAGCCCGGGCGCGCTCACGGGCGCGCGATTCCTGCGCTACGCGCGCGCCGTGCCAACGGCCGGCAGCGACGTGCTCGCGCGCTTCGACGACGGCCTGCCTGCCGTGCTCGAGAGCCGACGCGGCGCGGGCCGCGTCATCACGCTGCTCGCACCACTCGACACGCGCACCGGCGACCTGCCGCTGCAGCCCGCGTTCCTGCCGCTGCTTCGCCGGCTCGTGCTCTACGGCTCCGGACACGAAGCCGCGCCGCTCTGGCAGGAAAGCGGGCAGACCTGGGCGCTGCCGCGCGCGCTGCGCGAGGTGGTCGTGACCACGCCGTCGGGCGACCTGCTGCGCCCCGCCGCCACCGATTCGCTCGGCGCCGCCGTGCCGCTCACCGAGCGGGGCATCTACGCTGCGTATCAGGGCGTCGTCTCGGGCGACCCGTCGCTCACCGTGGCGGTCAACGCGCCGGCCACCGAGAGCGATCTCACCCCGGTGGACGCGCGCGAACTGCTCGTGGGCGTGGCGATCGCGGAGACGGATGGGACCGCCGCGGCGGGACCGGGTACTGAAGTCGAACGGGAGAAGCGGCAGGGATGGTGGCGCTGGCTGCTGGGACTGGCCGTGCTGCTCCTCCTCGCCGAGACGTTGCTGGCCAACCGGGGATGGCGCGCGCGGGCCGCGCGCCTCACTGTTGCCACAGGATCACCCACCGGAACGGAGAAGGCCCTGCCATGACCCCGGACGTGCAACTTCTCGCCGCGCTGCATCAGCTGCGCCGGCAGTGGCGGCAGCGGCAGCTCATCGAGGGACTCGCCGCGCTCGTGCTGGGCCTCGTGCTCGCCGTCGTGATCGGGTGGGCCCTGTTCCGCGTGCTCGGCCCGGGGCCGGACACCGTGACGCTCGTGCGGGTCATCGGCTGGACTGTCGTGCTCGGGATGCTCGCGCGGTTCGCGGTGTGGCCGCTGCTCCGCCGCACCGACGATGCGCGCTTCGCGCTCTACGTGGAGGAGCACGCGCCGGAGCTGCGGCAGTCGCTCGTGTCCGCGCTGTCGGAGGTGACGCGCCCCCCCGAGGAGCGGGCGTCGTCGGCGCTCACGGCCCGACTGGCCGCCCAGGTGCTCAAGACGCTCACCCCGATCCAGCGCGAGCGTCGTCTCGAGCAGGTCCCCACGCGGCGCGCCCTGCGCACCGCCGGCGGGGCGGGCCTCGCGGCCGCGCTGCTGCTCGCCTTCGGCCCCGGCAGCGTGCGCGACATGGCGCGCCTGCTGTTCGTGCCGTGGACCACCGCCGAGGCCGCGTCGGTGGAGCGTGCCGTACGCGTGGAGCCTGGCAACACCACCGTGCCGCGTGGCGGCGCGCTCGACGTGCAGGCGGAGCTCGTCAACTTCGGCGCCGACGCGGCCGACCTCGTCTTCCGCGCCGACTCCACCAGCGAGTGGATCCGCATCCCCATGCAACGCGAAGGGCTGGCCGACAGCCTCTCCGACAGTCTCGCGGCCGAGGTCATCGGCACCGGCAGCTTCACCTCGCGCATGTTCGACGTGCTGGCGCGCACCGAGTACTACGTGGAATCGGACGGGGTGCGATCGCCCGTGTACGTGCTCGAGGTGAGCGACCTGCCCGCCGTGCGCGCGATCACGCTCGAACTGCGCTATCCGGCCTATACGGGCCTCGCGCCCGAGATCATCGAGAGCAGCGGTGACGTCGTGGCCGTCGTCGGCACGCGCGTGCGCGTGATTCCCTCGATCACCCGCGAGGTGAAGAGCGGCGCGCTGCGCTTCGACAGCGGCGACCAGGTGGCGTTCACCGCCGACAGCGCCGGTGCGCTCGGCGGCGCCTTCACCGTGGCCCGCACCGGGTTCTATCGCATCGACCTGGTGGCCGCCGACGGACGGCAGGTCCCGGGCAACGTGCAGTACGCCGTGGACGCGATCCCGGACCGCGCCCCCTCGGTGCGCATCGAGGAGCCGGGGCGCGACACCAAGGTCACGTCGCTCGAGGAAGTCACCATCGCCGGCGCGGCCGAAGATGATTATGGCGTCACTTCGCTCGAGCTGCGCTATCGCGTGAACGGAGGCGAGGAGCGGCGCCAGTCGCTGGCACGGACCGCGCGCCGCGACGCGCGCGACCTGCGCGCCGCGCACACGCTCTTCCTCGAGGAGTACGAACTCGAGGCCGGCGATCTCATCGCGTATCACGTCGTGGCGAAGGACGGCGCGGGCAACGAGGGCACGAGCGACGTCTACTTCCTCGAGGTGCGGCCGTTCTCGCGCAACTACCGCCAGGCCGAGCAGGGCGGCGGCGGTGGTGGTGGCGGAGGCGGGGGCGGCGATTCACCCGACGGCTTCGTCGCGCGGCAGCGCGAGATCGTGGCTGGCACCTTCAACTGGCAGCGTGACAGCGCCAGCCGCAGCGCGCGGCAGCGGAGCGCCGACCTCACCACGCTCACCATCGCGCAGGGGCGCCTGCGCGCCGACGTGAACACCCTCGCCCAGCAGATGCAGATGCGCGGGGTGAGCACCGCCGACACCAGCTTCCGCTTGATTCAGACAGAGCTGCAGGAAGCCTCCAAGGCCATGAAGGAGGCCGAGGAGCTGCTCGGCCGCGGCAAGGGCAGCGAGGCGCTGCCGGCGGAGCAGAAGGCGCTGCAGCACGCCCAGCGCGCGCAGGCGCTCTATCGCGACGTGCAGGTGCAGATGGGCGGTCAGCAGCAAGGCGGCGGTGGCGGTGGAGGCGGCAGTCCGAACGCCGAGGATCTGGCGGACCTCTTCGAGCTGCAGACCGACAAGCTGCGCAACCAGTATGAGGCCGTGCAGCAGTCGGCCCAGCAGTCCGCGCAACAGGAAGTGGACGAAACGCTCGAGCGTCTCAAGCAGCTCGCCAGCCGGCAGCAGCAGGTGAACGAGCGCCTGCAGCGCATGCAGCAGGAGTTGAGCGAGCGGCTAGGACAGCAGGCGAGCAGCGGTGGCGGCGGCAACGCCCAGCGCGAGATGGCACGGCAGGCAGAGGAGGAGGCGCGGCGCCTGGAGCGGCTGTCGCGCGAGCAGAATTCGCCCGAGCTCGCCGACGCGGCGCGGCGCATGCAGCAGGCGGCCGACGCGATGCGCCGCGCCGCCGCCGGCTCGTCCGCACAGGGCAACGCGGCGCTCGAGGAGCTCTCGCGCGCCACGCGCGAGCTCGAGCAGGCCAAGTCGTCGAGCATCAACGACGGGGTGAAGCGCCTCGCCGAGCAGGCGCGCGAACTGCAGGAACGCCAGAAGCAGATGGAGGAGTCGGTGCGCTCGCTGCCGAGCGCCGCCTCGCCCGAGCGCGCGGAGCAGATCCGCCGCCTCGATGAACGCAAGGAGACCCTGGCCAGCGACGTGGAGCGGCTGGAGGCGGAGACCGATCGGCTCGCGCGCGAAGCGCGTCGCGACCAGCCGGGCGCCGCGCGCGCGCTCGGCGAGGCGGCAGAGACGATGCGCGAGCAGCGCGTGCGCGATCGCATTCAGTACTCGCGCGGCGTGATCCGCAGCGGTTCGAGCGAATACGCCAACGCCTTCGAGGAGCAGATTTCCGAGGCGCTGGGCGCGGCCTCGGAGCAGCTCGGCTCGGCCGAACGCGCGCTCTCCGCGGAGCCGGCGTCGCGGCAGCAGGAGCGCGCGCTGGAGCGGGCGCGTGATCTCGTACGCGGGCTCGAGTCGCTGCGCGACCGGCTCGCCGAGGAACAGGGCGGGCAGCAGGGCCAAGAGGGTCAGCAAGGCCAACAGGGCCAGCAAGGCCAGCAGGGCCAGCAGGGCCAGCAGGGCCAGCAGGGACAGCAAGGCCAGCAGGGGCAGCAAGGCCAGCAGGGACAGCAAGGCCAGCAGGGGCAGGCCGGTCGCGGTGAAGGCCGCGGAGATCCGCAGCGCGCGTCCGATGGGCAGCGCGGGCAGATGGGTGGCTCGCCGACGGGGCGGGTGGACGATCGGGGGCCGAGCGGCGACGCGGCGCAGGCGCGTGGGGAGTTCCGCCTGCGTCGTCAGAACGCCGAGGCGCTGCGCCGCGAGCTGGCCGAGCAGGGTGTGGATGTGCGCGACCTCGATCGCGCGATTCGCGATCTGCGTGAACTGGAGAGCGGTCGTGCGATGGGCGACCCCAAGGGGCTCGCCGAACTGCAGGCCTCGGTGATCGAGGGGCTCAAGACCTTCGAGTTCGCGCTCTTCCGCACGTACGGACTCGGCGGGGACGGCCAGCGCCCCGCGCTTGGCGCGCGCGCGCCGGTGCCGCCCGAGTATCGCGCGCTCGTCGAGGAGTACTACCGCTCGCTCGCGGACGATCGTCGCAAGCCGTAGCGCGCTGTCGCGCGCGGCTGCAGGGGAAACGCAAACGGCCGCCGCTCCTCGGAGCGGCGGCCGTTCGTCTGGTCGGGCATGGAGCTCAGGAGCCCGGATACTTCGCCTTGAGCTCCTCGGCCGTCCACGCCACACGATCACCCTCCGCCTGCCGCACCGCCGTGACCTGCTCGGTGGTGACCGCCGACGAACTGTTGCCGAAAGACGACCGCACGTACGTGAGGATCGCGGCGATGTCGCTGTCCGGAATCATGCCCCAGGGCTGCATCGCGCCTTCGTAGCGCGTGCCCTTCACGTCGATCGGTCCCTGCAACCCGTGCAGCACGATCGAGATCGGAACGTTCGGATCGCCGTTCACCCACTCCGAGCCGGCGAGTGGCGGGAAGACGCCCGGTGAGCCGTTGCCATCCGCCATGTGGCAGCTGGCGCACACCTGGCCGTACTTGGTCTGGCCTAGCGCGAGCTGGTCGGTCGCGCCGCCCGCGGCGGGCGTCTCGGCCGCGTCAGTGGTCGCGGCGTCGCCGGCCGGCGCATCGCCCCCACCCCCGCACGCCGCGAGGAGGAGTGAGCTGCTCACCGTGACTGCGAACAGCAGGAATCGTGAAGAGTTCAGCATGGTCGGAGAGGGTGAAAGTGGTGTGAGTGATACCGAAATCCTACGACAGGAACACATTCGACGCGAATTCCATCCAGCGGTCGCTCGCGGACACGCGCCGAGCCACCCCTGGGCCGCGCTCGCCGCCACGCGCCCGCTGCTGCACATTGGGACACCACCGCCCGCGCGCCGATGCTGTCCCCTCCCCGCCCTGCCGCCCGCGCATGCTGAACCAGACTGCCGAGTACGCCCTGCGCACTGCGGTGCATCTCGCCGAGCACGGCACCGACCGCGCGATCCCTGCATCCGACCTGGCGTTTGCGCTGTCGATTCCCAGCAACTACCTGTCGAAGATCCTGCACCAGCTCGCGCGCGACGGCCTGCTCATCTCGCAGCGCGGCAAGACCGGGGGATTCCGGCTCGCGCGCCCCGTGTCCGAGATCACGCTCATCGACATCGTCGGTCCCTTCGATGCGGTCGAGACGAAGCGCGGGTGCCTGATGGGGCGCCCGACCTGCAGCGACGCGACCCCCTGCCAGGCGCACGAAGGCTGGAAGGCGCTCGGCGCGTCGCTCGCGGACTTCTTTCGCAACACGACGCTCGACACCCTCATCACACCACCCAAGCGCGTCAGAAGTCCTTCCGCTGGAACGCGCGGACGGCCAGCCAAACGGGGAGCGCGATCCACACCGCGAGGCCGAACCCGGTGACGAGCAGCCCCGTCGCGCCACCCAGCGACCGCGCGAGCACCGCACCGGTGTAGCCCAGCAGCGCAGCGCTGTCGAGCCGCAGCACGAGCGCCGTGCGCGCCAGGTCGATCGGGTTGGCTGCCATGGCCGCGAGCATGGGATTCTCCAGCGGCCAATCGGAGAACGCCGTGGCCATCCAGATGACGAATCCGTCGTAGGCGACGGCGGCGAGAAACCACAGGCCGAGCATGAGCCCGAGGCCGCGCAGCCGGTCGTCGTACCGCACACCGATCCAGAGCGCGACGGCGCCGAACACCGCCGTGAGCGCGCCGCCCACCGTGAGATACAGCGACCAGAGCGGCAGGGACTCCGCGTCGAGCGCGCCGTGCCAGAGCAGCGGCAGCGTGATGCCGACCGCAAACGCACCGGCGAGCGGAACCAGCAGCCCGAGATACAGCCCCCACCAGAGGCTGCGACGCGGCACCGGTTGTGCGAGCAGGAGTTCGGTGAACTCGCGCGACGCATGCCAGTACACCACGCCGAACACGCTCGTGACGAGCGGCACCAGCAGCAACACGAGGTTGAGCAGGCTCGTCAGCGCGCGCGCGCCGGAGCCGCCCATGCGGAAGAGCGCCTCGGTGAGCAGCACGAGCACGACGGCGTACGCGAGCACCCAGCGGTTGCGCGCGATCTCGCGCCACTGCGCGGTGCACACGGCGCCGACCACCGAGGGCCGCCTTTCCTCCGCCGCCCGCGTGGCATCGGGCGCGAGGCGCGCCGAGGGCGCCGTGATCTCCGTGAAGCGCGTGTTCAGCGTGCTCATGCCTGCCCCTCCGCGCGTCCGATCGGCGCGCCGGTCGTGATCGTGCGACGCAGCAGTTCGGCCACGCCTCGCTCGAGCGTGTGGGCACCCGTCGCATCGCGCAGCGACGTGAGCGTGCCCGTGTAGTGGACCCGCCCATCGAGCAGCAGCACGACGTCGTCGGTCAGGTCTTCCAGTTCGCTGAGCACGTGGGACGTGATCAGGATGGCGCGTCCCGCGCGGCGTTCGGCGGCGATGCGATCCTTGAGCGAGGCACTCGCGACCGGATCGAGGCCGGCCGTGGGTTCGTCGAGGATGAGCACATCGGGGCCGAAGAGCAGCGCCACCGCCGCGTTCACGCGCTGCCGCTGTCCGCCGGAACACACGCCCAGCGGCCGGTCGAGGTACGACGCGAGGCCGAAGCCCTCGATCGAGGCGTCCAGGTCGACCGGCGCGGCGGGCCGCAGCGAGCGCACGAGGCCGAGCACATCGCGCGCGGAGAGGTTGTCGGGAAAGCGCGGCGACTGCGGCATGTACCCGAGGCGCGCGCGATACGCGTCGGTGCCCGTCACGTCCACGCCGTCGAGTTCGACGCGCCCGGCATCCGGTCGCACGAGGCCGAGCAGGATCTTGTTGAGCGTGGTCTTGCCCGAGCCGTTGGGGCCGAGCACGGCGGTGATCCGGCCCGGCGCGAGCGCGAGCTCCACATCGGCCAGGACGTTCACCGCCCCGAACGACTTGCGCACGCCGCGCGCGGCGAGGCGGGCGGGCGCGCCTGGAGCGGCCGCACGGTCACCGGCGTGGCGGAGGCCGGTGGGCGAGGCGAGATCGGGCATCATGGACGGTCCTCGGGCGTCGCGGCCATCGCGGTGGCCCGCGCCGCCTGCGAGGCCGGACGGTGACCGGCCTCGATGGCCGGGAAGGAGGGGCGCCGCATGAGCGGTGCCTGATCCACGAGCGTGGCCGGCGTGAGCACCGGCGCGACGCGTTCGGCAAGGTCGAGTGCGTCCGCCACGAGGCTGCGCACGAGCACGAGTGCGGCCGGCGCCCGCTCGACCACGAGCGCGAACAGGCGCACCGGTGCATGCGGCACGTCGCCCGTGCCGTCCCGGTCGAGGTCGTAGCCGCGATAGCGGTCCCAGTGATTGGCGCGGATCACGCTGTAGTGGTTGCGGCTGTTGGTGCCCACGTCGAACAGGTTGCGCGCGAAGGCGTTGCCTTCGACACGGTTGTCCTGCGCATCGGCCAGCAGGCGCAACGCCCACCCGTTGGCCTCGAAGCGGTTGTCCTGCACCCGGTTGCGGTTGGAGCCCTCGAGAAACAGCCCCACCGTGTTGTCGCTGAACACGTTGTCCCGCACGTCGCTGTCGTTGATGTCCTTGAGCAGGAGCCCGTACGCGGCACTCCCGCGGTTCCGGGCGAACACGTTGCCGATCACCGTCACGTACTTCGCGTACATCACCGCCACGCCGGAGCGGTTGGCTTCGAATCGATTGGCCTCGTAGCGGCACGAATCGGAGAACATGAAGTGGAGCCCGTAGCGCAGGCTCTCCGACACCGTATTGCGCCGCGCGATCGCGTGCTTCGCGAACTCGAAGTAGATGCCGTCGCGGTGGCCGGTGATGTCGTTGTCCTCCACGAGCACGTTCGCGCTCGTCCAGAGGTGCACGCCGTTGGCGGTGCCGCTCTGCGTGCCCACCATACCGCGCATGGTGTTGCGCCGCACGAAGCAGCCGTCCACCCGCTGCAGCATGAGCGCGAAGAAGGTGGCCTCGAAGCGGTTGTCCTCGATCACGCAGTCGTAGGCGTCGAACACACGGAGCGCGGCGCGATCCTCCACATGGCTCCCGCCGGTGTTGCGGAAGGTGAGCCCGCGGATCGTCACGCTGTCCGCCGACACCACCATGATCGCCCGCTCCCCCTCACCGTCGAGCACGGCGCCGGGCGCACCATCGAGCACGACCATGCGGTCGACCACGATCGTCGGCTCGCGATAGACGCCGGCCTCCACCCGCACCCGTCCGCGTGGAGCCACGCGGGCCAGCGCATCGGTGATGCGTCGCACGGGGCCGCTCGGAGACACGACCACGAGCGAGTCGGCAGCGACCGCCGGCGGCGCCCCCGTGGCCCGTGCGGGAACCGCGGGTTGCAGCGAGGAGAACAGGCCGGCGATCAGCAGCGAGAAGACCGAACCTCCGTCTGCAATCACGGCATCGCCTCGTGCCGATGCGACACGGCGGCACCCTGCGACGACGCGGCGTCGGCCTCGCGCACGAGGGACAGCACGCCCTCCCAGTCGACCACGCGGCCCTCGTAGCGCGCCGTGAGGTCGTCAGACGCCGCCTCCGCAGCGAACGCCGCGAGACGCATGCCCATCGGGCTCGAGATCGTGCCGTCGGCCAGGAACTGCGCCGACTCCACCGGCACCCATGTGCCCGGCGCGTCATGGTCGGTCACGTGCAGTCCGCGCCACGTGGTCCCCTCGGGCGCCTCGGCGACGTGCCGCGCGAGACACTCCACCGAATCGAAGATCAGCACCTTGCCGGTGGGCGTCCGCGCCTGCGCCGCGAAGCGCAGCTCGGCGACGCCCATGTGGCACTGCGTGCAGTTGTCCTCGCCTTCGACGATGGCGCGCGGCACGTCACGCGCACAGGCGCTGCCTGCCATGATGGCGAACGCGAGGATGCTCGAGCTGGCGAGTCGCATCAGCGGATGCCTCCGGAGGCGCCGAGCACTGGAGGCCCGGACGGCGACGGCGTCAGGGGGCGCGCTGCACTCGCGTCATCGTCCCTGCGTCCGCGCGCGTCCACCACGAGCGCACCGATGGCCAGTGCGAGCGACGCGAACGCGGCCATTCCACCAAGGTCAGGCCACGACGTCGCGGTGAAGTTGAGCAGCTTCTTGCTGCCGAAGAGCGGCGGTTGGTAGCTCATGCCCGGCACCTTGATCGGCGCATTCTCGACGTCGAGGTTGTGCCCGTAGTCGTACTGCCAGTACCAGAAATCGGCGATGCCGGCGAGCGACCCGATGAAGAAGAGCGCCACCCATGCCTTCGCGAGTGTGCGACGCCCGAGCCAGGCCACCACGAGGCCGCCGAGCATGAGCGCGCCGAGCGCGATCGGCATGAGCGTCAGCTCGGGAATCGAGTCCGGCTCGATGGCCTTCATGCCGATGTAGTGGTTCAGGCCATTGATGTTCTGCAGGTCCTGCGGCTCGACCCCCGTCACCGTGTTCACCTTGATCAGCAGGCCGAGTCCTTCGGGGTACTGCGGCGCGATGAGGGCAATGCGCCAGAGTGGGAAGATGAACGCACCACTGAGCAGCAGCGCCGCGGTGGCCAGCAGGATTCGAGCGGATTTGGACAGCATGATCAGCAGGGTGAAGGAAGACGCCGGGTGATCGCGGCCCGGACCACCCCTGAGGGCGACCCGGGCCGGACCGTGCGACGCTCGTTACCGGGGCGTCGGCGCGCGATGCGCCGCATGCGGATCCACGTCGCCCTTCGTGTCGATCGTGGGCACGGGCGGGCGATCGGGGCGGATCTGCTCCAGCGCGCGACGCTCGGCGGCGTTCCCCTGGCCGCTGTTCAGGCGGGCCAGCTGCTGCGAGCGGCGCGTGGTCTGGGCCGTGAGCGGCACGGTGGACCCCTGCGGCGACACCCGCACATATCCCTGCATTTCCTGGTGCAGCGCCGAGCAGAAGTCGGTGCAGTAGATCGGGAAGATGCCGGGCTTGCGCGGAATCCACTTGAGCGTGCGCGTCTCGCCGGGCATCACGAGGATTTCCGCATTCTGCGCGCCGAGCACGGCGAAGCCGTGGGGCACGTCCCAGTCCTGCTCGATGTTGGTGACGTGGAAGAGCACCGTGTCACCCACCTGCACGCCCTCGACGTTGTCCGGCGCGAAACTCGAGCGCACCGCCGTCATGCGGATATGCACCGTCTTGCCGCGGCGCTCGACGCCGGACTCGCGGGCCGACCGCGTCACCTGCGGGTGCGTATTGTCGGCCAGCTTCACGAAGCGGGCCTGCTTCTCCTTGATCATGGAGGCCGGTAGCGCGTTCGCGTAGTGCGGCTCGCCATGCGTCGGGAAGTCGAGCAGCAGCTTCATCTTCTCGCCGCTGATGTCGAACAGCTGCGCCGAGTGGGCGAGCTCCATGCCGGTGGGCAGGTAGCGGTCCTTGGTGATCTTGTTCATCGCCAGGGCGTACTTGCCGAACGGCTTCTTCGAGTCGCCGCCGGGAATCATGAGGTGACCGACCGAGTAGTACGTCGGGATGCGGTCCACGACTTCCCACGTGCCCAGCTTCCACTTCACGACTTCGCTCGAGATGAAGACCGACGTGTAGGCGTAGCCGTTGCCGTCGAACTCGGTGTGCAGGGGGCCGAGGCCCGGATCCTGCACTTCACCCGCGATGGTGGCCTCGTACTTGAGGATCGGCACGCCGTACGCATCCCCGTCGAACGCCTTGTCGTCGATGGCCTTGAGCATCTTCGAGAAGGAGTGCACGGGGATCACCGTGGCGAGCTTGCCACCGGCGACGATGTACTCGCCCGTGGGGTCGACGTCGGCGCCGTGCGGCGACTTCGGCGTGGGCATGTAGAAGAGGGCGCCGGGGCACTGCGTGGCCTCGATCACCTTCACGCCCTTCTTGACCTCGCTCTTGCCCTCGCGCGAGAACTCGTCCATCACGTTGTGGCGATACTCGGCCTCATAGTTCGTGAACGTGCCACCGTTCACGCACGCCTCGAGCTTCTTCCAGTTCACCGCGGCCACGAAGTCCTTGTCGTTCTTCGACGCGTTGATCTCGAGCTTCTCCGAGGCCTCCTCGGTGTTGTACGAGGTGAAGAACACCCAGTCCTTGGACGGTCCCTTGCCGGCGCGCGCCAGGTCGTAGTTGAAGCCCGGCACGACCATCTGGAAGGCCACGTCCATCTTCCCGGGCTCGTTCGCCTTGATGAAGGAGATCATGCCCTTGAAGTTGCCCTTGTATTCGCTGATCGACATTTCGCGGTTCGGCACCGGGATGCTGAAGCGCGTGGCGGAGATCACGTACTCGGTGTTCGTGGTCACGAACGGGGAGGCGTGGTTTCCGGCCGTGTTGGGGATCTCGAGGATCTCCGCCGTCTCCATGTGCGTGAGGTCCACGCGCGCGACGCGCGGCGTGTTGTTGCCATTCACGAAGATCCAGCGGCCGTCCACTTCGCTGTCGGTGTGCGAGAGCGCGGTGTGGTGAAGGTCGTCCCACGGAATGAAGCCGTAGCTCGTCTCGAGCATGGGCTTGGTCTCCTCGCTGTAGCCGTAGCCGTTCTCCGGGTGCTGCGAGAACACGGGAATGACCTTGAGCAGACGGCCGGACGGCAGGCCGACGATGCTCAGCTGGCCGCTGTAGCCACCCGAGAGGAAGGCGTAGAACTCGTCGTGGTCGCCGGGCTGGACGTACACCCTGGACGCGTTGTCGCCGGCGGCGCCAACCGTGCCACCAGGACGGGACGCCGGCGTGCAGCCGAATCCGTAGCTGGCGACGAGCACGACGCTCGCCGTGGCCACGAACCAGCCGACGGAGCGGGATTGCATCATGAGGAAAGCCTCGAGAAGCGGGTGAAGGCGATGGCGATCCCCGCCATCGGACGCGACGTCGCGTGCGCGGTACGTCACGGCAGCAAACCTGCACCTTGGATACCACATTGACTAACGGCGAATCCCCGTCGACCGGCCGGGGATTCCCTGACAACGAACCCCTCTCGGCCGGCGTTTGATATCCGTACGAAGGCGCTGCCGGCATTCGTGTCGGCCGCCGGATGCACCCGTCCGCCGAATGGACGGCACCCGACGCATCCGGTGATCAGCAGCACGCCTTCCTTCTCCGCGGGACATGCGCCTCACTCAGTTCACCGACAACGCCCTGCGCTGCCTCACCTATCTCGCCCTGCACGACGGGGAGTCGAGCACGGCGCGCGACATCGCGCAGCGCATGGGCATGTCCACGGACCACCTCGTGAAGGTGGTGCAGAAGCTCGCGCAGCTGGGGTACGTGGAAACGTCCCGCGGCTGGAAAGGCGGGGTGCGACTCGTCCGCGCACCTGACCAGATTCGCGTGGGTGATGTGGTGCGCCAGACGGAGCAGAGCTTCGCGCTTGTGGAGTGCTTCGCCGACGCCGACTCGGCCTGCCCGATCGCACCGCTGTGCCAGCTGGCCCCGGCCCTCGACGAAGCGCTGCAGGCGTTTCTCGCCGTGCTCGACCGCTACACGCTGGCGGACCTCACGGCCAAGCGCCGTCAGCTGACGGCGGCAATCCGCGAGGCCTCGATCACCGCGGCCGCCCCGTGATGTCGCGAACGCTTCCGTCCAGCGCGCCATCGATGCCGATGATGCCTGCACGCGGCGGCACCCCCTCAACTCTCGTTGCGTCATGACCGAAGGCATCTCGCTACCCCGCATCATCCAGGGCGGCATGGGAATCGCGGTGTCCGATTGGCAGCTCGCCAACGCCGTCTGCCGCGCCGGACAGCTCGGCATCGTCTCCGGCACGGCCCTCGACACGGTGCTCGTGCGCCGCCTGCAGGACGGCGATCCCGGCGGGCACATGCGTCGTGCCCTGGCGCAGTTCCCCATCGCCGGTGCCGCCGACGCGCTGCTCGAGGCGTGGTACATTCCCGACGGCCGCGCACCCGACCAGCCGTACCGCCTGCTCCCCATGTACCGCCGCACGATGGCGCCCGAACGGCAGCTCGTGACGGTGATGGCGAACTTCGTGGAGGTGTTGCTCGCGAAGGAGGGACACGAGGCGCCGGTGGGGATCAACCTGCTCACCAAGGTGCAGATGCCCACGCTCCCCTCGCTCTACGGCGCCATGCTCGCGGGCGTGGACGTGGTGATCATGGGCGCCGGCATTCCGCGCGAGATTCCGGGCGCGCTCGACGCGCTCGCCACGCACGCGAGCGCCTCGCTGCGCTTCGACATCGAAGGGCCGAGCGCACCCGAACCGCTGCTGCTCACGTTCGATCCGGCCAGCATCGGAGGTGATGTGCTGCCGCCGCTGCGGCGCCCGCTCTTCTTCCCGATCGTCTCCGCGTCGTCGCTCGCCACCACCCTGCTGCGCAAGTCGAACGGGCGCGTGGACGGCTTCATCGTGGAAGGGCCCACGGCCGGTGGACACAACGCGCCGCCGCGCGGCGCGACGCAGCTCAACGCACTCGGCGAACCCATCTACGGCGCGCGCGACGTGGTGGACCTCGCCGCGATGCGCGAACTCGGCGTGCCCTTCTGGCTCGCGGGGGGCTACGGCACCCCAGAGCGCCTGCAGGCGGCGCTCGCCGAGGGCGCCGCCGGCGTCCAGGTGGGCACCCTCTTCGCCTGCTGCGACGAGTCCGGCATCACGCCCGAGCTGCGCACGCGCGTGCTGCGCGCGGTTGAAACTGGAGATGCCGCGGTCTTCACCGATCCGCTCGCGTCACCCACCGGCTACCCGTTCAAGCGGCTCCGCTTCGCCGAATCGGAAGCGGCGCTCGAGACGCGCGAACGCATCTGCGACCTCGGCTACCTGCGACAGCCGGTGCGGCAGGATGACGGCCGCGTCATCTACCGCTGCCCCGCCGAGCCCGTGGACCAGTTCGTGGCCAAGGGTGGGGACGCCGCCGCCACGACGGGGCGACGGTGCCTGTGCAACGGCCTGCTCGCCGACGTGGGGCTGCCCCAGTGGCGCGACGAGACCGAGGAACCCTCGCTGCTCACCTGCGGCGACGATCTCGCCGGCGTGGCCACGCTCTCCGCCGGACGTGGCCACTACGCCGCCGCCGACGCGATCGCATGGCTGCAGGGCTCAGCGCTTCGGTAGGGTGCGCCCCACGATGATCGTGATGTTGTCCGAGCCACCGCCGTCGAGCGCGTCCTGCAGCAGCTGTTCGCAGACCTGACGCGCCGACGTCATGGTGGCGAGCCGATCACGGATCTGCTCGTCGCTCACATGCTTGGTGAGCCCGTCGGAACAGACCATGTGCACATTGTGCCAGTCGGCGCGCAGGCGGGTGACCACCGGAGTCGCCTGCTGCCCGCCGATTGCACTCGAGAGCACATGCGCGTAGCGCGAGCGGTCGGCCATGGCCCGCGTGAAGACCCCCTCATCGACGAGGTCCTGCGCCATCGTCTGGTCGCGCGTGATCTGCGAGAGCTGCCCTTCGCGGTAGAGGTAGTAGCGCGAGTCGCCCACCTGCAGCAGGTAGTAGTACGGCCAGACCCCCATGAACAGCGTGAGGGTCGTGGCCATCGTGCGACCGTGGCCTTCCCGCTGCGCCTGCTCGAGCACGGCGTGGTGACACTGGAGCGCCGCGTCCTGCAGCACCTCGAGGAAGGGTTCATCGCCCGCCGCCGCCCGGTAGTAGCAGTCGGTGCTCGTGGTGATGTAGCGGGTGGCCACTTCGAGCGCGGTGGCGCTCGCGCGCTCGCCCCCTTCTCCGCCGCCCACGCCATCCGCCACCATCGCGATGAAGGCGAGCCGTTCATCGGCGAGCGGAAGGCGCTGCTGTTCGGTGAGGCTCGTGTGCAGCACGTGCACGTGCTTGTGGATCGACGCGAGCATGAAGTGATCCTGGTTCTGCGTGCGCACCTTGCCGGCGTGCGTCAGCCCGAACACGTCGATCTCCTCGTCTCGTGGCTTGGCGCCTGCCTCGCGCTCGTCCGCGACAATCGCGCGTTCCGGGTGATCGGGGGACATGACGGTGCGCTCCGAAGGTGAACGTGACGCAGGACGACGACTGCAGGAAGCTGCGACACGAACCGCCGGGCGTCCAGAGAGCGCACGAAATGCGCGGCGCGTGGACACCACGGCCCAGTCCGCTTCATGTTTCACCGTCCTCAACCCCATGCCATGCTGCGATCGCTGCGTTTTCTCCTGCTCGCCGGTCAGGCCGTTGCGCCCTCCTTGCTCGCCGCGCAACCCGCGCCTCCGCTGCTGCTCGTGCCCGACCGCATCGTGGACGGCAGCGGCGCCGCACCACGCACCGGACTCGCCGTGCTCGTGGACAGCGGGCGCATCGTGGCCGTTGCGCCACGTGCCTCGATCCGCACGCCGCGTGACACGCGCGTGCTGGAACTGCCGGGCACCACGCTGCTGCCCGGGCTCATCGACCTGCACTCGCATGTACTCCTGCACCCGTACAACGAAGTGCCGTGGGATGAGCAGGTGCTGCGCGAAGGGCTCGGCGAGCGCGTGGCGCGCGCGACCGTGCACCTGGCCCGCACGCTCGACGCGGGGTTCACGACGCTGCGCGACCTGGGCACGGAAGGTGCCGGCAGCGCCGACGTGGGGCTGCGGGCGGCACTCGCGAAGGGCGTGATCCCGGGGCCTCGGCTCGTGGTGGCCGAGCAGGCGATCGTGATGCGCGGCAGCTACGCGCCCCGCGGTTTCGCGCCCGAGGTGCGCGTGCCGATCGCGGCCGAAGAGGCCGGCAACCTGCCGGAGCTCGTGTCTGCTGTGCGCGGACAGATCGCGCGCGGCGCCGATGTGATCAAGGTGTACGCCGACTATCGCTGGGGGCCGGACGGCAGCGCGCAACCGGCGTTCACCGTGGAGGAGCTGCGGGCCGCGGTCGAGATCGCGACCTCGAGCGGTCGGCCGCTGGTGGCGCACGCCTCCACCGCCGAAGGGATGCGCCGCGCCACGCTGGCCGGCGTGCAGACGATCGAGCACGGTGACGGCGGCACGCCGGAGGTGTTCGCCCTCATGCGCGAACGTGGCGTGATTCTCGTGCCCACGGTGGCGGCCGGACACGCCATTGCCCAGTACGGCGGCTGGACGCCGGGCTCGGGCCCCGAACCCACGCGCGTGCGCGCCAAGCGCGCGTCCGTGCGCGCGGCGCTCGACGCGGGCGTGACGATCGCGAACGGCAGCGACGTGGGCGTGTTCACGCACGGCGACAACGTGCGCGAACTCGAGCTGCTCGTGGACTACGGCCTCACGCCCATGCAGGCGATCGTGGCGGCCACGTCGACCGCGGCGCGCGTGCTGCGCGCGACCGATGGCCTGGGGGAGATTCGCGACGGGGCCCCGGCCGACCTGCTCATCGTGCGAGGCGACCCGACGGCGAACGTGCGCGCGCTGCGCGACGTGCACACGGTGCTGCAACGCGGCTCGGTGGTGCGCGCTCCCCGCTGAGCGCGCACCACCGTTGAACGTCAGGGCCGCTGCGGACGCCCGCTGGCGCGCGGTCCGCGGCGATCACCGGCGCGATCTCCGGCGCGATCTCCGACACGATCGCCGCGCTGACCGCGAGCGCCGGGACGCATGCGGTTGCCCGGACCACGCCGCGCCTCCGCCTTGGTGCGCTGGGCCGGCGTGAGCACGGCCCGGGCTTCCTTGCGTGCGTTCATGGCGAGCACGACGCGCTCGTTCTGCAGTGCGCTCAGCTTGTCGAGCGCAGCACGCGCGGCCTGCGGATTGCCGTCACCCGCCATCGCGTCCATGAGGTCGGCGCGGAGCCGCATCTGCTGCGACGGCGACGGCTTCAGCGCCGAACGCTGCGTGGCCGCCAGCGCCTCGAGGCGCTGCACCTGCTCGTCGCTCAGCTCGAGCTGCGTGCGCAGGCGGAGCAGCGCGGCGGCCGGTGGGACCGCGCCACGCGCCATCGTGCCGCGCGTCATGTCGCCGCGTGGCTGGCCGATGGCCGCGCCACGCGGGCCGTCTGCGCCACGACCGCGGACTGGCTGCGCGGCCAGCGTCGTCGCGCCAAGCGCGAGCGCAAGTACTGCGAGGGGAATCGTTCGCATGATCAGCTCCTCACCGTCGGATGTGCATGGTCGCGGTCATGTGCCGCGCTTCGGTGAGGTGGACGACGCGGGCGCGCCGCCGTTAAGCGGCGCGCCCGCGCTGCATCACGGCTTGAGGATGCGCTCGAAGTACTCCGCGGTCGCCGCGTTCACGCGCATCTGGTTCGCGAAGCGCATCCAGTGGTGCGTGTCGTCGGGGATCGTGATCTCCTCGAAGGGCACGCCATGCTCGCGCAGGCGCTGTACGAGGTCCACCGTCTGCGCGAAGCGCACGTTGCGATCGTCGTCCGCATGAATGAGCAGCACCGGCGATGTCCACGTCGCGACCGACGAGACGGGCGACGACTGCCACGCCACCTCGGCGAGGCGCTGCAGGTCGTACGCGCTCCGCTCGTAGCGCCACGTGCCGCCGCCGAACCGGCTGCCACCGTCGGAGGTGAAGTCGTGCACACCGTGAATGTCGACACCCGCCGCGAACAGCTTCGAATCGCGAGCCAGCGCGAGCGCCGTGAGGTACCCGCCGTACGAACCGCCGTAGATGCCGATGCGTGCGCCGTCCACGTCGCTGCGCTGCCGCAGCCATTCGCCGGCGGCCTTCACATCGAGGTATTCCGAGGCCCCCTGCGCGCCGGCGTTCGGCGGCCGGTGGAACTCGTAGCCGTAGCCGATGCCGAGCCGGTAGTTGATGGAGAGCACCACGAAGCCGCGACTCGCGAGGAACTGGTTCATCGCGTAGGCGTTGGCGTAGTAGTCGCCATAGTGCCACCCCAGCAGCATCTGGCGCGGCGGCCCGCCGTGCACGTACACGATGGCCGGCTTGCGCGCGGCTCCGCCTGCCGGTGGCTGGAACAGCTGGGCGTGCACGCGCACGCCGTCCGATGCCGTGTAGGTCACGGGCGTGGGCGTGACGAGCTGCGCGGTCGGATAGCTCGCCGGCACGCGATCGGCGGCGATCCAGCGCGGTGAGCCACCCTCGAGCACCATGGGCAGCGGCGAACGCTGCGCCGTGGCACCGAGGCCCGCCACGCGACCGCTGCCGAGCACCACGGGCGTCCACTCGATGCCCGTGCCGGGCGTCAGCACGTCGGGCGCCGCGCGATCGATCGGCGCGCGCACGATGTGCCGCCGGTCGATGTCGCCCGGCGTGCTCCCCGTGTTGGCGGAGAACAGCACCGAACGGCCATCGGGCGCGAGCCGCACATGCTCGGCCATGTACTCGCCCGGCGTCAGCAGGAGCGGCGTGCCGCCCGTGGCGGGCATCGAGTACAGGTGCGGCCACCCATCGGCGTACTGCATGAACACGAGGCGGTCGTTCGCCGCCCAGTGCAGGTTGATGCCGCCGTGCGTGGACGGCACCGACGCGCGCAGCGTGGTGTCACTGGCCCACACGCGCTCCGCCCGCCCGGTCGTGGCGTCGCCCACCCACAGCGACCACGGAGCAGGTGTGGCCTCGAGGGGGGCAGCCGGCGCCCCACCGCTGCCGGCACGCCGCGCGAACACCAGGCGACGCCCGTCGGGTGCCCAGCGCGGTGCCCAGTCGCGATCCACACTCGGCGCGATCCACGTGATCGGCGTGGTGTCGTTGGTGTAGACGCCGATGAACGCGTGATCACCGCGGTTCGAGACGAAGGCGAGACGCGAGCCGTCCGGGGAGAACTGCGGATCACCGCTGCTGCCCCGCAGCGTGAACAGCCGCTTCGCCGGTGACGACCCGTCGATCGGCACGCGCCACAGCTGCCGGTCGCGCGCGAACACCACGTAGTCCGATGACGGTGCGATTACCGGCGACTCGCCCTCGCCGAGCGACACCGGGGTGCCGCCCGCGAAGGGCACGGCCCAGATCTCGACGCGCGTGGGCGTGGGCATGCCCAGCGGGTTGACAGGCAGCGCATCGTCGAAGTTCGAGCCGAAATCACCGCCGCGCATGTACACCAGCCAGCGCCCGTCGGGCGAGATCGACACCGACGTGAGGTCCTGTCCGTCGTCGCGCGTGTAGTCGGTCACGCGGCGCGCAGCGAACGCCGGCCCTTCGGCCACCCACAGGTTGCGCTGGCCGCGCTCGTTGAACACCCACGCGAGGCGATCGCCGGTGCGGGCCGCCACGAGTTCGGTGGGATACGGCGCGCTCTTCACCTGGTCGAGCGTGAAACCGCGGGCGGATTGCGCCGAGAGCGGCTCGCCCACGAGGGGCTCGGCCACGAACGATGCCGCGGCGAGCAGCAGGGTGGCGCACGCGACGCGCGCGCGGGTGCACAGACTGGACATCGGCAGGACTCCGCGAGGGACGAAAACGACGAGATCGCTCTATTGTCCGCGTACGCCGACGCGAGGGCAAGCGCTGCGGCCGACCGCAGGCCGGCGAGGCATTCAGCGCGCGTCGAGCGCGCGGGCTGCGTCGTGCACGGCCGCGCGCAGCCGCTGATAGCTGCCGCAGCGGCACAGGTGGCCGCTGAAGGCGGTGTCGATCTCCGCATCGGCGGGGCGCGGGTTGGCGGCCAGCAGGGCGACAGCCGTCATCACCATGCCGGGCTGGCAGTAGCCGCACTGCGCGACGCCGTGCGCCACCCACGCATCCTGCACCGCCTTCGCGATCGCCGACGTGTCCTTGCCGGTCGCCTCGGCGCGGGCGACCCCTTCGATGGTCGTCACCGCGCGGCCGGACACGGCCGACACCGGCGTGACGCAGCTCCGCACCGGTGCGCCGTCCACGTGCACCGTGCAGGCACCGCAGAGCGCCGCCCCACAGCCGAACTTGGTGCCGGTGAGCGCGAGCTGCTCGCGCACCACCCAGAGCAGTGGCGTCTCCGGCGGCACGTCCACCTCCATGAGCTCACCGTTCACGCGCAGCGCGATCATGCGTCCTCCGCGAGGCGCAGCGGCAGGCGGCGGAGCCGCTGTCCGGTGAGCGAGAACAGCGCGCTCGCCACGGCCGGTGCGATGGGCGGCAGCCCCGCTTCGCCCACGCCCTCCGGCGGTTCGCCACTCGGCACGAGGTGTGTCACCACCTCCGGTGCCTCGGCCAGGCGCAGCGCACGATAGCTGTCGAAGTTGCCCTGCTGCACGCGCCCATTCACGATCGTGATCTCGCCGTGCAGCGCCGCCGAGAGGCCGAACACCACCGCACTCTCCATCTGCTGCGCGACGCCGTCAGGGTTGATGGCCAGGCCGCAGTCCACGGCACACGTCACGCGGTGCACCCGAATGGCGCGCGACGGCGAGAGCGACACCTCCGCGACCTGCGCCACGATGCTGCCGAAGGAGCGATGCAGCGCGATGCCGCGCGCGATCGGCGCACCATCCGCCGCCACGCCAGGCGCGCTGCCCCAGCCGCTGCGCGCCGCGGCGAGGCGCAGCACGGCCAGCGCCCGCTCGTTGCCGGCAAGCAGGCGTTCGCGGAACGCCACCGGATCGATGCCGGCCGCGTGCGCCAGCTCGTCCACGAAGCCCTCGAGAAAGAACGCGTTGTGCGAGTGTCCCACTGCCCGCCAGTACCCCACCGGCACCGCATGGCGCGCGAGCTGATGCGTCACCTGCAGCGCACCGAAAGCATAGGGCTGGTCGAACAACCCCTCCACGGAGCTCTTGCGCACGTCGAAGCGCGCGAGCCGTACGCCGCTCCGCGCACCGTACGGCCGCGTGATCTCCTGGCTTGCAACGCAGGCGCGCAGCGCGAGCACCGTGCCGTCCGCGCCGAGGGCCGCGTCGAGGCGCGCGGCGCACGCCGGCCGGTAGAAGTCGTGGCGCACATCGTCTTCGCGACTCCAGATCACCTGCACAGGGGTGCCGCGCATCGCTGCCGCGACCTCCGCCGCCTGGCCGATGAAGTCCACCTCGAGGCGACGTCCGAAGCCGCCGCCGAGGTAGGCCACGTGCACGGTGACACGTTCCGGATCGAGGCCGAGCACCTGCGCCACCGCTGCACGTGCCTGCCCGGGGACCTGCGTGCCCACCCAGACGTCGGCGCGATCGTCGTGGGCGAGCACGGTGCAGTTGGGCGGCTCCATCGTGGTGTGCGCGAGGAACGGCACCTCGTACTCGGCCGCGACGACGCGGCCGGCCGCCGACGCGGTGCCCTCGGCCGCACGCGCGAGCATGCCGTCGGCGTCGCCATCGCGGCGAAAGGTGCGTCCGCCGCCCTCGCGCGCCTGCGCGCGAAGCGCGTCGAGCACGGCGTCGGAGGAGAGCGCCGCGTTCGGCCCCGCGTCCCACTGCACCGCGAGCGCCTCGAGGGCGCGCCGTGCCACGGGCCAGGCGTTCGCGATCACGGCCACGCCTCGCGCGCTGCCGTTCGCTCCGGAGAGCGCCACCACCTCGCGCACGCCGGGCAGGGCACGCGCGGCGTCCGCGTCGAACGACGATGGGGCGCCCCCGATCACCGGCGCCATGGTGACCGCTGCGTACGCGAGACCCGCCGGCCGCGCGTCGATGCCGAAGATGGCCGTGCCGTCGGTCTTCGCGCGCGCGTCGAGACGCGGCGGCGACGTGCCGATCACGCGATAGGTCGATGGCGCCTTGCGCGTGAACGCGCGGGCCGGCGCGAGGTCGCCACCGAGCGCCACGATCTCGCCGTACCGCAGCGCCCGGTCACCGCAGGTCACGACGCCATCGTGCGTCGAACACGACGTCACCGGCACCTGCCAGTGGCGCGCCGCGGCCTCCAGCAGCGTGGCGCGCGCGATGGCGCCCGCGTCGCGCAGCGGTGCCCAGCAGTCGCGAATGCTCGTGGACCCGCCGGTGGTCATCACGCCGAACTCGCGCAGCAGCTTGTCGGAGTACCACTCCACCACGCGCCGTAGCACGCCGTCCGATTCCGGCGGCAGCGGCAGCGCGTCGCGCCCCACGACGAGGTTGTGGTAGATCGCGTCCACCGGCGCCTGCGCGATGCGCACCTGCGCCAGCGTGCAGTCGAGCTCCTCCGCGAGGATCATGGCCAGCGCGGTGTGCACCCCCTGGCCCATCTCGGACTTGGGCAGCACGGCGGTGACGGTGTCGTCGGGCGCGATCGCGACCCAGCCGTTGAGCGCGATGCGGCCGTCCGCGGACGGGATGCCGCGCGACGGGTACAGTCGCTGGCGCGGGGGCAGCAGGCTCCAGCCGAGCAGCACGGCGCCACCGGCGCCCAGTCCCGCGAGCAGGAACGTGCGGCGCTTCATGCGAAGGCGAGGGCCGGGCACGTCGGGTGCATGGCCGGAATGTAGGGGTCGGGCGGTATATTGCGAAGCAGGCACGACGCCGCGTCGTGTCGTTGCGCTCACGTGTCCCCTGTCCATCCGCGCGCATGAAGTGGTCGATCCCGGTCGGACGCTACGCCGGCATCCCGGTGCAGATCCACGTCACGTTCCTCGCGCTGCTCATCTGGATCGGCCTCTCCACGTGGACGACCGAGCAGAGCGCGACGGCGGCGCTCAGCGGCGTGGCCTTCGTGCTGGCGCTGTTCGGCTGTGTCGTGCTGCACGAGTTCGGGCACGCGCTCACCGCCCGCCGCTACGGCATCCGTACGCGCGACATCACGCTGCTGCCCATTGGCGGGCTGGCGCGGCTCGAGCGCATGCCCGACAAGCCGCGGCAGGAGCTGCTGGTGGCCATCGCGGGGCCGGCCGTGAACGTCGTGATCGCCCTCCTGCTTGCGATCACGCTCCAGCTGCTCGGGCGCCCGCTCACGAGCACGGCGCTGGCCGTCGAGGCGGGCGCGTCGCCGGGGTTCCTCGAGCAGCTGTTCGCGGTGAACGTGATGCTCGTGGCCTTCAACCTGCTGCCCGCCTTCCCAATGGACGGCGGGCGCGTGCTGCGCGCCCTGCTCGCGATGCGCATGGACTACGCGCGCGCCACGGCGCGTGCCGCCACGGTCGGGAAGGCGTTCGCCGCCCTGTTCGCGGTGGTCGGGTTCTTCACGAATCCGTTCCTCATGTTCATCGCGCTGTTCGTGTGGATCGGCGCGTCGCAGGAGTCGGCGGCGGCGCAGATGAAGGGCGCGCTCGACGGCATTCCCGTCTCGCATGCCATGATCACCGACTTCCGCGCGCTGTCACCGAGCGACCCCCTGTCGCGCGCCGTCGAGCTGCTGCTCGCCGGCAGCCAGCAGGACTTCCCGGTGGCCGACGAGGGACGGGTGCTGGGCGTGCTCACCCGTCAGGCGCTGCTCGCCGCGCTCGCGAAGCGCACCGATCACCAGCGCGTGGTGGACGCCATGGAGGCCGACGTGCCGCGTGCCGATCCGCGCGAGATGCTCGACGTCGCGCTCGCGCGGCTGCAGCAGTCGCGCGTGCGCACCATGCCGGTGATCGCCGGCGGCGAGCTGGTCGGTCTGCTCACCATGGAGAACGTGGGCGAGTTCGTGAGCGTGCATTCCGCGCTCGCCGGCGCGCGGACCGCGCGGGCGTAGCACCACCGCGTCGTCGCGGGGCGTCGTTACGCGACGTCGTCGCTGTCCGCGTCATTCACTCGCACGCCGCCGCGCTTCACGCAGCGCACGGGCGCACCGGCGTAGACCGCGTTCGCGTCGAGGTGCGAATGCTTGGGCACGACGCTCAACGCGCCCACCTGCGTGTGGTCCCCGACCGTCGTGCCGATGCCCACCACGCTGTTGATGCCGATGGTGACGTGCCGGCCCAACCGCACCGGCGCGGTCTTGAGCAGGCCATGCTCGATCATGTGCCCCGATACGCTCGCGTCCGAGCCGATCGTCACGCGATCCCCGAACTCGAGCAGGCTGTGATCCATGAGCTTGAGGCTGTTCACCCAGCAGCCACGCCCGATCGTCGCACCGTTGAGGCGGAGGTACACGGTCCAGATGGGCGTGGACCGGAATACGGGGCCGGCGAAGGTGCGCGCCACATGAATCGTCATGAGGTAGCGCCCCCAGTCGAGCACCGGCCAGGACATCTCGGCGAGCGGCAGCGCGAGCCCCGGGCGCGTGCGCCAGCCGAACAGGCGCGTGACGAGCGCCGAGTAGAGCAGCACGCTGGTGGCGAACAGCACATACGCGGGCACGAAGGCCATGGCCATCGTGAGTACCTGCGCCCACTCCGGGATCATGCGCCATTGGTACACCCACGTCCAGAACGAGACGGCAGGCAGCACCGACAGGCCGAGGATCACGCTCTCGGTGAGGATGATCGACGTCACCGCCCACGTGACGCGCAGGCGCAACCGCCAGCGGCCGCCGCGATGCGCCGGCGGCGGTGACGACCCGGGCTCGGATCGGCCGAGTGCCTGCGGAATCGTGCTCTCGGGCGTATGATCTGCCATCAGGCGGGCCTCCTGCCTCCTGCGTACCGTCCCCGATCCCCATCGTTCCGAGCCATCGGTCATGCCGCGCGTCACCGACCTCTTTGTACACCCGCTCAAGGGTGCCGCGCCAGTGCGCGTGCAGCGCCTGCGCCTCGACGCGCTCGGGGCCGTGGGTGACCGCCGCTGGCTGCTGATGGATGATCACGGCGTGGCGCTCACGCAGCGCGAAGTGCCGCGACTGGCGCGGATCCGCGCGGAATTGCCCATGCACGACGGAGCGATCGCCGGTGATGCGCCACTCACCCTGCATCGGCACGGCGCCGTGCAGCTCGTGGTGCCCCCCGCGCCGCCGAGCGCGCCGTTGCGCACCGTGCGCGTGTGGGACGACGACGTCGCGCTCGCCGATGCCGGCGACGCCGCCGCGGCGTGGTGCACCGAGGCGGTGGGCGTGTCCTGTCGTCTCATGCACTGGACCGCCGCGTCGCACCGCGCCCTGGCGGCCAAGTACGCCGGCCCGCTCGACGCGACCGGACGCGACGTGAGCGTCACCGACGGCGCGCCGCTGCTGCTGCTCGGCGCGGCGAGCCTCGACGCCCTCAACGCGCGGCTCACGGACGCGGGCAGCGCCAAGCTCGGCGTGGAACGATTCCGGCCGAATGTGCTGCTCGGCACCACCGCGCCGCACGAGGAGGACCGTTGGGCGCACATCCGCATCGGCGAGGTCGAGATCGGCGTCGGCTCCCCCTGCCCGCGCTGCGCGGTCACCACCATCGACCAGCACTCGCTCGCGCAGGGCGTCGAACCGCTGCGCACGCTGGCGCTCTACCGGCGCGCCGCATCGGGGGGCGTGATGTTCGGCATGAACGCCACCCATGCCCACGCCGGCGAGATCCACGTGGGCGACGAGGTCACCGTGCTCGCCCATCGCGCGGACGACGCGCTCGCGTGACCTGAGGCCGGAGGCGCCCGCGGGGATGCTCAGTTATATTGCCGAGCGTTCCACTCCCCATTCACCCCCGCCGCGTTCCGCATGACGCCCTCCGCTGCTTCCCCCACCGTGATCATCACCGGCGCCTCGTCGGGCGTCGGCCTCTACGGCGCCGCCGCGCTCGCCACGCGTGGCTGGCACGTCATCATGGCCTGTCGCGACGTCGCCAAGGGCGAACGGGCGGCCGCGTCCCTGGGCATGGACCGGAACCGGTACGAGGTCATGCCGATCGACCTCGGGGTGCAGGCCAGCGTGCGCGCGTTCGTGGACGCGTTCCGCGCCACCGGGCGCCCGCTCGACGCGCTCGTGTGCAACGCGGCCGTGTACCTGCCGCGCCTCACGGAGCCGATGCGCTCGCCGGAGGGCTACGAGATCAGCGTGGCCACGAACCACTTCGGCCACTTCCTGCTGGCGAACCTGCTGCTCCCCGATCTCGAGCGGTCCACGCATGCGTCACGCCGTCTGATCATTCTCGGTACGGTGACGGCGAACGCGGCGGAGTTCGGCGGCAAGGTGCCGATTCCCGCGCCGGCCGACCTGGGCAACCTCGAAGGGCTCGAGGCGGGGTTCCGCGCGCCCGTGAGCATGATCGACGGCAAGGCCTTCAAGGCCGGCAAGGCGTACAAGGACAGCAAGCTGTGCAACATGATCACGAGCCGCGAACTGCACCGCCGCCATCACGCGCGCACGGGCATCGTGTTCAACACGCTCTACCCGGGCTGTGTGGCCGACACGCCGCTGTTCCGCAATACGCCGCGCGCCTTCCAGGTGATCTTTCCGTGGTTCCAGAAGAACATCACGAAGGGCTACGTGTCGCAGGAGCTGGCGGGCGATCGGCTGGCGCAGGTGGTAGCCGACGACGCGTTCGCGCAGTCGGGCGTGCACTGGAGCTGGGGCAATCGTCAGAAGGAAGGACGTGCCGCCTTCGCGCAGCCACTCACCGCACGCGCCAGCGACGAAGCGCTGGGGCGGCGGCTGTGGGACCTGACGGCGCAGTGCACGGGGCTCGACCACGCCGAGGTGCGCGGCGAGGTGCTCGCTGCGCGCTGACGGTCAGGCGTTGATCGCGCCCTGACCGTCAGTGCAGGCCGCGCGCGTGCTCAGAGCGCGCGGCACTGCTCCAGCTTCTCGCCGGCGACGTTGCCCGAGCCGGTCGGGGCGGGCAGGTTCTCCTTGCACTCGAGCACCTGGGCCACGCGGTTGTTCACCAGCCGCACGCCGCCGAGGTTCTTGAACACCTGGAAGTTGCCGCGCACATCGGCGCCCGTCGACGACAGCGCGCCGCTGTTCTCCACCAGCTGCAGGTCGCCGTTCACGAACGTGCTCGCGATGCTCGCCGAACCGGCCTTCGTGAGCTGCAGGTTGCCGCCGATGCGGTTGCCACTCGCGACGAGTGACGCACCGGCCTCCTCGAGCTGCAGGTCACCGTCGATCGTGGAGTTCTCCACGCGCACCGCAGCCAACCGCTTCACCTGCACGTTGCCGATCACGGTGGTGGACTCGAGCAGCGTGATGGCGCGCGCGTCTTCCGCCTGCACGTTGCCGGCCACGCGCGCCCCCGTGGCTGTCAGGCTGCCGTTCCGCGCCACCTTCACGTCGCCCTGCACGCGCGTGCCCTCGAGCACGCACGTCGCACCCACCGGCACAGAGACGAGCTCCACCGTGACTGCGCCGAGCGTGCCGTTGCAGGCCGAAGCCCGTGTGGCGGCGGTGGCACCGAGCTGACTGCCCACGGCGGAGCCGCCGGCGAGGGATTGATCGAGACCGGACGGATTGTCGGAACCGCAGGCGGACAGGAACAGCGCCGCGCCAAGCGCGGAGACGGCGAGAACGGCCGGGTGGGAACGCGTGAACATGCGGGATGCTCCAGGAGGGTTGATCGTGTCGGACGGCAGCACCGGAGATCCGGGGGGCTCTGACGTTCGACAGCGTCATCATGCACGCGTCGCGGAGGCGTCCGCCGTGCCGTGCATCACGAAGCGCCGGAGGCGACTGTCACCGAACGGCTGGGTTCGTGTCACGGAAACCCTGATGTCGCACGGACTCAGCGGTTGCATCGTGTTCCTGCCGCCGGTCGCGCACCGGCAGCGCGTTTCCCCCACGACGAGGCACCTGCACATGCCCCTTCCCACTTGCTCATTCCCGCTCGGCATCGCCCTCGCGGCATCCGTCGCCCTGGCGGCCTGCGGCGACACCGGTACCAACGCCTCACCATTCACCGGACCCGACGCTCCCGCCTTCTCACGCAACGAATCCCAGGCCGCGCGTGGCGTCTTCCATCGCTACGTCGCCATCGGCACCAGCGTGAGCATGGGGTGGGCCTCCGAAGGCGTGATCGCGTCGTCACAGGGAATGGCCTGGCCGCTGCAGCTCGCGCGGCGGGCGGGCCGCGAGATGTCGGCGCCGTACATCGGCTTCCCCGGGTGCCGGTCGCCGTTTCGCGCGCCGCTGATCACCTTTGAGCGGATCTCGAAGGAATCGGTGGGCATTCCGGCGCCGCAGCTCGGTTGCGCCCCGCTCGCGCCCTCGGCGCAGGTCCCGGCGGCCAACACGGCCATGAACGCGGCCCGCGCCGCAGACGCCCTGCGCACCACGCCCGAGAACACCGCTGACCTCGGCAACAAGCAACTCTATGCTCGCGTGCTCCCGCCGAACACCACGCAGGTCATGGCGATGGAGAGGCAGAATCCCAAGTTCGTGTCCGTGGAACTCGGCGCCAACGAGGTGCTCGGTGGCACGCAGGGACGCTTCGTGCCAGGCGAGAACGTGGTGCCGCTGCCCTTCTTCGCGGCGGACTACGACGTCATCCTCGATCGGGTTGCGCGCACGGTGAACTCGGGCGCGCTGCTCATGGGGCTCATCGACGACGTGGCGGATTTCCCCGCGTTCCGCACCGGGCACGAACTCTGGATGAACAGCGCCGAGTTTCAGACGTTCGGGGTGCTGATCCAGCCGGATTGCGAGGAGAGCCCCAACCTGATCTTCGTACCGACGCGTGTCCCCACAGCGATCGCGACGGCCAACCAGACCAAGCAGCCGTTCCTCTTCTCCTGCACGGCGAGCACGGACCCGACGGCAGTGGACTACACCCTCACGCCGGCGGAGGCGGCCAAGGTCAACGCGCTGCTCGCGCAGATCGACGGCTACATCCGCCTGCAGGCGGAGCGTCGCGGCTGGGCGTACGCCCGGCTGAATGCGCTCTACGGCAAGCCGGGACTCAAGGGCCCGTTCAGCGTGGGGGAGCTCATGACGAGTTTCCAGCCCTATGGCCCGTACATGAGCCTCGACGGCGTGCATCCCAGCGCGGAGGGGCAGGCGATCCTCGCCGACGCGGCGGCGACGGCCATCAACGCGCGCTACCGGCTCGGACTGCCGGTGGGCTTCTCGGCGCGCATCGCGGCACGGTAGTGATGCGGTAGCGGCGCGTCTCCGCGTCCGCACGCACGCAGACACACGAAGGCCGGGGCGACACGACGTCGCCCCGGCCTTCGTGTCTGTGCCTCAGATCCCCACCGTCACCCGCGCGAACAGCACACGCCCGGGCTCCTGGATGCGGCCGCCCGTGAACGCGTCGATCGCCGTCAGGTGCTGCACCACGCTGCGATCGAAGAGGTTGCGCACTCCCACGCGCAGCAGCATCTCACCGCGCGTGGCCGCGCGCAGGCGGTAGCCGGCCTGCAGGTCCACCGTGGTCCAGCCGGCGGTCGCCCGCTCGCCGCGCGTGGTCGCCACGCGCGTCTGCTCACCCGCCATGTGCGTGGCCGCCTCGACGAACCACCGGCTCGCCACCGGCTCGAGCCGCGCGCGCAGGTCGGCCCGCAGCGGCGTCACACCGAGCGCGGGCTCATCGAGCGTGACATCGTCGCCGTGCAGGTACGCCAGCGAGCCACCGAGCGTGACCGCCGATGTGATCGGCGACGTCAGCACGAGTTCACCGCCGTGATAGTCCGCGCGACCATTCACGAAGCGGAACACGGTGTTCGGGCTGCCGGGCTGCGCCTTGGGGAGATTGGTGGGCGCGATGGTGATGTAATCGTCGAGCCGGCGCACGAACGCGTTGAACTGCACGGCGAACTTCGGATACTGCGCCTCGAGCCACAGGTCGGCCTGCGTGCTGCGCTCCGGCTTGAGCGTGGGATCGCCCATGAACTCGGCGTTGGTCTGCGCGCGCTTGGCCGCCGCGCGATCGCTGAAGCGTTCGTTGGCCTCCGCCGTGCGCACCACCGACCCGAGACCGCCCGTGATCGCCCAGCGCTGCGTGATCGGCACGCGCACCGTGGCCGCGCCGCTCCAGTTCACCTCCGACGACGACACGTCGCTGCCGTACTGCTGCGCGAAGAAGGCGCTCGTCGAATCGGCGTCGGCCTCGACCACGTCCACACGCACCGTCGTGGCCACGCGTGCCGACCCGAAGGACCGCTCGGCCCGTGTGAACAGCCCGGCATCCATGATGCGCGCGCCGCCCCAGATGAGGTCGCGTCGTACGGGCAGGCCGTTGTCGCGCCGATCCACCTCGCGGCGCGCCTCGTGATCGGCGTCGTACACGTCACCACCCACCTCGAGCGCCCAGCCGGCCGGCGCGTCGATCCGCGCCGTCGCTCGCGCGCCGCGCACCTGCACACCTGACCAGGTGTTGATCTTCGTGGCGAACGGCGGCATGCGGTTCGGATTCGGCAGCGCCGTCGGCTTGTCGTCGTTGTCCATGAGATGGTCCACGTCGTACACGTAGGCCATCACGTCCACGTCGCGTACGCGGAAGGCAGACGCGCCGGCAGCCGCGGGGGCGCGACGCAGCGCCCACTCCGCCTGCAGGTGGTACGTATCGAAGTAGCTGGCGTCGAGCGGGCGACCCGGGTAGTCGATGTCGCGCTGCCCCTGGAACGCGCCCATCACCGAGAAGAGTCCGTTGGTGCCCGTGCGCACGCCGACCTTCGCGCGCCCTTCGGCGGAGCGGAAGCCGGAGGCGACCGTCGTGCCATCACCGGCCGTGTAGTCGCTCCCCTCGCGCCACGCGCCACTGGTGATGTATCGCACGCGCCCCTCGCGGCCGAGTGCGCCCTCGAGCACACCGGCGAACTCGCTGGCGCCCAGGTTGCCGTCGTAGCCGCTCGTGAGGCGCGCGGCGACCGGCGCCGCGTTCGCGGACGGCAGCGCGTTGGTGACCACGCGGATCGCGCTGAGGTTGCCGGCGCCCCACGTGAGCGCGTAGGGCCCCGTGATCACCTCCATGCTCTGCACGTGCGCGGGGTCCACGTGCGAGAGCGGCGTGTCCATGCCCGCCGGTCCACCGGGGAGCGTGCGCGCGGCATCCACGTACACGCCAAGCTGCGTGTCGCGCAGGCCGCGCACCACGGGGTCGAGGCCAAGCGCGCCGCGGCGCATGGCATCGGTGCCCGGCAGCTGCCGCAGCACCTCGCTGGCGTCGTGCGGCACGGAGGCCGCGATCTGCTCGCGGTCCACGCGCTGTTCGGGCGTCAGGTCGCCGCGCAGGCTCACGATGCGGATCTCGCCGAGCGACTGCGCCGACTCCACGAGCGAGACCGTGAGGCGGAGCGTGTCCCCCGCCGCGATGAGCACCGCCGTGTCATGCGTGACGAACCCGAGCCGACGCACCTGCACGGCCGCACGCCCCGCCGCGACGGGGCCCAGCGTGAGGCGCCCGCGCTCGTCGCTCTGGCCGGCGACAGGACCGCGCGCGGCCGGCGTGAGCGAAACGATGGCGCCGGCCACCGGTTCACGCGCGCCCGTGACCAGCGTGATGTCGAGCCAGCCTTGGCCGGTTGGGCCCTGCGCGCGAAGCGCCGAGGCGGTGAGGCCGCTCGTGGCGAGCGCGAGGGCGGTGACGAACGTGACGTGCGAAAGGCGGCGGCAGCGCGCAGCGGTGGCGGTCGCGACAGGCGACAGCGCACGGCTCGCGCGCTCACCCGCGAGGGCGAACGATCGAAGCATGAAGGAGAATCCGGGCAGACGGGGATCGGACACGACGCGCGCCGGCGCCGGAGGCGCGGGGCGGACCGTGAGGGACACGAGGATCGTCTGCGCAGCGCCCGCACTGCATCGTGTCGGGCGAGAAGCCGTCAGCGCGCGGGTGCCGGCTGACGGTGGCGGTACGCTACGCGGTGATCACCGCGGGCGGGCCGATCGCGAAGGGACGGAGGTAGCGCGGCGCAACGGGCAGGCGCTCGTCGGTCGCCGTCGCACGTGCCGAGGCCTCGGCGATCGCGAACGGCACCAACGCATCGGCGCTGGCGAGCACGAGGGTCGCCACCGGCGCACAGCAGCACTCGCCAATGCAGTCGCACTCGTGGTCGGCAGGCGCTTCGGAGGGTGCGTGTTCATCGGCGGCCGCATGCCCGTGGCCTGCGTGCGTCGCCGACGCCGTGGACGCTTCGGTCGCGTGGGTCGAGGTGGCCGCCGCCATCGTGGCGCACTCGTGCGGCAGCACGCTCTCCCGCCCCACTCCCAGCAGGGAGAGAACGAGCAGCACCGCCCGTGCGCGACGATCCGAAAACAGGCCCATGGTCGAACGCTAATACCCGGACCGGCGGCCTCCGATCCGGGGTTCCCTGACAGACACGGACGGCGGGACCGCGACCCGGGACAGGCGGTCAGGCGGCCCCGGTCGCCCGCGCGAGCAGGGCCTGCAACTCGGCATCGTACGCGCGTTCGCCCGTGCGCTCGCCGAGCGCCAACCCCTCTCGCGCCGTGGTTGCCGCCTGCGCCGCGTCGCCCGCGCGCAGTTCGGCGTCCCCGAGCAGCATGTGAAAGCCCGGCACGGTGATCGGGCAACCGATCGCGAGCAGGGTGCCGATCATCTCGCGCATGAGCGCGATCCCTTCCGCTTCCTGGCCGATTCGCGCCTGCGCGGCGCCGAGGTACGTGAGCGCCCACAGGCGTTCCGAAGCGATGCCGTACTCGTCGCACAGCGCCACCGCCGCGCGGGCCAGCTGCTCGGCGATCGCGGGATCACCCATGAACAGCTCGTACTCCGCGATGAAGTGCGCCACGAACGCCATGTCCTGCGGATGGCCACTCGCCTGGGCTTCGGCCTCCGCCAGGTCGCGCACGCGACGCGCCTCCTCGTGTCGCCCCAGCAGGACCAGGCTGCGCAGCTGTTCGGCGCGGCTCATGATCACCGGCTCGGGCTGGAAGCGGCGCCGCACGGCGTCGTGACGCTCCGGCGTGAGCAGCGCGTCCATCGCCTCGCGATGCACGAGCGCCTCCTCGAAGCGCGCCATGTGCGTATACAGGCCGATGTACGAGGAGTGCGCGGCAATGCGCAGCTCCGGGTCGTCCGTCGCCTCGCCCTGGCGCAGCAGCAGCGCCGCAATGGGCTCGGCCTCGGCCAGCCGGCCGCTGGCGATGTTGTACAGCAGCAGCACCCACAGTGCCGACGACAGCGCCGGCGTGTCGCCGAGCGCCGCACACAGTTCGCGCGCACGACGCATGTTGTCGGCCGTCTCCGGGGCCGCGTACCCGCGTCGCACGAGGCTCGCGACACCCAGCGCGAGCCGCAGGCCGAGCTCCTGCACGAGCTGCGCGGGGCCCGGCTCCATCGAGGCGACCTGTTCGAGTCCGCGCTGGGCGAGCGACTCCGATTCGGCGTAGCCGTGCAGGTCGCGCGCATTGGCCGAGGCCACCGCGAACCACGCGGCCGCCTTGTCGTGCGCACGCGCCGTCTCGTGCAGCACGGCGAGCTCGGCGGCCAGCTCCGACGCGCGCGCGCCATGCCGACGCTCGAGCAGTTCGGCCACCGTCTCGCTCCACGACGCGCGCCGACTCGGCGCCATGCCCGCAAGCAGCGCGTTCTGGTACAGTGCGTGCACGAACCGGTAGCGCACCGACATGGAGCGATCGGGCCAGCGCTCCTCGCCCACGTGGCGTACGAACGCGTACACCTTGTCGAGCACCATCAGCTGCTCTTCCACGTCGGCCGGATCGGCGCCGAGCACGGCGGCGGCCACGGCGCTGTCGAACTCGGCGCCCTGCACCGCAGCGGCCGCGAGCAGGCGGCGCTCCGCCGTGCCGAGCTGCTCGATCTTGCGGTCGATCATGCTGCGCACCGAGGCCGGCAGCTCGCGATCGAGTTCGTCGAGCGAGCGCACGAGGCGCCAGTGGCCGGCTTCCTCCGCGATGATCGACTGCGCCGCGAGCCAACGCATCACGTCCACGAGGAAGAGCGGGTTCCCCTCGGTGCGCGCGTGCATCGTGGCGGCGAAGTCGGGGGGAAACCGATGATCCGCGTAGGCGGCGGCCAGGTACGCGGACACGTCGGCCGTGGTGAGGAAGCCGACGGGCAGCTCGCTCGCGGCGCCGCGCGCCTGCAGGTCGCGCTGCACCTGCAGGAACGGGTGTCGCGAGGCGCGCAGCTCCGCGTCGCGATACGTGACGATGAGCAGCGCCGACACACCCTGCAGACGGTCTCCAAGGTACGAGAGCAGGTCGACGGTGGACACGTCGGCCCAGTGCACGTCATCGAGGTACACCACCACCGGTCGCACGCGCGCGAGCTCGGCGAGCAGCGTGGCCATTTCGCGCTTGAGCCGCTCCTGCGACGTGCCGACGGAACGCGTGACGTCGCTGCCATCTTCCGATTGCGACGCGGTGGCGAGCATCGCGGCCCACGTCGGGGCGTGCCGCGCCACGAGGTCCTTCACCAGCACGCGATCGGCCGAGTGCATCGCGTCGTCGAGCGCCTCCATGACGGGGAGGTAGGCTTCGGCGCCCGCGAGTCGCTCCGAGCAGCGCCCGCGTGCGATGAGCGGCGGCGTGGGCAGGGCGTTGCACTCCGCGAGCATCGTCTCGATGAGCGTCGTCTTGCCGATGCCCGGCTCGCCGGTCACAGCGAGCAGCTGCCCGCGCCCGCGCGCGGCCGCCTGGTATTCCGTCATGAGCCGCGCCACGTCGGCCGCGCGTCCCACCGTGATCGCGCGCGGCGTGTCCGGTGCAGGCTGCTCGAGCAGGCTGGCTGCAGACAGCGACGTCGACGATACGAACGTCGGCGTCTCGCCAATGCCGGCCACCGCCAACAGCTGCCGCAGGCGACGCACCACCTCGGCGGCTGTGGGCCGGGCGGCGGCGTCCTTCTCGAGCGTCTCCTGGATGAGCGCGTCGATCACCGGCGGCAGCGTGCCGCGCACACTGGCAGGCGGCGGCGGCGTGCGCGTGACGATGGCGGCGAGCGTCGCGACCTCGCTCCCCTGCGAGAAGGGGTGCGCGCCGGTGAGCAGCTCGTACATCATGGTGCCGAGCGAGAAGATGTCGCTCGCCGTGCTCACCGGCTCCCCGACCGCCTGCTCCGGCGACAGGTAGCGCAGCGTGCCGACCACCATGCCGGCCTGCGTGGAGGTGGACATGTCGCCGGCTTCCCCGAGGGCGAGCCGGGCGAGTCCGAAGTCGAGCACCTTCACGTAGCCATCGGTCCGGACCATCACGTTGTCCGGCTTGATGTCGCGGTGCACGATGCCGGCTTCATGCGCGGCCACGAGCGCAGCCGCGCACTGCCGGAAGAACTCGAGCACCGCACCGAGCGGCGCGTCGAGCGTGACCACGCGATCGAGCGTTTCGCCGCGCACCAGCTCCATGGCGATGAACGGCATGGCCGTCGTCTCGCCGATGTCGTACACCGTGATGATGTTCGGATGGCTCAGCGCCGACGCGGCGCGTGCTTCGCGCGCAAAGCGCTCCACCGCACGCGTGTTCGCGAGCAGGTGCGGCGGCAGCACCTTGAGCGCAACGTCCCGTCCGAGCCGCGTGTCGCGCGCGAGGTAGACCTCGCCCATGCCCCCCTTGGCCAGGGCACGGATGACTTCGAAATGACCGATCGTGGTGGACGACGCCAAGGTCATCGAGGGCAGGGAGGGAGCGACGGCCGCGGGAGCCTGCGGTGTGCTGCGTGATGCGGCCGGTGGATGGGTGCAAGGTATCGGCGACCGGCCACGCGTGCTACGTTCTCCTTCCCCTTCTCGGACTCTGTCATGGACACGCCCTCCCGCTCCACCGAACGTCCCGCCTTCCCGGACGCCTTGACGCCACCCACGTCCTCTCCCGCGCCGGCGTGGTCGTGGACTGATCCGCGAGTGCTCGACCAGCTGCGACACATGGGTGATGCCGCAGCCGACGACTGCGCGGCCGCGCTGGCGCAGGCGGGGGTGACCGCGGCGCAGTTGCGACCGCTCTTCGGCCGCCTGCGGGCGCCTGGCGCGATGCTCCCTGACGACGCACCGGCGCCCCTGCGCGACTTCCTCGCGCACATTCGCGAAGGGTCGCGCCGGAGCGACAAGGCACCGCTCCCCGTGTGGGCCGACCGCGAGCGCATCCTGCGCGGACAGCAGGCGTTCCGCGAGTGCACGCTGCCCTCCGTGCTGGTCATGCTCTGCAAGAGCCTGCCCGAAGGCTACGCGGCCCCTTCCATGGCGAAGATCCTCAACCTCTCGGGGGAGCTGCGGGCGCGTCCATTCCACCGGCTCATGGGCACGCTGCAGCTGCTGCAGGATGTGGGATCACCAGGCTCGTTCGAACCGGGGGGCGTGGGCACGGTCGTCGCCAAGGAGATGCGCCTGCTGCACGCGGGCGTGCGCACCAACGTGGCGCGCGATGCGATGGGCGAACGCGCGCACGATGCGTTCGTGGCGCAGTACGGGGTGCCGATCAACCAGGAGGACATGCTCGGCACCATCCTGGGCTTCTCGCTGCTCGTGATCGACGGGCTGGAAGCGCTCGGCATTCCGTTCACGCCGCAGCAGGCGGAGGACTACTACCACGTGTGGCGCGTGTACGGCCACCTGGCCGGCATCCGTCGTCCCGGGCTCGATGACGAGGCCGATGCGATGCCCGCCACGCTCGACGAGGCACGCGCCTTCTACGCCACGTATCATCGCCACTACGTCGGCCCCACCGACTTCAGCGGCAACTGGCGCGAGCGCGCGATCGCCGAGAACCCTGACGGCGTCGCGCTGGCGGACGCGCACGTGAACATGCTGCGCGACGTCATGCCGCGGTGGATGCGACGCCTGCTCGGCACCAGCGTGGTGCGCATCTATGTGCGCGACCTCGCCGGCGACGTCGGGTGCGCGCGCGTGGGCGTGGAGCCGGTCGCGGGACACGCGCTGCTCAAGCTCGCGGTCGAGGATGTGCCGCGCGTGTGGAAGCGGCTCATGGGAAAGCTCTCACCGAACACGCACGTGAAGGCGTCGGAGCTGTTTTTCGCCACGCTCATCAAGGTGGCCTACGACGTGCCCATCACGTACACGGTGCCACGTTCCGTGCAGGACCTGCGCGACTTCGTGGAGACCGGCGCGCGCACCGACGTGCTGGCCTGAGCCCCGCGCCGGACCTCACGCCGTCGTGTACGGCGCCGACCTCGGCACGAGGCGCGCGCCGTACGTCCGGCGCGCCCACCAGTTCGCGAGGGGCCAGAGCAACGCCTGCGTGCGCGACGGCCGGTGCAGCCAGCGCAGCGCCTGCTCGGGGCCGCGCCAGCGCAGCGCGGCCATGATCGGGCGATAGGCCGAGAGGCGACCCGCTTCCCAGAGAAAGCGATTCACGACGCCCCCACGACGCACGGCGGCGAACTCGCGCTCCGCGGCCGCGGCGTAGTCCGTGCCGTGGACGAGCGCATTCGCGGCGAGCACGCCGCTGCCGATCGCGAGCCGCATGCCGAAGCCCCAGAGAAAGTCCTGCAGCCCCGCCGCCTCGCCCACCCGCGCCGTGTCGCCCGTGCGCCACGACGAGACGGTGGTGAAGTGCCCGAGTCCACCCACGGTGCGCGGATTGCGCACCGTGATCCCCGGCTCGTCGAGCAGCAGACGGCGCGCGCGCGCGAAGCCGCGATGAATGCCCGGGAAGTCGTCGAAGGACATCGCGCAGCAGCAGCCGTACCCCTGCGTGATGAGCAGGTAGGCGTACCCCTTGTTGCCGGCTTCGTCGTCGAGCAGGGCGATCGCCTGGTCGGGGGCGTCCGTGTCGAACACGATGCCGGTGTCCACCGCGAACGGTGTGCGTCCCACCGGTCCACTGGCGTCGATGTCCACAGCGCGAGGGGCACGCGTCGCGCCGAAGTGAATCGTCACGCCGGCGGCGAGCGCGGCGCGCTTGAACGCCTGATCGATGGTGTCCGGCTCGCGCCCGCGCTTGACGAGGTAGAACGCGGGGCGCGAGAAGCGGAAGTGATCGGCACGCCGACCGTTGGTCTGCACGCCGGCGTCGAACGGTGCGCAGTGGAAGTCGGCCGGCAGGCCGAGTGCGCGCAGCTCCTCGACGACATCCACGTCGCGTGACCAGTTCTCGAGCCCCTGCAGGTCCCCGCCGAAGCGCATGCCGCAGTCGGAGCGCTTCTCGAACACCTCGACCGCGCGACCGGCCCGCGCCAGCGTGATCGCGGCGGAGAGGCCGGAGAGCCCGGCCCCGAGAATGCGTACCGTGTCCGTCATGTCGAGGGAACGTGCAGCGGAAAGGGAAGCGGCGGAAGAGGTCGACGCGGGACTACCGGCGCCCCAGCCGCAGGCCGAGTCCGGCGTAGATCGCCCAGCCGCCATGCTTCACCGACTCCTGGATGCCGTCGCCCGAGAGTTCCGCCAGCGTGGACACGCCGAACGCGTAGCGCGCGCCACCAGTAAGCACGAGTCCCCCGACGTCGATGGCCAGACCGCCCCCCGCCACGCCGCCGACGTCCACGCTCTTCGTGCTGGTGCCGGGCACATCGTCGCAGTCGGTGTCGTCCCCGATGGTGCAGTTGATGCGCAGGCCAAAGTACGGGCCGGCGTAGAGATGCGGGTTCAGCGCCGAGGAGCCGCCCAGGTTGAGGCGCAGCAGGACGGGCACCTCGAGATACGACAGCTTGAACTCGTTGTCGGTTCCGGTTCGCGGCTCGGCACCCTTGTTCACGAACAGCCCCTCGAGCTGCAGCTGCAAGGCACCGGAGAGGGGAAGCAGCAGGTAGCCGCCACCGATGAGTCCGGTGCGCGAGTCGAGGTCGACGTCATCGATGTCCTCGAGCCCGCGCAGGTTCGAGAACGTCGCACCACCGATGAGGCCGATCTGCGCGCCCTGCGCCGAGGAGATCCGAGGGGCGACCGCCAGTCCGAGGGCCAGGACGACGGCGGGGAGGAAACGGGAGGACAGGGACATGGGCGACTCCGGGCGAGAGGGGGCATCGTGCGCCGAAGCGGGAGGGAGTGCTCCGGCGAGGTGCGTCAACGGCGGTACGGCTCAGGTCGCTTGCTGCAACGGGTGTGTGGTGACGGTGCCCGTGAGCATGACACCGCCGATCGTGACGTAGAGCGTACCATCGGTGACGGTGAGATCGATACTCATGCGGCGCTCGAGTCGTTCCGCGATGGCATCGATGAGCGCCCGGTCGATCGCATACAACGGCACGTCCTCGGCCCGGTGAATGCGCTCGCCGGTGAACGCCCGCTGCACCATGGCGGGATCCCGGTGCGTGTAGATGGCCACCCGCGGCGCCGCCTTGCTCGCCTTGTGCACGCGCGCCGCATCGGGTGCCCCGATCTCGAACCACGCCTGCATCGCCCCGGTCAGGTCGCGCACGAACAGCGTGGGCTCGTCGGCGTCGGACACGCCCCGCGAGAAGGCGATCCCCTCCGTATACTCGAGGCAGTAGGCGAGCACGCGCGTGACGAAGAACTCGGCCGACTCCGACGGATGCATCGGCACGCGGAGCGAGAGCGTCTCGTAGACGTGGCGATCGACGTGCGAGAGCGCGATCTCGAGCGTGTACAGCGTGGACGTCAGCGCCACGAGGGCGCTCCGGCAAGGCGAGGGGCGAAGGGCATCCCCCAAGCTACGCGGACGGCGTCAGGGGGGCGACGTCACCGGGCTCGCCATCGAGCCCCGCTGCTGCGCAAACCCGTGCAGCAGCGCGCCGTACGCCGACGGCCCCAGGCGCTCCGGGATGTCGGTGTGGTTCGCGCCCGGCACCCGCACCAGCGATCGCACGCTCGCGCCCGACGCGGCGTGCAGCGCCTCGCCGAACCTGAACGGCAGAAACGTGTCGGCGTCGCCGTGCAGCACGAGCGTGGGGGCCGTCGCCAGCCGGATGGCGTCGAGGTTGTCGTACGGATCGCGCATGAGCCAGCCGCCCGGCACGTCGAGCACCGTGCCGGTGCGCACGAGGTCGCCCGCGCTCGTGAAGGCGGCCTCCACGATGAGCGCGCGCGGCGTCACCACCCGTGCCGCGAGGTGGATCGCGCAGACGCCGCCGAGCGAGAAGCCATGGATGGCGAGCGCGCTGTCGGCCACGCCCCGTGTGCGGAGTTCCGCCAGCGCCGCCTCGCTGTCCGCACGCATCGTGGCCTCGTTCGACGTGCCCGTGCTCTTGCCGAAGCCGCGATAGTCGAACGTGAGCACGTCGAATCCGGCCTGCCAGAGCGTTTCCACGCGCGGCCAGTATTCCGCGATGTTGTACTTGTTGCCGTGACAGAAGAGGAGGGTGAGGCGGGGCGTGCTGCCCGGCCGCCGCGCGAACACCCACGCCACGCGATCCCCGCCCACGTCCCAGGCGCCTTCCGTGCGCAGGGAATCGGGGATGATCGCAGCCGACAGCGCATAGTCGTCGAGGCGCCGCTCGTTGAACAGGTTCTCGTCGAGCGCGCAGGCGCCGAGTGCCAGCGAGCAACTGGTCAGCGCCGCGAGCGCGGCCATGCGTGCGCGCGCGCTCACTTGCGCCGCCCTCGGTCAAGCGTGGCGCCCAGCTGGAACGCGAGCGCCCCGCGTCCATTGATGCTCGATTCGCCCTCGAACACGCCGGCCCGCGTGTCGGCATTCGCGGCCATCCACTTCACTTCGGCCTGCAGGCCGAACCGCGACCGGATGCGCCGCTGCACGCCCGCCAGCGGCGTGACGAGCATTGCCGGCGCGCCGCTGAACTGCCCGAGCACCTGCGCACCGCCGAAGAGCAGCGTCTTCTCGCCCGGACGCCAGCTGGCCACCCCCCCGAGCGCGGGAAACACGCGCGCGCCGCCGTCACCGGCGAAGAGGTACACGTTCGCCGTCGCGGCGAGTTCGGGGCGCCAGCCGGCACCCTGGGCGAGGCGCCGAGTGGCCGACAGCTCGCCGGCCGCGACCTTGTACGCCGCCATCGTGGCGTGCACCGCGCCGCCGAGCGTCAGGTCGTCGGTGACGCCGCGCTGCAATCCGAGCGAGGCGTACGGCACGAGCTTGGTGGGCACGGCCTCGGGGAGCCACGGCCCGCCGAGCGACATCGTCCACTGCGAGGCGCCGCGCGGCAGCGGGCGCGCCACGTGCGTCACGCTGCACGCCGGCGCGAACGACGCCAGCAGCAGCACAGTGATCAGGCGGAGCCGGGGGGACATGGGCATACGGTGCCGTCGAGCGTCCGACACGGCCATCGGGGAAGCCCCGACACTCGGCGCTCCGGGCGCATGCTAGACTCGGCAAGGTCCCCGGTGGCCCCCCGCTCCTCCCGCCGACGACGTGCGCCATGTCCCTCGACCAGCCAACGTCCATCGCGCCCCCCGCGCTGCGCAAGCCGCAAGGCGAATGGGCCGTGCCGCCCAACCTGCGCGATTACGACGACGCGCGCCGCACGTTCACCTGGACGGACGCAGCCCGCGCGCTCGACGGGTCACCCGGCGGCGGACGCAACATCGCGCACGAGGCGGTGGACCGCCACGCGGCCTCCGCGCGCGCCGGTCAGGACGCGCTGCGCTTCCTGCACCGCGACGGCAGGCGCACCGCGCTCACCTACGCGGCCCTCGCCCGCGCGACGCGGAAGTTCGCGCACGTGCTGACCGGGCTCGGCGTGCCCGCAGGCAGCACCGTGTTCGTGCTGGCCGATCGCATCCCCGAGCTGTACGTCGCAGCGCTCGGCACGCTGCGGCACGGCAGTGTGTTTTCCCCACTCTTCTCCGCCTTCGGTCCCGAACCGATCCGCTCGCGCGTGACACTCGGCGAGGGGCGCGTGCTCGTCACGACCGTGGCGCTGTACAAGGCCAAGGTGATGGCGCAGCGTGCCGAGCTGCCGTCGCTCGAGCACGTGCTGCTCGTGGGCACGCCGGAGGAGGTCGCGGCACTGCCCGGCACGCATGACCTGCGCGCCCTGCTCGCCGCGGCACCCGATCATCCGGTGCTGGCGCCCACCACGGCGGACTCCCTCGCCCTGCTGCACTTCACGAGCGGCACCACGGGGCGCCCCAAGGGGGCGATGCACGTGCATGGCGCGATCGTCGCGCACCTCGCGACGGGCCGGCTGGCGCTCGACCTGCAGGACGGCGACGTGTTCTGGTGTACCGCCGACCCCGGATGGGTGACGGGCACGTCGTACGGCATCATCGCCCCGCTCGCAGCGGGTGTGACCTGCCTCGTGGACGAGGGCGACTTCGAACCGGAGCGCTGGTATCGCCTGCTCGCGCAGGAGCGCGTGACGGTGTGGTACACCGCCCCCACCGCCATCCGCCTGCTGGTGCGCGCCGGCGCCGAGCTCGCGCGTGCGCACGACCTGTCGGCGCTGCGCTTCGTGGCCAGCGTGGGCGAGCCACTCAACGCCGATGCGGTGGTGTGGGGCCAGGAGGCCTTCGGGCAGCCCATTCACGACAACTGGTGGCAGACGGAGACCGGCGGCATCATGATCGCGAACTACCGCGCCATGGACGTGCGCCCCGGCAGCATGGGCAAGCCGCTCCCCGGCGTGGACGCCGCGATCGTCGAGCGCACCAACGACGAGCAGGTGCGCGTGCTCGACGCGCCCGATGCGCAGGGAGAACTGGCGCTGCGCGCCGGCTGGCCGTCGATGTTTCGCGGGTACCTGCACGACGAGGAGCGATATCGGCGCTGCTTCGCCGATGGCTGGTACCTCACGGGCGATCTCGCGCGCCGCGACGCCGACGGCTACTTCTGGTTCGTGGGGCGTGCCGACGACGTGATCAAGTCGTCGGGGCACCTCATCGGGCCGTTCGAAGTGGAGAGCACGCTGCTCGAGCACCCCGCGGTGGCCGAGGCGGCCGTGATCGGCGTGCCCGACCCGGTGGCGGGCGAACTCGTGAAGGCGTACGTCGTCGCGAAGCCGGGGCAGGCCGCCGACGACGCGCTGGCCGCCACCATTCGCGGCTTCGCGCGCCAGCGCTTCGGCGCGGCTGTCGCCCCCAAGTCCATCACCTTCGTGCCGCGCCTGCCGCGCACGCGCAGCGGCAAGATCCTGCGCCGCCTGCTCAAGGCGCGCGAACTGGGCCTGCCCGAGGGGGACCTGTCCACACTCGAGGAGCCGGCGCCACCGCCCGCCGGCGGGGAGCACACGCCATGACCGTTCTCACGCCCCCTGCGCCGGAGCGCGAGCAGGACCGCGGACGCGCCATCGCGCGACTGACGAGCATGCTGCGCATCCGCCGCTTCGAAGAGCGGTGCGGCGAGCTGTACCAGGACGAGAAGATCCGCGGCTTCCTGCACCTCTACATCGGTCAGGAAGCGGTCGCCACGGGGGTGATGTCGTGCCTGCGCGCCGACGACGCCGTCGTGGCGACCTACCGCGAGCACGGGCACGCGCTCGCACGCGGCATCAGCGCCGATGCGATCATGGCCGAGATGTTCGGCAAGGTCACCGGCACGAGCCGTGGCCGCGGCGGTTCCATGCACCTCTTCGACACGGCCACGCGATTCTACGGCGGGCACGCGATCGTCGGGGCCGGCCTGCCCTTCGCCATCGGCCTCGCCCTCGCCGACCGCCTGCAGGGGCGCGACCGCGTGACGGCCTGCTTCTTCGGCGAGGGCGCCGTCGCGGAAGGCGAGTTCCACGAGTCGCTCAACCTCGCCGTGCTCTGGCAGCTGCCCGTGCTCTTCTGCTGCGAGAACAACCTCTACGCCATGGGCACGGAGATCGCGCACGAACAGGCGGAGACCGACCTGGCGCTCAAGGCGGCCGCGTACCGGCTGCCGTCGTGGCCGGTGGACGGCATGGACGTGGACGCCGTGGAGTCGGCGACACGTCGCGCGGTGGCGGCGATCCGCGCGGGCGAGGGGCCGCACTTTCTCGAACTGCGCACGTATCGGTTCCGGCCGCACTCCATGTTCGACCCGGGGCTCTACCGCTCGGCCGACGAGGTCGCGCAGTGGATGACGCGCTGCCCGATCGCCACGTATTCGGCGCGCCTGCGGGCGGCGGGCTGGCTCGACGACGATACGCTGGCCGGCATCGAACAGGCGGCGCGCGAGGAGGTCGAGCAGGCCGTGACGTTCGCCGAGCAGAGCCCGTGGGAGCCGATGGACGACCTGCTGCGCTTCGTGACGAGTGAGGAGGTGCGCCATGGCTGAGCAGGCGCAAGCGCCGATGCCGTCCGCTGCCGCGCCAGCCCCCGAATCACCCGCCACGCCGGCGACTGTGCGCATGACGTACCGCGAAGCGGTCCGCGAGGCCATTCGCGAAGCGATGCACGCCGATCCGCGCGTGTTCGTGATGGGCGAGGATGTGGGCGCGTACGGTGGCTGCTACGCGGTCACGAAGGGGCTGCTCACCGAGTTCGGGCCCGAGCGCCTGCGCGACACGCCGCTCTCCGAGTCGGCGTTCGTGGGCGCCGGGATCGGCGCGGCGGTGGGCGGCATGCGTCCCATCGTGGAAATCATGACGGTGAACTTCTCGCTGCTGGCGCTCGACCAGATCATGAACACGGCGGCCACGTTCCTGCACATGTCCGGCGGGCAGTGCAACGTGCCGGTCGTGATTCGCATGACCACCGGCGCCGGCCGACAGCTCGCGGCCCAGCACTCGCACAGCCTCGAGGGGTGGTACGCGCACATTCCGGGACTGCGCATCCTTGCGCCGGCCACCGTGGAGGATGCGCGTCGCATGCTCGCGCCCGCACTCGCCGATCCGGACCCGGTGCTGCTCTTCGAGCATGCGCTGCTCTACAACGTCTCGGGCGACGTGCCGCCGGCCGACGCCTTCGTGCCGTTCGACCGCGCCATCGTGCGGCGCGCCGGTCACGACGTCACGCTCGTGACGTACGGGGGCATGCTGGCCCGCACGCTCGAGGCGGCCGAGCGGCTCGCGGCCGACGACGGCATCGAGGCCGAGGTGATCGACCTGCGCTCGCTCCGTCCGCTCGACGAGGCCACGATCCTCGACTCGGTGCGGCGCACACATCGTGCCGTGATCGTGGATGAGGGATGGCGGAGCGGCAGCCTGTCGGCCGAGATCGCGGCGCGCATCGCCGAGCAGGCCTTCTTCGACCTCGACGCGCCCCTGCGGCGCGTCTGCAGCGCGGAGGTGCCCATGCCGTACGCGCGCCACCTCGAGCAGGCCGCGCTTCCACAGGTGGACGGCATCCTCGCCGCGGTGCGCCCGCTGGTGACGCGATGAGCGACATCCGCCTCCCCTCGCTCGGCGCCGACATGGACGCCGCCACGATCGTGTCCTGGTGCGTCGCGCCCGGCGATGCGGTGCAGAAGGGCGACCTGCTCGGCGAGATCGAGACCGACAAGGGCGTGTTCGACCTGGACAGCCGCGAGGCCGGCGTGGTGGCGGCCCTGCTCGTTGCGCCCGGCACGAAGGTCACGGTGGGAACGCCGATCGTGCGACTGCAGGAGGCGGTCCCGGTGCCCACCGCGGCGGCACCAGAGGCACCAGAGGCACCAGAGGCACCAGAGGCACCAGAGGCACCAGAGGCACCAGAGGCACCAGAGGCACCAGAGGCACCAGAGGCACCAGAGGCACCAGAGGCACCGGCGGCACCAGAGGCACCGGCCGCACCATCGGCTCTCGCCGCACCCGCCGCACCGCCACCGTCACCGTCACCGCATCACCCGCACGTCTCGCCGCTGGCGCGCCGCATCGCCGCTGAGCACGGGCTCGACCTGGCGGGGGTGACCGGCACCGGTGTGCAGGGGGCCATCACGCAGGCCGACGTGGCGCGCGCGCTCGCGGCCCGTGATGACGCCACGCCGGCGGCGCCGACGGGGGCGCCGGTCCCGACGCCTGCCTCGGCGCACACCCCGGCGACGATCGTCGACGGCATGCGCCGCGCGGTCGCGGCCGCCGTCACGCGTTCCAAGCGCGACATCCCGCACTACTACCTCGAGCACGACGTCGACCTGCACGCGGCCCTCGCGTGGCTGGCGCGGCACAACGCCGACCGCCCCATCACCGAGCGCGTGCTGCCCGCGGCGCTGCTCGTGCGCGCCACCGTCCAGGCGCTCGCGCGCGTCCCCGAGCTGAATGGCGTGCACGAGCACGGCGCCTTCACTCCGTCATCCGCGGTGCACGTGGGCATCGTCACCGCGCTGCGCGGTGGTGGCCTGGTGGCACCCGTGATCGCCGACGCGCAGACCCACTCGCTGGCCGAACTCAACGCAGCGCTGCTCGACCTCGTGCAGCGCACGCGCGCCGGCGCGCTCCGCACCTCGGAGCTCGGTGGCGGCACGATCAGCATCACCAACCTCGGCGACCGTGGCGTGCGCGCCGTGCACGGGGTGATCTATCCGCCGCAGGTCGCGATCGTGGGCTTCGGCGCCATCGCCGACCGCCCATGGGCGGTGGACGGCATGCTGGCCGTGCGCCCCGTCGTGACGATCACGCTCGCCGCCGACCATCGCGTCAGCGATGGCATCCGCGGCGCCCAATTCCTCGCCGACATCGGGCGGCGCCTGCAAGCCCCGGAGGACGCATGACCCAGGACGAGATGCGCGCCCTCGTGCTCGCGGAGCTGCAGCGCATCGCGCCCGAGGTGGACGGCGCGGCGCTCGACGGCGCGCGACCGCTGCGTGAACAGGTCGACCTCGACTCGGTGGACTACCTCGGCTTCCTCGTCGCGTTGCACAAGGCGACCGGCGTGGACATCCCGGAATCCGACTACGAGGCCGTCGCCACGCTCGACGGTTGCGTCGCCTACCTGCTCGCCCACTGACCCATCAGCGATCGTCGCCACGGGAGCTCTCGTATGCCGCTCGACCTGCCTGTCCGCCGCGAGCTCATGGTGACGCGCCAGATCGCGGCGCGCGGCATCACCGACGCGCGCGTGCTCGAGGCCATGCGCACCGTGCCGCGCGAACGCTTCGTGCCGATCGCGCTCGCCGAGTTCGCCTACGACGACACCCCGCTCGCGATCGAGGAGGGGCAGACGATCTCGCAGCCGTACATCGTCGCGCGCATGCTCGCCGAGCTGCAGCTCACGCCGCGTGACCGCGTGCTCGAGGTCGGCACCGGTTCCGGCTACGCGGCGGCGGTGCTGTCGCGCGCGGCGGGCGAAGTGTTCACGATCGAGCGGCACGGCGCGCTTGCGGACGTGGCGCGCGAGCGACTCGCCGAGCTGGGCTACGACAACGTGCACGTGCGCCATGGCGACGGCACGCTCGGCTGGGCGGAGCACGCGCCGTTCGACGCCATCGTGGTCGCCGCCGGGGGGCCGCGCGTCCCGCCCACACTGCGCGAGCAGCTTGCAATCGGCGGCCGGCTGGTGATCCCGGTGGGGGACGACCAGCACGGCCAGCAGCTGCTCCGCCTCACGCGCCGTGATCACGCACACTTCGACGAGGAGACGCTGGAGCCGGTGCGGTTCGTGCCGCTCATTGGCCTCGAAGCGTGGGAAGGCGCGGGGCGCTCGAGCGGGTCACGCGGTCGCCATTCGCTCGTGCAGCTGACGCGCCAGTGCGCCGAGCCGATCGGCGACGACGAGGCGTCGCTCGCGCCACTGCTCGAGCGCATCGGTGATGCGCGCGTCGTGCTGCTCGGCGAGTCCACGCACGGCACCGCGGAGTTCTACCGGTTCCGCGACCGGATCACGCGCGCGCTCGTGCGCCGGAAGGGCTTCACGATCGTCGCCGTGGAAGCCGACTGGCCCGACGCGGCCCAGGTGGATCGGTACGTGCGTGGCCTGCCGCCGCCCTCCGAGGCACAACCGGCGTTCAGCCGCTTCCCGACGTGGATGTGGCGCAACGGCGAGGTGGCCGAGCTGCTCGCCTGGCTGCGCGCCTGGAACGCCGGGCAATCCGACGTGAGCCGGCGCGTGTCGTTTCACGGGCTCGACCTCTACAGCCTGCACACGTCGATCGCGGCGGTGCTGCGCTACCTCGACGAGGTGGACCCGCAGGCGGCCGCGCTCGCGCGCCATCGCTACGGCTGCCTCACGCCATGGGAGCGGGATCCGGCGGTGTACGGTCGCGCCGCCCTCTCCGGGCAGTACCGCAGCTGCGAGCCGGCGGTCACGGCGATGCTGCAGGACCTGCTCGCCCGTCGCGTGGAGTACACGCAGCAGGATGGCGAACGGTTCCTCGATGCGTCACGCAATGCGGCGCTGATCGCGAGTGCGGAGCAGTACTACCGCGTCATGTACTACGGCGGCGCCGCGTCGTGGAACCTGCGCGACCGGCACATGTTCGACACGCTCTCGTCGGTGCTCTCGGCGCGCGGCGAGGACGCGCGCGCAGTCGTGTGGGCGCACAACTCGCACATCGGCAATGCGACCGCGACCGAGATGGCGGCGCGCGGCGAGCTCAACATCGGACAGCTGTGTCGTGAGCAGTTCGGCGCCTCGGCGTACCTCGTCGGCTTCGGCACCGACCACGGTAGGGTCGCCGCCGCCGACGAGTGGGGCGGTCCGGTGCACGTGAAGACGGTGCGCCCCGCGCTGGCCGGGAGCTACGAGTCGCTCATGCATGACACGCAGCGCCCCGCCTTCCTGCTCGCCCTGGGGGAGTCGGCCGACGCCGAGCTGCGCGAGCGGTTGCGTGAGCCGATGCTCGAACGGGCGATCGGCGTGATCTATCGCCCCGAGACGGAGCGACAGAGTCACTATTTCGAGGCGGTGCTCCCCATGCAGTTCGACGAGTACGTCTGGTTCGACGAGACGGCGGCCGTCTCCCCAGTGCCGCGGGGACTCGACGCCCTGCACCCGCTGGCGCCCTGACGCCCACGCCCCTTCCGCCGCTTCGGCGGGGACCGCAGAATGGGCGCATCCCCACCCCGAGGCCATGCATGAGTCCGCTCGTCCGCATCGCGCTCCCCGCCGTCGGCCTGTTTGCCCTCGTGGCAGGCGCCGCACGCCCCCTCACCGCGCAAGTTGCGTCACCCACACCCAACCAGTGGAGCGCGCTCCCCTGGCGCTACATCGGGCCCGAGGGCAACCGCTTTTCCGCCGCGGCGGGCATCCCCGGCGACCACCTCACCTACCTTGTGGGCGCGGCATCGGGCGGCATCTACAAGACCACCGATGGCGGCGTGAACTGGCGCCCGGTGTTCGACGCCCATCCGGTGCAGTCGATCGGCGCGCTCGCCATCGCGCCCTCGGACCGCAACGTGGTGTGGGCCGGCACGGGCGAGGGGAAGATCCGCAGCCACATCTCGCTCGGCCAGGGGATCTACCGCTCGACCGACGGCGGCGAAACATGGTCGCTCCGTGGCCTCGAACGCACCGGGCGCATTCCGCGCCTCGTGGTGCACCCGCGCGACCCGAATACGGTCATCGTCTGCGCGCTCGGGCACGCCTACGGCCCGCAGCCGGAGCGCGGCGTCTTTCGCACCACCGACGGCGGCGCGACGTGGACGCACGTGCTCACGGTGGACGAGAACACGGGGTGCTCCGATCTCGCCATGGACCCCACCGATCCGCAGGTGCTCTTCGCCGGCATGTGGCAGCTGGAGATCAAGACCTGGGGACGCACCAGCGGCGGGCCCGGAAGCGGCCTGTTCGTGTCGCGCGACGGAGGCGCCACGTGGACGCGGCTCGTGGGCAACGGCCTGCCCACGAAGCCCGTGGGCAAGGTGGCCGTGGCGATTGCGCCCTCCAACACGCAGCGCGTCTACGCGCTGATCGAGACCGGCGACGGCATTCCCTGGAACGGCCAGCCCACGGAAGACGGACAGCTGTGGGGCTCCGAGAACGGCGGCCGCACCTGGTCGCTGATCACGCGTGACCGCAACGCGATGGGCCGCGCCCACTACTACTCGCGCATGGCCGTCGCGCCGGACGACCCCGACGAGACGTACTTCCTCACCGCCTCGTTCGCGAAGTCCACCGACGGCGGACGCACGATTGCCGTGATTCCCCGATCGCAGGCCCCCGGCGGCGACCATCACGACATCTGGATCGACCCCACGAACCCGCGGCGCATGATCGTGGCGCATGATCAGGGGCTGTCCATCACGCAGAACCGCGGGGAGACGTGGTTCCGGCAGCGCCTCACCAACGCGCAGATGTACCACGTGACGGTGGACAACGCGATTCCGTACAACGTCTACGGCAACAAGCAGGACGAGCCCACCTATCGCGGCCCCAGCAACGGCCGGCTCGCGAGCGGACGCATCGTGCGCGGCATGTGGCACGCGGTGGGCGGCGGCGAGAGCGGGTGGGCCACCCCTGACCCGGTGGACCCGAACATCGTGTGGTCGTCGGCGTCGGGCTCCGGCATGGTGGGCGGCATCGTGGTGCGCTACGAGGAGAACCGCCGTCAGTTCCGCACCGTGGAAGTATGGCCCGACCAGTCGCGGGGCCCCGCGTCCGGCGTGAAGTACCGCTTCGTGTGGGATTCGCCGCTGCTCATCTCGCCGCATGACCACAACACGGTGTACGTGGGCAGCCAGCACGTGCACCGCACGCAGAACGGCGGCCAGCGCTGGGAGGTGATCAGCCCCGACCTGACGCGCAATGACCGCTCCCGCATGGGCAGCTCGGGCGGCCTCACCCCCGACAACATCGGCGTGGAGTACGCGGGCGTCGTGTACGCCATCGCCGAATCGCCGCGTGAGCCGGGCCTCATCTGGGCAGGCACGAACGACGGCCTCGTACAGCTGACGCGCGACAACGGCGCCACGTGGACCAACGTGACCGAGAACATCGCCGGCCTCCCCGAGTGGGGCTCCGTGCGCAGCATCGCCCCGTCGCGCCATGACGCCGGCACGGCGTACATCGCGGTGGACGCCCACCAGGTGAACGACCGCGACCCGCACGTCTTCCGCACCACCGACTACGGCGCCACCTGGACCCGCATCACCGAGGGCGTGCCGCGCAGCATGCTGAGCTACGCCAAGGTGATCGCCGAGGACCCGGTGCGCCCCGGCCTGCTCTACCTCGGCACCGAAAACGCCATTTACGTGTCGTTCGATCACGGCGACCGGTGGCTGCCGCTGCAGAACAACCTGCCGCACGCCCCCGTGTACGGCATCGTGGTGCAGGAGCACTTCAACGACCTCGTCATCGGCACCTACGGTCGGGGCTTCTGGATTCTCGACGACCTCGCGCCGCTGCAGCAGCTCTCCCCCGAGGTGCTCGCCGCTGGTTCGCACCTCTTCGCGCCGCGCGCGGCGTACCGCTTCCGCAACATCACCGCGCCGAGCAGCACCTACGACGATCCCACCATCGGGGATGATCCGCCGTACGGCGCGAACCTCAACTATTGGCTCGCGGCGCCGGCTGCCGAGTCGCCGCGCCTCACGATCATCGATGCGAGCGGCCGCGTGGTGCGGCGCCTGCGCGGCAGCAACCGGGCCGGCCTCAACCGCGTGACCTGGGACCTGCGCGACGAACCGGGACTCGAGACGCGCCTGCGCACGAGCCCGATGTACGCCGAGCACATCGCGGTCGACAGCACCGGGCGCGCGGTGCCCGGCATGACGCGCAATGCCGTGCTCATGCCGCCGGGCACGTACACGGTGACCCTCAGCGTGGGCGGCAGCACGCACCGGCAGCAACTCGAGGTGCGCAAGGACCCCAACTCTGGCGGGAGTGACGCCGAGATTGCGGAGCAGGTGCGGCTGCTCTCCGCAATCCGCGACGACATGAACACCGGCGCCGAGGCCGTGTGGCGCATCGAGACGATGCGCACCGCGCTCGCCTCGGCGCGGAAGCGCCATCGTGACCGCACCTTCACGCGGGCGGCCGTTGCCCTCGACACGAAACTCACCGCGCTCGCGATGGAGCTCGTGGACCTCCGACTCACCGGCGGTGGCCAGGACGGCGTGCGCTTCGAGGCGAAGCTGCTGCAGAAGATGGGCTACCTCGCCGGCGCGCTGGGCAACGCCGACTTCCGCCCCACCGACCAGCAGGTCGAGGTCCACACGCTACAGCACGCGCAGCTGCAGGAGCACCTGCGCGCGCTCGACCGCATCGTCGACACCGACTTGGCGGCGCTGAACCGACTGCTCGAGCGCCGCAACGCACCCGTCATCCCACCAAACGCCCGACTCGTGCCATAGCCAGCCCCTCTCCCCTCACCGAGCACCGGTGATGTCGCCCAGCAGCGCTCGATCCCCCATCGGCACCCCACCATGGGGCGCCGCCCTGCCACTCGTGGGCCGGCGCGCCGACCTCGGCGCGCTCCGCCTCGCGCTCGACGATGCGCTCGAGGGGCGCGGCCGCACGTTGGTGCTCACCGGCGAGGCCGGGATCGGCAAGTCGCGACTCCTTGCCACGCTCGCCGACGAGGCGCGCGCGCGGCAGATGCAGGTGGCGCTCGGGCGCGGCTACAGCGTGGAGTCGGGCGTGCCGTATGGGGCATTCGCCGACGCGCTCTCCACGCCGCTGCAGGCGCTCGAGGCCGGCACGATCACGGTGCTCGCCCGCGGCGCGGAGGATGACCTGCGCGCCATCCTGCCGGCGTTTCCCGGCAGTCGCGACGGCATGCGACCTGCCTCGGTGGTCGATGGGGACGGCAAGGCCCGACTCTTCTGGATCGTGACCCAGTTCCTCACCCGGCTCGCCATGCGGCAGCCGCTGCTGCTCGTGCTCGACAACGCGCATTGGTCCGATCCGTCGTCGCTCGAACTGCTGCACTTCGCGGCGCGTCACCTCGGCACATCGCGCCTCTTGCTGGTGCTCGCATACCCCGACGGCGGCACCGACGAGAACGAGACGCTTCGGGCCGTGACGCGCTCCCTCATCGCGGCGCGCGAGGCGGACACCCGGCAGCTCGAGCCGCTCACCGCACTCGACCTGACCGAACTGCTCGTGCGTGTCTTCGCCATCTCGCGCGAGGACGCGCAGACGCACGCCGCCACGCTCTACCGGCACACCCGCGGCAATCCGTTCTTCGTGGAGGAATCGCTCAAGGCGCTCATCGACGCGGGCCGCATCCATCGGCGTGGCGGCCAGTGGGTGATCGAGGACGCGGCACCGGCGCACCTGCCGGCGACGGTGCGCGACGCCGTGCTGGGGCGCGTGGAGTCGCTCTCGCCGGCGGCGCGGCGACTCGCCGAGTACGCCGCCCTGATCGATGGGCCGGCCACGCTGACCCTGCTCGAGCGCGTGAGCGGTCTCGGTGTCGACGTCTTCACGGACGCCATCGACGAACTGGTGCAGCGCCGCCTGTTCACGGAACGGAAGCATGACGGCGCCGGCGAGTACGAGTTCGCCCACCCGATCCTGCAGGCGCTGGTACGCGGCGAGCTCTCCGCCGCGCGGGAGCGCCTGCTGCATGCGGCGCTCGCCACGGCACTCGAAGCCGTGCACGGCGCGCGCGTCGACGCACACGCGAGCGAGGTCGCCCGCCACCTCGTGCGTGGCCACGAGCTGGGCGGTGACGCGCGCGCGCTGCGCTACCTGGCCGCCGCGGGCCGCGACGCACTGCAGCGCCGTGCCGACACGGAAGCGGCTCGATGGCTCGCCGATGCGGTGACCGTGGCGGAACGGCTCGCCGACGATGCCGAGCGGCTCGCGTTGCTCGAGCAGCTCGGCGCGGCCCAGCAGCGCGTGGGCAACAGCGCGGCCGCCACGGCGACCTGGTCGCAGGCACTCGCCCTCGCGGAGCAGCGCGGCGACGCGCCGGCGCGCGCGCGCCTGCTCTATCGGCTTGGTCAGGAGGCGGCGCGGGCAGGCGACGCCCGGGAAGGACTCGGTCGACTGGCCGACGCCGAGGCCGCCGCGCAGGCGATCGACCGCCCAGACCTCGCCATCCAGGTCCGCGTCGCGCGCGCGAAGACGCTGCAGTCGCTCGGGCGACACGACGAGGCCACGCGCACGGCGCGGGACTCGCTCCGCATGGCCGAGACGATCGGCGATCCGTCGCTGCAGGCGCGCGTGCACCAGTCCCTGCTGCAGCTGTACGCGTGGACGGGACCGGCGGAGGACGCGCGTCGGCATGGCGAGCAGGCGCTCGCCCTTGCCCAAGCGAGCGGCGATCGCGACGTGGCGTGGGCCGCACACTGGGCCATGGGCATGTTCGCCGGCTTCACCGGCGATGCCGCCAGCGCGGCCCGCCACCAGCGGGAGGCCGCGCAGCTCGCCGAAGCGCTGCAGTCGCCGCTGCTCGAGGCCATGACCGCGGAGGTCACCATCGAGCACGCCTCGGGGGTCGGCCGGTGGGACGAGGGGATCGCCCTCGCCGAGCGCGTGATTCCGGTCGCCCGCGCCGTGGCACCGCAGTCGCTGCTGCCGCGCCTGCTCGTGTGGACCGGCCTCATGGTGCTGGCGCGCGACGAGACGGAGCGCGCCCGGGCGCTGTTCGAGGAGGCGTGGCGACTGTCGAATGCGGAGCGCGTGGCCGAGGGTGACGGCACGTCTGGCGTGGAGCTGGCCAACGTGCACAACGCCATCCTCGCGCACACCGGCATGGGCTCGTACTGGCTGTCGCGCGGCGCATGGCAGCACGCCCTCCGGTACGGTGAGCGCGGCCTCGCCATCGCCGACCGGCACGGTTACGTGGCGTGGGCCATCCACCGCCTCATCCCGCTCGTGATGGAGGCGGGGCTCTGGCTGCAGGAGTTCGACCGCGTCGAGGAGCTGGCCGCGCGGCTGCGCGCGCAGTCGGAGACGCTCGGCCACCGACTCGGACTCGCGTGGGCCAAGGCGGCCGACGCCCTGATTGCGCGCCTCAAGTATCACCGGCCGGACGCGGCACAGCGCATCCTCGAGGCCGCCGACGACCTCGATGCGGTCCCCTTCGTGTTCCACGCGGCGCGGCTTCGCCGCAACGCCGCGCAGCTGCTCGAAGCCGACGGCGACGTGACGGGCGCCACGCGCGAGCTGCGGCGCGCGCACGACGTCTTCGCGCGCCTCGGTGCGGAGCTCGAGCTGCGCGAGACACGCAGCCAGCTGCGCTCGCTCGGCGTGCGCCTGCCACCGCGCAGCACGAGCGAAGGCGCGGGCGCGCTCACCGGGCGCGAACTCGAGATCGCGCGCGCCGTGGCCGACCGGCTCACCAACAAGGAGATCGGTCAGCGCCTCGACATCTCGGCGCGCACGGTGAGCACGCACCTGTCGAGCATCTTCCAGAAGCTCGGCATCGATTCGCGCGGCGCACTGGCCGACCGCGTGCGCGACGACCCACGGCTCGCCGGCCACTGAGGCGCATCGTACGCCGTGGCGCACACACCGGCACGGTCACGCCCGCGCGGTGCCGTCTCCCTGCCACAGGAACGGCCGCACCTGCCCGCGGCAGCACTCGGGCACGAGGTCGCGCAGGATGGCCAGGGCGCGCGCCGCCTTCGCCAGGAAGTCGTCGGTCGCGGGCACATCGTACAGGCGCGGGTGCCCGGACCACGCGGCGGCGATCTTGCGGTCGATCAGCTGCGCCTCGTCGTGACTCTCGGTGCGCAGCGGATTGTCGAAGTTGTAGTGCCCCACCTTCGACGGGGTGCGCAGGTGGATCACCGCGTGATAGCGCGCCAGCTCGAGGTCGCGCGTGGTGCCGACCGCCGACCAGAGGTCACCCTCTCCCTCCCAGTAGGCCGAGCCGTCGGGCGTACCGCGATCGCACAGCACCACCGCCGCGTTCTCGGCCGTGGCCGTGAACTCCAGCGCCTGCTGCACATGGTAGATCGCGCGCTGGGCCCCCTGCCGGATCGGCGTGCGACCGTTGCGCGGGAAGCGGCCGCCGAACACGATGCCCGCCGACTCCGGCAGCGTGTGCACGTGCTCGCAGAAGAAGAGGCGCGCCAGTTCCAGCACGGCCGACTTGCCAGCGCCAGGGCCACCGGTCAGGACCACCCGGCGGCCATCATGCGTCGCGGTACAGGGACAGCTGTTCATCACGGAAAGATGCACGCCGCCCCCGGTGCGGACTACCGGACGCGCACCATGATGATGTCGGCGGTCGGCGTGGCGCGCGGACCGTCCTTGAGAATCGCCGTGTGGCTGTTGGTCTGGAACTCGGCGCTCAGCCGATACTCGCCGGCCGGCACCGCGGGGCATTCGCCCTCGGCCACACCGCTGTAGCCGTGTCGCTCCACGATGCGTTCGAGCACGCAGAAGGAGGTGGCGTTCACGTCGGGCATCGCGCCGCCGCGATCGATGCGTTGCAGGTAGCCGTGGATGTGCCCCTGCACGAATCCGTCGGTGAGCACCTGCGGCTCGGAGCCGAGCGTGGCGCCGGCGTTCGGTGTGCGGAGCGCGGGCTGGTTGTCGAAGTTGGCGTACCGCACGCGGATCGTGACGGGGCGATTGGCCACGACTCGCCCGGTCTCGGAGGGCGATTCGATGCGCATGGACGGCGTGATGCGTGGCTGTTCGCCGAGCGGTGTGTCGAGCACGCGTCCGGCGAACTCCACGATCGTTGCGAGCACGCCGCGCGTCTCTCGCGCGCCGACGTGGGCCTGATGAGCGACCGACGAGGACGGCTCCGTGAATGCCTCGTCGCGGCAGGCGCTGGCGGACGCGGCGAGCAGCAGGACGGTGGCGAACGGCGCGAAACGCGACGGAATGCGGGCGGACATGCGAGGCCTCCATGGCGAGGAAGAGATCGGGCCGGCGTGGCCCGCAGCGACTCGCGGATGAAAGGGTCCGGTGCGGACCTCGCACATGCGCCGAGCGGTGTCGGCGCGCACACTGTGACGACGCTCTCCACGGGTGGCCGTTTGCCGAACACGCCGCGGCGGGGTACCGTCAGGGGATGACCTCCCGCCGTCACTTTCTGCGCCAGGCGTCGCTCGCCTCGGCCGCCTCGCTTGCCCTCGGCACACCCGTGGCCGCCCTCGATGCCTTCCCGACGCCGCCCGAGCCCCGTCACGCTGATCTCACGCCGCCCGACGCGCCGCCGCGCGTCGTGGCGCAGGATGAGACGTACTGGCAGCGCGTCACCAAGCAGTACGCGATCACCGACCGCACCACCAACCTCGAGGCCGGCTTCTTCGGCATGATGCCGGCGCCGGTGCTCGCGGCCTTCCACGCGAACATCGATCGCGTGAATCGCGAAAGTTCGTGGTTCGCGCGACGCGAGTACCCGGCGCTCCTGCAGGCCGCGCGCGCCCGCGTGGCCACCGCGCTCGGCGTGGCCCCCACGGAGCTCGCGTTCGCGCGCAACGCCACGGAGGCGCTGCAGGCACTCATCGGCCAGTACAACCGGCTGCGCAGCGGCGACACCGTGATGTACGCCGACCTCGACTACACGGCCATGCAGTGGAGCATGAACGCGCTGGCCGAACGGCAGGGCGCCGCGGTCGTCAAGCTCGACCTGCCCGAGCCCGCATCGCGCGAGGCGATCGTGGCCGCCTACGCCTCGGCACTCGACGCACACCCGCGCACGCGGCTGCTCCTGCTCACCCACTGCAACAACAAGACGGGACTCATTCATCCGGTGCGCGAGATTGCCGCGCTCGCCCGCGCGCGCGATGTGGACGTCGTGGTCGATGCGGCGCATTCGTTCGGACAGGTACCGCTCGCGGTGCCCGACTTCGGCGCCGACTTCGTGGGGCTCAACCTGCACAAGTGGGTGGGCGCGCCGGTGGGCGCCGCGGTGATGTACATCCGAGAGGGCGCGCTCGAGCGCATCGACCGCGCGCACGGCGACGAGGGACCGCTCGACCGCATCGACAGCCGACTGCACACGGGCACCACGCACTTCGCCACCAGCCTCACCATTCCCGACGCGCTCGACTTCCAGGACCAGATCGGCGTGGCCAACAAGGCGGCGCGGCTGCGTTACCTGCGCGACCGCTGGGTGGGTCCGGCGCGCGAGGTTCGGGGGGTGGACATCCTGACGCCCGACGATCCCGAGCTGGTAGGGGCGATCACGTCGTTCCGCCTGCGCGGCCAGGGGTCGCGCGAAGCCAACCAGGCGATCGTGCGCACGCTGCACGACGAGTTCGGGATCTTCACCGTGTGGCGCAACGGCATCGCGCGCGGCGACTGCGTGCGCGTGACACCGGCGCTCTACAACACGCCCGCCGACGCCGACAAGCTCGTGGCGGCGCTGCGCGTCATCGCGGCGCGCTGAGCCAGCGCAGCACCACCGGGCCGGCGATCACGAGCCAGCACAGCGCCGAGAGGCCGATCGCGGTGAACACGGCCGCGCTGCCGAGGTCCTTCGCGCGGCCGGCGAGCGGATGCCGCTCGAGCGAGATGCGGTCCACCGTCGCTTCGATGGCGGAGTTGAGCAGCTCGACGATCAGCACGAGGCCCATGGACAGCACGAGCACCAGCCGCGCGAGCACGTCCACCGGCAGCAGCACGGCCACGGGGACCAGCACGGCGAACGCGAGCAGCTCCTGACGCACCGCTTCCTCGTGGCGGAGCGCATGGCGGAAGCCGGCCAGCGAGTAGCCAAACGCGGCGCGAAAATGGCTGAGGCCGCGCTTCCCCTTGGCGAGCGTCGCAGGATCGGTCATGTGCGGAACGTAGCCGCGCCGGCACCGCTTTTCACGAGTGTCGCGGCTGCGGTGGCGCAACGATTCGCCGATCGGCATCCCGTTCGGCCGCGCCCGGCGACAGATTATCGGGATTCCTCCTGCCCGGATGTGTCCGTGTTCCATCGCCCTACCGTCTGCGCCCTGCTGGCCACCGTCGTGGCCGCCTCCACCGTCACTGCCCAGCCCGGCGGATTCCGTGCCGGCACGCCGATCGGCCCCGGTGAGCAGTGCCCGCCCGGCATGACCGAGATCCGGCCGCGCACCTGCCAGGCACCGCAGCTGCCGCCGCCGAGCATCGTGGATTACCGGCCGCGCAATACGCTCGAGGTGCCGGCGCACCCGGTGCCGCGCGCGAAGTACCCGGTCATCGACTTCCACGGCCACCCGGGCAGCAACCTCGCGTCGCTCGAGAATCTCGAGCGCATGGGGCGCGAGCTCGATTCGCTCAACGTGCGCCTCATGATCGCCGCCGACAACGTGAGTGGCGAGCGACTGGCGCGCACGATGGAGGTGATCCGCTCGTCGCCCGCGATGAAGGAGCGCGTGCGCGTGCTGGCCGGCATCGACTTCCGCAACGTGGGGCCCGGGTGGGCCGAGCGCGCGGTGAAGCAGCTCGAGGCCGACGTGGCCGCGGGTGCGGTGGGCGTGGGGGAGATCTCGAAGTCGCTCGGTCTCTCCATCCGCAAGGCGGACGGCTCGCGTCTGCGCATCGACGATCCCGACCTGGCCCCGGTGTGGGAGGCCTGCGCGCGCCTCAACCTGCCGGTGTTCATCCACACCGGCGACCCGCAGGAGTTCTGGCAGCCGATCGACTACCGGAACGAGCGCTGGCTCGAACTCGCACTCTTCCCCGGCCGCCGGTATCCGCCCGAGGAGTATCCGAGCTTCGAACAGCTCGCCGAGGAGCGCAACAACCTCTTCCGTCGTCACCCGAAGACGACGTTCGTGACGGCGCACCTCGGCTGGCACGCGCACGAACTCGACAAGCTCGGCGCGCTCTTCGACGAGCTGCCGAACCTGCATGGCGAGATGGGCGCGGTGCTCTACGACATCGGCCGGCAGCCGCGCGCGGCGCGCAAGTTCTTCCTCAAGTACCAGGATCGCATCCTGTTCGGGAAGGACTCCTACCAGCCGGTGGAGTACCCGTACTACTGGCGCGTCTTCGAGACGGACGACGACTACTTCGACTACTACCGCGACTACCACGCGTTCTGGAAGTTGTACGGTCTCGACCTGCCCGACGACGTGCTGAAGAAGGTGTATTACAGGAACGCGCTGCGGATCATGCCGCGGGTGCCGCGGGCCGGCTTCCCGGAGTAGACCGGCATGCACGGGCCCGCAGGTCGAGCGTCGCGCGTCATCGCGTGGGCATTGCTGCTCGGTGCCTGCGGACGCGAGGCGGTCACGCCAAACGCACCGATCGACCCGCCGCCCATGGCCCCGCCGCCGGCCGCGGACACGGCCGCGACGCGGGCGCCGGTGCTCCAGCGCACCGTGGTGGCGACCGGGCTGTCGAACCCGTGGGACCTCGCGTTCACTCAGGACGGCACGCTGTTCTTCACCGAGCGCTGTCGCGGCCTGTCGGTGCGTCGACCGAACGGCACGGTCACGCGGCTGTTCGGCACGAGCGGCTCCGCGCGGGTCGCCGACGACCTGTTCTGCCAGGGGCAGAGCGGCATGCTGGGCGTGGCCCTCGATCCGTCGTTCGCCAGCAACCGCGTCGTGTACGTGATGATGGCATCGAACCGGAGCACGAACCCGCGCACCAACCGCGTGGTGCGGCTCGCACTCGATGCGGAGTTCACCAGCGTGACCGCACGCGACGACATCGTCACCGACATCGCCTACAAGGACGTCGGCACACCCAACGGTGGCGCCGGGGCACACAGCGGCGGGCGGTTGCGCTTCGGCCCCGACGGCTTTCTCTACGTGACCACCGGCGACAATCACGACGGACCGCTGCCGCAGGACCCCACGCGACTGGGCGGCAAGGTGCTGCGCATCGATCGCGACGGGAGCGCGGCACCCGGCAACACTGCCCCGGCGGGGTTCGACGCGCGCATCTTCGCGTACGGCTTTCGCAATGTGCAGGGGATCACGTTCCGCCCCGGCAGCGGCCAACCGTTCATCGCCGAGCATGGCCCCAACCACAGCGACGAGGTCACGGCGCTGGTGGCCGGCGGCAACGGCGGCTGGGACCCGCAGAACCGGCCGGCGCTGAACTGCCCGGTCGGCTACTGCGGCTACAGCGGCACCGCGACTTCGATGCCCATGACAGACCTCGCGCGGTTCCCGAACGCGCTGCGCCCATCCTGGCAGAACAACGGGGCGTCGCAGGGCATGGGGCCGGCCACCTTCCTCGTCGGTACGGCATGGCGCGCGTGGAATGGCCGGCTGCTCGTGGGCATCATGGGTGGGCAACGCCTCGAACTGCTCACGCTCGATGCCGCTGGCATGGCCGCGACCACCTCACGCGTGGAGCTGCCGACCGCACGGTATCGCGCCCTCGTGCAGGCCCCCGACGGCGCGCTGTGGGTCGCGACCGATGGTGGCGAGCTCTGGCGCGTGACGGCGAACTGATCGCGCCTGCTGTCCCCAGTGCTCGCCAGCCATGAACCACTGACCGACGTCGCCGCGGCTAGGGCTGCCGGCGCGGCTTCACCGGCAGCACGCGCGGGAGCCCGGCAGGAAGGCCACCGGGGAATCGCGCGTAGGCGCGTGCCCCAACCCACTGCGCCGGCTCCTTCACCGTGATCAGCGGCGCGCGCGAGTCGGCCCGCGCCGCGAGCGAACCGCTGAGGATCCAGATGGGGCCACTCAGGATCAGGCCGAACCCGTGCGAGATGCTGGAGAGCGCACCGACGCCCGCCCACGCCGCCGTCCTGCCGAACTGGCCGTCGTAGAACGCAATCGTCGCGCTCGGGACGGCGGCCCGCGCCACGGCCGCCACGCGCCCGTTCGCATCGAGCACGAACACGCTGTCGTCCTCGACCGCGAGGAGCTCGCCGCTCGTGAGCACCGTCTTCTGACCGCCGCGCAGCACGATCCACGCGCCGTACGGGTCCGACTGCGCCTCGCGCGCGGGGGCGAGCCAGCGCCGCGGCGCCGGATTGGACGCACACGCCGCGAGCGTCGTGGCCAGGGCGAGCGTCGCCAGCACCGACTTAGTGACCGGCATAGCGGCTCCTCCAGAACGCCTGCTCGATGGTCGCTTCCTCCCGCTTGAAAGCGGGCGCGAGGCGCCGCAACGCGCCGGCAGGGTCGAGGAAGAGCGATGCGGCCAGCGCGCGGTTCTCCTCCGCGATCCACTCCTGGCGCATCCACTCGAGGTAGTAGCCCTTCGTCTCGAGGAAGAGCTCGTGCGCCGACGCCTCGCCGGGCAGCCGATACACGAGCGTGTAGCGATCGCCCGGGAAGGTGGTGAGCGGCGCGGTGCTGTCCATGAGCTTCGCACGCGCGGCCTCGTCGGGCCGGCCGTCGCGCAGCACGACAGCCGGCATGAGGCGCTGCGGCGTCGCAGGCGATACGCGCGATACGAGCGCCGCTGCGTCCACGCGCCACGCGCCCTTCGCCAGGCGGAGGCGCACCCGCAGCGGACCGCCGTCCGCAGTCGAGGGGAGCGGCACGAGGCGCGCATCGGCCGCCAGCGGTCCGGTCTCGCGCACCGTGGCGAGCGAGTCCCAGCCGCCGTGCGCGTTTGCGACGAGCACGTCGATGCCACCGAGTGCGCGCGCCGGTCCCTCGAGGCGCCGCACCGTCTCGCCATCCCGCCGTTCCAGCGTGGCCATCCACTCCCCCACCCCGGTGCCGAGCCACGAGAACCCCTGGTAGAGCACGAACGTGGGCAGCAGCGACTGCCGCGAGGCGATGAACAGCGCCGGCTCGGCAGGCGGCGCAGCGAAGACGAGGTCGATCACCTCGCGGGCGCCGAGGTCGAACGAATCGGCCGCGCTCAGCCGCTCACGGCCGTCGAAGTCAGCCAGCAGCGCCGCGCAGTCGCCGTCGGACGCGGTGCAGCGCGACGGAGCCGCCGGCGGCGTCACGGTCCAGTAGGCGCCGTGCACGTCGGGGAGCACGCGGTGGCCGGAAGGCCGCGGCGCCACGAGCAGGTTGGCGTAGCGCACCACGTGCGTTTCGTACGCTTCGTTCACCATGTCCACGCGCACTTCGCGCCCCATCGTTGGCCTCGCGCGGTAGAGCACATCCACGTCGCGCGCCTCGAGACTCGGCGCAATGCTCGCCGAGAACCCTTCGGCCTGCAGCAGCTCGCGCGACCCGTCGGTGACGTAGAACGTGGGGCACGAGCCGAAGCAGGACTTCGGGTTCGCGGCGCAGTAGGCGGTGACACCCAGGGACACGCCGGTGAGGATGCTCATCATCGCGATGCTCTCCGACGGGCGCGTGACGTTCGTCTCGAAAAGCACGACGGAGTCGAGCGCCAGCGCGTGCGGTCCCTCACCAACGATCGCCCGCGTCATGTCGTAGCGGGTGCCTGCGCCGCTCACGACGCGTGCGGTGTCGTCCACCGACCACGAGGAGAGCACCAGCAGCGCGCCATCACGCAGGTGCGCCTTGAGGAACGGGGACTTCCGGTCGAGTGTGGCGGCCGCTTCGGGCGGAGTGGTCACGCGCTGGAGGCGATGCACGCAGCCCGCGACCATCACGACGACGACCGCACCGAGTACCAGCCACGTGCGACGTGGCGTCATCAGACCTCCCGCCGGGGATGGAGAAACGAGCAACGCGCGGCACCCTCAGGGGTCCGCGCGTTCCAAGTTTCCCGCCAACGTCCACGTCGACAGTCGGGCAATGCCCGACGGAGCGTCAGCTGGCGCGGTTCGCTGCGATGATCGCGAGCATCTCCTCGACCGCCGTGCACTTGGCGCGCGGACGCCCCGCCGCCGCGCCACGCTCCTGCTCCGCCCGGTCGAGCGCCTGCCAGTCGGCCCAGCTCGTGACCAGCACGCCCCGCTCTGCCAGCAGCGCGTCGATCGACGACGCGGACGCGCTGACCCGCGGAATCGCCCCCGCGGCCGCGTCGGCCACGATCTGCGCCACCGTGTCGGCGGCGCACTGCTTGTTCGTGCCGATCACCCCCTGCGGGCCGCGCTTGATCCAGCCGGCCACGTAGAGCCCCGGCACCGCTGTCTCGCTCCCGGCCTGCTCCACCACGTGCCCGTGCACGTTGGGCACCACGCCGCGCCCTTCGTCGAATGGCACGCCGGGAATGGCCTTGCCCTTGTAGCCCACCGAGCGGAACACGAGCCCCACCGGCAGCTCCGTCGTCTCGTCAGTGGCGACTGCGCGCACGCCACCGCGCCCGTCATCCTCGAGGCGGTTACGCACGATCGTGATCCCCTCGACGCGCTCCGTGCCGGTGAGCGCCACCGGCGAGGCGTTGAAGTGCAGCACCACCTGGCGCTTCGCCCCGGTGAGCGGACGCGCCGCCCAGCCGCGCAGCACCTCGAGGTTCTTGGCCGGGTTGCGGTCCTCCATCGCGGCCAGCTGCGCCTCGCTCGCCGGGTCCAGCTCGAGGTCGCGCGGATTCACGACCACGTCCACGCCCTCGAGCTCGCCGAGTTCACGCAGTTCGGGCGTGGTGCACGCCGCCTGCACCGGACCACGGCGGGCCACGACGTGAATG
>JAABRO010000012.1:0-409 GCA_011390885.1 Gemmatimonas sp. | reverse complement strand
CTCGAGCGCATGATCGGCCAGGTCCGTGGTCGCGAGCACCGTCGTGGGCTTGGCCAGGATGCGCGCCACGTCCATGGCCACGTTGCCGATGCCGATGACCGCGGCCTCGCGCTGCGTGAGGTCGAACGACGCGGCGGCGTAGTCCGGGTGCCCGTTGTACCAGGCCACGAACTCCGTGGCCGCGTGGCTGCCGACGAGCGTCTCGCCGGGAATGCCGAGCGGCCGGTCGGTTTCGGCGCCGTAGCTGAGCAGCACCACGTCGTAGCGCGCGCGCAGCTCGTCGATGGTCACATCCTGGCCCACGCGCACGTGGCCGAGAAAGCGGAAGCCCGGCTGCGCGGCGATGCGCTCGAAGATGCGCGTGACCGACTTGATCTTCGGGTGGTCGGGCGCGACACCGCCGCGCACG
>JAABRO010000011.1 GCA_011390885.1 Gemmatimonas sp. | reverse complement strand
GCAGCTGGCCGCGCACGCTCTCGCCACGCTGGGCGACGTGTGTCTTGCCAGCCGTCGGCTCGAGGAGGCACGCACGAGCGTGGAGCGTTCGCTCGCGTTGCGGCGCGTGCTCGGTGACCGGCGCGGCGAAGGCTGGATGCTCGAGCGGCTGGCGCGCGTGCTGCGCGAGCTCGGAATGCCCGACGAGGCCCGCCAGTGTGCGGAGCAGGCGCGCGCGATTGCCGAGGAGCTCGGCGAGCCCGCGCTCACCGCGGCGGCCACCCTGTTGTTGTCCACCTGATCGATTTTCACCCTTCATCCATCTGTCCATGCCTCGCTACATCATCGAACGCAACGTCGGCTCGCTCACGCCGGAACAGCTGCAGGGCGCCGGCCGGAACTCCAACGCGGTGCTCGCCGAGATGCCCGAAGTCGTCTGGGTCAAGAGCTACGTCTCCGATTCGGAGGGCAAGATCTACTGCGAGTACATCGCGCCGAATCCGGAGGCGGTGCTCGAGCACGCGCGGCGCAGCGGCATCCCGGCGCACAAGATCTCGGAGGTCTCGCTGGAGATCAGCCCCGACATGTTCGTGTGATGTCGTCGCGCGACAGCGCGTGACGCCTACGGCGCACGGGGGCAACGCATGAGGGGCCGGTCTGCAGACCGGCCCCTCGTTGTTCGTGGTGATCTCGCCGCACAGCTCAGTGCGTGTGTCCGCGATCCTCCGATTCGGCGGCGTACTGGCAGGAGACTCGAGGGTTCCACGGTGCGAAGAGCCCCGCCGGGTTGTCGCGCCAGGCCCAGACGTGCAGCACGTAGAGACCGAGTCCGGTGTTCTCGTCGAACGCTCGCCCGAAGAGCGTGGGACGCCCCTCGCCGCGCCACTCGCTGATCGGCACGATGTACTCCACCGCCACGAGCGCCATCTTCCCGCCGGCGAGCGGTTCGTACACGAGCGCTTCGGGCGCGAGCGAGTCGATGACACCGTCCAGGCGAGTGACGTCGGCGTAGTGGTAGCCCATGGCGCCGAGGTCGCCGTGGTACCAGCACGGCGTGACCGGCGTGGCGAAGTCGTCGGCGATGGCGGTCGCGATGTCGTGGTACGGCGCGGTGGCACGGCGCAGCGCCGCCACGGACTGCGCGATCACGGCGTGCTCGGGCAGCGACGTGCGCGCGCTCGCGGCGGCGGATTCCGCGGGTGCGCTCAGCGTGTCTGCCGATTCGCTGCAGGCGGCAAGGAACGAGCCGGCGAGCAGCAAGCCGGCGGCGCGGGCGATGACGGAACGGGGCATGCAACCCTCCCAGGTGTCGATCGGCCGTCCGAGCGCGTGGCGGGGTGCTGTGCGCGGTGAGTCGGTGGCCGTCAGTGAGAGAGGCGGAGACGGCGGCGGATTCGGCTCATCGGGTGGCGCGATCGTCACGTCCGCAGCTAGCGATCGAGCGTGCGTCGGTTGATGCCAAGCGCACGCGCGGCCGCCGCCTTGTTGCCGGCATGCGCTTCCAGCACACGGCGGATGTGCGCCAGCTCCACGTCCTCGAGCCCGAGATCCTCCGGCAGGATCACGTTGAGCCGATAGTACAGGTCCGGCCGGAAGCGGCCCTCCCGTTCACTGACGCTCGTGCGAGGCGGACGCCGCGCGCGTGACGAGCACCTTGTCCACGCGCCGGCCGTCCATGTCCACCACTTCGAAGCGGTAGTTCGATCGAACGAAGTGATCGGTGACGCGCGGCAGGTGCTCGAGCGCGGTCATCACGAAGCCGCCGACGGTCTCGTAGCCGGGGCGCTCTTCGTTCACGAGGGACGCGTCGAGCACCTCCTCGAGATCGGCGATGGGAGCCTGCCCGTCCACCAGCCAGCTGCCATCCGCGCGCTGCACGAGCCAGTGCTCGCCGGCCTCGGAGTCCGTCTCGGGTATCGTCCCGACGAGCGCCTCGAGCACGTCGTCGAGAGTCACGATGCCCGAGACGCCGCCGTATTCGTCGAGCACCACCGCCGCATGCTGTCGGCCGCGTCGCAGCGCCTCCAGCAGGTCGAGCGCCGGCATCGCCTCGGGCACGAAGAGTGGCGGACGCGCGAGCGTCTCGAGGGCTGCGCGATCGGGCACCTGCCCCGCGATGCATCGTGTGAGCAGGTCCTCGGCCCGCACGAAGCCGACGATCTCGTCCACCACATTCCGGCACACGAGCACGAGCGACCGAGGTGACTCGCCGAGCTCCGCGCGCACCGCCTCATCCCCCTGTGCGAGGTCGATCCAGTCGATCTCCGGGCGCGGTGTCATGAGGCCGCTCACGCGGCGGTCGCCGAGCCGGAAGACGCGCTGCACCACCTCGTGCTCGACGGGCTGCACCACACCGCTTTCCGCGCCTTGCTCGAGGGTGGCGCGCACCTCCTCCTCGGTGATCCCCGGATCCATGTGTGCACGCACGCCGAGCAGCCGCAGCATGAGGTTGGTGGAGCCGGTCAGGAGCTGCACGAGCGGCGCGGTGACGCGCGAGACGGCGCGCATCGGGCGCGCGACGAGCGACGCAATGCGCTCCGGCGCCGCGAGCGCGATGCGCTTGGGCACCAGTTCGCCGAAGATGAGCGAGAGGTAGGTGATGGCGGCGACGACGAGGCCGAGCCCGAGTGCTTCGGCGTAGGGCGCGACCGCCGGATACGCCCGCAGGAGCTCCGCCAGCTGCCCGGCGATGCTCGCCCCGCCGAAGGCACCGGCGAGAATGCCGATGAGGGTGATGCCCACCTGGACCGTGGAGAGGAACTGGGTCGGATCCTCGGCCAGTTCGAGCGCGATCCTTGCGCCGCGGTCACCCGCGTCCGCGCGCTGCGCCAGCCGGATGCGTCGGGCCGTGACGACGGCGATCTCCGACATGGCAAAGAGGCCGTTCAGCACCAGCAGCAGGAGGATGAGCAGGATCTCGGTGGCGAGCCCTGACATGGCGAGATGGATGAAGGAATGCGGGACGACGTCAGCGAGACGTCGCTGCGCCGCGGCTGTTCAGCCCGAGCCGAATCTGCTTCTCGATTTCGATCAGGGCAAAGAAGGCGACACCGACGGCCACGATCAATACCCCGTCCATGAGCGCGACGGACTGCGTCCCCAGCATCGTCTGCAGCCACGGCACGTAGGTCACGGCGAACTGTGCGACCGTGATCACGAGTACCACGAGCCACACGACCTTCGTGCCCTTCACGGTGTCCCAGGTGAGGGACGCGCCGTGGATGTTGCGAATGAAGAAGAGATGAAAGATCTCGAGCACGATCAGGGTGTTCATCGCCATCGTTTGCGCGAGCGCAAGTGGATAGCCCCGGTCGACGGCATACGCGAACACGCCGAACACGGCGGCGAGAAAGAGCACGCTCACGAAGAGCACGTGCCACACCAGGGCGCCCGAGAGAATCGGTGCATCGCGCGGTCGTGGCGGACGCGCCATGGTGTGCGGTTCGGTGGGCTCGAAGGCCAGCGCGAGGCCGAGCGTGCTGGCGGTGATGAGGTTGATCCAGAGGATCTGCACCGCCGTGACGGGCAGTGAGAGCCCGAGCAGCAGCGCAACGATGATGGTGAGGGACTCGCCCGCGTTCGTGGGCAGTGTCCAGCTGATCACCTTGGTGAGATTGTCGTACACGGTGCGCCCCTCGCGCACGGCGGCGGCAATGCTTGCGAAGTTGTCGTCGGCGAGCACGAGGTCGGCCGCCTCCTTCGCGGCCTCCGAGCCTCGCAGCCCCATCGCAATGCCGGCGTCGGCGCGCTTGAGCGCAGGCGCGTCGTTCACGCCGTCCCCCGTCATGGCCACCGACAGGCCGTTGGCCTGCAGCGCCATCACGAGGCGCAGCTTGTGCTCGGGACTGGTCCGCGCGAACACGTCCACATTGGCCACCTCGAGTGCGAGCTGTGCCTCGTCGAGGTCATCGAGCTCGGCACCGGTGAGGACGCCTGAGGGGTGCTCCAGGCCGATCTGCTCGGCGATCGCCGCCGCGGTGCCCGCATGGTCGCCGGTGATCATCTTCACGCGGATTCCGGCGGCGCGGCACGTGGCGACGGCGGCAATGGCCTCCGGGCGAGGCGGGTCGATGAGGCCCACGAGGCCGAGGAAGGTGAGACTGCCGTCGAGTGATGCCGCCTCGATCCGATCACCCGCTTCGGCGCGCGAGGCGAGCGCCAGCACACGAAGCCCCTGCCGGGCCATCGCATCGGCGCGGTCATGCCAGTCGCGTTCGTCGATGTCGCGGCACATGCGCAGGATGCGCTCCGGCGCGCCCTTCACATGCGTCTCCCGTGCGTCCACGCCCTGCGTGAGCACGGCCATGTAGCGATGCCGGCTGTCGAAGGGGATCGCGTCGAGTCGGCGCGCCGAGTGATCGCCCCCCGCCTTGCCGGCGAAGGCGAGCAGCGCGCCCTCCATCGGATCGCCCTCCACGAGCCACGTGCCGTCGCGGTCGTGCAGGGACGCGTCGTTGCACTGGGCGGCGGCGCGCCCGAGCCGTGACAGGTCGCCCGCCGGACTGATCTCGCCGTGGGGCGCGTAGCCGTCACCACCGATGGTGAACACGCCCGCTGGCGTTTCGGCGACCACCACCACCATCTCGTTGCGCGTGAGCGTGCCGGTCTTGTCGGAGCAGATCACCGACACCGAGCCGATCGATTCGATCGCGGGCAGGCGGCGCACGATGGCGTGACGACGCGCCATGGCCTGCACGCCGATGGCGAGCGTGATCGTCATGACCGCGGGCAGGCCTTCCGGGATCGCGGCGACGGCGATGCCGACGACGGCCATGAACATGTCGCCGAAGTCGTAGTGGTCCACGAAGTAGCCGTAGACGAGCAGCAGCGCGGAGACGAGCAGGATCAGGAACGTCAGCCAGCGCGCGAAGTGATCCATCTTCGCCACGAGCGGCGTGGTGAGCTGCTCGACGCCTTCGAGCAGGCCGCCGATGCGTCCGATCTCCGTGGCCTGCCCGGTGGCCACGACCACGCCCACGGCCGTGCCCTGCGTGATCAGCGTGCCGGACCAGAGCATCGATCGCCGGTCGCCCAGCGGCGCGTCGTCTGCCACCGACTCCACGGTCTTCTCGACCGGCACCGACTCGCCGGTGAGGATCGCCTCCTGCGCGCCGAGTCCGCGCGCGTCGATGATGCGGAGGTCGGCCGGCACCTTGTCGCCGGCTTCGAGCAGCACGATGTCGCCGGGCACGAGGTCGGCGCCGTCGATCGTGGTGCGCCGTCCGTCGCGTCGCACGGCAGCACGCGGGGCGAGCATGCCACGGATCGCGGCCATCGCCGACTCCGCCTTCCCCTCCTGCACGTAGCCGATGATCGCGTTGGCGAGCACGACGGCCAGGATCACGCCCGTGTCCACCCAGTGCTGCAGCGCGGCCGTCACGGCGGCCGCGCCCAGCAGCACGTAGATGAGCACGTTGTGGAACTGCACGAGAAACCGCAGCAGCGGCCCGCGCGCGTGCACCTCCGGCAGTCGGTTCGGGCCGTGCTGGGCGAGTCGACGTGCGGCCTCGGCCCCGGTCAGCCCCTCCGCGACGCTCTCGAGCGCGGTGAGGCAAGCGTCGGCGGAGCGGGCGTGCGGGGCGGTGAGCGTCACGTCAGTGCGCCGTGTAGCCGCCGTCGATCACGAGCTCCGTCCCGGTGACGAACTTCGCCTCGTCGGACGCGAGGTAGACCACGCCCCACGCGATGTCGTCGGGTTCGCCCATGTGTCCCACGGGATGCACGGCGCCGGCGGCGGCCTTCGCGGCCTCGAGATCGGGGGCGGTGGCGCGCAGGTGATTCTCGACCATCGGCGTCCAGATGTACGCCGGATGGATCGAGTTCACACGAATGCGCTCGGCGGCGTAGGTGATCGCGTCGTTCTTGCTCATGAGGCGCACCGCGCCCTTGGAGGCGTGATACGGCGCCAGTCCGCCCACGCCGATGAGCCCGGCGATGGACGACAGGTTGATGATCGAGCCGCCGCCCGCCGCGCGCAGATGCGGAATGGCGTGCTTCGTGCCGAAGAAGACGCCCTTCACGTTGACGGCCTGCACGCGATCCCAGTCGGCTTCGGTGACCTGATCGACCGGACTGGGGGTGCCGGAGATGCCGGCGTTGTTCACGAGCACGTCGAGCCCGCCGAAGGTGGCCGCGACGTCGTCGATGGCGCGCTGCATGGCGCCCTCGTCGGTCACGTCCACGTGCCGAAAGATCACGGTGTGGTCGAGCGCGGTCAGGGTGTCGGCGAGTTCGCGTCCGTCGGTGTCGAGCACATCGAAGATGGCGACCTTCGCGCCCGCTTGCGCCATGCGCTGCACGCAGGCGCGGCCGATGCCCACGGCGCCACCGGTGACGATGGCGCGCTTGTTCTCGAGGCGAGGCATGCTCTTCCTCCGCAGTGGTCCTGGCAGTCCGTCACAAGACGCGGCGTCGCGTGCTCACACAGTAAACTACGGCGTCGCCCGCGGGGGGAGGCAAGGGTGTGGCCTTGTCGCCTCATCCCGGTGCCCCTATCGGTCGAGCAACGCCTTCAGTGCGTCGACGTCGAGCCCCGTCATGATCCGCTCGCGGACATTCGCCTCGTATGCATGACGTGTCGCTCGCGCGGAGAGCTGGATCACGATGAACTGCGGCACATGGGCCGGCAGCGACGGGTCCATGTACGCCGGGTTCAGCGTCGCCATGATGCGATCGCCATCCGCGAAGCGCAGCGACGGCTTGTCGGGATCGCGGGCGAGGAACATCAGCGGCTCGGACACGGGCCGTGCGAGTTCCGCGGCGTCCGCCTGGGCGAGGTAATCGTCGACCGCCTGCAGGTACGCGGCCTGGCCGCGCGCGAGGACGGGAACGTACGCGGTAGCCGAGTTCTCGCCCGACCGCGCGGCCTGCAGCAGCTTCGCGATCTCGCGCTGCGTGTAGTCCTGGAGCTCACTCCGGAACTGCTGCACGTACGCGCGGCGCGTCACGGGGAGGATGAGCGGCACGTCGGCCTTGCGGATGACGAACCACTGCCAGTCCGGCGGGTCGTCGTCGCGCGAGTACTCGTTCTTGGTGTAATGATCCGCGCCGCGCAGCGTGCCGGACGCCTTCGGCATCAGGAAGACGCGCTGTCCGCCGATGGTGTACTGATCAGCGTCGTCGTCGGCGGCGTTGAAGCGGTGCTCGCCATCGGACGTGTTCATGGACGGCGCGGAGGCCGCCATGAGCAGTCCCGCGCTCTCGAAGCGGTTCACCTCCACGTTCACGAACACGCCGCTTTCGCCGTACTCGGCGATCCGCCCGGCCGCCGTGCAGTAGAAGCCACTGAACGCCAGTGACAAGGCGTAGCCGAACGGCCGTCCACGCTCGGGCGTGGAGAACGTGAGGTCCCGATCGAAGTACGCGTTGGTGCCGGTGGGTTGCGGGTACGCGGCGCGGAACAGCGCGAGGATCGTGTCGAGCGTGCGGTCGGCGGTGGCGCGGTTGTACGAGCCCGCGGCGGCTCGGTGCGTCGCGGTGGCCTTCGCGAATGGTCGAGGGCGCCACGCGCCCGCATGCTGGCTGATGTCGCCGGGCGGGCAGGGGGCCTGGGCACGCAGTGAGGGCACGTGCGCACATGCGAGTGCGAGCAGGAACACGACGAAACGCCTGCGTTGCATCGGACGCACCCTCGAGGGCGGTGGATGTCGTGGCCAGCCGGCATGACGCCGCCCGTGGACGAGTCGGCGCGCAAAAGCATAGCGGCCGCGTTGTCGCCCCGACAGGGCGATGCCGATGGGGCGGGCTTCGGGCCGAATCGAGGTGCCGGCCTGCTGCCTGCATCACCACGGAAGACCGGTTCGACGGATCGCGCGCGGACGCATAATATCCGCACGACCGCGGAGTCCTTTCCCGCGCACCGTGAGCACCACGCCCGCCATCCGCCGCATGTCCGATTCCCTCCCGCCCGCCGGCTCGCCGGATTCCACGCCGCCCGCATCGAACCGTCCCGCCGCGACGGGCGGCCGCGACGACATCCTGCCCTCCGTGCAGGCGGCGCTCGGCACCGCCTACACGCTGGACCGTGAACTCGGCGGCGGCGGCATGTCGCGCGTGTTCGTGGCCACGGACACCGCGCTCTCGCGTCGCGTGGCGGTCAAGGTGCTGTCGCCGGAGCTGCTGCAGGGGGTGAGCGCGGAGCGCTTCGCGCGCGAGGTGGCGCTGGCTGCGCAGCTGCAGGACCCGCACATCGTGCCGGTGCTCACCACGGGCGCCACGGCCGAGGGGCTGCCGTTCTACACGATGCCCTTCATCGAGGGCGAGTCGCTGCGCGAGCGCATGCGCCGCGGCGCGGTGCCGCTCGAGGAGGCAGTGCGCATCCTGCGCGACGTGGCCGAAGCGCTGGAATACGCGCACGAGCGCGGCATCGTGCACCGCGACATCAAGCCGGAGAACGTGCTGCTGAGCGGGCGCAACGCGGTGGTGGCCGACTTCGGCATCGCCAAGGCCGTGAGTGCGGTGCGCGCCACGGTGCCGGGGGGCACGCTCACCTCGTTCGGCCTTTCGCTGGGCACGCCGGCGTACATGGCACCGGAGCAGGCGGCGGGCGACACCGTGGATCACCGCGCCGACCTGTACTCGTGGGGCATGGTGGCGTACGAGCTGCTCGCCGGTGCACATCCGTTCGCGTCGCGCACGAGCGCGGCGCAGCTCATGGCGGCGCAGCTGTCCGAGATGCCGAAGCCGCTCGACGAGGTGCGTCCGGGCCTCCCGCCCGCGCTCGGCGCGCTGGTGATGCGCTGCCTGGCCAAGGCGCCGATGGAGCGTCCGACCGACGCGGCGGCGGTGCTGGCGGCGCTCGGTGGGGCCACCTCGGCATTGGGCGCGACGTCGGGCACGCGCGCGCCGGTGGCCGCGCCGGCGCGCGGGCGCACGCTCGGCATCGCCGCGGCGGCGCTGGTACTCGTGCTCGGTGGCGGGGCGTGGTGGGCGAGTCGGAGTGGAGCTGGGGCGGCGGCGGCTGCCAGCGCCGACGCGGCGCCCTCGCTGGCCGTGCTCCCCTTCGAGCACCAGGGCGACAGCGCCGATGTCTACCTCACCGAAGGCATCACCGACGAGATCCGCAACAAGCTGACCGGCGTGGCCGAGCTGCTCGTGATCGCGCGCGCGAGCTCCAACCAGTACCGCGGCACCGACAAGACGCCGCAGGCGATCGCCGAGGAGCTGGGCGTGCGCTGGCTGCTCACGGGCACGGTGCGCGTGATCGGGAGCGGCGCCGAGCGGCGGGTGGTGGTGCGTCCGGAGCTGGTGGAGGTCACGGCCGACGGGCGGCTGCAGAGCCGCGGGGGGGAGCCGTTCGAGGGGCCGATGGAGGACCTCGTGCGCGCGCAGGGTGAAGTGGCGACGAAGGTGGTGGGGTCGATGGAAGTCGCGGTAGCGGGGACGGACCGGTCGCGGCTTGTCGAGTTGCCCACGAGCAATGCCGACGCATACGACCGGTACCTCCGCGGGGTGGCAGCGATCGATGCTGGCGCCAACACCAACGTGCGCACGCTCAAGGCCGCGATCTCTTTCTTTGAGGAGGCGGCGGCGCTTGACAGCGGGCTCGTGGACGCCTGGCGTGCCATCGGCGTTGCCTACAGCAATCTGACCGTCATCGAAGGGCCCCTGCCCGAGTACGAGGGGCGCGCCCGTGCCGCGCTGGCACAGCTCGAGCGGCGCGCGCCGCAGGGCAGCGACTTCTTCCGGCTGCGATCAACCGTGCGCGCTCGGTTCGAAGGAGACATCGAGGGGAGCTACGCCGACCAGAGGCGCGCACTCGACCTCGAGCCCGGCGATCCGCGGATCCTCATCGGATTGGCGTCACGCGAAGCACTCCTCGGGCGCTTCGAAGAGGCGCTGCGGCTGAGCACCGAGGCGGTCCGGCGTGACCCACGCACGCCGAACCTGCATACGAGCCGCGGGATCTACCTCCTCCGGTTGCGGCGCCTCGACGAGGCCCGCGCTTCCTTCGCACGTGCACGGGCCCTCGCGCCGACGTCCCTCTCGACGTTCTCATACCAGCTGTCTGGGGAACTCGCTGCAGGGGACCTCGCCGCCGCAAGAGCGCTGATTGAGGTCGCCAAGGCGGACATACCGGCGGACCGCCTGTTGGCCTTCACTGCACTGTATGAGGACCGTTGGTGGTTGTTGTCAGACGCGGATGTCAGGCGACTGCTGGAGCTGCCAGCGAGTGCGTTCGATGTCGCGGACGGCTACCATTTGGTGCGTGCCGAGGTGCTGCACCACCGTGGCGATCATGCACGGGCACGCGTCGAGGCGGATGCTGCCGTGCAGATGCTCCAAGCGCAGCTGAAGGCGGCGCCTCGCGACGCGCAGACCCACGTCATCCTCGGACTGATGCACGCCTATGCTGGCCGGGCGGTCGAGGCCTTGGCCTCCCTGAACCGCGGCCTGGAGCTCGGGCGCATTGCAGGCGGTTCCGAGTGGGCCTTGGAACTGGCTTACTACCGCTATGTGGCGGCCCGTGCCGCGACGCTCGTGGGCGACCGCGCGCGTGCGATTGAGTGGATCCGCACCTGCCTCGCCGTCCGAGTGCAGTACACGGCCGCCTACGTCCGCCTCGACCCCGCCTTCAAGCCGCTGCTCGGCGATCCTGCGCTCGAGCGCGTGCTGGCGGAGGCCCCGTGACGACGGGAGGCCAAGACGCCATGCCCACCCTCGGCGACGCCTATCGCATCGAGCGCGAACTCGGCGGTGGCGGCATGTCGCGCGTCTTCGTCGCGACGGAAGTCGCCCTCAACCGCCGCGTCGTCGTGAAGGTGCTCGGCCGCGCGCTCGCCGAGGGGCTCTCGGCCGAGCGCTTCGCGCGCGAGATCGCGCTCGCCGCCGCGTTGCAGGACCCGCACATCGTGCCCGTGCACGCCACCGGGACCACGGGCGAGGGGCTCCCCTTCTTCACAATGCCCTTCGTGGAGGGCGAGTCGCTGCGTGCGCGGATGCAGCAGGGATCGGTGCCGCTCGAGGAGGCGCTGCGCATTCTGCGTGACATCGCCGAGGCGCTGGAGTACGCGCACGCGCGTGGCATCGTGCACCGCGACATCAAGCCGGAGAACGTGCTGCTCAGCGGGCGCAGCGCGGTGGTGGCCGACTTCGGCATTGCCAAGGCGCTCACCGCCGCGCGCACCCACACGGCGGAGCAGCCGGTGGGCGGCACGCTCACGTCGGTGGGGATGTCGCTGGGCACGCCGGCGTACATGGCGCCGGAGCAGGCAGTAGGCGACGCCACCGATCACCGCGCCGACCTGTACGCCTGGGGCATGGTGGCGTACGAGTTGCTCGCCGGCGCGCATCCGTTCGCGTCGCGCACGAGCGCCGCGCAGCTCGTGGCGGCGCAGCTGTCGGAACTGCCGAAGCCGCTGGACGAGGTGCGTCCCGGGCTGCCGCCCGCACTCGGTGCGCTGATCATGCGCTGCCTGGCCAAGGCGCCCGCCGAGCGTCCCGCCGATGCGGACGCCGTGCTCGCGGCACTCGGCGGGGCGACGTCGGCGCTCGGCGCCACGTCGGGTACGCGCGCGTCGGTGGCCGCGGCGGGGCGCGGGCGCACGATGGGGATCGCCGCAGCGGCGCTGGTGCTGGTGCTCGCCGGCGGTGCCTGGTTGGCGGGGCGTGACGGCGATGGGGCCGACACAACGCCCGCGGCCGGCGCGGCTGCGGCCAATGCCACGCCCGGTCTCGCGGTGCTCCCCTTCGAACATCAGGGGGACACGGCCGACGCCTACATCACCGAAGGACTCTCCGACGAACTGCGTGGCCGTCTGGCTGGCGTGCGTGACCTCGCCGTGATCGCGCGCGGCAGTTCGGTGCAGTACCGCGGCACCACCAAGTCGCCGCGCGAGATCGCCGAAGAGCTCGGCGTGCGCTGGTTGCTCACGGCCACCGTGCAGATCTCGGGCAGCGGTGACACGCGCCGCGTGATCGTGCGTCCGGAGCTCGTGGAGGTGGGCGCCGATGGCCAGCCTCGCACGCGCTGGGGCGAGCCGTTCGATGCCGAAGGCGCCGACGCGCTGCGGCTGCAGGGCGACATCGCCGGCCGCGTGGTCGACGCGATGGAGGTGAAGCTCGCGGGGGCCGATCGCGCTCGCACCATCGCGGTGCCCACCACCGATCCGGCGGCGTACGATGCGTACCTGCGTGGACGCGCCGCGACGGAATGGGGCGCGAACCCGCGACTGCCGGCGCTCGAGCGCGCGACCCCGTATTTCGAGGAGGCCGTGCAGCGTGACCCGACCTTCGTGGACGCGTGGCTGGGTGTCGCGTTTGTGAGAACACTTCGGGTGCTGAACGGGCGTGCGAACGATCCGGCGCTGATTGCCCAGGCAGAGGAGGCTGTCGAGCGGGTCGAGCAGCTGGCACCCGGTTCGCCGCAGGCCTTGCTTGCGCGGTCGTACCACGCGCGGGGGATTGCGCGGGACTACGAGGCCACTCGCGTGGTGCTGGAGCGCGGGGCGCGCGTTGCGCCAGGTGACTACCGCTTCGCTGGCAATCTCGGGCTGCTGCTCATGCAGAGTCTCGGACGGAGCGAGGAGGCCGTGCCCCATTTCACGAAGGCCGCAGCGCTGGACCCGGGCAATGCGAGCACGTTCCTCAGTTTGTCGCAGGCGCTCCGCGCGGCTGGCCGGTTGGCCGAAGCTCGGGTCGCTGCCGACCGCGCTCTGGAACTGCTGCCTGGAAGCGCCAGCATCGTGGACAGTCGGGTGCAAGTCGAAATCGCGGCGGGTGACACGGCCGCCGCACGCGCGCTGCTCCGCCAACTCGTCCCGACCGTGACGGATGAGGCGAGTGCCGTCCTGTTCGGCGTGAACTATGGATGGCTGCTGGATGGTCCGACCCTGACCCGCCTGCTGGCACTCGATGCGTCCGCGACGGGTACGGACCGCGCCGAGTGGGCGGTAAACCGCGCCATCCTGCTTCGTTACGGTGGGGACCGCGCTGGCTCCCGTGCTTGGGGAGATTCGGCACGGCGTCTGCTGCAGCCAGATGCGGCGGGGGAAGGGTCGGGAGCGCGCGTGCTGGTGGATCTCGCGATCGCCGAGGCATTCGCAGGCCGGCCCGAAGAGACGCTCGCAGCGGCCATTCGCGCGCGGGCGGCGCTTCGCATGGAGCGAAGAGGGTCCGGCACGACGTACGCCTTGACGATCGCGGACCTCGCCGCCGCGCTCGCCGTCGCCGGCGTACGCGACAGCGCCATCGCATGGCTCGGCGATCCCGCGCTGGCGGCGGTGGGGATCCGCGGCCCACGCCTCGCCGTCGACCCGACGTTCGCCAACCTCCGCGACGACCCGCGCTTCCGCGCGCTCGCCGGAATGCCACCGCGGTGACACGCTCGGCCGATCTGCCCTCACTCGGCACCGCCTACGCCCTCGAGCGTGAACTCGGGGGCGGCGGCATGGCGCGCGTCTTCCTCGCCACGGAGGTCGCGCTCAATCGCCGCGTCGTCGTGAAGGTGCTGCCGGCCGAACTCGCGCAGGGGCTCTCGGCGGACCGCTTCGCGCGCGAGATCGCGCTTGCCGCCGCGCTGCAGGACCCGCACATCGTGCCCCTGCTCGCAGCCGGGACGACGACCGAAGGGTTGCCGTTCTACACCATGCCCTTCGTGGAGGGCGACTCGCTGCGCGCGCACCTGCTCGCGCGTCCCGCCGCGCAGGGCCCGCTCCCGCTGGCCGAGAGCGTGGCCATCCTGCGCGACGTGGCGCGTGCCCTCGAGTACGCGCACGCGCGCGGCGTGGTGCACCGCGACATCAAGCCCGAGAACATCCTGCTCGCCGGACGCGGCGCACTGGTGAGCGACTTCGGCATCGCGCGCGCGGTGAGCGAGGCGCGCGCCTTCCTTCCCGTGGGCAACGACGCGTCGCACGCGAGCGCCGGCCTCGCCACCGGCACGCCGGGCTACATGGCACCCGAGCAGGCCGCCGGCCGCGACGTGCACACGGCCGCAGACATTTATGCCTGGGGCGTGCTCGCGTGGGAGCTGCTTGCCGGCCGGCATCCGTTCTCCGATCGCGCCTCGTCGCGCGAACTCATGCTGGCGCACCTGAGCGACCCGCCGCCGTCGCTCGCCGACGTGGCGCCGTCGGTGCCGACTGCGCTCGCCGCGCTCGTGATGCTGTGTCTCGCCAAGCACCCCGATCACCGCCCCTCGAGCGCGACGGTGCTGCTCGACACGCTCGCCGCTTCCGTCGGCAGTGCCGACGGCGCCCTGCTGCCGCGCTCGCCACTCGCAGCGCAACGCACGCGCGCCGCGCGTCGTCGCCGCGCCTGGATGGCGGCCGCGGCCGGTGCGATCGCGATGCTGGTTGCTGTCGCCGCGTGGCAGCGCGTCGCCGCGCGCACCGACGCACCGGCTATCGCCGAGGCGCGAGTGGCCTCGCCCTCCGTGGCCGTGCTCCCCTTCGAGCATCAGGGGGACAGCGCCGACATCTACCTCACCGAAGGGATCACCGACGAGATCCGCGGCCGTCTGGCCGGTGTGCGCGAGCTCGTGGTGATCGCGCGCGCGAGCTCGGTGCAGTACCGCGGCACCACCAAGTCGCCGCGCGAGGTGGCCGAGGAGCTGGGCGTGCGGTGGCTGCTCACCGGTACCGTTCAGGTGCTCGGCGCCGGCGATGACCGGCGCGTGCTCGTGCGACCCGAACTCGTGGAAGTGCCGCGTGACGGCGCACCGCGCAGCCGCTGGGGCGAACCATTCGACGCGCAGGGTGCCGACCTGCTGCGCGTGCAGGGCGAGATCGCCGGCCGCGTCGTGGACGCCATGGAGGTCGCCGTCACCGGCACCGACCGCGCACGCGTGGTGCAACTGGCCTCGCGCGACGCGCGCGCCTACGACGCCTACCTGCGCGGGCAGGCGGCCGTGCAACTCGGTGCCGATGTCGGACCGGCAGCGCAGCAGCTGGCGATCCCGCGCTTCGAGGAGGCGGTGGCGCGCGATTCGCTGCTGGTCGAGGCGTGGGTCGCGCTCGCGCGCGCCCGCGTGCTGCTCTACGTGAACGGACGCGATCGCTCGCCCGCGCTCGCCGCGGCATCGCGCGAGGCGGCCGATCGTGTGCTCGCACTCGATCCCGATGGCGCGCGCGGGCACATGGCCATCGGCACCTGGCTGCGCCTCGTGGCGGGTGACCTGGCGGGCGCGCAGCGCGAACTCGAAGCGGCCGTGCGCGCCGATCCCGGCGATGTGCGCGCCTCCGGCAACCTCGCGCTGCTGCTCGACGAGAGTCTCGGTCGCGCCGCGGAGGCGTTGCCGCACTTCGAGCGGGCGCGTGCGATCGATCCGCGCAGCGTGGTGGTGTGGCGGTCGCTGGCGCGCGTGCTCGCCGCGCTCGGTCGCTACGCGGATGCGCGGGCCGCGGCCGACCGCGCGCTCGCGCTCGCCCCGACGAATGGGGAGTCGGCGGTGGCGCGCCTTGAGGTGGAACTCGCGGCCGGCGACACCGCCGGAGCGCGCACGGTGCTCGCCGCGATGCTGCGCGAGATGCCGCCGGGGCGCGCCGCGCTCGTCATGGCCGCGCAGGCGGGATGGCTGCTCGACGAGGCCGCCGTGCGCGCGCTGCTCGGCATCGGTGTGGACGCGTTCGACGGCGGCCGCGGCCAGTGGGCGCTGCAGCGAGCGCAGCTGCTGGTGCAGCGTGGGGAAACGGCCACTGCGCGCGCGTGGGCGGACAGTGCGCTGGTGTCGCTGGCCGCCGAGGCGGCACGGCCGACGGCGAGCGCGGCGGTGCTGCGCGAGGTCGCGATCGCCGAGGCCATCGCCGGCCGTGACGTCGCGGCGCGCGCGACCGCCATCCGCGCGGTTGCGCGACTCGCCGATGAGGCCGGCGCCGCGCGCGGCAGTGCATGGGCGTCTGAACTCTATCCCGTGGCCTGCGCCGCCGCCCGCGCCGGCGCGCGCGACTCGGCGCTGGCGTGGCTCACGGAGATCACGCAGGTGCCGTCGGTGCAGACGCGCGCGCGCATGCGCGTCGATCCGTGCTTCGCGGCGTTGCGCGACGATCCGCGCATGGCGGAGGTGCTGGCGGGACGATGAGGTGGAGCGCGGTTGCGCGCGTCGCGCGCGCAGTCGATGCAACGCCACTCCCTTCGACGCGTCACGCGGCCCTCAGGGCGCGATTGGCCCCCGCACGGCCTGCCCGGGCGTCGCGGTCGCATCGAGCCGGCCGTCGCTCGCGATCATCGTGAGCGGGCTGGCGAGCACGGGGCGAAGGCGTTCTTCGCTCATCCCCTCGATCACCACCACGCCGCCCTGTTCGCGATAGCGGCCGAAGCTCTCGCGGGTGAGATGCTCGCCCGTGGGCGGCCACACGAACCGGGCGAAGCGTTCGTCGGGCCACTCGCGCCAATCGTCGAACGGGGCCGCGCGAATGGACGACATGCTGGCGGTGTACGGGTACGCCTCCGTCGTGATGTCGAGGCCGCGCGCGCTGGCCGCCGATATCATCTCGAAGAGCCGGGGCGCATCGCTGCCGAACGAGCTGTTGGCATGCTGGATGTGCAGCGGCGCGCCGGTCGTCACGTTGCCGAGGAAGAGCTCCGCGGTTTCCATCCAGAAGTACGGGGTCTCCGTGCCGCGCACATGTACGTGCACCGGCGCGCCCGGGAACCGCGCGGCGGCGCGGAACATCTCGAGCACCTCCCACGGCGTCGCGGCCGGCGTGCATTCGATGCCAAGCCCGACGCCGAGCGCGCCCTGCTGCAGTTCGCGTTCGACACGCCGGCGGATCGCGTCGATCTCGGCGGGCGTCGCGGGTCGCGTCGTGCCCTCGCCGCTCGGGAAGTCCCAACTCGGCGCCTTGCCGGTGAGCACCGACACGCGGTGGTACATGTGGCCCGTCGCGGCACCGAAGTGGATCGGGGCGCTGTCGCCGACCTGCGCACACCATGCGTCCACATCCGGCACACCCATCTCCATCTCGAATACCGCCGTGACACCATTGCGTACCTTCGCTCGCAGCGCCTCCGGGGTGTGCGCGTGCTGGTGCAGGTCGATGAAGCCGGGCGCCACCACGAGCCCCGTTGCATCGATTCGGGTTTGCCCGGTGATCGGCTGCGTGGTGATGGCGTGGACGTTGCCCGCGCGGATCCCCACGTTGCGCACTGCGTCGAGCCCCGACTCGGGATCGATCACGCGGCCGCCCACGATGGCGATGTCGTAGGGGACGACGTCATCCGGGGTGCGGGTGCCCGGACGCGTGCAGGACGCGAGCAGGAGCGCGAGGGCGAGCGTTCGTTTCGCGAGCGGCATCGGAGTAAAGCGGAGGAGATGGCACGCGCCCTCGCCGAGCGGCGGGCACACGGGCGAAGCTATGAGGCGTGCGGGGGCTCGGCGACTGGTGGGGACATCGGTGGTGGACGACGCGCTTCGTGCGGGCGCGTGCGGCACGACGCGAAGTCGGCGAACGACACGAGCACTTCCTGAGGAATCGCGAAGATGTCCGTCGCGAGGGTGCAAGCGTCGTTGCTGCCGATGACGCCCCGCGCCTCGTACGAGGACCCCTCCGGCAGCGCCCGCGCGAACGTCACGTTCCATGGACACACCTCTTGGGAGGTGTCGCTGGATAGCGGTAGAGTGATCGAGTTGGTGACCGGGAGTCGAACTCTCCGGAGGGCAGGCGCGTAGGCAGCTGTACCCGATGGTCGATGAGCGTTCCAGCGCACACACCGGAGGCGGTTCAGTCCGTCATTCGTCCGGCCGCGTGTACTTGCGCGTGTAGTAGCGCCGCGCCGCTTCTCCTGCCGCCTCATCCTCCACGAACAGCGTCTCGCCGCGCTCGATGAGCCACGCCCGCTCGTCCGGGTCGCGGGCTGGGCGGCGCAGTCCGGTCAGGACCACACGCGCGCGCACTGACGCTGCCGTCGCCTCACAGTCGGCCCACGTGCGCCGGAGTGCCGTCAGGTCGAGCGTGGCCGCGGTGTCAGCGGGGGGCGCGTCGGGCCTCGCCTCCTTCCCAACAGTCATACTGGGGGCCGAGACTCCGATGTCGCCCGCGACACGAGCGGAAACGCGGCCGGCTTCCGGATCGAGGCGACCGAGAGGTCGACGTCGAGCAACGGCCAATGCAGGTGGTCGGGGGTGGGCCACTCGACCGTCGTGATCTGCGCGATGGTCGCGTCGCGGAACCACGGGAAATCGGCGAACGGCACCAGCAGCTCCTCCCCGTCGAGGAGCAACCAGAACCCGTGTCGCGACACATGCGTGACTTCAGCGACCGAAGTGTCGGATCCAGGCATCGGTTACCTCCAGGCTCCCACCTGCAAGACCGTCGGCGACGTGCTTGGGATGTACCCTTCCCGGACGCGCCTTGCCGCCAACGTGGCCGGCAACGGGACCGCGCGTCAGCCCACGTTCCCGAGCGCCACCCGCGCATTCCGCTGCAGCCCCGCCAGCTTCGCCCGCTTCATGGCGCTCCCGCGGAACGCGGCGCGGTACGCGTCGTCATCCATCGCGAGGATATGCTCGGCCAGCGTGCGCGCGTCCTTGCCGGCGAGGAACCCCCGCGCCGCATACGGCGACCCCGCCGGCAACGCCCGCGCGAACTTCACGTTCCACGGACACACATCCTGGGAGATGTGTCGGTATAACCATTTTGAAATCCCGTTGTCGACCGGTGCCCGAACTCTAAGGCAGGTAAAGAGTTAGTGCCAAAATGCGCGGACGCCCGACCTTCTCCCTCGTCTCCGTTGAGCTGAACATGAGGTGAGGCGCCATCGAGGACGAGGATCGAGCTGGGGGACGCAATTGTGGGCAGGTCGCTACTCACTGGGATTCAAGACGTCGCTCGCCGAGCGACTGAAACACGCGCGACGGAGCACAGGTTCTTGCGGGCCTTTCTCACGGCGGCGACGCCGCCGGGCCGGAGTGCCGGAGGAAGCTTGCCTAAGCGAGCTGCACAATGCTTATATGCAATACCGCGTGTTTCGCGATGATCGCGACCCGCATCCACCAACTGACCAACTGATATCGGGCTTCAGCCGATGCGTCGTGTAGCCGCGGGGGAAGTCGGGAGAGACTCTGATGAGACTTCCTCGCGTAGTGAGCCGGGCGTTGCTCCCCTTTGCCGGCCGGATGCCGGTGCCGATTCTTTCGGGAGAAAACCGAGGGCGGTTGTGGAGCATGGCGAGTGCCGGAAGCGGCTACGCCACCGGACTTCGAAGTAGCGAGCAGATGCGCGTGTTCGCTTCGCTTGTGCGGCCAGGCGACTGCGTGTGGGACGTCGGGGCTCACCATGGCTATATGACGCTGTGCGCGGCGCAGCGGGCAGGTGCGAGCGGTCGCGTCTTTGCCTTTGAGCCATCGGTTGACAACCGCGCCATGCTCAACCGGCACCTCGCCTGGAACGCAGTCGCGAACGCACAGGTCTCGCCGCTCGCCCTCAGCGATTTCGAGGGACAGACTACGTTCGGCGGAGACGGTACGTCCAAAATGCTGGCGCTCGGCGGCGGCGATGAAGTCGTAAGCGTCACCCGGGGAGCGTCGCTTATTGAGGCGGGAGAATGCGAGCCGCCCACCCTCATGAAGATTGACGTCGAAGGCGCCGAGGGCGGGGTCTTGCGAGGGATGGGCAAGACAATTCCGACGCACGCCCGAATCCTTGCCGCCATTCACTCGTACGCTGCGTTTGTCGAGTGTTGCGCGGCGCTTCGTGGCCTGGGGTTTCGCCTGCTGACATCGGTGGGTCTGCAGGACTGCCTCTCGAGCGGGCGCTGGAACGGTGACCCCGACTTGCTGGCGCTCGGGCCCATCTGTACCCTAGACGAGCTGGATCCGTGCGTGCGCTCGTACGTCGTGGTGGAATAGCGGCTCGGCGCAGGCCCTCACCCGCGGTCCTCGCGTGAGAGGGGTGGGGGGGGAGGCATCGTGAGGACCGGAGCAAAGACTTCTCGGCGACGCATCTCCCCGCCATTCGTTGTCTGCCCGGCTGTGCTACCGAAGCAAGAGCGTTGGGACCTTCGCTGCACGCAACAAGTCGGCGGTGCGACTGCCCTTGATCAAGTTGCGCCACCATGAATGGCTGTAGGCGCCCATGACCAGCAGATCCGCGGCGCGAGATTTTATGGCCGAGACAACTGCGCGTTCCGGATCACCGGAAAGTGTCAGGGGCTCTGTCTCAAGCCCCGACTCCTGCAGCTCGCGAGCGGCCGCCGCAAGAGTAGCCGCGCCGCGCCGGCCCAGATCGCCAGCCATCACAATGTCGCACGACAGGCCGCGGAACATCGGGCTGGAGGCGACTAACGCCACGCCACGCCGGGTGATCGCACTTCCGTCGAACGCAATCATCACACGCTTGGGGGTCACAAATGGCTCCGACACTGCCAGAATGGGACGCTGCAGCCCACGGACCACCGTTTCCAGATTGCGGCCCAGGTCTCGCCCGGTGCTCTCCGCCGATTCACCGCGACGACCGAGGACAAAGAGCTCGACTCCTGGTTCCTGCTCCGCGAGCGTTGGTGCGAGGTCGCCATATCGCTGACGAATGCTGGCATTCGCAACGCCGGCGTCTAACGCTCGCGAGCACAATCCTGTGAGGAAGAGACGGCCTCGCTCGCGGGCATCCCGGTTGGCTGAGGCTTCTCCGACAACCAGCTCCTCCATCAGCACATCTTGCGCCTTGAATCCGAGGGCGCCGCTATGATCAGCCGACCGTCCCCAATCCGGATGTTGCTCCAGTACATGCAGCAGCTCGAGCGGAAGCGCCATGCGCTGAGCGCACCAGGCGGCGTAGTCCGTGACATACTCTGCGAAATGTGACTGGTCCACACAGGCCAGGACGCGTTGTTCGTGATGAATGATCGTGCTCATGGTCAGTGCGCCCCCAGCAGTTCAACGCCATCGCTCTTGTCGTGCAAAGCGAACCTGTCAACCATAGTGGCGCTCGCGGCGTTGAGGCCGATCACCTCCACATCGGTTCCCTCGCGCCGGAACTTGATCACCACGCGGTCGAGCGCGCTCACCGCCGTGATGTCCCAGAAGTGGGCGCTTGAGACATCGATGCGTACCCGCTCGATGACCTCCTTGTAGTCGAACGAGGCAATAAACCGGTCAGCCGAGGCGAAGAATACCTGACCGAGCACGCGGTACTCGCGCACTCGCCCTTCGTCGGTGGTGGTGGAGTACACCGCCAGCAGGCGACCCACCTTGTTCGCGAAGAAGAAGCCGCTGAGCAACACGCCAACAAGCACGCCCTTCGCGAGGTCGTGGGTGGCCACCACGACTACCACGGTGGCTAGCATCACCACGCTCGAGTTCCATGGGTGCTCACGAAGTCCGGTGATGGACGCCCAGCTAAAGGTGCCGATCGACACCATGATCATCACGGCGACCAGCGCGGCCATGGGGATACGGGCCACCCAATCGCCGAGGAAAAGAATCATGCCAAGTAGAAGCACACCGGAGGCGAGGGTGGACAGTCGTCCGCGTCCCCCAGACTTCACGTTGATGACCGATTGTCCGATCATTGCACACCCCGCCATGCCCCCAACAAAGCCGGCGGCGACGTTGGCAAGCCCTTGGCCCACGCACTCTCGATTCTTGTTGCTTGAGGTATCGGTCAGGTCATCCACGATTGTGGCGGTCATCATGGACTCCAACAGGCCCACCGCCGTCAGCGTGAGTGCGACTGGAAAGATGATCTGCAGCGTCTCGAGGTTGAGTGGGACCTGAGGCATGGCCAGCACCGGAAGCGAATCGGGCAAGAGGCCCATGTCGCCTACGGTTCGCACGTCGAGCCCCAATCCCATGGCGAGGCCCGTCAAGACGACGATGGCCACCAGTGGAGATGGCACGGCCTTCGTGATGTATGGAAGTAGATAGATGATGCCGAGGCCGCCAAGAATCATTGCATAGCCGGTCGTCGATGCCATCGCGATCTCCGGAATCTGCGCCAGGAAAATCAGAATGGCCAAGGCGTTGACGAAGCCAGTGATCACCGAGCGCGAGACGAAGCGCATGAGCGCTCCGAGGCGCACCACGCCAGCAATCATCTGCAGAATGCCCGTGAGCACTGTCGCGGCGAGCAGATACTCGAGTCCGTGATCGCGCACCAGCGTCACCATCAGAAGCGCCATCGCTCCCGTCGCGGCGGAGATCATGGCGGGGCGGCCGCCGGTGAAGGCGATGACCGTTGCGATGGCGAACGAGCCGTAGAGGCCGACTCTGGGATCTACTCCTGCAATGATCGAGAAGGCGATTGCCTCCGGAATGAGTGCCAGCGCCACAACGAGGCCGGCCAGCAGCTCATTTCGAATGTTTGAAAACCAATCAGCTTTTATGGACGACAAGAACATGAGAAAACGCTGGGGAAAACGTCTATGGTGACAGCAACCGCGCACGCGCGCAGGCTGTTTCTCGCGAATGAAAAAAACACAAAGGGAACGGCGCCTCTGAGGTAGCGATATCTTTCGATATGAGCACTCACCTGACCCCTGAGCAGATCGCCGAACTGCGCAGCGATCTTGAAACCGAACTGCGTCGCCTGCAGCGAAGCATGACGTCGACTGCAACCGCCTCCGAGCCTGTGGCGCTCGACCAGGCCAGCGTTGGGCGGCTCTCCCGCATGGACGCGATGGCCAACCAGCAGATGGCAAAGACCTTGCACGAACGGGAACTCGCACTCGAACTCCGAATCCTCGATGCGCTACGTCGAGTGGACGGCGGTTCCTACGGAGTCTGCCTCACCTGCGGCCACGACATTCCGTACGGACGGCTCCTGGTAATGCCGGAAACCAGAACCTGCACGGCGTGCGGAGGGGGCTAGGCTCCGCCGATGGTCGGCGCTGGGAAGGGTTTCTTCCCAGGGGACGGCTTCAGGGCGGACTGAGCGTCGTGCCGGGTGCCGTCGTGCCGTGGTGTTCATGCATGCTGTAAACCGCTCCAGTTCGTGTTGACGTCTATCGGCGGCAAGCAAGCGGCGGCGGGCGCAGCGGCGGCAACCTGAGAGCGGCACGTGGGTGCCCGCTCCAAGCGACATGCTGGTAATCCAGCACAGTGTTAACCTAGGCGCAGATGGGTCGACGGACAACGCCGACGACCTCCGGACCAACTCTTCAGGTACAGTCTAGCAGTCGCGTCTGGGTAGCATCAGACGCCGTTACCGACGCGTGACGTGGGACCTCTAGTGCCTGAGAAGAACCTGGCCTTGAACTAGCCATAGCTGAAGACACGATCTGGACCCCTGCAAGCGCTATGGCGTCTTGACGACACAGTATCTGAAGTTGGCGTCGGGCTTGCCGCCCCCAAACGAAGTAGCGGCAACCAATCGTGCGCCGCGTTCCCCCACCGTCTTCTCGACGATGGCTCGTGGGATGTAGTGCATTTCGTACGCCGGTTTACCTCTGATGATCTTCCAGGCCCTGCGCAGATACTGGCGTCGCAGCTTGTAGAGCGTTTGCCACAAAGATCCTTCGCGAAACTCACGGCCATTCGGCACCTGAAACACCGCGACTCCACCGGGACGGAGGACGCGCAGAAACTCTTCGAGATAGCGAAGGTTCGCAGGCGGTGGCACGTGCTGCAGGGTGATGCTGCTATACACAAAATCGAAAGACTGGTCACCAAGGAAACGCAGATGATCCACTGTGTTGGCGAAATATTCAACGCGCGGCCCGTGCCGATTCAGTTCCCGCGCTTTTTCGACCATGGATTCAGCAATGTCGACTCCAATCACGTTGTCGAAGCGGGTGGCGAGCGCTTGAGTCAGTCTTCCTACGCCGCAGCCAAAATCGAGTGCGCTGTCGCGATTGAAGACCGGCGCAGTCCGGCTGAGATACCCGAAAACGTCAGCAACTTCCGTCTCTCCCGTCGCGAAAAACTCCTCCACATCCCAGCGATTGTTGCGGAAACATTCTGCTGTCAGGACGGCATAGAACGGATCTTCGCGGCCCAGCTTTTCATAGGTCTTTCGAGTATGTTCGAGGCTCACAAGCGGATCCGATTGGAGTCAACTGCAAACTGCCTTGTCGAGCTTAACGCCACGGTGGAGTCGGTGTACACCCCAGCATTCTGACAGGCGGGCGCGCAACGCAGACACCGCGGAGGCGGAGGCGATCCGCATCAATGCCCAGGCGGCGTGCGACCGCACGATCGATTCAGAATCCGAAAGCGCAGCAAGCAGCGTCGGAATGTCGTCCGCATTGCCGATGTTGTTCAGAGAAACCGCAGCGTCTCGTTTTAATCCGCGCGGCTTCGCCCGCTTCATCGCGCTACCCTTGAATGCGTTGCGAAACGCGTCGTCGTCCATCGCCAGAATGTCATGCGCGAGTGTGCGCACGTCCTTTCCCGCGATCACCTCACGTGGCGCAAGCGCCGGCTCACGCACCTCGCGCGTGAATGAGATGCTCAACGGACACACCTGCTGGGAGATGTGTCGGTTGCGTGGTATCGAGATTGAGTTGGCGACCGGCTCGCGGACCCTCAGATCGACTGAGACGTAGCCAGGTGCGAGCGGGGCTCTGCCCACTGGGATTCCGGGCCGGGCAACGAAACCTTGCTCTAGCGAGAGAGGAATAGTCCCGCAGAACCGCGCGTCGGAGTTCGGGAGGGCGCGGCGGAAGAGCTGCGCGTCTGCGGGAAACAGGGCTCAGGGCAAGCGTCCACCTCCAAGCCCGGCGCCGGCCTGCGCGCGCCAGGGGATCCACGTCAATCGGCCGGCCGCGTGTACTTGCGGGCGTAATAGCTGCGCGCAGCGGCTCCCGCCGCTTCATCCTCGACGAACAGTGTCTCTCCGCGCTCGGCAAGCCATGCCCGCTCGTCCGGGTCGCGCGCCGGGCGGCGCAGTCCGGTCAGTACCACGCGCGCTCGTACCGCGTGTGCGGCCGCGCGACGCACCGCCCATGCGCGGCGGAGCGCGGTCAGTTCCAGCGGAGCGCGGCTGTCAGTCTGGTCCGGGGCGGCCATCGGTTTCTCCTGGTCTATTGAGCACCTGCAACAACGTCTCGAGTTCGTCCGCGCCGACCACTTGTCGGTTCAGTGCGAGCGCAAGCAGCGCCTCGTACGCATCCTCGGCGTCCTCTGCCCCTAGCCGTTCGCGGAGCAGCCGCTCATTCAGAGATGCACCGAGCACCTGCAGAAGCGCTAGTGCCTGAGCGCCGTAGGCCGTCGAGCGCCAGTGCTTGAATCCGATGATCCGGTCGGCGAGCACGATCTCTCTCCGAACAACTCGTAGCGACAACGGGCCGACTTCGACCACCTCGACCGGATCAGACATCCAGTTGCCCGGGACTTCGATAAAGGTGTCATCCAGGACCCAATGCCGACCCCGACGGGCGAAGCCGAAGTCCAGCAATACGGCGTCGAGATCACTTCGAGTACGACCCTCTACGACGAAGTCGATGTCCGATGTGGTGTAGACGCCCGGCGCGTGGAACTCGATTGCGCCACCGCCGACGAGGGTCGCGACCATTCCCTGCTGTCGAAGGAGTTCCGAGATGACCGCCGCGGCGACGGTAAGCTTTTCGACGTGTGCGGCGTCAGACCGCATCGACTGGTCGAAGATTGCGCGCAGTTCCGAGAGCGTCATGGGTATCAAGATACTGCATCCAGAAGCACCCGCGCATTGCGCTGCAACCCCGCCAGCTTCGCGCGCTTCATCGCACTGCCCTTGAACGCCGCTCGGAACGCATCGTCGTCCATCGCCAGGATGTCATGCGCGAGCGTTCGCACGTCCTTTCCCGCGATCACCTCACGCGCCGCAAACGCCGGCTCCCGCACCTCACGCGCAAACGAGACGTTCCACGGACACACCTCCTGACACACGTCGCACCCGTACAGCCACTCGCCGATGAGCGGCTTGAGCTCCTCCGCCATCTCCCCGCGGTGCTCGATGGTCAGGTAACTGATGCACCGATGCGCATCGAGCACGCGCGGCCCCACGAACGCCTGCGTGGGACATGCCTCCAGGCACCGCGTGCAGCTGCCACAGCGGTCCGCCTCGAACGGCGCGTCCACCGGCAGCGACACATCTACCACCAGCGCGCCGAGAAAGAAGAACGACCCCTGCTGCGGGTTGATCAGCATCGTGTTCTTCCCGAACCATCCCAGCCCCGCGCGACGCGCGAGGTCACGCTCCAGCAGCGGCCCGCTGTCCACGTACGGACGAGCGTCCACCGGCACGCCAAGCTCCGCCTCCAGCCACGGCACGAAGCCGCGCAGCCGCTCGCGCATCACCTCGTGGTAGTCGTCGCCGCGCGCATATCGCGCCACGGGGCCGCTCGGCTCGCGCCCGCCGTAGTGCATGCCCACCACGATGGCGTGCGTCGCCCCCGGATGCGGCCGCCGCGCGTCCCGCCGCAGCTCGGCGCCGCGCGCCATGTACTCCATGCCGGCGTGATGCCCCGCCTCCAGCCACGCGTCGAAGTGCGCGACCGTGTCGGGCACCCCCAGGTCCGTCACGCCGACGAGGTCGAAGCCCAGTCCGTACGCCTGCCCCTCGAGGCGCGTGCGAAATCCCTCGCGCACCACGGGCGGCTCGTTCCCGTCGCCGGACGGTGAGCCCGTCAGGGCTGCCGACCCGTCCACTTGGCGTACGCGATCACGTCGCGCGCGGGCGGAATGGCGTCCTCGCTGCCGTACGCGGTGTACATGCGCCAGCGCACGTAGCGCATGCTCGGCACCGGCAGGAACGGAAAGCGATGCCACCAGCCGCGCACGCGAAAGCGCCACGCTACGCGCAGCAGGTCGAGCGCGAGCATCGGGTTCACCAGGGCACGGCCGGTGAGTGTGAGCACGAGACGGAACCAGTCCATGCGCCCAAAACTAGCCGATCCGGACCGCCAGCGCCGCGCCCGCCCGGCCGTACATTTCGGGCATGGACTTCACCACCTACCAGGACCTCGCCGCCCGCACGCTCGGCCGCGACCGGACCCACGAACAGCAGCTCGCCAACGCCGCCCTCGGCCTCACCGGCGAGGCCGGCGAGACCGCAGAGCTCATCAAGAAGCACCTCTTCCACGCCACACCGCTCGATCGCGACGCGATGGTGAAGGAGCTCGGCGACTGCCTCTGGTACATCTCCGCCTTCGCGACGGTGCTCGAGATCCCGATGGCCGAGATCGCCGACCGGAACATCGAGAAGCTGCGCAAGCGCTACCCGGAGGGGTTCGACCCGGAACGCAGCCGGAACCGCACGGAGTAGCACGCGGCGCAGCCTCGCTCGCGCTACGGCCCGGTCAGCCCAGAAAGCTGCGCCCGTCCAGCCCGTCGGGAATCTTCAGCCCGAGTCGCGCCAGTACGCTCGGCATCACGTCCGCGCTGCGCAGCGGCGCGCGAGTCGGCACCACATCGAGCAGCAGCGGCACCATGATCTGCTCCCGGTGCAGCGCGCCATGGGTGCTGCGATGCGGCGTGGGCTCGAAGCGGTCGCGCAGGTCCCATCCGCTCGCCGCCGAGAGCACGAAGTCGCCCGCACGCGGCGACGGCACGACGTCGGCGAGCTGCACCACGGCGTCCGGGTAGTCGCCGCTCGCGCAGGCTGCGTGCGCTTCCTCGCCGGTGGCGCCGTGCAGCTCGCGGCCGAGCGAGAGCGGGTCGCCCGTCTCGAAGCGATAGCTCCAACGATGTGCGCCGGTGCGCGACCCGTCACGCGTGGCGGCCGCGGGCGCGTCGTCGCGCACGATCAGCGCCGAGCCGCGCGTGGCGTGCGACACGCGCACCGTCTGCGCGTTCACCGCCACGGCCATCAGATCCACGCTCTCGCGCGCCACGAGCGCGTCGTGCATCTCCGTCCAGCGCGCATCGAGCGCCGGCCACCACGGCCGCTGCCGGTGCGGCAGCTCCACGTACACGTGCCCCATCGCGTTGCCGCCCACCATCACCGCGGCATCCGGCTTGCGCACCCACACCTTGGGGTGCGACAGCACGCGCAACCCGTGCTCGCGCACGCCGTCGGCGAGCTCGTCGTGCCGCTGCACATCGGCGTGCCCGTGATCGGCCACCAGCCACACGTGCAGCTGGTCGGCCCAGCCGCCGCGCGCCGCGATCGTCTCGGCCTCCCCCACGAACGCGTCGATGTCGCGCAGCGAGGCACGCACCTCGGCCGACGCGGCGCCGAACGCGTGCGCGAACTTGTCCGGCGTGAGGAACGACATGACCGCGAACTGCGGACGCTCGCGCCGCAGGTGTCCGAGCACACGATCCACCACGAGCTGTTCCACGCGCCGCCACCCCATGAGGTCGCCGCGAAAGTGGGGCAGGAAGGCGCGCGCCGCCCACGCCCAGCCGCGCCCCGGATGCCGCACGCCGCGGGCGCCGCGGCCGAGCAGCGTGGAGCCGGCCACGCTTGGCGTGGCGAGCTCGAGCAGGGTGGGCGCGTCCAGGTGCAGGTCGTCGTCGAGCAGGCGGATCTCGGGGCCCACATAGCTGCGCGCGTAAGACGGCCAGCTGGCCACCGAGCGCGCGCGGTCGTACCAGCGCAGCCCCGGCAGCCCGACGGAGGCGGGAAAGCGCCCCATCATGAATGGCGCGTAGGCGGGCCCGGTGACTGACGGAAAGCAGCTCGAGACCTCGGTGAGCACGCCGCGCTCCGCCCGCGCCGCCAGGCGGGGCAGATGGCCGGCGGCCAGCTCGTCGCGGAGCACGTCGGGGCGTACGCCATCGGCCACGATCAGCAGCAGCGTCTGCCCCGGCACGCTCACGAGGGGCTCCGGTGGCGGGTGCGGGGACCCGCGGGGTAGGTTGCAGGCTTGCCGAGTCTCCCCTCCGGCCGCGACACCCGTGCGCGCTCGCAGGCCCTCGGCGCCGACCCACTCAGCCCTGCCTCATGGCCCGTTCCAGCCGCACTCCGGCCAAGCGCGTCGCGGTCAAGCGCGATGCGAGCAAGCCCGCCGCACCGAAGTCCACCACGGCGAAGTCCACCACGGCGAAGTCCACCACGGCGAAGTCCGCCACGGCGAAGCCCGCCACCCCCAGGTCGCCCAAGGCCAACGGCCCGCGCACGGCCACCGGCAAGCGCGCATCGCCGGCGCTGCGGGCCGCCGCCGAGCAGTCGTCCGTCGCTGAATACGAGAAGCGCACGCAGGAGGGGCACCGCCTCGCCGGCCGAGATCCCGCGCAGCTGGTGGACCACGTCTCCCGGGGACCGCGCGTGGAGCGCACGCCGCGCCGCGCGCTGCGCGATGTGGACTCGGCGATTCGCGACGTGCCGCGGCTCACCGAGGACGAGAAGCTGCTGCACAGCCCGGACGCCGGCGAGCCGTTCACGCTCACCGATCCGTGGCGCGCGATGCGCGTGTTCAGCGAGGTGATCGAGGGGTTCGACGCGCTCGCGCACGTGACCAAGGGCGTGTCCATCTTCGGCAGCGCACGCACGAGCCCCGACGACCTGCAGTACCGGCACGCGCGTGAAGTCGCGCGCCTGCTCGCCGAGGCCGGTTTCGCGATCATCACCGGCGCAGGCCCCGGCATCATGGAGGCCGCGAACCGCGGCGCGAAGGACGGCGGCGGCGCGAGCATCGGCTGCAACATCGAGCTGCCCTTCGAGCAGGGGGCCAATCCCTACGTCGACACGCTCGTCAACTTCCGCTACTTCTTCGTGCGCAAGACGATGTTCGTGAAGTACTCGAACGCGTTCATCATCTTTCCGGGCGGCTTCGGCACGCTCGACGAACTGTTCGAGGCGCTCACGCTCATCCAGTGCGGCAAGATCTACCAGTTCCCGGTCATCCTCTTCGGCCGGCATTACTGGGCCGGCCTCATGCGCTGGCTGCACTCGCGCGTGGCGGGGGAGGGCAAGATCTCGCCCGGCGACCTGGATCTCGTCATGCTCACCGACGACCCGGCCGAGGCGGCGCAGGCCGTGATCGATGCGCATGCGGCGCAGCATGCGCACGCCGATGTCTGACCCGTGGTTCATTCCGTTCACCGTTCGTCCTTTCACGTCGAGGCTCGTGATGTCGCCTGATCGTGTGCGCGGCCCGCTGCGCCGCCTGCTGTCCGCAGTGTACACCGGAGTGGTCGCCGTCGCGCTGCTCGCATTCCCCTCACCAAGTGCGGCGCAGGCGTCGGAGTTCCTGCGCGTGCGCGTGGACGAGGCGCGCAACCGGCTCATGCTCGAGATTCCGGCCGCGCAGCTCGGCCGCGACTTCCTCTACCAGAACACGCTGGCCACCGGCCTCGGCACCGGCTCGCTCGACCGCGGCCAGACGGGTGCGAACTTCATCGTCAAGCTCGAGCGGCGCGGCAACCGCATCCTCATGGTGCGCGACAACCTGTACCCGCGCGCGCTCAGCGGTGACGCAGCCAACCAGCAGGCGGCACGCGACGCCTTCCCGCGGTCCGTGTCGGCCTCGTTCACGATCGACGGCGAGACCAACGGCGTGATCACGGTGGACGCGACGAGCTTCTTCCTGAGCGACGTGTACGGCGTGGCCGGCGGCCTGCGCGGAGGGCAGGGTGGCGGCTCGTACCGCGTGGACGCGGCCCGCAGCTGGTTCGACACGGACCGCACCAAGTCCTTCCCGCGCAACGTGGAAGTGCACGCCGTGCTCACCTTCACCTCCGACGCACCGGCCGCGACCGCGCGTCGCGTCGCGCCCGACGCCGGCGCGATGACCTTCGAGCAGCACCACTCGCTTGTCGTGCTGCCGGACACGGCGGGCTTCACGCCGCGTGCCTACGATGGGCGGTCCGGCTACGGGGGCACGCAGTTCGCCGACCTGTCGCAGGGCTTCGACCAGCAGTATCGCGCCGGCTTCATCAACCGCTGGCGCCTGGTGCCGAAGGATCCCGCGGCCTACGCGCGCGGCGAGCTCGTGGAGCCGGCCACGCCGATCATCTACTACCTCGATCCCGGCATCCCCGCACCGTATCGCGAGGCGTTCCGCGAGGGCGGCAACTGGTGGGCGAAGGTGTTCGAGGCGGCCGGCTTCAAGAACGCCTTCGAGGTGCGCGACCTGCCCGCCGGCGCCGACCCCATGGACGCGCGCTACAACATGCTCATGTGGGTGCACCGCACGGGGCCCGGCCCGTCGGTGGGGCCGAGCTACAGCGATCCGCGCACGGGCGAGATCGTGCGCGCCGTGGTGCGCATGGATGCGTGGCGCTCGCTCGTGGACTACAACATCTGGGCCGGCACCGTGCCCGCGTCGGGCCCCACCGGCCCGAACGTGAGCGCCGAGGCGTTCACCATGGCGCGGCGCCGGCAGCACACGGCGCACGAGATCGGGCACACGCTCGGCCTGTCGCACAACTACATCGCCGCCTCGCAGGGCCGCTCCTCGGTGATGGACTACCCGGTGCCGCTCATCACCGTCGGTGCCGACGGTCGTCCCGACCTGCGTGACGCCTACCGCACAGGCCCCGGTGCGTGGGACTCGCTGGCGATCCGCTTCGGCTATCGCTGGTATCCGGATGCCGCCGCTGAGCGGGCCGGCAACGCGGCCGTGATCAAGGAGATGATCGATCGCAACGTGCGCTTCATCAACGACACGTACGCCGGCCCGAACGGCTCCATTCCCGAGGTCACGCGCTGGGTGGAAGGCGCGACGATGTTCGACGCCGTGGAGCGCACGGCGCGCGTGCGCCGCGTGCTCATGGACAACTTCGACGAGCGCGCGATCCAGCCCGGCGAGCCGATGCACCTGCTCAACATGCGCTTCGCGCACGTGTACCTGCATCACCGCTACTCGCTCGAGGGGCTGGTGAAGTACGTGGGCGGCATGGACTTCCGCTTCGCGATGCGCGGCGATGGGCAGGTGCCCACCACCGTGATCCCGGCCGAGCAGCAGCGCCGCGCACTCTCGCTCGCGCTCGACGCGATCATGCCGGCCGAACTCGCGGTGCCGGCCCGGATCTCTGCAATGATCCCGCCGCCGCCTCCGGGCATGGGCGGCGAGCTGACGTGGATCGAGGGCAACGCCGGCACGGCGTTCGACCCCATTACGCTCGCCGGCGGGCTCGCCACCGAGGTGATCGGCTACCTGCTCGACCGTGAGCGTGCCGCGCGCCTCGTGATCTTCAAGGCGCAGGACCCGCGTGCGCTCGGCTTCGACGACGTGCTCGACACGCTCATGGCGCGTACGTGGCGCGCTTCGACGAGCACGCAGCATCCGGCCATCCAGCGCGCCGTGCAGCGCGCCGCGCTCGATGCCCTGCTCGACCTCGCCGGCGATGCGCGCGCCATGCCCGAGGTGCGCGCGATCGCGGCCATGCACCTGCAGCAGCTCGACGCGGAGCTCGAGGATGCGCTCGACAACGCGACGAGCCGGCGTGACGCTGTCCATGCGCACCGGCTGGCGGCGCGTGTCGACATCGAACGCTTCCTCGACGGGGAAGACGTGCCCGCGTCGCGCACGCGCTTCCCGGTGATTCCGCTCCCCTGGCCCTGACCGTGCCTGCGGTGGCCGGGGCTTGAGGGCACCGGCTCGCAGGGGTACAATACCTAATGAAGGTGCGCCCGGCCTGACCGCAGGCCGGGCGCTCCTTTGCTTATCTGCCCCACGCCCCGGGCACACCCACGGTGTGCCACGGGGCTTCGTGTCACTTACCGGTGCCCACCATGCTCGAGGAACTCAAGGCCAGGCTTCGCGGCGAAGTCGAACGACTCACGCACGAACTCACCATCGTCCTGCCCGCGGAGATCCGCCGCGCGGTGGAGATGGGCGACTTGAAGGAGAACTCGGAGTACAAGGCCGCGCTCGAACGCCAGCAGTTCGTGCAGGCGCGGCTCGGGCAACTGAACATGCGGCTCAGCAAGCTCGGCCAGATCGACATGGACCAGATTCCGACCGACCGCGTCGGCCTCGGCTCCAAGGTCGTCGTCGAGGACGAGGGCATGGGCGGGCGCGAGACGTACCACCTCGTGTTCGGCGACTCCGCCGACTTCGAGGAGGGCCATGTGACCATGGGCTCGGCGATCGGTCGCGCGCTCGCCGGCAAGGCCGTCGGGGAGACGGCCATCCTGCGGCTGCCCGCCACCACGCGTCGCCTCAAGGTCGTGGAACTCGTGACCATCCACGAGGACGCGCTCGGCGACGAGTGAACGGCCGCACGGCCTGACACACGAGCGCCCCGCCGGCCACCGGCGGGGCGCTCGTGCATCGGGGCTCAGGCGTCGTCGATGTCGAACACGCGCGCCACGTCGGCGCGATAGGCTTCGATGGCCTCCACGCGCGCCGCGTCGCTCCATCCCAGTAGCGCGCCCATGAGCGGAGCGATGCGCTCCGCCGCCGCGACGCCGTGGTCGCGCGTCTCGTAGGCCACGTGCGTGCGGCGCATGAGCAGGTCGGAGAGCGTGCACGCGGATTCCCGCTCCACCGCGTGCGCGATCTCCGCGTGCAGGTACGGCAGTTGCTCCACCACGCGCTGTCGCATGGCCGCATCGCGCTGCACGTAGCTCCAGACATTGTGCCAGCGGCTGCCGTAGGCCTGGGCGAGTCGCTCGGCAACGGCCGCGTCGTGCACGATCACGCTCGCGTCGTGCACGGTGTGTGCGTGGGAGAGCATGTCTCCACCGGGGAGCGGTTCCGTGCGGCTGCGCCGCGCGGCGTCGGCCGAGGCCTTGTGCCCCGTGGCGCGGTCCACGATGTCGATCGCCATGGCGCGCCACGTGGTGAGCTTGCCGCCGGTCACGTTCACGAGACCGTTGGCGGCGCGCACGATCGCGTGCTCGCGCGACGCGCTCCCGGTGTCGCGCCCGCTGCCGGTCTTCGCCGCCGCGAGCGGCCGGATGCCGGCCCACGCGGACACGACGTCGTCGCGGGTGAGGGACGCGTACGGAAAGCGCATGTTCACGGAGCGCAGCAGGTAGGCGATCTCCTGGCCGCTCGCGCGCACTTCGTCGGGGCCGCTCGTGGCCGGTCGCTCCGTGGTGCCGATGATCGCGTGCACACCGGCCGGCAGCACGAACATCACGCGACCGTCGAGCGGCGAGGTGAGCGTGATCGCGTCGCGGTTGCCGATGCGCTGGCGTGGCACGGCAATGTGCGCGCCCACGGCCCCGTGCACCGCGTGCGTCGCCGGTACGCCGGTGAGCGCGGCCGTGGCGTCGCTCCATGGACCGGTGCAGTTCACCACGACGTCACCGCGCACGTCGATCTGCGCATCGGCGAGCGTGTCGCGCACGCGCACACCGATCAGGCGATCGCCCTCGTGGATCCCCGCCTCCACGTCGGCGTGGTTCACCACCACCGCGCCGGCCTCACGCGCGGCCAGTGCCGCCGCGAGCGTGAGACGCGTGTCGTCGGTGGCGGCGTCCCAATAGCGGGCGCCACCGGTGAGGCCGTTGCGCTCGAGTTCCGGTTCGGCGTCGAGCAGCTCGGGCACGTCGAGGCCCTGGTGCCGTCCCACGTTGCGAAAGAGCGAGAGCGCATCGTACAGCGCGAGACCGGCGCGCAGCTTCCAGCGCGGCACGCGCGCGTCGCGGTATACGGGCCAGGTGAAGGCGAGCGGCCGCACGAGGTGCGGCGCGAGCTCGAGCAGCAGCCGGCGCTCCTGGCTGGCCTCGAACACGAGACCGAGGTGGCCATGCTCGAGGTAGCGCACGCCACCGTGGATGAGGCGGGAGGAGCGGCTCGACGTGCCGGCCGCGAAATCGTCGCGCTCCACCAGCGCCACCCGTAGGCCGCGCAGCGCGGCTTCCCGCGCCACGCCGGCCCCAGTGATGCCACCGCCGATCACGACCAGGTCGAAGCGTTCGCTGGCGAGCGAGGCGAACGACTCGGCGCGCGCACCAGTCGCGCGGATTGCGCGGTGATGTCCGGAGCTGAACGGAGACGAGCCCCCTGGGGCAGGGGCGACCGGCGGCTGCATGATCGCAACCTGTGCCTCGACACCGGGAGGCGCCAGTGGAGGCGGTGGACGCGCCGGACGGCTTGAAACCGGACAGGTCGCGCGCGGAGATTGCGTCCGGCAGCAGGGTCCCGCTGCACGGAGTGATCGTGCCCGTGGCGATGGAGCATTCGACCGGGCACCGCGGCACATGCGTTGATACGGAGCACATGTGATGACGACGAACCTGAGCCACATCCTGCACGGCGGCGCGCTGCTGCTTGCACTGACCGCGGCGGCCTGTCAGCCGGCTGATTCCGGCGAGGCGACATCGGACGTGACACCCAATGCGACACCCGGCGCAACAGCAGACGCGACCTCGGAGAGCGCCGAGGTGACGCTGGTGGGCGAGCGTGCCGGCGTGATGGTGTGGCGCGCGCTTCCCGGGGCCACGGCCTATCGCTTCGAGCTGCTCGGCGCAGGGGGCGCGGTGGTGACGTCGAGCGAGTCGGCCGACACGGTCGCGTCGTTGCCGCCGCTGTTCAGCCCGGATCCGCACAGCGCGTGGCGGGTTCGCGCGCTGCGCGACGGGCGGGTGATCGCCACGTCGCGCAGCGAGCGCATCTACTGACGCACCCCATCGGGGCCGGGAGGCGGCGGCATGTGTGCCCCGCCTCCCGGACCGACGGCACGATCGTCAGGGCGTGCCGAGCGTGAGGTTGAACGGGGAAAGCGTGGTGCCGAGCGTGCGCGCGGTGGCGAGCACCCCGTTGGCCTCGGTGATGGCGGCGTCGAGCGCCGCCGTTGCCGCTTCCGCCTGCCGCCGCGACCCCTCGCTCGGCGTTTCCCAGATCCCTGCGATCAGCCCCTTCACCTGACCGAGCCGCGCGAGCGCGTTCGTGGTGTTGAGCGCGGCGGCGCCGAAGCCGCCACCGCCACCACCGGGCGCAGCGGCCGGCGCGGGCGCACCGGGCGCGCGGCCGGCGGCGACACCGAACTTCACGCGCACGCTGTCGAACGCCTGCTCGAGCGCCGTGAAGCGGCTGCGCGCATCGGCCGGCAGGTTGGCCGCCTCACCGAGCTTGCTCTTCACCGTGGCGATCTGGCCCGCGAGCGTGGTGAGCGACGCGGCCACGTCAGCGCCGCGCTGCTGCCGCGTGTGCAGGTCGAGCAGGAACGCGTCGTAGGCCACGCGCGCTTCGCCGGCGAGGTCCACCTTCGGGTCCATGACCACGCGCAGCGGCTTGCTGTCCACGACCTGCCCGTCGGCCACGAGCGCGACCGTGTATTCACCGGGCGTCACGTACGGGCCGAGGTTGGCCGCCCCGCCGCCGAACCCGCCGAAACCACCGCCGCCGCCACCGGCGTCGCGGCACGGGTTGTCCTGCATGTACCCCGCCGCGGGAATCGGCGTGGGCATACCCGCGATCGGACGCTCGCGGCCCGCGGCGCCACGGCCGCCACCGCCACCCGCGCCACCGCCACCTGCCGCTGCCGCCGCGCGGATCGGTTCACTGCGCATGTCCCAGCACACCGACTGCAGGCCGGCCGCACGACGCGCTTCGGGCACGGTGAGTTCGCGCACCACCTGGCTGCCGCGCGAGATGCGTAGCGCCAGCGCCTTCGGTGCCGCGTTCACGTGGTACGAGAGCACGGCCTCCGCCGGTGGATTCTCGCCGATGAACGTCTGGTGGCCCCAGAACTCGTCGTTGCGATCGTCCTTGTACTTCCACTGCAGCGCGGGACCGGGCGTGAAGAGCGCCGCGGTCGCGGCGCGCTGCGCGGCCGTGTGCTCCTGCACCGGCGACAGGTCGTCGAGGATCCAGATGGAGCGGCCGTGCGAGGCCACGAGCAGGGCGTTGTCGCGCGGATGGATGGTGAGTTCGTCCACGCGCACGTTGGGCAGGTTGTGGCCGCCGAACTTGCGCCAGCTCTTGCCGCGGTCGAGCGACAGGTAGAGGCCGTCCTCGCTGCCGATGTAGAGCACGTCCGCGTTCCGCGTGTCCTCGGTGAGCGTGCGCACCACGCGCCCCGAGAGGTTGCTGGCGATGGAGCGGAAGGTGCGCCCGAAGTCGGTGCTCATCCACACGTAGGTGCCGTAGTCGTTCTCGCGGTGGTGGTCGACGGTCACGTACACCGTGCCGGCGTCGAAGCGCGACGGCACCACTTCCGACACGAACGCGCCGGCGGGGAAGCCCGGCAGGTTCTTCGTGATGTCGGTCCACGTGGCGCCGCCGTCACGCGTGACGCTCACGGTGCCGTCGTCGGTGCCCGTGTACAGCACACCGGCCTGCTTCGGCGACTCGGCCAGCGTCACGATCGTGGGCCACTGCGAGATGCCGTCGTTGCGCGCGATGCGGATGTCGGTGTTCTTCACCCCCATCGTGACGATCGTGTCGCGGTTGGGGCTCTTCGTGAGGTCGGGGCTGATCACCGTCCACGAGTCACCGCGGTCGGTGGACTTGAACACGCGGTTCGCCGCCACGATCAGCACGCCCGGGTCGTGCGACGAGAGCATCATCGGCGAGTCCCAGTGGAAGCGGAAACGCTCGGTCGCAGGCACCGCCGGCGAGACGTTCAGCGGCGTGGGGCGGATGCTGCGCGATTCGCCGGTCACGATGTTGCGGCGGATCATGTTGCCGTCCTGCGACTCGGTGTAGACGATGCGCGAGTCGCGCGGGTCGGGGAGCGCCACGAAGCCGTCTCCGCCGAGGATCTGGAACCAGTCGTAGTTCATGATGCCGGCGCCGAGGCGCGAACGGCTCGGGCCACACCAGTTGTAGTTGTCCTGCATGCCGCCGCACACGTTGAACGGCGTCTCCATGTCGAACGACACGTGGTAGAAGAGCCCGACCGGCAGGTTGAGTAGCGCCTGCCAGGTGAACGCGCCATCGTAGGACACGCCGAGGCCGCCGTCACCGCCGATCAGCACATGCGTCGGGTTGCGCGGATCCACCCAGATGGCGTGGATGTCGTCGTGGATGACCTGCGCCGCGTCCGTCTCCACGGTGCGTCCGCCATCGTGCGAGACATGCAGGCCCACGCCGCCGTAGTACACGCGGTCGTGGTTGGTGGGGTCGATCACGAGCTTGCTGAAGTACATCGGGCGCGGGTTCACCGAGTTCACCTGGCGCCACGTCAGCCCGCCGTCATCGGAGCGCCAGAGCCCCTGCGGGCTGCCGCCGGCCTGGCTCGGCGCCTCGACGAGCGAGTACACCACCTGCGGGTTGGAGCGGGCGATGTCCACGGCGATGCGGCCGAGCGCACCGCTCGGGTAGCCACCCTCGACCTTCTGCCACGAGCTGCCGCCGTCGGTGCTGCGCCAGAGCGCGCTGCCTGTGCCGCCGCCGACCATGCAGCAGGTGGTGCGGCGCCGCTGGTAGGTGGACGTGAACAGCACCTTCGGGTTGGTGGGGTGCATGACGAGGTCGTTCACGCCGGTGTCGTCGTCCACGAAGAGCACGCGCGCCCACGTCTTGCCGCCATCGGTGCTGCGATACACGCCACGCTCGCCGCCGCTGCCGAAGAGTGGGCCCGTGGCGGCCACGAACACCACATCGGAGTTGATCGGGTCGAGCACGATCTTGTGGATGTGCTTCGACTCCCGCAGCCCCATGTGCGTGAAGGTGCGGCCACCGTCGGTGCTCTTGTACAGGCCGTCGCCCCACGAGATGCTCTGCCGGTTGTTCGACTCGCCGGTCCCCACCCACACGAGGTTCGGGTCACCCTGCGAGACGGTCACCGCGCCGATGGACAGCAGCCCCTCGTGCTGCAGCAGCGGCGTGAAGAGGGAGCCGTTGGAGGTGGTCTTCCAGAGGCCGCCGTGCGCCGTGCCCACGTAGTACGTGGCCGGGTCGGCCTCGTACACGGCCACGGCGGCGATGCGGCCGGACATGGTGGCCGGTCCGATCGAGCGGAAGTGCAGCGAGGAAAACTCGCCAGCCACCGGCACGGCGGCCGGCTGCGCCGACAGGGCCGGCGCGGCGAGCGGCTGCATGAGGGTCGAGGCGCCGGCCACGAGGCCGGCGAGCAGTGTTCGGGAGACGCGAGACGACGGCAGGTCCGTCACGGGTGAGGCTCCGGGGAGGAGAGGAAGAGAGAGAAGACGGTCGCGCTGGCTGACCGCCGGAATGATGCGTGGGGAGGCCGTGCTCAGCTAGAACGAGGCGCCGCCCCGCTTCGCTGCCGCGCGCCGCGCGGTAGCTTTCGGCCATGACCCGCTTCGGCTCTCCCGGGCGGCGTGTCGCGATCGTGGCGGGTGTCCGCACGCCCTTCGCCCGCTCCGGCACCGCGCTCAAGGACTACTCCGCCCTCGACCTCGCGCGCTACGCGGTCGCGGCGCTCATGCAGCGCACGGAGCTCGACGGGACCGGCGTGGACCTCATCACGCTCGGCACGGTGCTCCCCTCCGTGCTCACGCCCAACCCGGCCCGTGAAGTCGCGCTGCTGCCGTACTTCCCGCGCGATGTGCAGGCCTTCACCGTGGGACGCGCCTGCGCCTCGGCCAACCAGGCCATCACCGACGCGGCCGACCAGATCACGCTCGGCCACGCCACGATCGCCATCGCCGGTGGCACCGAGTCGCTCACGCAGGTGCCCATCCTGCATTCGCGGCGCATGTCCGACACGCTCGTGGCCGCGAGCAAGGCGAAGTCGCTCTCGCAGCGCCTGCGTGTGCTCGGCGGCGTTCGGCCGCGCGACCTGGTGCCGATCACGCCGGCCATCACCGAGCCGAGCACCGGCGAGACGATGGGGCAGTCGGCCGACACCATGGCCAAGCTCAATGGCATCACGCGCGAGGCACAGGACGCGTTCGCCCTGCGCTCGCACCTGCGCGCCGCGGCGGGCACGACAGACGGCCGCCTGCCTGCCGAGATCGCCCCGATCACGTTGCCACCGCGACACGCCGACATGCTCGCCGCGGACAACGGCATCCGCGCCGACAGCTCGCTCGAGTCGCTGGCCGCGCTCAAGCCGGTGTTCGATCGGCACTACGGCACCGTGACGGCCGGCAACGCGTCGCCCCTCACCGATGGCGCCTCGGCCGTGCTGCTCATGCGCGAGGACGTGGCGGCGGCGCTCGGCTACACGCCGCTCGCGTTCATCCGTTCGTATGCCTACGCCGCGATCGACCCGAGTGAGCAGCTGCTGCAAGCCCCGGTCTTCGCGGCCCCGAAGGCACTCGCGCGCGCCGGCCTGTCGCTGCGCGACATCGACCTCGTCGAGATGCACGAGGCGTTCGCCGCGCAGGTGCTGAGCAACGTGCAGGGGCTCGCGTCACGCGCGTGGGCGGCGCGCGCGGGGCTGTCCGAGCCGGTGGGCGAGGTGGACCCGGAGCGGCTCAACGTGCTGGGTGGCTCGTTGTCCATCGGGCATCCGTTCGGCGCCACGGGCGCGCGCATCGTGACCACGCTGGGCAACGAACTGGCGCGGCGCGATGGGCAGTTCGGTCTGCTCACGGTGTGCGCCGCGGGTGGCATGGGACACGCCATGGTGCTGGAGCGCGCATGAGCACGGATCCGATGCGCTCCGCGCTCTCGCTCGAGGTGGTGGATGGCATCGCGGTGATCACCTTCGACGCGCCGGCGCCCGTAAACGCACTCAACTCGCGGCTCGCCGGCGAGTTCGATGCGATCTTCGCGCAACTCGAGGGCGACGACGCGATTCGCGCGGCCGTGCTGTGCAGCGGCAAGGCCGACAGCTGGATCGCCGGCGCGGACATCGAGGAGCTGGCCGCGATCACGAGCGCCGCCGATGCGGAGAACCTCTCGCGCAGCGGTCAGCGCATGCTCGATCGGCTGTCCGCACTGCACAAGCCGGTCGTGGCCGCGATCCACGGCGCGTGCCTCGGCGGAGGACTCGAGGTGGCGCTGGCCTGTCACTGGCGCGTGCTGAGCGATCACCCGAAGTCGGTGTGCGCGCTCCCCGAAGTGCAGCTGGGCCTGCTGCCGGGGGCGGGTGGCACGCAGCGCCTGCCGCGCCTGATCGGGCTGCAGGCGGCGCTCGACCTCATCCTCACCGGCAAGACCGTGCGCCCGCGCAAGGCGCGCACGCTCGGTCTCGTGGACGACCTGGTGCATCCAGCCATCCTGCGCGCCGTCGCGATGCAGCGCGCGCGCGAGCTCGCCGACGGACGGCGCACCCGCGTGCAGCGGCGCTCCGGTGCCACGGAACTGCTGCTCGAAGACAATCCGGTGGGACGTGCCGTCGTGTTCCGGCAGGCGCGCGAACAGGTGCAGAAGAAGACGCGCGGCGCGTACCCTGCGCCGTTCGCCGCGATCGAGGCGGTCGCGGAGGGCTACGCCAACGGCATCGCCCGCGGACTCGACGCCGAGGCGCGCGCGTTCGGACGGCTCGCCATGACCGACGTGTGCCGGCAGCTCACGTTTCTCTTCTTCGCCACCACGGCGCTCAAGAAGGACTCCGGCGTCGCGAACGCCGACGTGGTCGCGCGGCCGGTGCGCCGGCTCGGCATCGTGGGCGGCGGCTTCATGGGCGCCGGCATCGCCACGGTGGCGGTGCAGCACGACACGCTCGTGCGCATCAAGGATGCCTCGCTCGAGCGCATCACCGGCGCGCTCCGGGCCGTGCGCGCGGTGCTCGAGGAGCAGCGGCGTCGGAAGCGGCGCACGCGCCTCGAGATGGACGACACGCTCGCGCGCGTGAGCGGCGGCACCGACCTCACCGGCTTCCGGCGCGCCGACCTCGTCATCGAGGCGGTGTTCGAGGACCTCGCCGTGAAGCGTGGCGTGCTCGCCGAGATCGAGGCCGTGGCCCCCGAGGCGATCTTCGCATCGAACACGAGCACCATTCCGATCGCGCAGCTGGCCGAGACGGCCGCGCGACCGGAGCGCGTGGTGGGCATGCACTTCTTCAGCCCCGTGCACAAGATGCCGCTGCTGGAGGTGATCACCGCGCCGACCACCAGCGACGAGACCGTCGCCACCGCCGTGGCGTATGGCAAGCAGCTCGGCAAGACGGTGATCGTGGTGCGCGACGGTCCGGGGTTCTACGTGAACCGCATGCTCGCGCCCTATCTCAACGAAGCCGGTGCCCTGCTCGACGACGGGGCCAGCATCGAGGCCATCGACGCGGCGCTGCTCGCGTACGGATTCCCGGTGGGCCCCATCACGCTGCTCGACGAAGTCGGCCTCGACATTGCCGGCAAGTCGGGTGCGATCATGGTGGACGCCTTCGGCGATCGCATGGTCCCGTCACGCACGCTGCAGCGCGTCATCGAGAGCGGGCGCACCGGACGCAAGGGCGGACGCGGCTTCCACACGTATGACGAGGGCAAGCGTGGCGCACCCGATGCGTCGGTGTACGCGCTCACGCCGGCCGGCGCCTCGCGTCGTGCCTTCGCGGATGGCGACATGCAGGACCGCACCGTGCTCCCGATGCTCAACGAGGCCGTGCGCTGTCTCGAGGACGGCGTGCTGCGCTCGCCGCGCGACGGGGACGTGGGGGCCGTGTTCGGCATCGGCTACCCGCCGTTTCGCGGCGGTCCGTTCCGCACCATCGACACCCTCGGTGCTGCCGAGGTGGTACGCCGCCTCGAGGCGCTCGACACGCGATTCCCTGGTCGCTTTGCACCGGCCGCGCGCCTGCGCGACATGGCCGCGCGCGGCGAACGATTCTATCCTGCCTCCGGAAGGCCCCTGTGATGACGTCGTCCGATTCCACCGCGGCCGCCGACGCGCCGCTGCATCCGATCCTCGCGGCGCTCGTGCACGAACTCGAACACGAGCGCCGCCTGTTGCTCGAGGCCGCCGAGCGCGTGCCCGCGGCGCATCGCGACGCGAGCCCTGCGCCCGGACGCTGGTCGGGCGCCCAGGTGCTCGCGCACCTCGCCAAGGTCGAGGAGTCGAGCGGCCGCCTGTTCAGCGTGCACGCCAAGCGTCTGCGCGAAGCGGGCGCGCCCGCGGAATCCGACACCGACGCCGGCCCGATCATCGAGGGGTTCACGCGCTTCCCGCTGCACACGCGCGTGACCGCCGTGGAGGCGCCGGAGATGGTGCAGCCCGATGAGGGCATCACCTTCGACGCTGCGCTCGAGGCGCTCACCGCATCGCGCGCGCGCCTGCGGCAGGCCATCGCCAAGGCGAGCGGGCTCGCACTCGGCAGCGTGTCGGCGCCGCATCCGCGCCTCGGTTCACTCACGATGTACGAGTGGCTGCTCATGATCGCGCGCCATGAAGCGCGCCACGTGGGCCAGCTCGACGACCTCGCGTCCGCCTGATCCCCACCCCATGCCGCTTCCCATGTCCCGCTCGCTGCGTACGCTCACCGCTGTCCTGCTGCTCGCCCCCTCGCTGCAGGCGATCGAGGCGCAAGGTGGGGCGCTGCCCCGTCCTGCCACGCGCGCCGAGCGCACCAACTACGCCGAGACGTCGCATCATGCCGACGTGATGGCCTTTCTCGACACGCTCGTGGCCATGCGCGCGCCGCTCGTGGTGAGCGAGCTCGGGCGCTCGCAGGAAGGGCGGGTGCTGCCGCTCGTGATCGCATCGAAGCCGCAGGTGCGCACGCCGGCCGAGGCGCGCGCGCTCGGGCGTCCCGTGGTGTACGTGCAGGCGAACATCCACGCCGGCGAAGTGGAGGGGAAGGAGGCGGTGCTCGCGCTGCTGCGCGACCTGTCGTCGGCGACCGGGCCCACCGTGCTCGACTCGCTCGTGCTGCTCGTGGTGCCGATCTACAACGCCGATGGCAACGAGCGCTTCGCCGACCAGGCGCGGCAGCGTGGCGCGCAGAATGGTCCCGCACTCGTGGGGCAGCGCCCGAATGCGCAGGGGCTCGACCTGAACCGCGACTACATCAAGGTGGAAGCCCCCGAAACGCGCGCGGCGCTTGCCGCCTTCGCGGCGTGGGAGCCGGATGTGTTCATGGACCTGCACACCACGAACGGCAGCTACCACGGCTACCACCTCACCTACTCGCCGTCGCTGCACCCGTCCGCGCCGCTCGCGCCGTTCACGGCCGACACCTTCCTGGTCACGGTGCGCGAGCGCATGCAGCAGAAGCACGGCTTTCGCATCTTCCCGTACGGCAACTTCACCGGCGAGTCGGGGCGCGGGTCGCTCACCGACACGCTCAAGTCGGCGTGGGTCACGTACGAGCACAAGCCACGCTTCGGCACCAACTACTACGGGCTGCGCGGTGCGATCTCGATCCTGAGCGAGGCGTATTCGCACGATCCCTTCAACGTGCGCGTCGCCGCCACGCGGGCGTTCGTGCAGGAAGTGCTGTCGGTCGTGGCGGCGCGGGCGCAGAGCATCCGCGCGCGCGTCGCCGCGGGGCGCGCCGCATCCACGTTCGGCACCGCGGGGGCATCGCCTGCGGTCGCGGTGCGCTCGCGCTTCTCCACACGCCCCGACACGCAGGCCGTGCTGGTCGAGGTGCTGGCGCGGCTGGCGGACAGCACGCAGCGTGACGAGCCCGGCATGCCGCTTGGTCTCAAGCGCACCGGACGCTTCGCCTCGGTGCGCATGCCCGTGGTGGACCGGTTCGAGGCCTCGCTCACGCGCACGCCGCCAGCGGGTGGATGGGTGATCGACGCCAGCGTGGCCGACTCGGTGCTGCCGCGGCTGCAGGCGCACGGCATCCTGTCCTCTCGCGTCTCGATGCCCATGGTCATGCAGGTGGAGCGCTTCGTCGTGGATGGCATCGCCAAGGCCCCTCGACCGTTTCAAGGGCATCAGGAGGTGACGCTGTCCGGCCGCTGGGAGGCAGCGCAGGAGACCATCCCGGTCGGGTCGCTCCTCGTGCGCCTTGGCACCCCGCGTGACCGGCTGGCCATGCTGCTGCTGGAGCCGGAAAGCGACGACGGCATGGTCACGTGGAACATGACCGATGCGGGTCTGACGGTCGGACGCCCCGCGCCCGTGCGCCGCATCACTTCCGGCCAGCGGTAAGCGGTATATTTCAGGGCTGCCCCGCACCGGGGCGGCCCGAGGCGGGGAGCGGTGGCGGCTCCCCGTGACCGTCCGCTCCCTGCAATGCTCCGCAACTCCCTGCTGTACCTCTCGCGCCAACAGCGCATCTTCGACTTCATCCGCGGCAACGGCTTCGCGCGCCGCATGGCGTCCCGCTTCGTGGCCGGCGAGACCATCCAGAGCGCCTGCGATGCCGCGGCCGAACTGAACAGCCACGGCATCAGCGCCACGCTCGACCTGCTCGGTGAGAGCGTGACCAACGAGGCGGAAGCGCGCGAGACGGGGCGGCAGTACCTCGAGCTGCTCGACGCCATCCACGCGCGCGGGCTCGACTGCAACGTGTCGGTGAAGCTCACCGCGCTCGGCCAGGACATCCGCGACGACCTCTGCGTGGAGGTCGTGAGTGCGATCCTCCAGCGCGCCGAGCAGTACGACTCCTTCGTGCGCCTCGACATGGAGTCGAGCGAATACACGCAGCGCACCATCGACACCTTCGAGCGCGATCTGTACAGCCGCTACCCGAAGCGCGTGGGCATCGTGCTGCAGAGCGCCCTGCGCCGCACGCTCGACGATGTGGAGCGCGCCATCGGGCTCGGTGCGCGCGTGCGCCTCTGCAAGGGCGCCTACAAGGAGCCCGATGCGGTCGCGTTCCCGGACAAGTCCGACGTGGACGCGACCTACGTGCAGGCCATGCAGCGGCTCATGACGCGCGGCCACTATCCAGGCCTCGCCACGCACGACGAAGCGATCATCGACCAGGCCAAGCGGTTTGCGCGCGAGCAGGGGATCACGCCCGACCGCTTCGAGTTCCAGATGCTGTACGGGGTGCGGCGTGACCTGCAGGAAGCGCTCGTGCAGGATGGCTGGCGCGTGCGTGTGTACATCCCGTTCGGCACCCAGTGGTATCCGTACCTCATGCGTCGCCTGGCGGAGCGGCCGGCGAACATCGCGTTCATGACGGGCAGCATCGTGCGCGAGGCGATGCATCGCGCGCCGCGCCCGTCCGACCCCGCGCGCCGCAACGGCGCGCATTGACCGGGCCCACCCTGAGCGCGCACGCCGGACACCACCTGCCCGCCGACCACAGCGCGGGCGATGAGCGCACGCTGGGCGGCTACATGGCCGTGCACGCGCGGCCGGCCGCCTTCGAAGGGGTGGACGGCATGTCGTACTCCGCCGACATCCTCACCGACACGACCGGCGATCCGGGCGCGCCGTGGGGCGCGTTCCTGTTCTTCCTGCGCTGGGGGCGCGGCGAGCCCGAGGCCGTCGGGCACCTGGAAACGGAGTTCCTCGTGCGCGGGCAGAGCGAGGCGGCCGTGCGCGACGAACTCGGTCGCATGTCGCTGCTCGTGGTGAAGGCCACGCTCGACGGGCTCATTCGCGGGCAGTCGGCACCGGCGTCGGAGCGGGGGGGCTGGTGAGGCGCGGCACCGTGCTCACCGGCACCGGCGGCGTGTGGCGCGTGCTGCTCGAGGATGGCTCGTCCGTGGACGCGTCGATGCGCGGACGCCTCAAGCGTGACGAGGAGCGCGGCACGGCGGCGAAGGATGGCGCGAAGCCGCTCAAGCTCGCGGTCGGCGACGTGGTGGACATCGAGAGCGAACCGGGGCCCGATGGCCTCATCGTGCACGCGATCGCCTCGATCACCCCTCGGCGCTCGCAGCTGGCGCGCCGCGCGCCCGGCCGCGCCTTCGGTGAGCGTGTGGTGGTGGCCAATCTCGACCAGGTACTGGTGGTGTTCGCCGTGGCGAACCCGGAGCCGCACCCGAAGATGCTCGATCGCTTCCTCGTGATCGCCGAGGCCAACGATCTCGCCGCGCGCATCGTGGTGAACAAGTGTGACCTGGCCGGCCAGTCGTCGGCGCGCGCACGCTTCGCCGACTACGAGAAGGCGGGCTACCCGGTGCATTACACCAGCATCAAGGACGGCAGCGGGCTCGAGGAGTTGCGCGCGGTGGTGCAGGGGCGCGTCTCCGCGCTCACGGGGCCGTCCGGCGTGGGCAAGTCGTCGCTCATGAACGCGCTCTTCCCGGGGCTCACGCTGCGCGTGGGTGCCATCAGCGACAGCGTGAACAAGGGGCGGCACACCACGGTGGGCGCGCTGCTGCACCCGTTGCCGGGGGGTGGCTTCGTGGCCGATACGCCCGGGCTTCGCGAGGTGGGGCTCTGGGGCATCGAGGTGCGCGAGGTGGCGCACTGCTTCCCCGAGTTGCGCCCCTTCCTCGACGGCTGCCGCTTCGCCGACTGCACGCATCTCGTGGAGCCCGGGTGCGCGGTGCGCGAGGCGGTGGAGCGCGGTGAGGTGAGCCGGTCCCGCTGGGAGAGCTACGCCAAGCTGCGCGACGAACTCGCGAGCGCGGCCTCGTCGGGCTGGTAGGCGCAGGTCGCGAGGTGGCAAGGCGAGGCGAATGGTGACAGGTTGAGAAGGCCGCACCATCCCGCCCCTCCCTCGCCCGCCCCCGCCCGTGCCGATCGCCTCGCTCCGTGGTGACGTTCGCCGCGTCCCGTCCGCTCCCGTTCGTTCCCTGGCCGCCGTGCTTGGTGCCCTGCTCCTGACCGTGCCGCCCGCAGCATCGGTCGCGGCGCAGTCCGCGAGCGCACCACTCACGCCGAACGACCTGCTCGACGTGCGCTCCCTCGCGATCGGCGACTTCTCCCCCGACGGCCGCTGGCTGCTCGTGCGGCAGTCGCGTCGCGGAGACGGCCTCGGTTTCGTCGCGGCGCGCGACGGTGATCCGAGCTACACGCGACCGGCGCCCGCCCGGCTGTTGCTCATGAACGCGGAGACGGGCGACACGTCGGCGATCCTCACGGCGCCGCGCACCATCGGCAGCATCGCCTGGAGCCCCGACGGGGCGCGCCTCGCGATCGCCACGCGCGACTCCGTGCCGGCCCTCCTGCTCTGGGAGCGTGAACGTCGCCGCCTGCGCACCGTGTCCCTCGGCGGCGCACGCCTCGCCGAGAACACGGACCTGGCATGGACCGACGACGGGCGGCTCGTGCTGTCGGTGCGCGAGCGGGCGTGGCTGGGTGAAGTGCGCGCACGCTTCGATTCGCTCGTGACCGGCCCGATCAGCGTGCAGGTCGGCACCGACGACTTCCTCGCCTGGGACGTGCTGCGTCGGCTCGGCAATCGTGCGCTCGTGGTGGCGCTGCATCCGGCCACGGGGCGCCTCGATACGCTCGTGGCGGCCACGCAGCTCAGCTCGTGGACGGCCACGCGCGACGGCGCCGGCATCTCGTGGCGCGAGGATCTCACCAAGAAGACCAACTACGAGGGTGGGAGCGCCGCCGAGGCGCGGCTCATGGCGCGGCGCGACGGCGGCGAGCCGCGCGTGCTCATGCCGTCCATGCGCGGTGTGACCGTGTCGATGGCAGCGGACGGGCGGCGCTACGCCTTCGGTCGCGACGGCGCGATTCATGTCGCGAGCGTGGACGACACCACACCGCGACGGCTCGTGGGTCCGCCGCCACGGGCGCGCGGCGATACCTCGCGCGCCGACTCCACGCGAAACGACCGCTGGACCCTCGTGCGGCTTGGCCCCGACGCCTCGGCGCTCGTGGCCGGCAATCGCAGCGGCCTGTGGCTGGTGAACACCGCCGATGGCTCGACGCGCGCGCTGCACACGGTGACCGACACGATCACCGGTCCGCGCGCCACGCTCGCGGACTGGAGCGTCGACGGCCGCACGCTGCTGCTGAGCGTGACATCGCGCACGGCGTGGGACCGCGCGCTCGTGCGCGTGGATGTGGCCACGGGCGCGCGGGACACGCTCGTGCGCGACGGTCGCCTGTACGGGTCGCCCAGCCTGTCGCCGTCCGGCGACCGCATCGCGGTGACGATCGCCGAGCGCGGTGGACCGCCCGACCTGTGGCTCGCCGATGGTCGCATGCAGTCGCCGCGACGCGTGCTGGCGTCCAACCCGCAGCTCGCCGGCCGCGCGCTCCCCGTCACACAGCTCGTGCAGTACCTCGACGTGGACGGCAAGCCGCAGTTCGGCGTGCTCACGCTGCCGAGCGCCGGCGCGCGCAACGTGCCCACGGTGTTCAGCGTATACGAGTCGTTCTTCGACGATGGCTTCGATGCCACCAGCATGTATCTCGCCAGCCACGGGTACGCGGTGATGAAGCCGTCGGTGGGCTTCGAGATCGGCTACCCCGGCGAGGCCTGGCTCAAGGGCGTGACCGCGGCGGCGAACAAGCTCATCGAGATAGGGGTGGCCGACAGCGCGCGCCTCGGGGTGCACGGCACGAGCTACGGCGGCTACGCGACCAACCTGCTCGTCACGCAGACCAACCGATTCAAGGCGGCGATCAACATCTCCGGCAAGGTGGACCTGATCTCCTTCTACACCGACTCGCCGCGTCTCGGGGTGCGCAACGTGAACGCTGCCGAGCGCACGCAGGACCGCATTGGCGCCACGATGTGGGAGCAGCCGCAGAAGTACGTGCAGCACAGTGCCGTCATGTTCGCCGATCGCATCCGCACGCCGCTGCTGCTGCTCACCGGCGGTGAGGACCACAACGTGCCGGCCCTGAACACGCGCGAGATGTACTTCGCGCTGCGTCGGCTCGGGCGGACGGTGGAATGGGTGAACTACGTGAACGGTGGGCACGGCATTCCGATGACCACCCCCACCGAGTTCGCCGACTTCCACGGCCGCCTGCTCGGCTGGTACGACCGCTACCTGCGCCGCGATGCTGCGGTGAAGACCACCTCCGACGGCGCCGCACTCCGCTAGCCGTCACCGCACGTTCACGCCTGGAGGGCGTTCCGTGAGTCTCGACCCACGCCATGTACGCCGCGCGCTGCTCGACGGAGCGGAAGCAGGATCTCCCTATGCGGCACGCGATGCGTGTGGTGTGGGCTTCATCGCGAGGCAGAGTGGTGAACGCACGCACGAGGTGGTGCAGCTCGCGCTCGCCGCGGCCGCCCGCCTGGCGCACCGCGGTGCGCAGGGCGCCGACCTCTCGGCCGATGGCGCGGGGCTGCTCACCCAGATTCCGCGCCGGCTGTTCATCCTCGCCGCCTCGCGGCAGGGCATCCACCTGCCGGCCGATGCGACGATCGCGGTGGGCATGTGCTTCCTGCCCACCGACGCCGATGCGCGCGCGCTCGCCGAGCGCGTGGTGGAGGAGGTGCTCGCCGGGGACGGGCTGCCGTGCCTCGGCTGGCGCGACGTGCCGGTCGAGCCGTCGCTGCTCGGCCCGTCGGCGCGTTCGGCCATGCCGGTGATCCGGCAGCTGCTGGTGGGACGCCCCGCCGATGCGACGGACGATGCGTGGGAGCGCGCGCTCTACCTGGCGCGCCGCGAGATCGAGCATCGCGTCGAGGCGCTCGGGCTTACGCCGTTCCACATCTGTTCGCTGTCGTGCCGCACGATCGTGTACAAGGGGCTGGTGACCGGTGCGCAGCTGGCCGATTTCTTCCCCGACCTGCGCGACCCGGCGTTCGAGACGGCGATCGCCGTGTTCCACGAGCGATACGCCACCAACACGCTGCCGCGCTGGGAGCTGGCGCAGCCCTTCCGCCTGCTCGCGCACAACGGCGAGATCAACACGCTCTGGGGCAATCGCAACGCGATGGCCATGCGCGACGGCCTGCTCGAGGTGCCGATCTTCGGCGAGCGAGCGTCGCGTGTGCGCTCGCCCATCCGTCGCAACGGCAGCGACTCGGCGAGCCTCGACAACGCGCTCGAACTGCTCGTGCGCGGCGGCCGGTCGCCGGTGCACGCCACGATGATGCTGGTGCCGCAGGCGTGGGAGAAGTACCCCGACATCGATCCCACCGTGCGCGCGTTCTACGAGTACCATCAGTGCGTGATCGAGCCGTGGGACGGCCCCGCGGCGCTCGCGTACAGCGACGGCGTGCAGGTGGCCGTCTCGCTCGACCGCAACGGCCTGCGTCCGTGCCGCTACAAGATCCGCGCCGACGGCATGGTGATCGCCGGCTCGGAAGTCGGCATCGGCGGCTTCGACGCGCGCGACATCGTGGAGACGGGCAAGGTGGGTCCCGGCGGCGTGCTGCTGGTGGACACCGCCGGCCAGCGCATCGTGCGCAACCTCGCCGCCAAGCGGGAAGTGGCCGAGCAGCGGCCGTACGCACGGTGGCTGGCGCACCACATGGCCACGCTCCCCACCACCGACCTCGCCGAGCCGCTCGTGCGCGGCAGCGACCAGCTGCGCCCGCTGCAGGGGGCCTTCGGGTACGGGCATGAGGACTTGCGCCTCGTGCTCGAGCCCATGGCCACGACCGGCGCGGAGGTCGTGTGGAGCATGGGCGACGACGCCCCGCTCGCCGTGCTGTCGCGCCTGCCGCAGCCACTCTTCAGCTTCTTCCGTCAGCGCTTCGCGCAGGTCACGAACCCGCCCATGGACTCGCTGCGCGAATCCATGGTCATGTCGCTGCGCATGCACCTCGGTCAGCGCGGTTCGCCGCTGCTCGAGAAGCCGGAGTTCGCGCGCAAGCTGCGCATCGAGCATCCGGTGCTGCTCCCGGAGGAGATGGCGGCGCTGCGCGCCTTCCCCGGCTTCAAGGCCGTCACGCTCGATGCCACCTGGCCCGCCAGTTCGCGCGCCGAGTCGATCGACGCGGCGCTCGATGCGCTGTGCCGGCGCGCGGAGGCCGCGATCAGCCGCGGCGTGCGGCTCCTCATCATCAGCGACCGGAAGGTGAGCGCGGAGCGCGCGCCGATCCCCTCGCTGCTCGCGCTGGGTGCGGTCCGTCAGCACCTCGTGCGCACCGGGCTGCGCGCGCAGGTCGGCATTGTGGTGGAAAGTGGCGACGCCGTGGAGCAGCACCACGTGGCCACGCTCTTCGGCTATGGCGCCGAGGCGGTGTACCCGTGGCTCGCCCTCGAGACGGTGGCCACGCTGTTCACCGAGGCGGTCACGCACGGCCGCGACGACGGCGAGCGTGAGCGGCCGGGGCCGGCGCTCGCGCAGTCGCGGCTGCGCGCCAGCCTGGAGAAGGGGCTGCTCAAGATCCTCGCCAAGATGGGCGTGTCCACGCTGTCGTCGTATTGCGGCTCGCAGATGTTCGAGGTGCTCGGCCTCGGCGGCGACGTGATCGACCGCTGCTTCGCCGGCACGGCGTCGCCCGTGGGGGGCATCGGCCTGCGCGAGATCGCGGAAGATGTGCTGGCCCGTCATCGTGACGCGTATGCCGTCGACCCGGGCGTCGAGGTTGCGCTCGCCGACCATGGGCGCATCCGCTTCCGCAAGGAAGGCGAGGTGCATGCGTGGGCGCCGGTGGCGGTGCGCTCGCTGCAGCTCGCGGTGGGCAGTGCGCGGCGCGCGCGCATCGCCGGCGGCGGCCCCGACGACGAGGCGTGGCGCGACTTCACCACGCACGGTGACGGCGGGCTGCCCATCACACTGCGCGACCTGCTCGCCGTGCGCGCGGGCACGCCCGTTCCACTCGACGAGGTGGAGCCGATCGAGGCGATCGTGCAGCGCTTCGTGTCGTCGGCCATGTCGCTGGGGGCGCTCTCGCCGGAGGCGCACTCCGCGGTCACGGTGGCCATGAACCGGCTCGGTGCACGCAGCAATGCGGGCGAGGGCGGGGAGGACCCGGCCTGGTTCGCGCCGATCGCCGATGGCGAGGACCGACTCGACAGCCGCGTGAAGCAGGTCGCCTCCGGGCGGTTCGGCGTCACGACGGGCTACCTCGTGCGGGCTGACGAGATCGAGATCAAGATCGTGCAGGGCGCCAAGCCGGGCGAAGGTGGGCAGCTGCCGGCGCACAAGGTCACCGGACTGATCGCGCGCATGCGGCACTCCACGCCCGGGGTGCAGCTCATCTCGCCGCCGCCGCATCACGACATCTACTCCATCGAGGATCTCGCGCAGCTGGTGCACGACCTCAAGGCGGTGAACCCGCGCGCGCGTATCGGCGTGAAGCTCGTGGCGTCTGCAGGGGTGGGCACGGTGGCCGCCGGCGTGGCCAAGGCGTACGCCGACTACGTGCTGATCGCCGGGCACAGCGGCGGCACCGGCGCCTCGCCGCTCTCCAGCATCAAGCATGCGGGCGCGCCGTGGGAGCTCGGGCTCGCCGAGGCGCAGCATGTGCTCGTGCAGAACGGATTGCGGCACCGGTTGGAGCTGCGGGTGGACGGCGGCTTCCGCACGGCGCGCGACGTGATCGTGGCCGCGCTGCTCGGCGGCGAATCGTACGGCTTCGGCACGGCGCCGCTCGTCGCGCTCGGATGCGACATGGCGCGTCAGTGCCACCTCAACACCTGTCCCACCGGCATCGCCACGCAGCGCGACGACCTGCGCGCGAAGTTCCGCGGCACGCCGGAGCACGTGATTGCGTACTTCCTCAACATCGCCGGCGACGTGCGTCATCACCTCGCCGCGCTCGGCGCGCGCACGCTCGACGAGATCGTGGGGCGGGCCGACCTCCTGCAGCGCACCGATCACCCCGAAATCCCGCGCTCGGCGATGCTCGACCTGTCGCTGCTGCTCACGCCGGCGCGTCGCGAGGGCGCGTCGCCGCGGCGCACCGTGGAGCGCAACGTGCGACCGGATGCCGCGCTGCTCGACGAGACGATCATCGCGGAGGCGCGCGCGTCGATCGAAGCCGGGCGGCCCTTCACGGGCACGTACGAACTGCGCAACCATCACCTCACCACCGGGGCGCGCGTGGCCGGCTGGCTGGCGGATCGCGTTGGTGATGCCGGCTATGCGCCGGGACACGTCACGCTGCGCTTTCACGGAACGGCCGGCCAGAGCTTCGGTGCTTTCGCGCTGCGCGGCATGCGGCTCGAGCTCGAAGGCGAGGCCAACGACTACGTGGGCAAGGGACTCACCGGCGGCGAGATCGTGCTGCGGCCGTACCGGAGCGCGCGCTACGGCGGCGCGAGTCACCTCAACATGATCGTGGGCAACACGGTGCTGTACGGCGCCACCGACGGGCTGCTGCTCGCGGCCGGCCAGGCGGGCGACCGCTTCGGCGTGCGCAACTCCGGCGCGTGCGCCGTGGTCGAGGGGGTGGGCAACCACGCCTGCGAGTACATGACCGGCGGCGTGATCGCGGTGCTCGGCCGCACCGGGCGCAACTTCGGCGCGGGCATGTCGAACGGCGTGGCCTACGTGTTCGACGAGGCCGGCACGTTCCCGAGTCGCGTGAACCACGACCTCGTGCAGCTCGCCGGCCTCGATGCCGATGACGAACGGCTGCTGCATCTGCTGCTCGACGTGCATCGCCAGCGCACCGGCAGTCCGCGTGCGCGCGCGCTGCTCGACGGCTGGTCGCGTCAGCGGCGTCAGTGGCGCAAGGTGCAGCCGCGCGGCGCCGCGGACCACGTGGCCGCGATCCGCAACGACTGGTTCGCACGGCTCACCGAGCTGGCCGCGCCCGTTGCCGGGGCCGTCGTGCCCGGCGATCGTTCGACATGACCCTCACGGCCCCGCCTCGCAGCCGCCTCGGCCTGTCGGCCGAGGCGTCGGTGCCCGACGACCGCGCGGAGGCGGCGCGCGCGCTGGTCCGGCGTCGGGGCGTGCTGCTCAACAACATCACGATCGGCTACAACGTGGTCGAGGCCGTGCTCGCCCTGCTGCTCGGCGGCCTCGCCGGCAGCATCGCACTCGTCGGCTTCGGCATCGACAGTGTGATCGAGGTGTCGGCGAGTCTCGCGGCGCGCTGGCGCCTGCACGCGGATCTGTCGCCGTCGAAGCGCGCACGCGCCGAACGCCGCACGCTGCAGCTGGTCGGGTGGAGCTTCCTCGCCCTGGCGGCCTACGTGGCGTATGAGGCGGTGGAGGCGCTCGTGCTGCGGGAGACGCCGAGCGCGACGTGGTGGGGCACGGCGCTCGCGGCACTCTCCGTGCTGGTGATGCCGGTGCTCGCCCGCGCCAAGCGCACGGTGGCCGTCTCACTCGCGAGCGGCGCACTGGCCGCCGAGGCCACGCAGACGAGCATCTGCGCGTGGCTCTCGGCCATCGTGCTCTTCGGCCTCGGCGCGAACGCGCTCGTCGGCTGGTGGTGGGCCGATCCCGTCGCCGCGCTCGCGATGGTGCCCATCATCGCCTACGAGGGCGTGCAGGCCGTGCGAGGCATCGTGACGTGCAGCGAATGCGCGGGCGCGTGCAGCACGCAGGGCACGGCTCACTGATCCCGACCGAATCACCCATCGAACCCATGACCGACGCACTGTACTACATCGCCGATTCCGAGAAGCCGTTCGAGCAGGCGTGCACCGACCTCGCCGCCGCCGTGCCCAGGCACGGCTTCGGCGTGCTGCACGTGCACGACCTGGGGGCCACGCTGCGGGCCAAGGGGCAGGACTTCACCGAACAGTGCCGCGTGTTCGAGGTGTGCAACCCGGCGCAGGCGGCCCGCGTGATGTCCGGAGACATGGCGCTCAACATGGCCCTGCCGTGCCGCATCTCGGTGTACACCGAGGGCGGACGCACCAAGGTGGGCATGATCGACCCGGTCGCCACGCTCGGCATGCTCTCGAACGATGTCATGCTTGCCGGCGTGGCGCGTGAAGTGTCGGACAAGACGCGCGCCATGATCGACGAGGCGCGCTGAACGGCGCCTCGCCCCGTCGCGCGCGCTACCGCGACCGCAGCGTGGCCAGGCCGCCGTCCACGCCGATCTCCTGGCCCGTGACCCACGACGACTCGGCACCCAGCAGCCACACGTAGGCCGGCGCGACGTCATCCGGCTCACCGATGCGGCCGAGTGCGTGCATGGAGGCCGATGCCTGCTCGGCGGCCGGCGTGGCGGTGATGCGTGCCGCCATCGGCGTGCGCACCAGCCCCGGGGCGACGACGTTCACGCGCAGCCCCTTGGCGGCGTACGTGGCCGCGGCGCTGCGCGCCAGCGCGATCACGCCACCCTTGGCCGCAGCGATCGCCTCGTGGTTCGCCAGACCGTGCCGCGCCGCCGCGGTGGCGGTGAGCACCACGCTGCCGCCGTTCGGCATGGTCCGCGCCGCCGCGCGCACGGTGGCGAATGCGGTCGTCAGGTTCTGCGCGATGGTGGTGTGGTACTCCTCCTCGCGCGTGAGGTGGGCCGGCTTGAGCACGATCGACCCCACGAGGTTGGCCACGCCCGAGAGCGGACCGACGGCCTCGGTGGCCGCCGCGAAGGCTGCGTCGACGGCGTCGAAGGTGGTCAGGTCGCCCACGTGCCAGCGGGCGCCCAGCTCGGCACCAAGCGACGCGAGCGGGGCCTCCGAGCGGCCGGCGAGAAAGATGCGGGCGCCAGCGGCCACGAGACGGCGCGCCGTGGCGGCGCCGATGCCACCGGCGCCGCCGAGCAGCAGGTAGGCAGGGGAGGGCGTATTGGTCATGTGCACTGAAACCGGTGCCTCCGACGCTGGTTCCCCGGTCCCTGCCCGTCGTGTCGATTTTCCTGTCCGTTCCGCGGCGATGGCTGCCTCCGCTCGCCGCGCTCTTCCTTGCGCTCACCACCTGGCCGGCGGGCGCCCAGCCCGCGGCCGACGCGCCATCGGCGAGCGCGTCGGCGATGCCCGCGCCCCTCACGAAACAGGTCGTCGCGCATCCGCTCGATGCCGGCGAGTCGCTCGTGCTCGACGGTCGGCTCGGCGAGGCGCTGTGGCAGCGGATCGAGCCGATCTCCGACTTTCGCATGCAGGAGCCCGTCGAGGGCGGCGCGCCGAGCGAGCGCACCGAAATCCGCGTGGCCTATGACGCCGACTTTCTCTACATCGGTGTGATGCTGTTCGACAGCGACCCGGATGGCATCAAGGGCTTCCAGCGGCGCTGGGATCAGGGGCTGGGCACCGACGATCGCTTCATGTGGATCCTCGACACGTACCGCGACCAGCGCAACGCGTACTTCTTCGAGATCAACCCCGCGGGACTCATGGGCGACGGCCTGCTGCGCACTGGGCAGGGCACGTCGGTGAACAAGGCGTGGAACGGCATCTGGCGCGCGTGGGTGGACCGTGGTCCGGACGGTTGGAGCGCCGAGATCCGGATCCCGTTCCGCACGCTCAACTTCGACCCGTCGGCCGACTCGTGGGGGATCAACTTCCAGCGCACGATCCGGCGCAAGAACGAGGAGCTCGTCTGGTCCGGCTCGCGCCGCTCCGAGGGGCTCTTCCGCCCGCAGAACGCCGGTACGCTCTCCGGACTCGGTGAGATCACCCAAGGGCTCGGCGTGGAGGTGATTCCGTACACGCTCGGCACGCAACGTGTGTCCGGCGGTCAGGCACCGGTCACCGACTGGAACTCGCGGGTGGGCGCGGACGTGAACTACAGCATCACGCCCAACCTGCGCGCGGGCATCACGGTGAACACCGACTTCGCCGAGACGGACGTGGACGATCGGCAGGTCAACCTCACGCGGTTCCCGCTCGTGTTTCCCGAGCGGCGCGCGTTCTTTCTCGAAGGGTCGTCGGTGTTCAGCTTCGCGCCCGCGAGCAGCCCGAACCCGTTCTTCAGCCGTCGCATCGGACTCGCGGACGGCCAGCCCGTGTCGGTGCTCGGCGGCGCGCGACTGATCGGGCGCGCGGGCCGGCAGGACGTGGGGCTCGTGCACCTGCGCACGCGCGCCGGTCTCGACGGCAGCGCTGCGGAGGACTACACGGTGGCGCGCGTCTCGCGCAACATCTTCCGCGAGAGCAGTGTGGGACTGCTGTACACGCGCCGCGCCAGCGACGGTGATACGCTCCCCGATCGGCACACGCTGGGCGTGGACCTCGAACTCGGCACGTCGCGCTTCCTCGGCTCGCGCAACCTGCAGTTCCAGGCGTTCGCCGTGTACCACACCGACGGACGCCCCGAGTTCACGCGCGGCGCGACGCCGACCACCCTCGCGGACCGCTCCGTGCGCGGCTTCCGTCTCAACTACCCCAACCGGCCGTGGGACGCGCACGTGTCCTTTCGCGAGTTCGGCGACGCGTACGATCCGGCGGTGGGCTTCGCGCCGCGGGTCGGCTTCCGGCGCGTGCAGCCCACCGTGACCTGGCGACCGCTCGTGCCGCAGAGCCGGCACATTCGCGAGCTGACCTTCGAGTACTTCAACGAGTACCTCACCGACAACCAGTGGCAGCCGCTCACGGTGAACCATCGCATCACGCCGCTGGGCGTGCGCTTCGAATCGGGTGATGCGATCACCACCGAACTGACGTGGAACTTCGAGCGGCTCGACCGGGCCTTCGACATCCTGCGCGACGGGCGCTTCGTGATTCCGGTGGGCGACTATGGCAACCGCGGCTTCCGCGTGCAGGCGTCGAGCGCATCGTTCCGGCGCCTCTCGGGCACGGCGGCCTTCGAGCGGACCGGCTTCTGGACGGGCACGCGCGACGACATCACGGCGAACGTGACCGTTCGCCCCATGGCGGGGATCAACATGACCGCCAACTGGGTGTACAACACCGTGTCCCTGCCGACCGGGAGCTTCGACGCGCAGGTCTATCGCCTGTTCAGCAGCGTGGACCTCACGCCGCTCGTGTCGGTGAACCTCAACGTGCAATACGACAACGTGAGCCGCCTGCTCGGCACGCAGAACCGGCTCGTCTGGATTCTCACCCCGGGCAACACCATCTTCCTCGTGTACCAGCACAACTGGCGCAATCCGGTGGACGAGCGGCTCTTCACGCTCGAACGTCAGGCCAACCTCAAGGTCAACTTCACGCAGCGCTTCTGATCATGTCTCCGCTTCGATTTGCTCCCGCCGCCGCCCTGCTGCTGGCCCTGCTCGCGACGCCCGGCGCGTCGGCGGCGGCACAGGCGCACGACCACACGCCGGGCATGACGCACCAGCCCGTCACGACCGGCGCGAAGCCCGCGCAGGTGGGGCAGGCGGCCTTCGCCGCGATCGCCGAGGTGGTGCGCATGCTCGAGGCCGATGCCGGCACCGACTGGTCGAAGGTGAACCTCGAGGCGCTGCGGCAGCACCTGCGCGACATGGACCTCGTGCTCATGCGCGCGCGCGTGGCGCAGGCGCCGGTGGACGGCGGCGTGCGCATGGAGGTCACGGGGGACGGCGAGGTGGTGGACGCGATCCGTCGCATGCTGCACAGCCACGGACAGGCGCTCGAGAGCGAGTTCCCGGTCACCACGGCCATTGCGCACCATGCGCAGGGGCTCGTGCTCACCGTCACGGCGAAGAATGCGACCGACTCGGCCTACGTGACGAAGCTGCGCGGACTCGGATTCGCGGGGCTCCTCGTGGCCGGCGACCACCATGGCCCGCATCACGTCATGATCGCACGCGGCATGGGCGGCTCGCACACCGACCACACGAAGCACTGAGCACACCAGTGTGCAACGCAGAGGGCCCGGGTGCGAGATCCGCACCCGGGCCCTTCGTGTGTCCAGCGGAGCGCCCCGGTTCAGGGCGACAGGCGACGCCGCGCCCACCGCCCGCTCTCACGCACGTACGCGATGCGATCGTGCAGCCGGCTCTCGCGTCCCTGCCAGAACTCCACTTCCTCCGGCAGCACACGGAACCCGCCCCAGTGATCCGGGAGCGGCACCTCGCCGCTGCGGAAGCGCTCCATCATCTCCTCCACGCGCGCATCGAGCGACTCGCGGTCGGGGATCACGGTGGACTGGTGCGACACCCAGGCGCCCACGCGTGCACCGTACGGGCGCGACGTGAAGTACTCCACCGACTCCTCGCGCGTGATGCGCTGCACCGCGCCCACGATGCGCACCTGACGCTCGAGCTCGTGCCACCAGAACACGAGCGCGGCGTGCGGATTGTCGGTGAGCTCGGTGCCCTTGCGGCTCCGGTAGTCGGTGAAGAACACGAACCCGCGCGCGTCCACGCCCTTGAGCAGCACCATGCGTGCCGACGGATAGGCGTCGGGTGTGCAGGTGGCCAGCGTCATCGCGTTCGGCTCGACCACCTTCGTCTCCTGCGCTTCGTGGAACCAGCGCTGGAACTGCACGATCGGGTCGGCGTCCACATCCTGCTCGCCAAGGGCGGCGAGGCGGTATTCCTTGCGCAGTTCGGCAATGCTCATGGGCACTCTCTCGGACGTGACGACGTCACGGGTCAGACTTCGACCAGCGGCAGCTTCGCGCGCGGGTATTCCTCGGGCACGTTCGCGAACGGGTCGCCCGTGTACGGCTCGCCATCGGGGGTCTCGAGCACGAAGCCCATGTCCTCGATCATGCGCAGGTCGTCCCGTGCGGTCTGCCCCTGCGTCGTGAGGTAGTCGCCGATGAAGATCGAGTTGGCGGCGTACAGGCCGAGCGGCTGCAGGCTGCGCAGGTGCACTTCGCGTCCGCCGGAGATGCGGATCTCCTGCGTGGGCAGCAGCAGGCGGTAGAGCACGAGAATGCGCAGGCAGCGGCGCGGGTCGAGCTGGCGCACGCCGGCGAGGGGCGTGCCCTCCACCGGAATGAGGAAGTTCACCGGCACCGACTGGACGCCGATCTCGCGCAGCGAGAGCGCGAGGTCGATCACGTCGTCGTCGGTTTCCCCCATGCCGAGGATGCCGCCCGAGCAGGTCTTCACGCCGGCGGCCTTCACGGCCTCCACGGTGGCCACGCGATCGTCGTACGTGTGCGTGGACACGATCTCGTCGGTGAAGCGCGCCGAGGCGTTCAGGTTGTGGTTGATCGTCTCCACCCCCGCCGCCTTGAGACGCTCCACCTGCTCGCCGTTCAGCAGTCCGAGGCAGGCGCAGATCTTGAGGTCGTGCTTCTCGCGCACCGCGCGCACCGCGTCGAGCACCTTGCCGAACACGCGCTCACCGGGGGCGCGCCCCGAGATCACCATGCACAGCGTGCCGGCCTTGAGCTGCGCGGCGCGGTCGGCGGCTTCCAGGATCTTCTCCTGCGCGAGCATCGGGTACTTCTCGATCTCGGCCGTGGAGATCGACGACTGCGAGCAGTAGCCGCAGTCTTCCGGGCACAGGCCGCTCTGCGCGTTGAGCAGGAAGTGCAGGCGCACGCGGTTGCCCCAGGCCTGCCGGCGCACACGATACGCGGCGGCGAGCTGGTCGAGCAGCGCCTCGTCGGGTGCCGAGAGCACGGCGTGGGCCTGTTCGCGCGAGAGCACGCCGCCGGCGAGGGCCAGGTCGGCCATGGCCTGCCAGTCGGGCGTGACGTCCGAGGAGGCGCCGGGCGCCGAGGTGTCGTTGAGCATGCGAGCGGGGAAAGACGGTCAGTCGGTAGGCGACGTGGTGGATGCCGAAACGGACGCCTGCTCAGGTAACAGCAGGTCGGCCAGCCCGGTGCCCTCGGCGGCAGCCGCGAGTGCGTCCGGGTCTTCCCAGCGATCCACCCAGGGGAAGCGGTAGCAGCGAATGTGCGGCAGCAGGCTGGTGAGCGCGTCGAAGTTGGTGGCCTCGGCGACCGACGCATCGCGCCCGGTCAGCGAGGTCAGCACGATGGCGCGCACGCGCACACCCGCCGCCTCGGCGGCCTGCACGGTGAGCAGTGTGTGGTTGATCACGCCGAGCCGGTTGCCGGCCACGACCACCAGGTCGCAGTGCCAGCGGGCGAACAGGTGGCCGAAGTGCATGGTCGGCGTGATGGGCACCAGCAGGCCGCCGGCCCCCTCCACGATGATCACGTCCCGGTCGGCACCCAGCTCGGCGAAGGTGTCGTCGAGCAGCGCGAGGTCGAGCGTGATGCCGGCGCGCCGCGCCGCCACCATCGGGGCGAGCGGCTCGACGAGGGCGATCGGGCGGATGCGCTCGATCGCGTCGTCCACGCCGGCGGCAGAGCGCAGCCGTTCGGCGTCGGATCGCATGGACGGTCCATCCACGCGCGTGCGTGCCAGCACCCCCGTCTCCACCGGCTTCATCACGGCACGACGCAGCCCGCGCGCCCGCGCGATCGCCGCGAGCGCGCACGAGACCACCGTCTTGCCGATCTCGGTGTCCGTGCCCGTGACACCCAGGCGCACCCGTGGTTCAGTCGACATCGCCACCTCGCTCGTCCTTCGCCCGTTCGCCCTCGAGGAATCGCGCAATCACGTCGTGCGCGCGCGCCAGCTCCGGCAGCGTGATGCAATACGGGGGCAGCACGTACACCACATTGCCGAGCGGGCGCAGCAGCACGCCTTCCTGCAGCGCGAACGCCGACATCGCGCGCCCCACGTCGCTCAGGTAGCCGGCCGTGCCTGCGAGCTCCACGGCGGCCACGGTGCCGAGCTGGCGCACGGCGCGAACCGCCGGATGGTCCGCGACCGACGCGAGATGTCCCGCCTGCGCGACCTCGATGGCCACGCGGGCGTCCTCCGACTCGTCATCGTGCAACGTGAGCGCCGCGCGCGCCGCGGCGCAGGCGATCGGGTTGGCCGTGTACGAATGCCCGTGAAAGAAGGTGCGGGTGCGATCGCCCAGGAACGCATCGAAGATGCGCTCGGTGGCCACCGTCGCGCCGAGCGGCAGGAAGCCGCCCGTGAGCCCCTTCGAGAGGCACATGAGGTCGGGGGACACGTCCGCGCGTTCGCACGCCCACATCGGGCCGGTGCGGCCGAACCCGGTGAGCACTTCGTCGGCGATGAGGTGCACACCGGCGGCGCGCGTGCGCGTGCGGATGCCCTGCAGCACGCGCTCGTCCCAGACGCGCATGCCGCCGGCACCGAGCAGCAGCGGCTCCACGATCACCGCCGCGAGTTCGGTGCCGCGCGCGTCGATGAGCGCGTCGAGCGCGGCCAGCGTGTCGGCCTCGCTCGGGTCGGGGAGGCGCGCCACCTCGAAGAGCAGCGGCTCGAAGGGCGTGGTGAACACGCCGCGCCCGCTCGCCGCCATCGCACCGAAGGTGTCGCCGTGATACGCGTTGTCGAGCGCCGCGATGAGCCGCCGCGGCGTGCCCGCGTTCGCGAACGCCTGCAGCGACATCTTGATCGCCACTTCCACGGCGGTGGAGCCGTTGTCGGAGAAGAACACGCGCGCGAGGCCGCGCGGCATGCGCGCCACGAGGGCCGCCGCGAGCTCGGCCGCCGGCTCGTGCGTGAAGCCCGCGAACATCACATGATCGAGCGTGCGCGCCTGCTCGGCGATCGCCTCGGCGATCTCCGGGCGGCAATGCCCGTGTGTGGTCACCCACCACGAGGAGACGGCGTCGAGCACGGGGCGCCCGTTGGTTTCGTACAGCCACGCGCCGCTCGCGCGCGCGATCGGGATGGGCAGCGCCATTCCCTGGTGCTGCGTGTACGGATGCCACGCGTGCGACTGGTCGAGCAGCAGCAGCGACTGCTCCTCGGCGTCGTAGTCGCGGCCGGCCACGCGCGTGCCGAGCGCGGCATCGAACGCCGACGCCTCCCCCATGTCGTCCGTCAGGTCGTCGAACGTGTCGTGCATGTCGTCATCGTCGAAGTGCATCACGCGGGCCCCGTGCCTCCTGACGTGGTGCCGAGCACGTCGAGCAGGTTGGCGGCGAGCGCGTCCACGAGTTCGGGCGGGTGCATCGCGCTGATCGAAATGCGCAGGCGCGATGTGCCGGCCGGTACGGTGGGCGGGCGCACGCCGCCCAGCAGGAAGCCGCGGCGGCGGAGGTCGGCGACCACGCGCATCGTGCGGAGCGGGTCGCCGACGTGCACCGGCACGATGTGGCCGTCAGCCTCTCCCGGCACCTCGATGCCGCCCTGCCGGAGTCGCTGGCGCAGGCGTCGGGCGCGATCGCGCACGGCCTGGCGGCGCCACGGCTCCACGCGCGCGATGCGCAGCGCTTCGAGCGTGGCGGCCGCCAGCGCCGGTGGGGTGCCGGTGGTGAACACGAAGGACCGCGCGCGGTTGAGCAGGAACTCGACGAGCCGGTCGGAGCCGGCCACGTACGCCCCGGTCGTGCCGAGCGCCTTGCCGAGCGTGCCCACGACCACGTCGATCTGGCCGAGCACACCGCACTGCTCGAGCGCGCCGCGCCCCGTGTCACCCATCACGCCGGTGCCGTGCGCGTCGTCCACGTAGGTCCAGGCGCCGTGCGCGCGCGCCACGCGCACGAGCGCGTCGAGCGGAAACACGTCGCCGTCCATGGAGAAGACGCCCTCGACCACGATGAGCGAACGGCGAAACCTCCCCGCGTCCTCGGCGAGCAGGCGGTCGAGCGCATCCACGTCGGCGTGCGGAAAGACTCGCACGGTGGCGCGGGCGAGTCGCATGCCGTCGATGAGCGAGGCGTGGTTGAGCGCATCGCTGTAGACGACGTCCTCCGCGCCGACGAGCGCCGGGATGGCGCCCACGTTCACCATGTAGCCGCTGGGGAAGAGCAGGGCGCGGGCGCAGTGCTTGAAGGCGGCCAGCTCCCGCTCGAGCGCCTCGTGCGTGGGGTGGTTGCCCGAGATGAGGCGCGCCGCGCCGGCCCCCGTGCCTTCCGACTCGAGCACCGCGGCAGCGGCGCGAGCCAGCCGCGGGTCGGCCGCGAGGCCGAGGTAGTCGTTGGAGGCGAAGTCGGCGATGCGCTCGCCCTCGAGCAGCACCGTGCCCGCGCGGCGCTGGCGCACGGAGCGCAGCGTGCGCCGCAGTCCGCGCGCGGTCAGCTGCTGCAGTTCGACGTCGAGAGCGTCGTCGAGGGACGGCGTGGGCGCCGGCGCGGTCTCGGCCATGGCGGGGAAAGTAACCGCGGCGCGCACTGCGCGGCGACGGCCGTGTGGGCGCGATGCGGACGGGCCGCCATCGCGAGTGCCGCGGGGCCCAGGCCAACCTCCAGTTGACCCGCGGTGGCCCGGAAGGCAGGATCATGGGGTGGAGGCAGACGCGCGATCCGCGGGTCCGTCGCCCTCCCACTCCCCACCGCCCTCGCGCGGTAGCCCACCACCGCACGCCCCAACCTCCCCGACTATGCCGATGAAGGACCGGATGCTCGCCCGCAACAAGGCGTGGGCCGAGTACGAGCGCGCGAAGGATCCCGAGTACTTCTCGCGGCTCGAGAACGTGCAGACGCCCGATGTGCTCTGGATCGGGTGCAGTGACAGTCGCGTCGCGGCGAACGTGATCACGGGCACCCTGCCTGGCGAGGTGTTCGTGCACCGCAACATCGCCAACATGGTGGTGCACACCGATCTCAACCTCATGTCGGTGCTGGAGTACGCGGTCAACGTGCTCAAGGTGAAGCACGTGATCGTGTGTGGGCACTACGGCTGCGGCGGCGTGGCGGCGGCGATGACGAACAAGTCGTACGGCCTGATCAACAAGTGGCTGCGCAACATCAAGGACGTGTACCGGTTGCATCAGGAGGAACTCGAGGCCATTCCCGATGAGCAGGCACGCCTCGATCGCCTCACCGAGCTGAACGTGATCGAGCAGGTGTACGACCTGGCGAAGACCACGGTGGTGCAGAAGGCGTGGAAGGACCGCAACGGTCCGCACCTGCACGGGTGGGTCTATCGGCTCAGCGATGGCATCATCCACCCGCTCGTGGAGCGCGAGCCGGGCTCGGCCGTCGAAGACATCTACCGGTTCGACTTCGACGCGTGAGGGCATGCATGCGCGGCGGATGCGTCTGCCGCTGCTGCGCCTGACGCTGGACGCCCGCGGTGTCGTGGTCATCCACGGCACCGCGGGCGTGCTTTACCGCACCACGAACGTCAGCGTCTCGCTCGTGGGATGCGCGCTGCAGAGCCCCGTGTACGATCCGGGCTGAGGCAGGGTGTACTCCACCGTTTCACCGGCCGGTGCCGCGAAGAGCCCCAGGCGATGCTCGATGCTGTCGGCGTTGCTGATGCGCACGCGGGGACGCCCGCCGGCCGCCACGTAGATCGTCTCGGGCAGCGCCGACACGCGCCAGAAGCGCCCATGCACCTCGGCAATGCCGCCGGCCGGGATGCGAATGTCGACCGCGGGCCGGGGCCACGTGGCGAGCACCGCCAGCACCATGGCCGCGAGCACGCCCGCGAGGCCGGCCGCGCGCTTCATCGAGAACGCACCCATGTCAGCGCAGCAGACGACGCAGGTCGGCGACCATCGCGTCCGTGCCCGTGTTGAACTGGTACATGGTCACCAGCTGTCCCGTGTCGTCGAGCAGGAAGCACTGCGCGGCGTGGGTGACGAGGTAGTCGTCGTCGGTGGCGCCGGGCGTTTCGTAAGAGGCCACCGAAAACGCCTGCTGGATGCCGGCCACCGTGGCGCTGTCGCCGGAGAGACCGCGGAAGGCCGGGTCGAACTGCGTGGCATACGCCTCGGCCACCGACGGCGTGTCGCGCGCCGGGTCCACGGTCACGAACAGCCAGCGCACCCGATCCCCATCGGGACCAAGTGCCCGCTTCACGCGCGACCAGTCCGCGAGCGTGACGGGACACACGTCCGGGCAGTGCGTGTAGCCGAAGAACACCATGGTCGGCCGGCCCGACTCGGGGGCTGTGCTGATTGCCTCGCCGGTCGAGGAGGTGAACGCGAACGTCGGAATGGGACGCGGCGGGTCGATCGTGATCCCCTCCCACGCCGGCTCGCCGCACGCCGCGAGAGCGCTCGCGGTCAGTCCGAGGGTCAGGGTGAGGCTGCGCAGCGACCGAGCGGTACGGCCGGCAGCGCCCGTCACCCGACGCACGCGGTGCACAGCCCGTACAGCGTGACCTCGTGCCGCTCGAGCGAGAAACCCGGCGGGGTCAGGTGCTCGAGCGAGCCCGGGCAGCCGTGGATCTCGAACACCCGGGCGCACTGCCGGCAGCGGAAGTGATGATGGTGTCCCTGACCCGCGACCTCGTATCGCGGCGGCTCGCCCGGCAGCTCGACCGGCGTGAGCCACTCGGACTCCACCAGGGAGGCGATGGTGCGGTACACGGTGGCGATGCCGAGTCCTTCCACATGCTCTCGGCCCGCCTCGAGCACCTCGCCGGGCCCGAGCGGCCGACCGGCGTCCTCGAAGACGCGACGGATCGCATCGCGTTGGCGTGTTCGACGTTCCATTCTCAATAATAACGGGCTGTCGAGGTCGGCTGGCACCCCGCCGTGCGCGCGGACGCGTCGGCATACGCTGGCCTCGGCGCGTGTCCGTCGCTTGATTCCCCGCCGTGTCCACCTCGACAGAAGCCATCGTCACGCCGCCCATCCGCTGGGGCGCCGTGCTGCTCGTGATCGCGCTCGCGCTGGCCGCCGCCCACGTCGCGGACGCGGCGGCGTGGACGCACCTCCGGGACCCGCGCGTCAACGAGCGCGAGTGGGGGCGGCTGCTGCGCTCGGTGGGCTATGTGCCCACCTGGATCTTCGGAGCGGCCGCGCTCTGGCTGGCGACGCGCCGCGGGCCCTCGGCCGAGGGCGCGGGGCGCAGGGCAGTCGCCCTGCTGCTCGCACCGGCGCTGGCCGGCGGGCTGGCCGAACTCATGAAGATCGCCGTGCGCCGCCAGCGCCCGGGCGCGGAGTCGCCGGAGTACTTCTTCCGCCCCTACGACGTGGACTTCTGGAGCACGCGCGGGCTCGGCCTGGCCAGCAGCCACACGGCGGTGGCCTTCGGGGCGGCGGCCGTGCTCGCGCGCCTCATGCCGGGGTCGGCGCCCGTCTGGTACCTGCTGGCCGGTGGGTGCGCCCTCACGCGCGTGCTGGCGGGCGCCCACTACCTGAGCGACACCGTGGCCGCCGCGGCGATCGGCTGGCTGGTGGCCGAGGGGATGTGGCGGTGGGCCGCAAAAAGGGCGCGACCGTGAGGCCGCGCCCTTTGCGCACTGCAGCGAACGACGGCGCGAGTTACGCGCGGCCGTAGCGCTTCTTGAACTTGTCGACGCGACCCTGCGTGTCGATGAGGCGCTGCGTGCCCGTGTAGAACGGGTGCGAGTCCGACGTGATTTCGAGGAGGATCAGCGGATACTCGTTGCCGTCGTCGAGGCGGATCTTCTGCTCGCTGGTCATCGTGGACCGCGTGAGGATGATCGCACCCGTGGAGGCGTCCTTGAAGACCACCGGGTGGTACGGCGGATGAATGGCTTCCTTCATGTCCTGCTGCTCCTCGCGCGCCCATTTCCGGCGGGTGCGCTGTGCATCGCGGGCGATGCGTGGGGGTGAGCCGGTCCAGTCGCACTGGCGACCTGGGCTGAACCGGCGGTCGTTCCGGAGCGCGGCGTGTGCCGGCTGCGGGACAGTCTGAATGAATCGCCAATCCGGGCGCCCGGGTCAAGCCACCGCCCGCCTGAACGGGTGCGCGGGTGCCCTCAGTGCTGGAGCACGAGCAGCGCCACCATGGCGCCGCCGGCGGCCAGCCACCCCATGCGGCGCATCGGCAGCACCCCGTCCACCGGAGGGAGCACGGAGCGGCCCACGGTCACGGCGATGTAGAGCATCGTGCCGGCGGCGAAGGGGAGCGCGTATTCGGCGATGCGCTCCGCCACCGCGCCGAGCAGCAGCGTGAGAGTGGCACCGGCGAGCGCGAAGACGGCCGTGAGCGCATTGAACAGCACCGCCCGCTTGGGCGAGAGGCCGCCGTGCACGAACAGCCCGAAGGTGCCCAGCTCGCGCGGCAGCTCGTGGAGGCCGATGGCGAGTGCGGTGAGCAGGCCGAGCTCGGGGCGGATCAGGAACGTGGCGGCGATGAGGATGCCGTCCACGAAGTTGTGGAGCACGTCGGCGCCGAAGGCGATCGGCAGCAGGGCGCGGGACGCTCGCGGCGCCACGACGACGTCGGCCGGCGGATGCTCATGTCCCGGCACCCCCATGGCCAGCCCGTGGACATGGCCGTGGTCATGCCCCTCGAGCAGCCGTTCCACCACCGCGAAGGCCGCGAACCCCACGACGGCCAGCGCGAGCACGGGCAGCGGGGCGGTGTGCTCGAACGCCTCGGGGAGCAGGTGCAGCCCCGCCGACGCCACCAGCACCCCCACCCCGAAGGAGAGCAGGTTGGGGAGCACGCGGCGCACCAGCCCCTCGTTGGCCGCCAGCAGCATGGTCACCACGAGCGGGACGGCGCAGACGAGCCCAACGGCGACGAGCGTTCGGAACCAGACGGACATGAGAGCGGGCGCGACGCGAGAATGAAGGTGAATCTGATAACCTATTCTCGTTGAGCCGCGCCGGCAACCTCACCCGTGCACGTGAATCACCGTCTCGATCGGCAGGTTCGGATCGAGCGAGTCGCGCACCGAGCAGTACTTGGTGACGGCCAGCTCCACGGCACGCTCCACGTGCACCCGCTCGACGCCCTCGCCGCTCACGTCGTAGGTGAGCACCACGCGCGTCACGCGTCCCGGCACCCCGTCGAAGCGCTCACCGTGCACCGCGATGCGCAGCGAGGCGAGCGGTGTGCGGCGCTTCTCCATGATGTCCACCAGGTCGTACCCGGTGCAGGCGGCGAGCGCCATGAGCAGCGTGTCCACGGGGCTCGGTCCGCGTGCGGCGTCCCCGTCGAGCACGATGGTGGGGCCTCCAGGGCGGCCGCCCTCGAAGGCGTGTCCTCCCACCCACGTCAGGTCGGTGCGTGATGGCGGCTTGCCGCTCATGGCTGGTCTCCGGTGGTGATGGGCGCGCGCACGGCATTGCCCCACTCCGTCCACGAGCCGTCGTAGTTGCGCACGTGCTCGAAGCCGAGCAGGTAGGTGAGCACGAACCAGGTGTGCGACGAGCGCTCGCCGATGCGGCAGTAGGTGATCACGTCCTGGTCGCGCGCGAGACCGATTTCCGATTCGTAGATCGCACGCAGCGCCTCGGCAGGCTTGAAGCTGCCGTCAGCCTCGGCGGCACGGGCCCACGGCACGCTGCGCGCGCCCGGAATGTGCCCGCCGCGCAGCGTGCCTTCCTGCGGGTAGTCGGGCATGTGCGTGCGTTCGCCCGTGTACTCCTGCGGCGAACGCACGTCGATCATGGCCTTGCCCGACTCCATGTGGGCGCGCGTCTCGTGGAAGTACGCGCGGATGGCGCCGTCGCGCCGCTCGTCGGCAATGAAGTGTGTCGGCTGGAAGCGCGGCACCTCCGTGGTCACGGGGCGATCCTCGGCGATCCACTTCGCCCGTCCGCCATCGAGCAGCTTCATGTTGGTGAAGCCGAACAGCGAGAACACCCAGAAGGCGTAGGCGGCCCACCAGTTGTTCTTGTCGCCGTAGAAAATCACGGTCGTGGTGCCGTCCACGCCGAGCCGTCGCAGGAGCGCCTCGAACTCGGGACGCGCGATGTAGTCACGCTCGACCGGGTCATTGAGATCGACGTGCCAGTCGATGCGCTGCGCGCCGGGAATGTGCTCGAGGTCGTACAGCAGCACGTCCTCGTTGCATTCGAGCAGGCGGATGGCCGGGTCGCCGAGCCGGGCGGCGAGCCAGTCGGTGCTCACGAGCACCTCCGGGTGCGCGTAGCCCTTGGCGACGATGAGCGGATCTGGGGCGAACGGAATGGACATGATCCGGGGCCGGAGAGGGAAGAGACGCGTGCATCCACAGTAGCCGCGGGCGCGCTACCTTCCAAGCATGCGCAGCGACCAGGGAGTTCCCGAGGAGCGGGCCGCGGCGGTCCGGCTGTTCGGCGCGGCGATCGTCTACCGCCTCTTCGACATCGGCTACGAGATCAAGCTCGACCGCGCGCTCGATCTGCTGGCCACGAGCGCCCCCGAGCGGGTGCGCCCGGTGCGCGGCGAGGGGCAGGCGCTGCAGATCGCCAATCCGCCGATCACCGTGCTGCTCGGCACCGAAGTGCTCACGCTCGACGGCGAGTCGCAGGACGTGGAGCTGTCGGCGCGCATCTTCGACTTCGGCGTGGTGTCGCTGCGGGTGCGCATTCGCACGCCGGGGGAGCTGAGCTGGCCGGCGTTCGTGGCGTTCGCCCAGGGCGTCGAGGAGCACCCCGAGATCGCTCCGATGGTCGCGCATCACCTGCGGCTGCTGTCCGAGCGCATCGCGCCGGCGATCGTGAAGCCGCTGCTCGCCTCGGTGCACGAGGACTACACCGTGTACCGCATCAACCGGCTCTCGCACGCCGATGGCACTGCGGCGAGCCCGGAGGTGCTCGGCGACGTGGACGTGGTGCCGCTGCTGCTCAACGAGACGCGTCCGCTGTCGCCCGAGGCCCGGCGCGAGCTGCTGCCGCACCGCTTTTCGTACTACACCGACGACCTCGCGATCCTGACCTGGGACAACGCGCTGGTGGTCGAGCTCGGCTCGTCGGACACCGACCTGCAGTACATCCTCGAGTTCGCCAACGCGCAGCTGCTCGAGCTGCGCTACTACGACGCCGTGCTCGACGCCGACATCCCGAAGGTGTTCGAGCGGATCGCCGAGGCGCGCCAGCGACGGCGCCTCCTGTTCCCCGGGCGCCGGTACGGCGACCTGCTCGGGGCGCTGCAGCAGCAGGTGGCCGAGTCCACCGAGCTGGTGGAGCGGGTGGAGAACGCGCTCAAGGTGACCGACGACGTGTACCTCGCGCGCGTGTACCAGACGGCGCTGGAGCTGTTCCGGGGACGGACCTGGCGCTCGGGGATCGACCGCAAGATCGGGATCCTGCGGGACACCTATGCCATGCTCAACGACGAAGCGCAGGCGGCGCGGTCGGAAACGCTGGAGCTCGCCATCGTGTTGTTGATCGTGATGGAGATCGTGCTGGCGTTCATTCCCCACTGAGTCCCAATCGTCGATGGCCGAGACCGCTGCGCTGCCGCAGATGGAACCGTACGCCCGCCATGTGCTGGTGTGCACCGGCGGGTACTGCACCTCCGACCGGCGGGGCCGCGCGCTGTACAGCCGGCTGGCGTTCCTTCTGCAGCGGGAAGGGCTGCTCTTCGGTCCGCACCGGGTGAAGCGCAGTGAGGCGCCGTGTCTGGGCGTGTGCAACGGCGGGCCGATCGTGGCGGTCTACCCGGAAGGCGTGTGGTACGGCCACGTGGACACCGAGCTGCTCGAGCGCATCGTCGTGGAGCATCTCAAGGGGGGACGCGTGGTCGAGGAGGCGGTGTTTCACCGCCTCGCACCGGTCGCGGGGTAGACGCACGAACGGCCGGCTTCCCTTGCGGGAGGCCGGCCGTTCGCCGTGTGGGGCCGACGCGGTTACGCGGCGGTGGCCAGCGCCTGCAGGCGCGCGACGCGCTCCTCGGTGGGCGGGTGCGTGCTGAACAGCTTGCCAATGCCCAACTTCTTGAGTGCCGACAGCGGGTTGATGATGGCCAGCGGCGCGACCGCCGGCGAGACCTGCATCGGGATGCGACGGGCGCTCATTTCGAGCTTCTGGAGCGCGCCGGCAAGCGCCAGCGGTCGGCCGCAGATCTCGGCGCCCACCTGGTCGGCCTTGAACTCGCGCTGCCGGCTGATCGCGAACTGCATGACCATGGCGGCGATGGGGGCCACGATGGCCAGCGCGATCGCCGCAGCCGGGCTCGGGCTGTCTTCGTCGCGGCCGCCGCCGAAGAACATGGCGAACTGCGCGATGTTGCTGATCGCGGCCGACATCGTGGCCGCGATCGTCTGCAGGAGCATGTCGCGGTTCTTGATGTGCGCCAGTTCGTGCGCGATCACCCCCTCCAGCTCCTCCCGGTTGATGAGCTGCATGAGCCCCTCGGTGACGCACACCACGGAGTTCTCCGGGTTGCGGCCGGTGGCGAACGCGTTGGGCTGCTGGTGCGGGGCGATGGCCACGACGGGCATGGGGAGCCCGGCGCGCTGGCGGAGCTGGTCCACCATGCGGTACAGCTCGGGAGCCTCCGCCTCGCTCACGACGCGTGCACCGTACGAGCGCAGCACGAGCTTGGAGGAACCCCAGAACATGCCGAGGTTCATGACGGCGGCCATGCCGAAAGCGATGATCGCGCCGTTGGAGCCGCCGAACATCTGGCCGATGGCGACGACGAGCGCCGTCATGCCGGCCATGAGGACGAAAACCTTCACGTTGTTCATGGTCGTGATTGCGTTGGCTGAGGGGACAAACCTGCTCCCAATTTAACCCCGCCCGGGCGCTCGGGTTTCGCGCTTCGTTCGGGACCGGCGCGCGAGCTCCTCCTCCACGGCCGCAAGGTGACGCGGCCACACGTACCGGGCCCGCGCGCGGAAGTTCCGCCAGGCCTCGGGCTCGTCGGCGAGGAACTCCGCGTGGCGTCGGTGCGCCTTGCGCGCGTTGCACGCGGTACAGGCCGTCACTACGTTCCCCGCCGAGTGGTCGCCGCCCCGCACGCGGGGCTGCACATGATCCACGCTCAGCGTTTCGGGGGTGCCCTCGACGCCGCAGTACACGCAGCAGTCGTGGTCCCGCGCGAACACCTGCTCGCGCGTCAGGCTGGCGTGACGCGGCCAGTCGGCACCGCTCCCGTCGAACCCTTCGTCACTCACCGGCACGCCATCGTGAAGATTCCCGATCCGATGCGCCGCCACTTCATGACGCGGCTGACGCGCTTTCTCGATCCCGACGAAGCCGCCACCGCCGCGCCCGGCGACCTGCCCCCCCGACTCACCCACACCGCCCTCGAGGCCCTGCGCATGTCCCGCTCCCGTGATCGCATCCTGACCAACCTCGAAGAGATGTACAGCGAAGCCTTCGCCCGTGCCAAGGAGGTCGGCGACGAGGCGCAGATGGCGTCACTCGACTTCGCCTACCGGCGCGAGCAGCTGTACTTCGAGATCCTGCTGGACGTGCGCGACGCGGTGGAGAAGCGGTAGCGAGGGGCGGCGCGGCTCAGGAGGCCGGGGCGCTCAGCGCTCCGGCTCGTCGATCCCCGCGAACAGCGCGGGCACGTCGATCACCAGTGGCGTGTCCATGCCGGGCGCACACCACGTGAGCCGGTCGTGCACCGGGCGCTCCGGCTCGGCGCCGCGCTCCGACACGTAGATGCACTGGTCGCGCAGGTCCACGCGCCAGTATACCGGCACGGCGAGCTGCAGATAGGCCGGTCCCTTGAAGTCGCGATCGTACACGCGTGAGCCGGTGCCCGAGACTTCCACCGCCAGCCAGAACTCGGTGAGCGCCAGCCAGCGCTGAGGCACTCGATGCAGCGGCGGGATGACGAGGATGTCGGGCTCGAGATGGGTGCGAGGGGCGATCTGCACGGCGCCGCGGGTGAAGACCACACCGCGGTCCTCGGTGCAGAGGTACGCCATGAGTCGTTGCGTCAGCCGCATCGTGACCACGTCATGCGGCAACAGTGGCGCGGGCGTCACGAGCAGGAACCCGTCGAGCAGCTCGTAGCGGTTCCCGTCGTCCGGGAACTGCTCGAGATCGTCGAGCGTGTACGAAGGCACGAGCGCCGAGGGGACCATGGCCACACTCCGAGAGGCGGAAGGGACCGTCGAGGGAATGCGCGAGCGGGACGCATGAACCATGGCGTGGGCGGGAGGGAAGGGCAACTCGGCGCGCCACGACCGTCGAGGCGATGCGCCACGCTATCGCATTTGCCGTGCGCGCCCTGCATCGTTCCTCCGCATGGCCCATCGATTTCGCCCCCTCACCGGCGCGGCCGCTCGAATCGCCCTGGCGCTTCGCGCCGTGGCTGTTGCGACGCTGCTCTCCGCCTGCGCCCCCGACCAGCCCATGCCCGCTGACCCGTCGCCCGCCATCACGCTCGCCATCGTCAACGCTCGCGTCTGGACCGGTGACGCGGCGCGCCCCTGGGCCGACGCGATCGCCGTGGCCGGTGACACGATCGCCGCGGTGGGCTCGAGCGCCGAGCTGCGCAAACGGCTGCCGAGCTCGGCGCGCGTGATCGACGCAAAAGGGGGCATGGTCACCCCCGGCTTCATCGATGCGCACGTGCACTTCCTCACCGGTGGGTTCGCGCTGGCGAGCGTGCAGCTGCGCGACGCCGCGACACCGGAGGAGTTCGTGCAGCGCATTGCCGCGCATGCGCGCGCGCTTCCCGCCGGCACGTGGATCCAGAACGGCGATTGGGACCACGAGAACTGGGGTGGGGAGCTGCCCACGCGCGCGTGGATCGACAGCGTGACGCCGGAGCATCCGGTGTGGATCAATCGGCTCGACGGGCACATGGCGCTCGCCAACAGCGCGGCGCTGCGCGCGGCCGGCGTGACTGCGAGCGCGACGGACGTGGCCGGCGGCGAGATCGTGCGCGACGCGCGCGGTGAACCCACGGGCGTGTTCAAGGACAACGCGATGGGGCTCGTGGAACGCGCGATACCGGCGCCGAGTGACGCGGAGCTCGATCGCGCGCTCGACGCGGCGATGGCGTACGTCGCCGCGCGCGGCGTGACGGCGGTGCATCACATGGGGTTCTGGGACGACCTGCCCGTGTTCCAGCGCGCGCGCGATGCGAACACCATGCGCACGCGCATCTACGCGGCGGTGCCGCTCGCCACGCACGAGCGGCTCGCGGCGCACGTCGCCGAGCGTGGCCGTGGCGACGCCTGGTTCCGCGTCGGCCTGCTCAAGGCCTTCGTGGACGGGTCGCTCGGCTCGCACACCGCGGCCATGCTCGAGCCCTTCACCGACGCGCCCGGTGACACGGGCTTCTTCGTCACCGATCCGGACACCATGCTCGCGCGCATGCGCGCCGCCGATGCGGCCGGCCTGCAGTTGGCGATCCACGCGATCGGTGACCGCGCCATTCGCACGCAGCTCGACCTGTTCGCGCGCGTGCTCGCGGAGCACGGCCCGCGTGACCGACGCTGGCGCATCGAGCACGCGCAGCACATCCACCCGAACGACTTCGCGCGCTTCGCGGAACTCGGCGTGGTGGCGAGCATGCAGCCGTACCATGCCATCGACGACGGACGGTGGGCCGAGAAGGTGATCGGCGCGGAGCGCGCAAAGGGCACGTATGCGTTCCGGTCGCTGCTCGATGCCGGCGCGGAGGTCGCGTTTGGCAGCGACTGGTTCGTGGCCCCGCCCACACCGCTCGAGGGGATCTACGCCGCCGTCACGCGTCGCACGCTCGACGACGCCAATCCCGGCGGCTGGGTGCCCGAGCAGCGCATCACCGTGGAGGAGGCGCTGCGCGCGTACACGCAGGCGGCCGCGCGCGCCGGCTTCGCCGAGGCGGAGACGGGCGTGCTCGCCACGGGCCGTCTGGCCGACCTGGTGCTGCTCGACCGCGACCTCACGCGCATTCCGGCCGAAACCCTGCGCGACGCGCGGGTGCTGCTCACCGTCGTGGGCGGGCGCGTGGTGCACGAGGCGCCCTGATCGCACGCGGCCTCCGTCCTTCGAACTCCCCAACAACCGCTTCGATGCTCTCCCTGCTGCTGGCTGCCACGCTGTCCCTACCGTTCGAGTCCGACACCACCCCTTCCCGCGCCCCGCGCGACGTCTTCTGGGCGCGGCTGCAGGCGCTGTGCGAATCGGCGGCGGCCGGCCGGCTGGTGCAGGCACCGCCGGGCGACACGCAGATCGACCCGTCGGCGCGCCTGGTGGTGCACTTCTGGGAATGTGGTGACACGGAGCTGCGTTTCCCGCTGCACGTGGCGGAAAATCGTTCGCGCACCTGGGTGTTCATCCGCCATGACGACACGCTCGAGTTGCGCCACGATCACCGGCACGAGGATGGCAGCGAGGATCGCACCACATGGTACGGCGCGACCACGCTCGACGCCGGCAGCGACTCGAGCCAGGCGTTCGTGACCGAGCGGAACGGCGTGCGCAGCGGCTGGCGGGTGGAGGTCGTGCCGGGCGTGCGCTTCACCTATGGCACGATCCGCGGCGACGCCTGGCGCCACCACCTGGAGTTCGACCTGCGCGCCCCCGTGCCTACGCCGCCGCTGCACTGGGGGCACGCAGTGCGGCCGTCGCAGCGGCCCTGACCGGAGCGCGGCCCCGCGGCCCAGGCGCCCGGCCCCTGTCGCGCCGCGTGGCGTGTCATGACAACATTCAGTCACGCGCAGGGTACCATGGGTGCCGTGTGCCCCCGACCTCGCGCGCGGCGTCCCCATCGACCTCCCCGGCTCTCGAGCGAACCATGACTGCATCGCGTCGTTTCTCCGTGTCCCTCGCTGCCGCCCTGGCGGCCACCGTCGCCCTCTCCGCGTCCGCGCTGTCGGCCCAGCAGGCCACGCCCCCCAAGGCCGCCGAAGCGCATGCGCACCACGGTGCCGCGCAGGAGAAGGCGGCCAAGGAAGAAGAACACGCCAAGAGCGGCTGGAAGGAACTCGACGCCTTTCACGACGTGATGTCGGCGGCGTGGCACCCGGCCATGAAGGATTCGCTCGCGCCGGCGCGCGCCTCGACGGCGCAGCTCGTCACCGCCGCGAAGACGTGGGCCGGCGCCAAGGCCCCGATGGGCTGTGACTCGCCCGCCGTGAAGACGGCGATCGCCCGACTCGTGCCGGAGTCGGAAGCGGTGGCGGCGCTGGTGGCACGCAAGGCCGACGACGCGACGGTCAAGGCGGCGCTGAAGACGGTGCATGACACCTATCATGTGGCCGAGGAAGGGTGCAAGCCGATGAAGCACGACCAGCACTGATCGTCTCGGTCGCGCAGCATTCGGCGACCGGTGCCCGTAGCGTCGACATCCCCTTCCGTTCAGGAGTCTGCTCCCATGCTTTCCCGTCGTGACTGGTTCGGCGTCACCCTTGGCGCCGGCGCATCCCTCGCGCTGTCCCCGCGCTTGCTGCAGGCGCTCGAGCGGAGCGCCCGCCTGCTGCCGCAGGGCGCGCTGCTCAAGCGCGCCATCCCGAGCAGTGGCGAAATGCTGCCGGTGATCGGCCTTGGCAGTTCGGCCACCTTCTCGTCGGTGGCGCGCAGCGAAGACGTGTCGGCGCTCAAGGAGGTGCTGCGCACGATGGTCGATCGCGGGGCGACCGTGTTCGACACGGCACCGAGCTACGGGGCCTCGGAGCAGACGGCGGGCAACATCGCCAACGAGCTGGGCCTCGCGGACAAGCTCTTCTGGGCCACGAAGGTGAACGTGGCCGGACGCGGGGGCGCGGCGGCCGATCCGGCGGCGGCGCGCGCGCAGATCGACACGTCGTTCGGACGGATCAAGAAGGCGAAGATCGACCTCATCCAGGTGCACAACCTCGGTGACGTGCCCACGCAGCTCGGCATCCTCAAGGAGCTCAAGGCGCAGGGACGCATTCGCTACACGGGGGTCACCACCACGAGCGACGGCGCGTACGGCCGGCTCGCGGACATCATGCGCAACGAACCGCTCGACTTCATCGGCATCGACTACGCGGTGGACAACCGCGGCGTCGAAGAGGTCATCCTGCCCCTTGCGGCGGAGCGCAAGATCGGGGTGCTGGTGTATGCGCCGTTCGGTCGCACGAGCCTGTTCCGCCGCACGGCGAACACGCCGCTGCCGGAGTGGGCGAAGGAGTTCGACGCCACGACGTGGGCGCAGTTCTTCCTCAAGTGGATCATCGGGCATCCGGCCGTGACGGCGGTCACGCCGGCCACGAGCCGCGCCACGAACATGATCGACAACATCGGTGGCGGCATCGGTCGCCTTCCCGATGCGGCCATGCGTCAGCGCATGGCGGCGTTCATCGACGCGCTGCCGGCGGCGGCGCGGTAGGAAAGCCCGCGGTCGCCGCGCGTGCTATCGCACCCGCCGCAGCACCGCGACCACGGGCCGATGGTCTGACGCCATCGGCTCGTGCATCACGCGGGCGGCGCCCACGCGCCACGCCGAAGCCGGCGCCGCGAAGATGAAGTCGATCTCCTTGGTGGGGTCACTCGAGGAGAAGGTGAACCGGTCGGCGGCCGGCTTCCGGGCCTCCGCGGCTCGCGACGAGAAGAGCGCCAGCGTGCGCGATCCGGGTTCGTCGTTGAAGTCGCCGAGCAGCACGTACGGCCGCGCGAGCGTGTCGAGCACCCGCGTGAGCGTGAGTGCCTGCGCGTGGCGCAGCGTGTCGTTGGCCACCCAGTCGAAGTGCACGTTCACTACGCTGATGGTGTCGGCACCGGGCAGTGCCACGTCCGCGAGCAGGGCCACGCGCGGCTCGTTGCCGTCCGGCAGTCGAATGACGTGCGTGCGCACGATCGGGTGCCGTGAGAGGATCGCCAGCCCGTACTCGCCCCCCTGGTACGGCATGAACGCGCCGAAGGCAGAGGCCATGCCAAGCAGGCGACCGAGCGAATCGGCCTGGGGCACCCCGCCGCTGCGCCGCACCCCCTGATCGACCTCCTGCAGGCCGACCACGTCCGGGGCGAGGGCGCGCAGCACGGCCGCGGTGCGGGGCAGGTCGAGCCGATCGTCGAGGCCGGCGCCATGGCGGATGTTCCACGACACCACGCGAACCCCGGTCGATTCGGAAGGAATGTCGGTGACCGGGCGTGGGGTGCACCCCAAGGCGCAGATCGCCAGCAGTGGCCTCAGGAGCGCGCGTAACGGCATCGGAGCAGGGGTGAAGGACGTGGGTAGCAGGCTCTTCCGCAATCCGCCTGGAAGCCGTACAGTAGCGCACACAGCGCTGCTGGCCACCCGCCTCCCCCCGCCACGGGCCAAGCCGCAACGAGATCGTCGTCCCCCAACCACCAGGAGGTAGGACCCATGCGATTCTCATGGCACCGCGCGGCGGTGCTGGTCGGATTGCTGGCGACCGCCGCTCCCGCCCTGCTGCAAGCGCAGGCGAGAGCCCCGGGCACCATCAACGTGACCGTGACCGATGCCGCCACCCGCCAGCCGGTCGAGGCGGCCCGCGTGTTCATCGCGGGCACCACCTTCGGCGGTCAGACCAACGCCGAAGGGCGACTCAGCCTGCGCCAGATCCAGCCAGGCTCGTACACCATTCGCATCTTGCGCGTGGGGTACGCCGAGACCAGCCAGCCGGTCACGGTCGAGTCGGGCGGCACGGCCACGGTGACCGCCCAGCTCACCGCGGTGAGCGTGAGTCTCGCGCAGGTGGTGACCACGGCCACGGGTGAGCAGCGGCGCAAGGAGATCGGCAACGCCACGGCCAACATCGACGTGAGCAAGGTGGTCGAGGCGGCGCCGGTCGGGAACCTGAACGACCTGCTCAACTCGCGCGCGCCCGGCGTGACCGTGACGAGCGGCACGCAGACGGGCACCGGCGCCCGCATCCGTATTCGCGGCATCAACTCGGTGAGCCTGAACAATGATCCGATCTGGATCATCGACGGCATCCGCATGACGAGCAACAACGCCAGCTTCAGCACGTCGACGGGTAACGGCGCGGGCGGCAACACGGGTGGCAACAACCCGAGCCGCGTGGGCGACCTCAACCCCGAGGAGATCGAGAGCATCGAGATCGTGAAGGGACCGTCGGCCGCCACGCTGTACGGTACCGACGCGGCCAACGGCGTGATCCTGGTGACCACCAAGCGCGGCCGTGCCGGCGCGGCGCGCTGGAACATCTACGCCGAGGGGGGCGCGGTCACCGACCGCAACTTCTATCCCACGGCCTACACGACGTGGGGACGGCGCACCGACGTCGCGAACGCCACCTCCGCGCGCGGCTTCTGCAACCTGCAGCGCGTCGGCACGGGGCAGTGCCTGCTCGACTCCACGAGCGCGCTCAACATCTTCGACGAATCGGACCTCACGCCGCTCAAGACGGCCAACCGCAACCAGCTCGGCGTGCAGGTCTCCGGCGGCACGGAAACGCTGCGCTACTTCATGTCGGCCGAGAACGAGAACGAGACGGGTGTGCTCTCGCTGCCGCAGTTCGAGCGGGACCGGTTCGCGACCGAGGGGCTGCCGCTCCGCGAGTGGACCGACCGGCCCAACGCGCTCAGCCGCCAGTCCATCCGCCTCAACCTGAACGCGGCCATCAGTCCCAAACTCGACATGGCGATGAGCACGAACTTCGTGACCATCGACCAGCGCTACTCGCTCGAGTCCAACTCCACGGCCGGTCTGGGGTCGCATGTGTTCGGTGGGCCGGGGCTGCGCGACAACGGCACCGTGTCCGGACTGGGCACGCCACTCAACGGCTACCGGGGCTGGACACCGGGCTACATGTGGCAGGAGAAGAGCCAGCAGGCGGTGAACCGCTTCATCTGGTCGATGAACGCGAACTACCGCCCCACGAGCTGGCTCTCCACGCGCGCCGCGGTCGGCAACGACTGGACGGGGCGCACCGACGAGAACCTGCTGCTGCGCGGCGAGGGACCGCCGCTCACGGCCACCACGCGCCTCGGCTCGCGCGGCGTGAATCGCGTGAACATCCAGAACTTCACGGTGGATCTCGGCGCCACGGCCTCGTACAACTACAGCACGTGGGCTGCGTTCAAGACCACCGTGGGCGCACAGTACATCTCGTACAACTTCTTCGGCGCCGGCGCCGGCTCGAACCAGCTCGCGCCGGGCTCGCAGAACGTCGCGTCCGGCACGCAGCCGAACGTGTCCGAGACGACCACGCGGCAGAAGACGTTCGGCACCTTCGTGGAGCAGGCGCTCGCGATCAACGACAAGCTGTTCCTCACGGCGGCCGTGCGCAGCGACCAGAACTCGGCGTTCGGCACGAACTTCCAGAGCATCGTGTACCCGAAGTTCTCCGCCTCGTGGGTGATCTCCGATGAGGACTTCTGGCGCGCGCCGGCCTTCGTGAACAGCATGCGGCTGCGCTACGCCTACGGGCAGTCGGGCGTGCAGCCTGGCCCGAACGACGCCCTGCGCTTCTACTCGGCCGGCACCACGAGCATCGCGAACGCCGACCAGCCCACGATCATCCAGGCCGCGCTCGGCAACCCGGACCTCAAGCCGGAGCGTTCCGCCGAGCACGAAATGGGCTTCGAGACCGCGCTCTTCGACTCGCGCGTGTCGCTCGACTTCACCTACTACAGCAAGATCACGACCGACGCGCTCATCAGCGCCATCCTGCCGCCCTCGCTCGGCTCCGTCACGTCGCAGCTGCGCAACCTCGGCTCGGTGAAGAATGCCGGTGTGGAAGCGCAGATCACGACGCAGCTGCTGCAGCGTGATGCCATCGGCTGGGACGTGACGCTGGCGGCCTCCGCCAACGAGAACAAGGTCGTCTCGCTGGGCGACACGCCGGCGCAGATCGGCACCACGACGCGCATCCAGGCCGGCTACCCGATCTCCGGCTACTGGGCCCGTCCCATCACGGGCTGGGAGGACAAGAACGGCGACGGCCTGCTCACGTACTTCGCCGACGACGCGCGCAACGAGGTGTTCGTGGGCGATTCCGCGATCTTCCGCGGCTACGCCACGCCTCGCTACACCGCCACGCTCACGAGCGGCTGGGACCTCTTCACGCGCAAGCTGCGCGTGCAGACCATGTGGGACTACCGCGGCGGCAACAAGTGGTACAACAACACCGAGCGCATCCGGTGCACGCGTCCCAACTGCAGCGGGCGCATGAACCAGAACGCGACGTTCATCGACCAGGCCATGAACATCGCGGCCAACGAACACGCGGCCCGCACGCTCGACGGCTACTTCCAGCCGGGTTCGTTCGTGCGCCTGCGCGAAGCTTCGGTGCAGTACACGTTCTCGCCGGCAATCGCGCGCCGCATCGCCAAGGCGAACTCGCTCAACGTCGTGCTCACCGGCCGCAATCTCGGCCTGTGGACCGACTACCGCGGCACCGACCCGGAGTCCGCGTTCAACACCACGTCCGGCACCGATGCGCCGAGCGAGTTCCAGACCGTGGGACCGCCGAGCTACTTCGTGTTCCGCGTCAACATCGGCTTCTGAGGAGCAACCCATGACACACAACCGACTGGACCGCGTCCGGCGTGGTGCGCGCGTGGGAGCAGTCGCTGCCCTCGTGCTGGCGGGTGTCGCGTGCAACGAGGCGAATGAGCGCCTGCTCGGGGTCGTCGACCCGGACATCATCAATCCCTCTGACGCGGCGACCGAGGAGGGCGCCACGGCCATCGCCAATGGCGTGGTCGGCACCTTCCGCTCGATCACCGGCGGAGGCGAAAGCACCTGGCTGTTCGGCGGCCTGCTGGCCGACGAGTGGTCGACCAGCTCGACGTTCATCCAGAACGACGAGACCGACCAGCGCACCATCCAGGAGTTCAACGGCTCCATCACGGGCATGCTGCGGCAGCTCTATCGCACCCGCACGCGCGCCGACGAGGCGATCGCGGCGCTCAACGCGTACCGGCCGAGCGCGCGCACGCTTCTCGCCGAGATGTATCTCGCACGCGGTTTCGCCGAGATGCAGCTCGCGTCGGACTTCTGCAACGGCATCCCGATCAGCGACGGCAACGCGGTGCCCCCCGTGCCGGGGCAGCCACTCTCGACCGCGGAGGTGTTCGCCCTCGCTGCGGGGTCGCTCGACAGCGCCATCGCGTTCTCCAACGCGACCGATGCCGCCACCGTGCTGATCAACCGGGCGTCGCGCGTGGCGCGGGCGCGTGTGGCGCTGGCGCAGGGACAGTTCGCCGCGGCGGGCACGCTCGTGACGGGCATTCCCACGTCGTTCCGCTACCAGCACACGTTCTCGCTCACCACGAGCACGAACACGATCTGGGGCCAGGGCATCAGCTCGCGCCGCTACAGCGTGGGCGACAGCGTGGAGGGCAACGCGCGCAACATCCGCGTGCTCAACGCGATTCCCTTCGCGTCGGCCGGTGATCCGCGGCTCCCCGTCGTGATCCGGACGTCGGGGGCGATCAACGGCCAGGATGGCCAGACGTACGCCCGCACCACCACGATGTGGGACCAGCTCACGGCCGTGGACGTGGCCAACGGCATCGATGCGCGCATGATCGAAGCCGAGGCGGCGCTGCAGGCCAACAATCCGGGGCTGTGGCTGTCGATCCACAACGCGCTGCGCGCGGCACCGCCGGCGCTCGGCACGGTCCAGCCGGCCGCCTTGCCGGCGCTCGTGGATCCGGGTTCCACGGAGGCGCGGGTGAGCCTGCACTTCCGCGAGAAGGCGTTCTGGACGTTCAGCCGCGGCCAGCGCCTCGGCGACATGCGGCGCCTGATCAGGCAGTACGGTCGCACCGAGCAGAACACCTTCCCGCAGGGTGTGCACTACAAGGGCGGCAACTACGGCTCGGACGTGAACCTGCCCGTGGTCACTGACGAGCGGAACAACCCCAACTTCCAGGGGTGCACCGACCGGCTGCCGTAGTCGTCAACACGGTCAGCAGACGAACGGGGCCGGTCGCATGGTGCGACCGGCCCCGTTCGTGTCTTCGGCCGAGCGATGCAGCCGTGCGATACGGCCCTGCGTCAGGCCATCATGGCGTCGCTGCGGGGGCGCTGTGCAGCCGCGACCGGCTGCGCCTCAACGATCGTCCGGCACGATCGTCGGTCCCGCGTTCGCACGCGACGAATCGGCCCCGCCCTTCACGGTGCCGAGCACGTCGCGCCAGTTGAAGCGCTCGCCCCTGCCGCGCACGTAGTAGTCCATCCACGCCATCTCGCTCACCGACTTCACCAGCCGGTTGCGCGGGTCGGGGATGCCGTGGCTGGCGCCCGGGTACATGAACAGCTCCGTGGGCACGCCGAGCTTCTTGAGCGCCATGTGCAGCTCCACCGACTGCGGGCTCGGCACGCGCGGGTCGCCCTCTACCACGTGGATCATGGTGGGCGTCTTCGCCTTGCTGATGTACTTGATGGGCGACTGGTTCCAGTAGGCGTCGAAGTCATCGTAGGGGAGCTTGTCGCCGAGGTAGAACTGGCGGTTCCGCTGCACGTCGCTCTGCGCGTACATGGAGATCCAGTTCGAGGTGCCGGCGCCCGAGCTGATCGCCTTGAAGCGGTCGGTGTTTACCAGCGTCCAGTTGGACCAGTGGCCGCCCGCGCTCCAGCCGAGCATGCCCATGCGCGAGGAATCCACGATCCCCTGCGCAATGAGGTGATCCACGCCGGTGATGATGTCGTCGTAGCCCTGCGGGAAGTAGTTGCCCACGATGGCGGTGCGATGTGCCTCGCCGTAGTTGGTGGAGCCGCGGTAGTTGGGCTTGAGCACGACGTAGCCGGCGCCCGCGTACACCTGTGAGCCGTAGCCGCCGTTGAAGCTGAGCAGGTCGGCCGAGGCGGGGCCGCCGTGAATGGCCACGATGAGCGGATAGCGCTGCCCCTCGCGGTAGCCCACCGGCAGGTTGAGCACACCACCCACCGGCTTGCCGTCGGTGGAGGTCCAGGTGATCTCGCGCTCCTCGCCGAGCGCGATCTCGCGCAGTTGCGGGTTCACGTCGGAGAGCTGCGTCCAGGAAGCCTTGTTGCCCACGCGCTCGATCGACGCGACGGTGTAGAGCGTGGGCGGCGTGGCCGGATCGGAGTAGTTGATGAGCAGCACGCCCGCGTCGTCGTCGCGGCTCACGGTGAGCGCGGCCGGCAGCTGCGTGACCTGCTTGACCGTGTTGCGCGCCACGTCGAGCGCGAGCAGCTGGCGCGTGGCCTTGACGCCCTCGTTGAAGTAGATGGTGCGGCTGTCCGGCGACCAGAAGTCCACGGCCACGTTGCCGTCGAACGACTCGCCAAGCTTGCGCCACTCGCCACCACGTGCCGTCACGTCGCGCAGGTAGACGCGACGATTGGACATGGTGTAGCGCGTGAGGTCGTTGGGCGCCGAGAAGGCCACCCACTTGCCGTCAGGGGAGAAGGAGAGGCCGCCCTCGCTCACTTCCCGGTTGTTCGTGAGGCGCTCCACCTGACCGGTCGCCGCCTCGAGCAGGAAGAGATCCCCGTTGATGCCTTCCTCGGTGATGTTGCGCGCATAGCGGTCGGACGAGATGCCGGTGAAGCCCACCCAGCGGCTGTCGGGCGACACGACGAGGTTGTCCACCGTGATCGACGAGTCGCGGGTGAGACGCACGGCGCGCACCGGCTCCAGGTCGAGCGCCCAGAGGCTGTTGAGCGGGGTGGGCGCGTTCCGGATGTCCACCGTGAACTTCTTCTCGCGGCGCAGGCGCTCGTCGGCCGCATCCACATCGGGGCCGGTGAAGTACGCGCGACGCGAATCGGGGGCGAGCTCCCACGCCACCACGCCGCCGGCGTGACTGGTGAGCTTTTCCGGCTCGGTGGTGAAGAGCGCGCTCATGGGCAGCCGGTAGAGCTGCTGCTGCGCGGTGCGGCCGGCGCGGTACACCAGCCAGCGGCCGTCGCGCGTGAAGGCGAAGCTCGACACGCCCCCCGCGGCCGACGTGACCTTGCGCGCCTCGCCGCCATCCGGGCGCATGAGGTACACCTGGTTGCCGCCGTTCTCTCCGGTCGCATCGCGGTTGGAGAGGAAGGCGAACATGGTGCCGTCACGCGTCCACGCGGGTGACGTCTCGTTCTTGTCAGCCGTGAAGGTGAGCTGGCGCGACGACGACACGCCCTGCTGGAGAGACACGAGGTGCAGGTCGGTCTGGGAGCGTGCCTGCTCCCAGTCGGGGGTGGAGACGGTGTGCAGCAGCCACTTGCCGTCGGGGCTCGGCGTGGGCGCGCCGGCCGACTTGAGGTGCTGCATGTCGAGGAAGGTCATCGGGCGCGGTGCGGCCTGAGCGGCGACCGGACGCAGTGCCGGCTGGAGCGCGAAGGTAAGGGTCAGGGCGAGCGCGAACGCACGGGCGGGAACGGCGCGAGAGGCGATGGAGAGCATGGCGGCGCGGGCAGGAGGTGAGGCAGGGAACCGCAGGGGAAGCTACAGGGCCGGCTGGCGCGCGCGAGGGCTGACCGTGCGAGGGGCGGAGGCGCGAGGCCGTCCGACCGCGACACGTGACGGTCCCGTCGCGCAGTCGTGACGCCGCGCGTGCGCGGGCGTGACGGGAGGCGGCGATCCTCCCGAGTCGCTTCCCGGGCGCCGTGTGCCCGGCCTGTCCGTTCGTGTCTCCTTCGATGAATCGAGGTCGTTCATGTCCGTTATCCGCCGCCGGTCCCTTCCAGCACTTGCCTTGGCCGCCACTGGCCTGCTCGCCGCCTGCAGCGACGATGCCTCGACCGACAATGGCGTCGGACCGTCCACGCCGACCGGTGCGCAGCTGGCCGACCGCTCGGTCACCCCGTCGCTGATCAAGAACCTCGCCGCCGGCGCCAAGGCGTACACCCTGCTCTCGTCCGACGATACGCTCTCCGCGTCGGCCGGCTTCATCTTCGGGGGCTCGGCGGACGGCGCCGGCATGGTGAAGAACCAGGATGGCACGTTCACGCTGCTGACGAACCACGAGGACAACTTCGCGGTGTCGCGCCTCGTGCTCGACAAGGATCTCAAGCCGATGCGCGGCGACTACCTCATGACCTCGAACGCCGGTCGCTGGCGCCTCTGCTCGGCCACGATGGCCACGCCCGAGGAGCACGGCTACGGTCCGCTCTTCTTCACCGTGGGCGAGAGCGGCATCGAATCGCAGACGCACGCCGTGAACCCGTTCGGCACGGCCAACTCCAACTTCATCGTGGAGGCGTTCGGACGCTGGAACGCGGAAAATGCCGTGCCGATGCCGAAGGCGGCTTACCCCGGCAAGACCATCGTCCTGGTCGGCGACGACGACTCCGGCGTGAACGGCGGCCAGGTCGTGATGTACAAGGCGGACCGTGAGGGTGACCTCAACACCGGCCGCGTGCACGTGCTGGCGCGCGTGGACGGCAACACGCGGGAGATGGACCTGCGCGTGGGCCAGCCGGTGGCGGTCGAGTTCAAGGACATCGGGTCGGCCATCGGCAAGACCGGCGCGCAGCTCGAGCAGGCCGGTGTCGCGGTGAACATGCTGCAGTTCGGCCGCGTCGAGGACATCGATTATCGCAAGGGAAGCGCAGCGAACAACCGCGAGATCTACTTCAACACGACCGGCCAGAACAACACGGGGCGCAACGCCGACTACTCGCGCAGCAAGTACGGCCGAGTGTACAAGCTGGTGATGGACGCCACGGACCCGACCAAGGGCACACTCGAGGTGATCCTCGATGGCGATGACCGCAGCGGCCCGGCGCGCGAGTTCCAGAACCCGGACAACATCTACGTCGGCAGCAACTACCTGTACACGCAGGAAGACCCGAACGGCTACGGCGACGAGACGCACGATGCGCGCATCTACCAGTACAACCTCACCAGCAAGGCGTTCGCCACGGTGATGGAACTCGACCACCGGCGCGAGGCGGCCGACGCGGCCAAGTACAACGTGGGCGGCGCGTCGCGCTTCGGGTCCTGGGAGTTCGGCGCGATGATCGACGTGTCCGACCAGATCGGTGTGCGAGATGCCTTCATCATCGCGATCCAGCCGCACACCTGGCGCGGTGACCGCTACCGCGCCGTGGACGGCGGCACGCTGCGCCCGAACGAGAACCAGGCGAGCCAGCTGATCGTCGTGACGGGGCTGCCGCGCTGATGCGGTCGCGGCGAGTCATCGCACACGCCGCCAGCTCCAATCGACCGGGCCGCTTCGGCGGCCCGGTCGTCGTTGGGGGGGCGATGTCGCGCGTAGTGGTGGCGGGGCTGGTCGTGTCGCTGGTGAGCGCGTGCGCAGGTCGGGGCTCCGTCGCGGCCGAAGGTGACGGACCGATCCCGGGTGTCCTGCTCGCCGCCGCCCCCGCCCGCAGCCAGCCCGCGCGCACGGCCGCTGCGCAGGCGCTCGTGCGCGCACAGCTGGACAGCGTGGATGCGGCGCTCGCGTCGCTCGAGCGCGCGGCCGCCTCGGTCGGCACGCCCGAAGGCGACCGGCAGGCGCAGCGCGCGTTCACCGAGGCGCGTCGCGCGTACAAGCATGCCGAGTACGCCATCGAGACATGGGCGCCGACGGCGGCGATGGCGCTGAACGGACCGGCGTTGCCCAAGGTGGCGGACGACGAGGGCGACCGGCCGTACCGCGAGCCTGAGGGCTTCCAGGTGGTCGAGGAGTATCTCTTCCCGGCGGTCGCACCGGACTGCAGCGGCATGCTCACGGAGGAAGTGCGCAACACGCGCGCGACACTCGGGCGCGTGCGTCTCATCGCCGCGCAGGTCACCTTCACCGACGAGCACCACTTCGACGGCCTGCGGCGCGAACTCGCGCGCGTGGTGTCGCTGGGGTTGTCCGGCTTCGACTCGCCCGTGGCGAGGAGGAGCGTCCTGGAGTCCGCCGAAGCGCTGCGGGGCGTGCGCGGCGCACTCGTGCCGTACGCGGCCGACGCGCGGGCGGCGGATGCGTCGGCCTTCGCACACCTCGAGGCCGTGCTCGACGGCGCGATCGCGACGCTCGAGCGGGACACCGCGTTCGTGACGTTCGATCGATTCGGGTTCATCGTGCAGCATGCCCGCCCGGCGGGGCTCGCGCTCGCCGCCGTGCGGGAGGCGCTCGGCATTGCGGTGCCGGACGAGCGGCGCCTGTGGCGCGCGGACGCCGCCACGCCGTACGAGGTGGGCGCGTGGGAGCCGATGGCGTTCGCGCCCACGTGGGCGGAGGCGCCCACGGCGTCGACGACCGCGCTCGGTGCGGCGCTCTTCCACGACCCGGCGCTGTCCGGCGACGGCACGCGCAGCTGCGCGAGCTGTCACCAGCCGGGGCGCGCCTTCCAGGACGGGCGCGTACGCGCGGAGCCGGTGGCAGGCCGCACGGCGTCGCTGCGCAACACGCCCACGCTGCGGCACGCGGCGCTGCAGCCGGCGCTGCACGCCGATGGCCGCCTCGCGTTCCTCGAGGACCAGGTGCGCGACGTGGTGCACAATCCCGACGAGATGGCGGGCGACCTCGATCGGGTCGCCGAGGCGTGGCGGAGCGATGCGGTGCGTCGCGCCGCGTTCGCGCGCGCCTTCGGCGGGCCGGCAGACAGCGGCGCCGTCACGTCGCGGCGCATCGCCTCGGCGCTGGCGGCGTACGTGCGCTCGCTGCCCGTGACGGACGCGCCCTTCGATCGCGCGCTGCGCGGTGACACGGCCGCCATCAGCGCGGAGGCGCGCCGCGGCTTCAACGTGTACATGGGCAAGGCCGCGTGCGGCACCTGCCACTTCGCGCCGCTCTTCAACGGCGTCGTGCCGACGCGCTACACCGAGGCGGAGTACGAGGTGATCGGCGTGCCCGGGCGTGCCGTCTGGCGCGGCGCGCGCGTGGACGCCGATTCCGGGCGCGGCCCGCTCAACGACAACCCGCTGCACGCCTTCGCCTTCAAGACGCCCACCGTGCGCCACAGCGCGCGCACGGCGCCGTACATGCACAACGGCGTGTACCGCACGCTCGAGGAGGTCATCCGCTTCTACAACCTCGGCGGCGGGGAGGCGATCGGGGCGGTCACCGCGCACCAGACGCTGCCGACCGACGCGCTCGATCTCACGGACCGCGAGATCGCCGACCTCATCGCGTTCCTGCGCTCGCTCGACTGAGTCGACGCGGAGCGGCGCGCGCCACGCGCGGCTTGCACGACACGGCCCCGCCACTCGTGAGAGTGGCGGGGCCGTGTCGTCATCGCATGCCAGGCGTCAGGGCACGAGGGCCGGCTTCTTCTCCTCGGCCTTCTTCGGCGGCGTGTACAGCGGCTTGCGGGCGCGATAGTGCGCGTCCATCTCGAGGCGCGGCACGCCCCGCTCGATCCAGTCGGGGGCCGGCTGTCCCTTGAGGTGCGTGTCCCACCATTCCATGAGCCGGATCGTGTAGTCGCGCCGGTTCTTGAGCTGCGAGAGGCCGTGGTTCTCGCCCTGGTACTCGAGCAGGATCACGTCCTTGTCGAGCTGGCGCAGCGTGTTGTAGAAGGTGATGCCCTGGTTGAAGTCCACGGCGCCGTCGCGGTCGTTGTGCAGGATGACGAGCGGCGTGTTGATCTTGTCCGCGTAGCGGTTGGGCGAGTTGCGCTCGTAGGCGTCCTTGTTGTCGATGAAGTTGCCCTTGAAGCGCCCCTGCGAGCTCTGGAAGATGGGCTGGTTGGCGGAGCCGGTGTTCCAGTACACGGAGCTGTACATGCTCACCATGTCGGTGAGCGGCGCGCCGGCCACGGCGCTCTTGAAGATGTTCGTCTGGCCCACGAGGAACGCGGTCTGGTAGCCGCCCCACGAGTGGCCGTGCAACCCTACCTTGCCCTCGTCCACGATGCCGGTGGCCACGGCTGCCTTGATGGCCGGCACCACCGACCACACGGCCGACATGCCGGGGTCGTTGATCTTGTACACGATGTCGGGCATGAACACCGCGTAGCCGCGGCTCGTGTAGATGCTCGGCGTGTACGAGCTGCTGAAGGTGGGCGCGTAGAACGTGTGCAGGTTGTCGGACATCTTCTCGTAGATGTACGTCACCGTGGGGTACTTCTTCCCCTCCTCGTAGCCGGCGGGGAGGAAGAGCGCGCCCTGCAGCGTGTCCCCCTTGTCGCTCACGTAGGTGACGAGGCGCGAGCCGGCGCTCCACGCCACGCCGTTCATGTTCGGCGCGCCGTCGGTGAGGCGGAGCGAGTCGCCGCCCCACGTCACGCGCCAGTAGTCGGGGTAGCGCGCGGCGGTGGAGATGCTCGCCACCCACACGTCGGCGTTGCGCGCCTTCATGGGCATGATGCGCGCGTCCTTCCACTCGAGCGCGGTCACGCGACCGGCGCGCGGGTCGACGCGCACGATGCCTTCACGCTTGGTGCGCTCCTCGCGGGCCGTGACCATGAACGGTGCGTTCAGGTTCACGCCGCGTTGCCGCGGGTCGAACTGCATGGGGCGTCCGTAGCGGATGCCACGCGCCTTCCCGTCCTTGGTGAGGTTGACCGGGGCGCCACCGCTCACGTTGACGCGCCACACGTCCCAGCCGTCGGAGGCCAGGAAGGCGTTGCCGTCGGCCGCCCAGCCGAAGAGCGGATAGCTCGGGCGGTCCACGTTGTGGTCGTCCTCCACGTTGATGAAGCGGCCGCCCGTGGTGAGCGGCGTCTTCGCGAGCGTGGCCATGTCGAGCACGTGCCATTCGCCGTCGTGCCAGAAGGCCATGCGGCGGCCGTCGGGCGACGGGGAGGCGGCGCCCTGCTGCCCCTGCAGCGCGAGCCGCTTCTCGCCGGTGCGCGGATTCACCACGTACACGTCGCGTCGGTTGATGCCGTCCACGCTCGCCTGGCGCTGGTAGGGCGTGACGTCGTTCGTCACCACCCAGCGATCGAGGTCGGTGGGGCTGCCGCTACGGGCGGCGTCATCGGTGAGGCGCACCACCTTGTCGCTCGACGGCCAGTAGGCCGCGAGGAAGGAGAAGGTACGGTCCTGCGTGGCCTGCACGTCCTGCTGCGACTGCAGGCGCTGGTCGTTCTCGTGCCAGAGCCGCAGCGAGGGGCGGTCGTCGTCGGTGAGCTGCGAATCGCGCGGCACGGCCGGCGGTACGACGGCGAGCCCGAAGAAGAGGCCGTCGAGGTCGTGCGACCAGCGCGGCGCGCGCTCGGTGCTCACGCGCGTTCCCGCGGGCCAGTCGGCGCGGCCGGCGTGCGCGATGGCGACCGTGCGCTCCTGTGGCGATCCCACGCGGCTCACGCCCATGGCCGCGATCACGGTGTCCTTGCCCGACGAGTCGATCGTCGTGCGCAGCACGCTGAACGCCGGCATGGTGTCGGCCCACGCGAGGCGGCGGTACGTGGCACGCTCGCCGGCGTCGATGCCGCGCACGGCGCCGGTGGTCATGTCGCGCAGCTGCACGCCGTTGCCGAGCTTGTTGGTGGCGTCGATGGTGTAGGCGAGCCAGCGGCCGCTGTGGTCGAACGCGAACTCGTTCACGCTGCCCACGTTGAGCATGGTGTTCGTGCCCAGCTCATGCAGCACGAGGTCGGTGCCGATGGCGCGATCGCTGCCGCCGCCCCCGTTGCCGATGCCGGGGCGGGTGCCCGGTGTGGGCGCGCCCGCCGGGGCCGCGCCACCTCCTCCACCCGCACCGCCGGCCGGCGCGTCGGGCCCGTAGCCGTGCAGCGCAATCCAGCGCGGGCGCTCACTCGAGAAGGCGAGCGCGCGCACCTTGTCGATCTCGCGCGTGCGTCCCGTGGCCAGCTCCACGATCACGGCCTTGCCCTGGATCGGGCGACGCTCGCGGCGCAGGCGCGCGGCGTCGTCGGCCTTGGGCCATGCCAGGAAGGCGGCCCACTTGCCGTCCGGGGACAGCGTGAGCGCGGGGTTGTTCCCCACGTCGCCCACCGGGAAGCGGTGCTCGCGCCCGTTCGCGGCGACCTGGCGCAGGATCACCTCCGCGTCCCCCTCGTTGGGGGCGAGCACGTAGGCAAACCACTGGCCGTCGTGGCTGAGTTGGGTGCTGCGAATGGACTTCCAGGCCGCGATGTCCACCGGCGTCATGGGCCGGGGCGCGGAGGCGAGCGCGCCGCTCTGGGCGTGCAGGGTGGGGCCGAGCAGGAGGGCGGCGGCGATCATGGTCGTCGCCCGGGTACGGAACTGCATGCGAGTCTCCGGGAGGGGGGAACCCGAGGAAGTTACGGGGAGAGTTGGAATGGCGGAACGTCGACGGACTGCTCGATCCCGGATAACCTTTGGGGGTACGTATCGACGCGATCTGCTTTCACCGCCTCCCGCACCCGAGTCACCGCATGCGTTTCCCGTCTGCCTCGCTGGTTGCCCTGCTGTGTGCGTTTCCGCTCGCGCTGCCCGCACAGCGCGCGAAGACCGGCGCCGAGGTCTACGCCACCTGCACCGCGTGCCACATGCCCACCGGCCTTGGCCTCGCCGGTGCCTTCCCGCCCCTGGCCGGCTCGGAGTGGGTGACCGGGCGCGTGGAGGTGCCGATCGCGCTCGTGCTGCACGGCATGCAGGGCGAGGTGACCGTGAAGGGCGCGAAGTACAACGGCGTGATGACGCCGTGGGGTGCGATGTTCAGCGACCAGGAGGTCGCCAACGTGGTCACCTACATCCGGTCGCAGTGGGGCAACAAGGCCTCGGCCGCGACCGCCGCCGACGTGGCCAAGGTGCGCGCCGCGACGAAGGCGCGGTCCACGCCGTTCACGGCGGCCGAGGTGAAGAAGCTGTATCCCTGAGCCCGATCGTCGCGGTGCCGTTGCGCGGTCGTCCACGTTTCGCGACGCCCACATCGCGCAATGGTGATGCCGGCGGGCGAGCCTTTGGGGCATGCCCGCCACCATCTTCGCGCATCAGGCGCTGGTGCTGCCGCTCAAGCTGCGGTGGCCTCGGCACTTCCATGGGCTCGCGCTCTGCATCGGCAGCATGGCGCCCGATCTCGAGTTCATCGGGCGCATGCACGACGACTGGATCATCAGTCATACGTTCGCCGCGCAGCTCTACTTCTCGACGCCGCTGACGCTGCTGCTCATCTGGCTGCTCACGGCGATCGTGCTGCCGCCTTTGCTGCCGTTCGTGCGGGACCATCCACGCCTTCGGCTGCACGACCTCGCCGCGCTGCGACCGCCGACGGGACGGCGCGGCTGGGCCGTGGCCGCCGTCTCCGCCTGGCTGGGTGGCGTCTCGCACTGGGCCCTCGACGGCATCACGCACGGTGGCCATTCCGGCTGGGCGGTGACACACCTGCCGTGGCTGCGGACGCCGGTGCCGTCGTTCGGTGGCGCGGTGCCGCTGCACGACGCGCTGCAGCTCTGGCTCACGGTCGTCCTGGGCGTGGCCGGCCTGTGGATGTGTGCGCACATCGCCGAGCGTCGGTTGCTGTGGCGCTGGCGTGCGCTCGAGCCGCAGCCGTTGCCGAAGCGCGCGCGGCACGAGGGAGACCGGCTCGTGCTCGCCCTGCTCGCGGCGGCGGCGCTGGGGGCGGCCGTGGGCTCGAACCTGCGCGCCGGTACGACCACCAAGGCCTGGCTGGCCGGCCTCGCGTTCGGCGCGCTGGACTTCGCGCTCGCGGCAACGACGCTCTTCTCCATGTCGCTCGCGGCACGGCGGCGGGTGTAGCGACGCGGCGAGGCGGAACCCGCGTTGGCCGCGGTGGGTAGCGTACGACATCCCCACCGCGCCCCCGCTGCATCGCGCGGTCCCGCCCGATTCTCCTTCCGCTCCTCCCATGCGATCGTTGCTCCGGCGCACACGCGGCGCCGTGCTGACCGCGCTCGTCCTGCCGTCGGCATTGCTGTCGCAGCCCGCTGCCTCCGCGCCGAGCGTTCGCGACTCCCTATCGTTTCGCCCCGGCCAATGGGGCGCCGAGTTCGAGGTGCGGGACGCCGCGTCGGCCAGCGCCCTGCGCTTCCACGCGCCGACGCAGGCGTGGATCGCGACGCTCTCCGGTGAGCTCTTTCACGCGGACGCCGATCGAGGGGAAGAGCGACGCGCGCGGGCCCAGGTGCTCGTGGGGAATCGCTGGTATCGACCGGCGGGCCGCGCGATTGCGCCGTTCTGGGGCGTCGGCATCGGCGCGGGCTTCCTGAGCGATCGGCGTGAGATCCAGATCGGTACCGGCAACACGCCGCCTGCGGTCGTGGACGACGAACTGCTCGTCGGGCTGACGTACTGGGAGGTCGGTGCCCAGTGGCTGGTCACTCCTCACCTGGCGCTCGGCGCGGCGTGGCGGGTGCAGGCCTCGATCGAGCGGAACCGGGCTGAACGGGTCTCGGCGTCTCCGCCATTCGATCCGCCGGGCACGACGATCCGTTTCGGGGCGCAGCCGATGGCGCTGCGCGGCACCCTCTACTTCTGAGCGCACGATGCCACGATTCTCGCGCCTTCGTCGTCGGTCGGCAGCGTCCGCCCTCCTGCTGGCGGCCCTCTTCGCCGCCGAGCCCGCTGCGGCGCAGTCCCCGCCTCCCTCGTCGTCAGACACGGCCAGCCTGCCATTTCGCGCCGGGCAGTGGGGCGCCGAGTTCGGCCTCGGTTCCTACACGAGCGCAGGCTTCGTGCGCTTCCGCGCGCCGAGCCGGGCGTGGGTGGGCACGGTGTCCGGCGACTACACGCGACAGACGCCGGAGGGCAACCTCCCTGACCGCACCTCGTCGCAACTCGACGTGACCGCGGGGCATCGCTGGTTCCGCGCCGTCCTGCCCAACGTGTCGCAGTTCGTGACGCTGGGCGGCGTGCTCGGCTCGCGGCGCTTCGAAGCGACCTCGCGGCAGTCCACCTTTCCCGACCCGGGCACGGTCGAAGTGCGTTCCACGCGCACGTCGTACTTCGCCGGCGTCGTGGCCGACGTGGGCGCGCAATGGATGGTCACGCCTTCGCTCTCGCTCGGCGCGAAGTGGGGCGCGCAGGCGGTGGTCGGTCGCGATCGGGAACGGTTTCGTGGAAGTCCCTCGTCCACCACCGACCTGACCGGTACTTCGACGAGCCTCTTTCTCGGCCGTATTGCCGTGCTCGGCACCCTGTACTTCTGATGCGCGTGCCGGTGCCGTGACTTGCCGGCTCCACCGACCGACGTAGGTTGAAAGCACGGGTGTGGCGGGCGCGCGGGCCGTTCTGCGCCTGCACTGACAGCCGTCATCGCGGCGCCGATGATCGCGCCTCGTCGTTTCCTCTCGTCGATCCCCTCCGGAGACTGCCATGTCCTCCCTTCGCCCCCCCGCCGTGACGCGCCGACGCGTGACGCACCGCGTGGCCTGGGCTGCCGGTGCGTTCGCACTCGCGGCTGCCACGACCGCCTTCACGCCGTCCGTCCGCGCGCTGTTCGTGCCCGGCCAGACGTACACCTTCAAGATGTCCGCGGCCGAGTCGGACGAGAGCTTCGCGGCGGCCGGCAAGGTGCTCACGGCCTACACGGGCAAGGTGCGGATCGCCGGCGACAAGTCGCGCATCGACTTCAGCGACGTGAAGGGGCCGTCGCCCGCGATGGGCAAGGACGGCTACATGCTGCTGCACGACGGCGGCGCCACCATGTACATGGTGGACACGAAGGAGAAGCAGTACATGAAGATCGACGCGAAGGCGCTCGGCTCCATGATGTCGTCGCTCTCGTCAATGGCCGGCGGGCTCATGAAGATCGAGGTGAAGAACCCGAGCATGTCGGTGCGCAAGCTTGGCGCCGGGGAGTCGATGCTCGGCTACGCCACGGAGAAGTGGGAGCTCAAGCAGGGCTACACCATGAGCATCAAGACCTTCGGCTTCGGCACCACGACCACCGAGGAGAGCACCACCACCCTGTGGATGGCGCCGCAGCTGAAGACGGCTGAACTCATGAACCCGTTCCTCGACATGGCCCGCAACATCGGGTCGATGTTCGAGGGCAACAAGGAGTGGGAGCAGGTGGTGATGGGGCCGTCGCGCGAGCTGCCGCAAGCGGCGGCGCTCAAGATGCACGCCATGAGCAAGACCACCTCCGACAAGGGCAAGACGCAGTTCTCCGTCACCACGATGGAAGTGGTCGACTGGTCGAAGGGCGACGTGTCGGCCGCCGACCTGGAGCTGCCGAAGGGGTTCAAGGCCGTCGACATGCCCAACATGGCCGCGCTCTCCGACTCGATGAAGGCGGCGGGGCTCGACACCGTGGACTTCAAGGCCGCGATGAAGCAGGCCGGCTACAAGGACGAGGACATCGCCGAGGCGCTCAAGGAAGCCGCCAAGCAGGGCGCCATGGACCAGGCCAAGCAGGAGGCACGCAACGCCGGCAAGGAAGCCGTGAAGAAGGGAATCGGCGGGCTGCTGCGCCGCCGCCCGTTCTGAGCACCAGACGGCCCCCGGAACGACGAACGGCACGCCTCGCGGCGTGCCGTTCGTGTTTTCCCGAGCGCCCGGATCAGAACTGCATGAGCTCCGTGTACGCGTCGCGGAACGTGCTGATCTGCGGCAGCGTGGCATCCTCGAGCGACGGCGCGTAGCCCACGAACGTGTCGGTGCTGGCCACGCGCTTGACCGGCGCGTCGAGCCAGGGGAAGCAGTCGTCGGCGATGCGCGCGGCGATCTCGGCGCCGTAGCCCCACGAGATGCTGTCCTCGTAGGCCACGATCACACGGCTCGTCTTCTTCACGCTCGCGTACACCGTCTCCTGGTCCCACGGCGAGAGCGTGCGCAGGTCGATCACCTCGACCGACGGACCGCCCTCGTCGGCCAGCTGGTTGGCGGCCACGAGGGCGCGCTGGACCGTGGCGCCGTACGTCACCACCGTGATGTCCGAGCCCTCGCGCACGATGCGCGCCTTGCCGAACGGGATCATGAAGTTCGGGCCCGGATACGCGCCCTTGTTGTACGTCTGGCGATACAGGTGCTTGTGCTCGAGGAAGATGACCGGGTCCTCGCACCGGATGGCGGTGCGCAGCAGGCCGTTGGCGTCGAGCGCGTTGCTGGGGCACACCACGCGCAGGCCGGGGCAGTGCGTGAACAGCGAGGCGCCCGTCTGCGAGTGGTACACACCGCCGCGGATGTAGCCGCCATACGTCGTGCGCACCACGATCGGCGAGCTGAACGCGTTGTTGGAGCGCCAGCGCATGGTGGCGAGTTCATCGCGCAGCTGCATGTAGGCGGGCCAGATGTAGTCGAAGAACTGGATCTCGACCACCGGCTTGAAGCCGCGGTGCGCGAGGCCGATTGCGCGGCCGATGATGTTGGCTTCGGCGAGCGGCGAGTTGTACACGCGCGTGCTGCCGAACTTCGTCTGCAGGCCGTGCGTGACCTTGAACACGCCGCCCTTGCCCTTGACCTTGCCGAGGTACTGCTCGCGCGAGACGTCGGCGACATCTTCGCCGAAGACGAGAATCCGCTCGTCGCGCGCCATTTCGTCGCGCATGCAGGCGTTGAGCAGCTCCACCATGGTGGTGGGCTCGCCGGCGAACTGCGGGTCGTCCTCGGTGTCGAAGTGTTCCCCGGTGGGATCGACGTCGGGGGAGTACACGAAGTTCATGACCGTTTCCGGCCCGGGCTGCGCCTGGCCGAGCGCGTCGTCGGTGGCGGCCAGCACTTCGGCATCGACCTCGGCGCGGATCGCGTCGAGCTCGGCGGCCGTGGCGTGCCCGTTGGCCACGAGCCACTCGGGGAAGCGCGTGATCGGATCGCGCGCCGCGTCGGCCTCACGCTCCGCGTCGGGGCGGTACAGCACCTCGTCGTCGGAGAGGGAGTGCGAGTACGGGCGGATGACCTTGGCGTGCACGAGCGCCGGTCCCTTGCGGGCGCGGGCGTAGCCGATGGCGCGCGAGAGCGCCTCGTACGAGGCGATGAGGTCGCAGCCGTCCACCTGCTCGATGTGCAGCCCCGGGAAGCCGGTGACCAGCTTCGAGATGGAGCCGCCCGCGGTGCCGACCTCGACGGGCACGGAGATCGCGTAGCCGTTGTCCTCGACGAGGTAGACGATCGGGAGGCCGAGGTTGGTCGCGGTGTTGAGCGACTCCCAGAACTCGCCTTCGCTGGTGGTGCCGTCGCCCGTGGTGACGAGCACGACCTCGTCGCTCTTGAAGTCGTCGGTCATGCCGAGCGTGGCGGCGCGCTGCACCGCCTCGGCGGCGCCCACCGCCTGCAGGAACTGCGTGCCGGTGGGGGAGGAGACGGACACGATGTTCAGGTCCTTGTGTCCCCAGTGGCTGGGCATCTGACGGCCGCCCGAGTTGGGATCGATGGCCGCTCCGACCGCGGAGTAGAGCATCTCGGCGCCGGTCATGCCGAGCATGAGGCAGAGCGCGCGATCGCGGTAGTAGAGGTAGAACCAGTCGTGGGCCGGCTTGAGCAGGAGGCCCGCGGCGGCGAGCACGGCCTCGTGGCCGGCGCCGGAGATCTGGAAGAAGATCTTGTTCTGCCGCTTGAGCTGGATCTCCTTGTCGTCCAGCCGACGCGAGAGATACATCATGCGGAACGCGCGGAGCAGCTGCTCACGGGAGAGCGGCGCGGCGTCGGCCGTGCCGGCCGGTGCGGAGGCAGCGGCGCGGGCGCGGGTCGGTCGGGTCGAAGTAGCCATGAGGTGCACTCCCGGGTCAGGTTCAGAGGGAACCCCCTAACGTACCCCCGGTGACCGCTTCCGGGCCAGTCTCGGGGTCGGGTGTCAGGCGTGCTTGACAGGTGGCGGTCCTCCTCCGATGCTGCCATATCCGGAATCCGCGCCACGGCGAGCGCGGGCCGTCCTCCCCTGCCTCTGTCCGGTCGTCTGCATGCACGCTCCCGTCCACCCCACCGGTGTCTCCTCCGGTCACCACTGCATCTTCTGCGACCTGATTCGCGGCGCGGCCGAGGTCTCGATGTGCTACGAGGACGGCACGGTGATCGCCTTCATGGACATCCAGCCGGTCAACGCCGGGCACGTGCTGGTGGTCCCGCGCGAGCACTACGAGGTGCTCAAGGACATCCCGCGCGACGTCGGCATGCACATGTACGAGGTGGCGACGCGGCTCATCCCGGTGATCCAGCAGGTGTCGGGCGCCGAGGACATGAACATCGTGGTGAACTCGGGCGCCGCCGCGGGGCAGAATGTGTTCCACTATCACATTCACCTCATTCCGCGCCGCGCGGGCGACGGGTTCGACGTGCCGCTGCCGTTCCCCGGCTCGGAGATGCCGAACCGCCACCTGCTCGACGCGATGGCGGCGCGCATCGGCGCGGCGCTGCGCAATCACAAGGGTGGGGTGCCGGCCCGGTCGTGACCGAATCGTGTCCGCTTGACGACGTGCGCGTGCGGACTGCAGTGTAGGCTGTGTGGTGGTTGGACTCCCTTGCTCCCCGTCGAGTTTGGAGGACGATGCACTCAGCGCGTGGTACGCCATCCCCGATGCGCCGACGGTCGGCGCATCTGTGCACCACCTCCCGTGAGCGGCCGTTGCGCCGCGGGAGCGGCTCGACGGCTCGGGGGGCGCCACGCGGCGCAATGAAACGCGCCATGCGCAAGGTCGCGCTGCGCGACTGCGGCCAGCGGTGCGTGTACTGCGCCACGCCGCTCGACGCGTGGTCCGCCACGCTCGATCATGTGCATCCGGTGGCGCGCGGCGGGGCGCACGACCCGCTCAACCTCGTCGTGGCGTGTGCGCCGTGCAATCGCATGAAGGGCGACCTGCTCCCGCAGGAGTTCTTCGCGCGCCATCCGTGGGCCGGTCGCCACTTCCTGCGCTACGCGTGCACGGTGCATCGCGCGCTCAAGCGCATTGCACGACGCGCGGTGAGCCTCGCCTTCGCGGAGGAGGACGCCGCGTCGCCGACCGGTCGGCGGCGGCTGGCGGCCTGAACGGCGAGCTCTCGGGGCTTCAGCGCGACGCGTGCGCCGTGCGTTATTGAGGGATGTCGAATCCTCGCATCTGGAACCGCAAGCTGCATCGGTGGGGCGCGATCGCTGCCGCCGTGCCCTTTCTCGTCGTCATCGGCACGGGGCTCCTCCTGCAGGTGAAGAAGCAGGTGCCGTGGGTGCAGCCGGTGGAGCAGAAGGGCACGCCTGGCGCGCCGCTCGTTTCGATGGAGGCGGTGCTCGCGGCAGCGCGCACCGTGCCCGAGGCGGGCATCGCCTCATGGGACGATGTGGACCGCCTCGACGTGCGTCCCGGCAAGGGGCTCGTGAAGGTGATCGGCAACTCCCGGTGGGAGATCCAGGTGGACGCGCAGAGCGGCGCGGTGCTGCAGAGCGCCTATCGGCGGTCGGACCTGCTCGAGACGCTGCACGACGGCTCCTGGTTCCACCCGCTGGCCAAGTTGTGGCTCTTCCTGCCGTCGGGGGTCATCGTGTTCGGCCTGTGGGTGACCGGCATCTACCTGTTCCTCGTGCCCATTCGCGCGCGTCGGGCGAAGGCGCGCACGGCGGCGTCGGCGCACTGAGGCACTGCCGGCGCCGATCGCAGCCGTGCGTCAGGACGCGCGGCGCACCTCGGCCGCCCGCACGAGCCGCGGGCGTCGCGCCAGCCGCCACCACAGAAAGGGCGCGCACAGCGCGATGTGCAGACCGGCGGTGTACACGCGCCACGCCAGCACGATGCCACCGGCGTCGGCGCCGAGATCACCCGCCGCACCGCCCATGAGTCCCATGTCCACGATGCCGGCGCCGCCGGGCGTGGGCATGGCGATCTGTCCGTAGAGCATGGCGAAGGATGCGATCGCCAGCACGTCGGCGGGCGGGGCACCGGCCAGGCCCATGGCGAGGATCGGCAGCAGGGCGATGCGCGTGAGCACGTCGAGCACCGTGAGCGGCACCGTGGCCAGGGCGGGCGCGGGACCCATGCGCCGCACGAGACCGAATCCGTCACGCATGGAGCGGCCCACCATGGCCGACTTCTTCGGTGCGGCGCGGCGCACGATGAGCACGAGCAGCCAGCCTACGAGGAACAGGCCGCCCACGTTCACGACCATGCGGCCGGCCCCGCTGCTCGCGCCCCGCAGCAGCGCCAGCCATTCGAGGCCGGCTCCAAGCGCGAGCGCGGCGCCGAGCACCGCGTACACCGGATAGAGCAGGATCGACTCCACGAGCAGCGTGGGCACCGTCACCTGCGCCGGCACGCCGATGCGCTGGAAGAAGGCGACCTGCGCCGGGATCCCGCCCACGCGCAGCGGCGTGAGCGCAGCGGCCGCATCGCCGGCGAGGTTGGCGGTGGCGATGTCCCAGAATCCGACCGGTCGGCCAAGGCCCGCGAAGATGACCTGCGTGCGCCAGGTGCGCACCACGAGGTTCACGAGTGCGAGCGCGACGCAGCTCGCATGGATCACGAGCCACGTGCTCACGGCAGGGCACTCGCCGCTGTCACGCGGTGGCGAGCCGCGGGAGGCGCGGGCGTAGGCGCGCGCCCAGGCGCTGCGCGTCGGCCGGCACGACGGTCGCATGGAGCGGCCGCGCGGTGTGCGAACCGATCAGCGAGGCGTAGGCGTCACGATGCGCCTCGGCGATGCGCGGCCAGGCGAAGTCCTCCAGTGGCGCGCGCGCGGCACGCGGCGTCTCCCGCGCCCACGCGATCGCCTCCTCGAGCACGGCCGTGGTGAGGTCGCCGTCGTAGCAGCGCACCCAATCGCTCCCCACCTGCCGGGCGAGCTCGGCGAGCGCCCCGCGATTCGGCACCAGCACGGGGCGGTCGAGCGAGAGCGCGAGGAGAGCGCTGCCGCTGTTCAGGATTTCGCGGTAGGGGAGCACGACCAGGTCGGCCGCACGAAGGGCGGACGCGAGCTCGGGGCGGCGCAGGTGGCGCAGGTCGAGCCGCACGCGCGCGTCCGCCTGCGCGCCGCGCGCGAGCGCCTGTCGAAGCCCGGGTTCCGTCACGGCTCCCGTCACGAGGCACCGTGCGGAGCGATCCGTGACGCCGGCGAAGGCGTCGAGCAGCGCGGGCACGTTCTTGTACGGGCGAATGCGCCCCGTGTACAGCACGAGGGGGGCATCCGCGGGCAGCCCGCGCTGTCGGCGGGCGGCGGCGCGGTCGTGGGGCGTGACGTATTCGCTGCGGTAGTCGCCGTGCGGGATCACCCACATCGGACGTGCGTCGAGCGCCGGGAAGCGCTCGCTCGCGGCGGCCAGACCGGCGTGCGTGAGGTGAATGACGCCGTCCACCAGGGGCAGGAACTCCTGCCAGAACTGCTCCTCGAGCACGGCGTGCCGGCCGTCGTGCGCGCGCAGATTGTGCACGGTCCACACGAGGCGCAGGCCGCGCTGCCGTCCTTCGCGTGCCAGGTGAAGCAGCGCGCGGGCCCCCAGCGCGGCGCGGGCCGCGCTCGGCTGATTGAAGACGTGGTCGGGCCAGTGCACATGCCACACGTCGCCCTGACCGCGCAGCACGCGCCACGGCGCGGCGCCCGCCACCCGCACCCCCAGCGAAGCGAGGTGTGTGTTGAGCAGCCAGTTGTACGGGTTCATCCAGCGGTTGATGAACGCCGGGGAGGCGAGCACGCGCATGCGTCGGGACCACGAGGGAACGATGACGGCGTGCTGGTGCCCCGCCGAGCCTGCGACATGGTGCCATGGCGGGCGGCCGGGCGCCAGTGGCGCGCCGGCGGCCGCGCGCCGAGTTTTCGTGCATGCCCAGCCCCCGACGCCTCCAGACCTGGCTCGCGCAAGCGGCCATCGCCTTCGCCCTGCTTGCCGCTCCGGCCGCTGCCCAGTCGGGGCCGTCGCTCGTGCTCGTCGTGCGCCACGCCGAGAAGGTGGACAACAGCGCCGACCCGGCCCTGAGCGCGGCGGGGACGGCGCGCGCCCTCGCGATCGCGGAGGCGCTCGCCGATGCGCACGTGGATCACGTGATCGTGACGCAGCGCCAGCGCACCGCGCTCACGGCTGCGCCGCTCACGACGGCCCGCGGGATCCAGCCGGAGGTCATCGGCTTCGGCGCGAGCATGGAGGCGCACGTGCAGGAGATCGCCGCCGCGGTGCGCCGGCAGGCGGGCAAGGTGGTGCTGGTGGTGGGACACAGCAACACGGTGCCCATGATCGTGCATGCGCTCGGTGGTCCGCGCATGCCCGACCTGTGCGATGCGCGCTACGCGGCGCTGTTCGCGGTGGTGCCGGGCTCGGCGGACTCGCCGGCGCGCGTGGTGGTGTCGAACGTGGGGGCCCCGGACCCGCCGGGTGCCGAGTCGTGCGCCGGCATGGTGCCGCGCTGATCGGTCGGGGCGAGCGCCAGGTTCGTCCACTCGATCACGGCGGCCCAGCCGAGGGATTCGGGGTCCTGCTTGAGGTAGCCGGGCACGACGCCCAGCACGTGAAATCCCTGCCGCAGCTGGAAGCTCAGCGTGGGATCGCTCAGGCGGCCGGCCACCACGCGCGCCACATACTCGGCCGCCGATAGCCGGTGCGCCACGCGGTGATAGCCGCGCAGTCGGGCGCCGGCGCGAATGCGACGCAGCCCCAGCCGCTGCACGAGGTCGCGTCGCGCGGCGTACAGCGCCTTGCCGATGCCGTACCCGCGACGTGAGGGATCGACCATCACCTCGGCGCCGTAGAGCGTGCGCCCGTGCTCCGGGTCGTGGTTGGCGAACGTGCCGTTGGCGGTGAAGTCGCGCCACGGCGCGTCGAAGTCGTAGTCGTCCCAGAGCACGATCAGGCTGGCCGCCATGCCGACCACCTGGCCGGTGGCGCCGTCGAGCGCGACGAACTGCCCGTCGGGAAAGTGTGCGAGGTGCGACGCGAGCTGCGCCTCGCTCCACGGGGGACTTTCGGGATACGTGGCCTCGGTGAGGGCGATGATGCCGGGAAAGTCGGCCGGGGTGGTGTTCCGCACCACTACACGCCGCCGCGGGCGAGGCGCAGTGCGCGGCGGCGATTCGTGCGGCGTGATCACAGTGGCACCCGGATCGGCGAGGCGACGAGGTCGGAGGTGCGCTCGCTGTCGAGCAGCGGGAGCACCGTGCCTTCCTCGCGGCTGCGCCGGATCGTGTCGAGGTTGAGGTCGCCGATGACCATCATTTCCTGGTTCACGTTGCCTTCGGCGAGGATGCCGTCGCGCGCGAACGGGAAGTCGCTGGGCGTGAGGATGGACGCGAGCCCGTAGTTGAGCGAGACGGCCGGCACCTGCGGCAGCGAGCCCACCGTGCCGGCGTTGATGACGTACATCTGGTTCTCGATGGCGCGCGCATGCGCGCAGTAGCGCACGCGCCAGAACCCCTGCCGGTCGTCGGTGCAGCTGGGCACGCAGAGAATGTCGGCGCCCGCGCGGGCGGCGGCGCGCGCGATCTCGGGAAACTCCACGTCGTAGCAGATCGCCACGGCGAAGCGGCCGAAGGGTGCCTCGAAGATGCGCAGCGTGCTGTCGGGTGACACGTGCCACTCGTCGCGCTCGAAGCGCGTCATGTGCAGCTTGCCCTGCAGTCCGCGCGCGCCGGTGGGCGAGAGCACCCAGCAGTGGTTGCGCACGATGTCGGGCTCGACCGGATCACGCTCCGGCACCGTGCCGCCCACGATGTACAGGCCGTGACGGCGCGCGCAACCGGAGAGCAGGTCGATCACCGCCGGCGCCTGGTCGGCGAGCGAGCGGATCTGGTCGCGAATCGGCCGCCGCACATCGCCGAGCGTGAGCAGCTGCACCGAGAAATACTCGGGGAGCACGACGAGCTGGCAGCGATAGTCGGCGGCGGTCTGCATGAGCGCATCGACCTGGTCGCGGAACTGCTCGAACGTGGTGACGGGACGGATGAAATACTGGAGTGCAGCGACGCGCAGTCGCTCCATGCGGGGCCTCCGTGGTGAGGGAACGGGGCGGGCGCCACGGGCGCGCAGGGCGGGGAACAACCCCGTATACTACCCGGCATGCCCTCATCTGTTCGATCGGCCGCCGTCGCGCCGCCCCGTCACGGCGAGCGCACGCCGTGAAGATCGCATTCATCGGGTCGCACGGCGTTGGCAAGACCACGCTGTGCTACGAGCTGGCGGCGCGCCTCAAGCGACAGGATCGCACGGTGGACCTCGTGATGGAGGTGGCGCGCAGCTGTCCGCTGCCGATCAATCGCGACACGACCATCGACGCCCAGGCGTGGATCCTGCACACGCAGGTGGCGCAGGAGATCGCGGCGCAGGCGCGTGGCGACGTGATCGTGTGCGACCGGTCGGTGCTCGACAACTACGCGTACCTGGTGCACGCCACCGGGCGCCGCGCGTCGTACGATGCGCTCGTGGCCGAGTGGGTGGCGAGCTATCACCGGCTCATCAAGGTGCCGGTGCTCGATCCGCCCTCGTTCGACGGCACGCGCGACACGAGCACGCAGTTCCAGCGCGAGATCGACCGCCTCATCGACACGCTCGCCGCCGAGTTCGGCGTGGCGTGCGTGACGCTCGATCCGGCGCACCGCGACGGCTGGGTGGACGACGTGCTGCGCGCGAGCGGCTTGCCCTTGGCTCCGCCGCAGATCTCGCTCTTCTGACGCACGGCGGCGGCTCGTGGTCGGTCCGCCGCCGCGCGCGCTGCCTCAGTAGTCCACCGGCCGCAGGTAGGATTCGCCGATGGCGGTGTTGCTGAGCAGGGCGACCGACGGACCGCGCCGCTTCCAGTGCGTGCGTTCGAGCCGCTGGCGCACCAGTTGCACGGCATCGGGGCGGAAACCGTGGGCCACGAGGGCATCGGTGGACCAGCCGTGCAGCAGCCAGTGCAGGATCTCGTCCGCGGCGGCGTAGGTGACGCCGAGGTCGCCTTCGTCGGTCTGTCCGGCGACGAGGTCGGCGGTGGGCGGCTTGTCGATGATCACGGACGGCACGCGCAGGTACTTCGCCAGCGCGCGCACCTGCGTCTTGTACAGGTCGCCGATGGGGTTGACCGGCGGCGAGTCGTCGCCGTGCCACGTGTAGTAGCCGAGCAGGCGCTCCGTCTTGTTGCCCGTGCCCACCGGCAGTGCGTGATGCTTCGCGGACAGGTCGAAGAGCGTGATCATGCGCAGGCGTGACATGACGTTGCCGCGGCGCGTGGCGTCGGCGTCGGGCTCCTGCGCGAGATAGCCGTCCACGGCCGCCGAGATGTCGACCGTGCGCGCCTCGATGCCGAGCGCGTCGATCACGAGTTGCGCATGCTCCAGCGAATCGGCGCTCGAGCTGCGATACGGCATGCGCACGCCGATCACGTTCTCGGCGCCGAGCGCATGCGCGGCAAGGTACGCGCTGACCGCGGAGTCGAGGCCGCCGGAGAGTCCGACGAGCGCCCTGGTGTAGCCGCGCCTCGCGAACTCCTCGCGCAGGAAGCCGGTGAGCCACTCGGTCGTGAGCGTCGGATCGATACCGAGGGCGGGCGGCCCGCCATGATCGTTCAGCGAGACGCGCGTGACGGCGATGCCGTCGGTCGGGTCGGCAGCGGGCGCCGTCGGCACGGGAAACTCGCCCGTGTGGAAGCCGCGCGCCTCCCGCAGCAGGTCGGCGGCGACCGGTTCGGGGCCATCGTACTGGAGCGCGAACGGCTCCTGCGCGCGCACGGCGCGCAGCTGCTCGAGCACGTGCGGCAGCGCCACGCGCAGGTCGGCGAGCAGCGGCGCGTCGGCGCGCGCGCGCACGAGGTCGTCGAGATCGACCGTGGCGACGACCAGATGCTCCTCCCACATGGGCGCGCGCACGCGCATGTCGCCAGCGGGGCCCACCACGAGCGAGCCGCCGAAGAAGCGCTTGCCGCCCTCGGTGCCCACGAGGTTGGAGTAGCAGGTGAACACCCCCTGTTCGTCGGCGATGTCGCGCATGAGCCGCTCCCAGCGCGCGACACTGGCCGGCCCCGGGCCGCCATCATCGCGGGCCTGCGGACCACGCGCCGGCGCGGCGCTCACCACGAACACGACCTGCGCGCCGTCGAGGGCCACGATCGTGCCCGAGAGCGAATGCCAGGCGTCCTCGCACACGAGCATCGCGGCGCGTCCCCACGGGGTCTCGAAGGCCCGCATCATGGTGCCGCGCTCGACGAACCGTTCCTCGTCGAACATGCCGTAGGTGGGGAGGTAGTTCTTGCGATGCACGTGCCGCACGGCCGGCGGTCCGTCGGCGAGGCCGATCGTGATGTACGCGACGCTGTTGTAGAGCGTCTCGCGCCAGCGCTCGTAGAAGCCGACGATGACATCGACGGTCACCGGCGCGCGGCCCTCGTCCTCGCAGGCGTGCCGGTAGGCCTCGTCCAGGTCGGTGGCGAGGCCGCCGGCGGTGCAGGCCACTTCACGGACGGCCCCCTCCACGTAGTAGCCGGACAGCGCCGTCTCCGGGAACTGGATGACCTGCGGTACGGGGGCGACAGCGGTCGCCTGGGCGCACAGCCCGCCCAGCCGGGCGAGGTTGGCGGCGGTGTCGCCCTTGCGAGGGGCGAACTGGCAGACCGCGAGGGTCAGCGGACGGATCGGGTCGACAGGCATGGGGGAAGCTTACGTGACGCGCGTCGCCGATCAACTCGCGGGCGGCGGGGTATGTTGGAAGATGTCCCCGGCTGGATCCCGCACGCTGCCCCGGTCTGCATCACCCGACCGCCTCCGAGCTCGGCTGTGGCGCAACGGGCTCGTCGCCGTCGCGCTCGCGCTCCTCGGGCCCGCCACGCTCTCCGCGCAGACCGCGCCGGAGCCGTGGCGCATCATCGACGTGCCGCAGGCCTCGCTCGTGCTCGCGCGCGACGGCTCCCTGATCGGGACCCTCGGCTCGGAGCGCCGCCTGTCCGTGCCGCTCGCCTCGCTGCCGCGCCACGTGGGGCAGGCGTTCGTGGCCGTGGAGGACAAGCGCTTCTACCAGCATGACGGGGTGGACCTGGTGGGCGTCGCGGCCGCGATCAAGGACGCCGCCACGAGCGGCGACGTGCGCGGCGCGAGCACGATCACGCAGCTGCTCGTGGGCAACATGCACCCCGAGATCATCGACCGCCGCGACCGGTCGCTCGGGCGCAAGCTGCGCGAGCAGCAGGCGGCGCGCGACATGGAGAAGCGCTACAGCAAGGCGCAGATCCTCGAGGCGTTCCTCAACCAGATCCCCTTCGGTCGCGGGCTGCACGGCATCGAGCTCGCGGCCAGGCATTACTTCGGCAAGCCGGCCGCCGAGCTCACGGTCGCCGAGGCGGCGTCGCTCGCGGCCATGCCGAAGAGCCCCGTGCAGTACGACCCCATCCGGAACCCGGCGCGCAACAAGGAGCGGCGCGACCTCGTGATCGCGCTCATGCGCGAGCAGGGGTACCTCACGGCCGCCCAGGCCGCGGCGGCCCAGCGCACGCCGCTGCGCACGGCGCCGGACTTCGGCGTGGTCGAGGCGCCCTGGGTGGTGGATGTGGTGCGGGTGCAGGCGGAGCGGGCTGGCGTGCCGGTGCAGCAGGGTGGCTTCGTGGTGCGCACCACGATCGACCCGACCGTGCAGCGGGCCGCCGTGCGCGCACTCGTGGAGGGGATCGCGGAGATGGAGTCGCGCCCGGGGTGGCGGCACGGTCCCTGCCGCGCCGCCGCGCGTGGCCCGCGTGAGTGCCTCGAGGGGGCGGTCGTGGCGCTCGATCCGTGGACCGGTGACGTGCGCGCGCTCGTGGGCGGGCGCGACTACGGCGCGTCGTCGTTCAACCGCGCCGTGGACGGCAATCGACAGCCGGGCAGCACCTTCAAGCCCTTCGTGTACGCCACGGCGGTCGGCGCCGGCCTCACCGCCAACGCGGCCGTGGCCGACACGGCGCTGCAGGTGGCGCTGCCGGAGGGGCGCACGTACTCGCCGTCGAACGCCGACGGCACCTTCGACGGGGAGCTCACCATGCGCGAGGCGCTGGCCCGCTCGCGCAACCCGGTGGCCGTGGAGCTGGCGCTGCGCGTCGGGCTCGACAGCGTGCGTTCGGTCGCGCGGCGCGCCGGCCTGCGGTCGGCCATCGCGCCGTTCCCGTCGAGCGCGCTCGGCGCGAGCGTGGTGCAGCCGCTCAACTTCGTGGTGGCGTATGCGCCGTTCGCCAACGGGGGCATGGCGGTGGAGCCGCGCTTCATCGATCGCATCGAGGATCGCGCCGGCAAGGTGGTGCACGCGGCGCGCGCGGTGCCGCCCACCCCCGCGCTCGATCCGCGCGTGGCCTTCGTGGTGCGCGACATGATGCGCGATGCCGTGGAGCGCGGCACTGGAACGGCCGCCCGACGCGCGGTGCCGGCCGCGATCCCGCTCGCCGGCAAGACGGGCACGAGCAACGACAACGCGGACGTCTGGTTCGTGGGCATGACTCCCGACCTCGTGGCGGGCGCCTGGCTCGGCTTCGACACGCCGAAGATGATCACCCCCGGCGCGGCCGGTGGCACCTTGGCCGCACCGATCGTGGGGCGCCTGCTCGGGGCCGCCGCATCCACGCGGGGCGCCGCGGCCTGGGCGCCGCCCGCCGGCCTCGTGTCGGTGGAACTCGATCGGGACTCGGGACGCGACGCCGACGCGCTCACTCCCGTGGCGCGCCGATACACCGAGTGGTTCCTCGACGGCACGCAGCCGGGCGCTGCAGCGGCGTGGCCGTGGGCGATCTTCCGGCTCGGACCGATCGGCCACTGATCGGGGCGCGAACGACGACGGGCGCCCCGCAGGAGCGCCCGTTTCGACCGCACGACTCCGGGTGACGGCTACAGTTCGACCGGGCGACGGGGGCGGAACTCCCCCTCCGTCATCTCCACGCGCTTGATGTCCGCCAGCGGAATTGTGCGGAACTCGTTGCGGAAGAGCGAGAACACCACCACCGCATCGTCCTCGATGGCGTACGGCTCGTAGCTGCGCTCGTACTCCGTCTCGCCGCTCTCGGCATCGAACCGGATGCGCGCGCGAACCTTGCGCCGTTGCCGACCGGCCTCACGCAGTGTCGATTCCACGGACATCCCGTGCGCGGATGTCCCGTTCATGGACACATCGTTCATGGCTTCCTCCAGCGATGCATGGTACCAATCCAGCGGAACGCGTCGACGCGTGACCGGACGCCGTCACCCATACGGCCCCGATCGCAAGCTGACGCCTCCGCGGGCCGCGTGCAAGGCAGAGCAGGAATGTGACCATCCCGTTGCTCCCGTGTGGCATGCTGCAGCTCGACTCGATCGACGTGTCCTACGCCAACGGCGTGCGCGCCCTGCGCAACGTCTCGCTCACCGTGCGCCCCGGCCTGTTCGGGCTCCTCGGTCCCAACGGCGCGGGCAAGTCGTCGCTCATGCGCACGATCGCCACGCTGCAGCGCCCGGACCGGGGACGCATCCGGTTCGGTGACCTCGATGTGCTGGCCGACCCGGCCGCCCTCCGTGCCACGCTCGGCTACCTGCCGCAGGAGTTCGGGCTCTATCCGTCGCTGACCGCCGAGGAGATCCTCGATCACTTCGCCGTGCTCAAGGGGCTCACGGAACCCGCAGCCCGGCGCGCTCGCGTGGACGCGATGCTCGAGCGCGTGAACCTGCAGGACGTGCGGCACCGGCGCGTGGACGGGTTCAGCGGGGGCATGCGGCAGCGGTTGGGCATTGCCATCGCGCTCGTGGCGTCGCCGCGCCTGCTGATCGTGGACGAGCCCACGGCCGGCCTCGATCCGGCCGAACGGCACCGCCTGCTCGACCTGCTCGCGGGGGTGGCCGAGGAGGTGGTCGTGCTGCTCTCCACGCACCTCGTGGCCGATGTGGAGGCGGTCTGCCAGCGTGTGGCCATCCTGCTCGCCGGCGAGGTGGTGCGCGAGGGCACACCGGCCGAACTGGTGGCGCCGCTGCGGGGCGGCCTCTGGCGGGCGCGGCTGTCGCGGGATGAGGCCGCAGCCGGTCGCGCGCATCCGGCCGTGATCTCCACGCGACTGGCTCCGGGGGCCGTGGTGCTGCACGCGACGGGGCCGACCCCACCGACCCCTGCCTACGCGGCGATCGAACCCGACCTCGAGGACGTGTTCTTTGCCGAGCTCGCACGCCGGCGGCAGGCCTCGGACGCACCGGTCGCCTCGCGGACTCCGCAGAATTACTGAGGCGGTCCGCGTAGCGCTGCGAATGGTCGAGGCCGGCGCGCACGTCGAGGTTGCGGAGTGTCCAGCGCGCCGTCGGCGCGCCGCCCCGACTCACTCCGGCGGATTCTCACGTGCTGCCTTCACATCATGCCGTACCGTCGCCATCCGGTGGCACCGGCATCGTGCTCCTGAACATGGGTGGGCCGCAGACGGTCGACGACGTCGAGCCGTTCCTGCTGCACCTCTTCGCCGACCGTGAACTGCTCACGCTCCCGTGGCAGGATGTGCTGGGCAAGTTCATCGCGAAGCGACGGGCGCCGAAGGTTCGCGGGCTGTACGATGCGATCGGCGGAGGATCGCCGATCCTGCGCTGGACCACGGCGCAGGGGCAGGGGATGGTCGAGCGCCTCGATGCCTTGTCGCCGGCCACGGCGCCGCATCGCTTCTACGTCGCCTTCCGCTACGTGGCACCCTTTGCCGAGGATGCCGTGCGCGCGATGCGCGCGGATGGCATCACGCGTGCGGTCGCCTTCTCCCAGTATCCGCAGTACTCGTGCACGACGACCGGGTCGAGCCTCAACGAGCTGTGGCGTGCACTCGAGCGCGAGGGGCTCGAGGACGCGTTCGAATGGAGCCTCATCGACCGCTGGCCCACGCACCCGGGCTTTGTGCGGGCCATGGGCGAGGCTGTCGAGGAGGGGCTGCAGCAGTATGCCCCGCGTGAGCGAGATGACGTGCTGCTCATGTTCAGCGCGCACTCGCTGCCGCTCAGTGTGATCGACCGCGGCGATGCGTACCCGCAGGAAGTCGGTGCGACGGTGGAACGCGTGATGGAGACGCTCGGCGCGCGCAATCCGTACATGCTCACCTATCAGTCGGAGGTGGGGCCGGTGCGCTGGCTCGGGCCGTCTACCGAGGAGATGATCCGCCGCCTGGCGTCCGACCAGCGCAGGAACGTGCTCGTGGTGCCCGTGGCGTTCACGAGCGACCATATCGAGACGCTCTCGGAGATCGACATCGAGTACGCGGAGCTCGCGCACGAGCTGGGGCTCACCGGCTTCCGGCGCGCGCCGTCGCTCAACACGCGGCCCGCGTTCCTCGATGCGATGGCGGACCTCGTGCGCGGTCACCTCGTGAGCGGCGACCTCCACCACGCGAAGTATCGCGAGCGCTGCCCCGGGTGCCGCAATCCGTCCTGCCGGCAACTGCCGTCGCCCGCGGTCGAACCCGCGCGGGCGCTCGCCGTGGCCTGAAGACCGCGGCGGACTTGTGGCGGGCGGGTTGGCGCGGAATCTTCTGCCATCCTCCTCCCGTTCCGGAGTCCCGCCTCGTGTCGCGCACCCCTCTCTTCACGCTGCTCCGCCGTTCGCTGCACCTCGCCCGTCACGCCGACGCCACCGGCGAGTCACCGTCAAGTGTCGTGGAGGCCTGGCGCGACGCGGCGGGTGTCACGCGGCGCTCGTTCGTGGCCGGCACGTCGGCGGCGGTGGCCGGCCTCGCGCTCGGTGGCTGTGCGGCCGGCACACGCGCCACGAGCGGATCCGCGGTGGTCGCGCGTCGCGACGAGGAGCCCGTGGCGATCGTGGGGGGCGGCATCGCCGGCCTCACCTGCGCGTATCGCCTGCGTGCGGCCGGCCTGCCCGTTCGCCTGTTCGAGGCGCAGATGCGCACGGGGGGGCGCATGTTCTCGCTGCGCGACTCCTTCGCCGACGGCCAGGTGTGCGAGCTCGGTGGAGAGCTGATCGACACGGGGCACACGCAGATCCGCGCGCTGGCCGACGAACTGGGCATCGGCCTGAACGACCTCGCCACCGACGATCCCGCGCTCGACGAGACCGTCTGGTTCGTCGGGGGGGCGAAGCGCACCGAGCAGGAGCTGGTCGAGGCGTTCATGCCCCTCGCGCGCCGCATTCTCGACACGCTCGAGCCGTTCGGTGACGCGTTCGATCCCACCGCCGCCGCGCCGCAGGGCGCCGAGGCGCTCGATCGCCTGACGCTCACGGAATGGTTCGACCGCGAGGGCGTGAGCGGCTGGCTCCGCACGCTGCTGAACGTGGCCTACACCACGGAGTATGGGCTCGAGATCGATCGCCAGTCGGCGCTCAACTTCCTGCTCATGATCGATCCGAAGACGCCGCCGTTCCGCGTGTTCGGTGACAGCGACGAGCGCTTTCACGTGCAGGGCGGCAACGACCGCATCGTCACGACACTCGCCGAGCGGGTGGCCTCGCAGGTGGAGACGGGCAGCGTGCTCGAAGCGGTGGCGCAGCGCGCCGACGGCCGCTTCACGCTCACGTTCCGCCGCGACAGCGGCACGCGCACCGTGATCGCGCGGCACGTCGTGCTGGCCATGCCGTTCACGCTGCTGCGCGACGTGCAGCTCGATGTGCCCATGTCGCCGGCAAAGCGGCGCGCCATCGCCGAGCTTGGCTACGGCACGAACGCCAAGCTCATGATCGGGTTCTCGTCGCGCCCCTGGCGCGAGCGGCACGGTTCGAACGGCAGCGTGGTCACCGACCTGCCGTTTCAGCTCGTGTGGGAAACGAGTCGCCTGCAGGCCGGCCGCGCCGGCATCCTCACCAACTTCAGTGGCGGTCAGCACGGCGTGGCCGTGGGGCAGGGCTCGCCCGCCGATCAGGCGCGCGCCCTCGTGCGTGACCTCGAGCGCATCTTCCCCGGTGTGGAGGCGGCGCGCGAGGGGATGACCGAAGCACGCTTCCACTGGCCCACCAACCGCTGGGTGCGCGGCAGCTACGCGAGCTACCTCGCCGGTCAGTGGACCACGGTGCGCGGCCTCGAAGGGCAGTCGGTGGGCACGCTGCACTTCGCCGGCGAGCACTGCTCGCTCGAGGCGCAGGGGTACATGGAGGGCGGGTGCGAGACGGGCGAGCGGGCCGCGAAGGCACTGCTCGCGGCACTCGGCGTGGCGGGATGAACGACACGGCGCCGACCGGCTGACTGCACCGGCCGGCGCCGCGACGCACACCCCGCGTGATGCGCTACACGCCCGCGAACTCGGGCACCTCGGCCTCGCGGCCGCCGCCCACGAGGGCGATCGCCAGCACGTCGCGCAGCGTCTCCACCGGGTGGAAGGTGAGCACGTCGCGCACTTCCTGCGGCACGTCCTCGAGATCGTCCACGTTGCTCTTGGGGAGGATCACCGTGGTGATGCCCGCGCGGTGCGCACCGAGCACCTTCTCCTTCAGGCCGCCGATCGGGAGCACCCGTCCGCGCAGTGTGATCTCCCCCGTCATGGCCACGTCGCGCCGCACCTTGCGGTTCGACATCTCGGAGACGAGGGCCGTCGCGATCGCGATGCCCGCGCTCGGGCCGTCCTTCGGGATCGCGCCGGCCGGCACGTGGATGTGCGCCTCGCTCGCGGTCGCGAGCCGGTCGGCGGGAATGCCGAGCAGGTCCGCGTTGTTCGTGGCGTAGGTGAGCGCGGCACGCGCGCTCTCCTTCATCACGTCGCCAAGCTGGCCGGTGAGGATGAGCGCGATGGGCCCGACGCGCACTGTCTCCGTCTCCTCGTCGGTGCGCGGGCGCGGCGCACCACCGCGGCGGATCGACGCCTCCACGAACATGATGTCACCGCCCATTGGCGTGTAATACATGCCGGTGGAGATGCCCACCTCGTCGTGCTCGGCGGCCCGCTCGGGGTGCACCTTGGGTCGGCCGAGCAGCTCACGCACCTCGTCGACATCCACGCGGCTGTCCGCGATCACGGCCGAATCGCCGGTGGCCACACGTCGCGCGACCTTCCGCGCCACGGCGCCGAGCTGCCGCTCGAGCTGGCGCACGCCCGATTCGCGCGTGTACTCGGTGATCACCTTCATGACCGCGTCGTCGTCGAACGAGAGGTTGCGGCCGCCCAGCCCCGACTCGTCGAGCTGCCGCGGGATGAGGTACTTCTTCGCGATCTCGAGCTTCTCGCGCTCGGTGTAGCCGCTGAAGTCCACCACTTCCATGCGGTCGAGCAGCGGGCCCGGGATGTTCTGCACGAAGTTGCTGGTCGCGATGAACAGCACCTCGCTCAGGTCGAAGGGCACGCCGAGGTAGTGGTCGGTGAACGAGTCGTTCTGCGCCGGATCGAGCACCTCGAGCAGCGCGCTCGACGGATCGCCCTGGAATGACGAACCGAGCTTGTCGATCTCGTCGAGCAGGAAGACCGGGTTCTTGCTGCCGGCCTGCTTCATGCCCTGGATGATGCGCCCCGGCATGGCCCCCACGTACGTGCGCCGGTGGCCGCGGATGTCGGCCTCGTCCCGCGCGCCACCGAGCGCCACGCGCACGTACTCGCGGCCGAGCGCGCGCGCGATCGACTTGGCGATGGACGTCTTGCCCACGCCCGGCGGTCCGGTGAAGAGCAGGATCGGCCCCTTGGCCATCGCGCGGGCCTTCGCCTCGCGCGCGTCGGTGATCTTGTGGTCGTCGTGCGGCTTGCCGCCGTTCTCGTCGTCGCGCAGCCGCGACGCCGGGAACTCGCCGGTCGTGGTGACCTCCTCGGCGAGCTGCTGCGCGCGGAGCTGGCGCACGGCGAGGAACTCGAGCACGCGATCCTTCACGTCCTTGAGGCCGTAGTGATCCTCGTCGAGCACCGACTGCGCGCCCGTCAGGTCGAGCTGGTCGTCGCTGCGGGTGCTCCACGGCAGCTCGGCGATCCACTCGAGATACGTGCGAATGACCTGCGCCTCCATGGACTCGCGGCCGGTGCGCTCGAGGCGCCCCAGCTCGCGCTCCACCTCGGCGCGTGCCTCCTTGGGGAGCTGCAGCGCGTTCAGCTTCTCGCGCAGCTCCTCGATCTCCTTGGACTGGTCGTCGTCGCCGAGCTCCTTCTGGATGGCCTTGAGCTGCTCGCGCAGGAACATCTCGCGCTGGCGCTCGCCGAGCTCCTCCTGCACCTGCGACTTGATGTCCTCCTGCGCCTCGAGCAGGCCGATCTGGCGCTGCACGTGCACCAGCACACGCCGCAGGCGCTCCTCGATGGACAGCGTCTCGAGCAATCCCTGCTTCTCGGGCACGGTGAGTTCGATGTAGCCGGCCACGAGATCGGCAAAGCGCCCCGGCTCGGTGACGGAGTCGAGGACCTGGTGCAGCACCTCCTCGGGGAGGCCGCGCTTTTCACCCAGCTCGGCCGCGCGCTCGCGCGTCTCCTTGTGGAGCGCTTCGAAGGCGGCGTCCTTGGGCTCGAGCGGCATCATCTCGTCGGCCGCGACGACGACCGCCTGCAGGTGACCGTCGGTTTCGGTGAACTGGAGCGCGGTGGCGCGCTGCTCGCCCTGCAGCAGCAGCTGCACGCCGCCGAGCCCGCGCTGGATCTGCCCGATCCGGGCAATGACACCCATGTTGTAGAGGATGTCGGACGAGGGCTCCTCGGTGTTGTCACGCTGGGCCACGGCGAAGACGACGCGGTCGCCCTTGAGGGCGGCCTCGATGGCTCGCAACGTGCCCGGTCGGCCCGCCGCAATCGGTGCGGTGATACCCGGGAACATGACCGTTCCGCGCAGCGGCAGGACCGGCAGTGTCTGGCGTTCGCCCATGAGGTTCGTTTCCTGGCTTGGGGGAATGAGAATGTGCAGTGTGGTTGCACGATCCGCACCCGCGGGAACCGGCCACTGTGGCAGGCTCTGTAACTTTCCGAGGGGTTCCCTACGTAGTTCCGGCAGGACGCCTGCCGCCTCGGCGCATTGGTCGCGTCCGCTGTCGAATCGACGCCCCCGGGTGCTACACTTCGCAGGCCCTCCGGATCGTCCTCCCCGTCAATACCCCGGATTCCCCGCGTGAGCGACTCCGCCGCTTCGAGCGACGCCGAACTCCGAGAACATGTGCAACGCACCCTCGCCGCCACGTATGACGTGGAGCGAGAGATCGGGCGTGGCGGCATGGGGGTGGTGTATCGGGCCATCGACAAGCGCCTCAAGCGCCCCGTCGCGATCAAGCTGCTGCCGCCGGAGCTGTCGTTTCGCCGCGACATCCGGCAGCGCTTCCAGCGCGAGGCGGAAACGGCCGCGCAGCTGAGCCATCCGAACATCGTCCCCATCTACTCGGTCGACGAAGTCGGGAACCTCGTGTTCTTCGTGATGGCGTGCGTGGACGGCGACAACCTGGCCACGCAGTTGCGAAACCGCGGACCGCTGCCGCCCGAGGAGGTGCGCCGCTACCTCACCGAAGTGGCCGATGCGCTGGCGTACGCGCACGCGCGCGGCGTGATCCACCGCGACATCAAGCCCGACAACATCCTCATCGACGCGCTCGACGGACGCGCGCTGGTCACCGACTTCGGCATCGCGCGCGCGGCCGAGGGGGGCGAGGGCGCGCGGCTGACGGCCACCGGGCTCGCCATCGGCACGCCGGCGTACATGTCGCCCGAGCAGGCGTCGGGCGATCGCGACGTGGACGGGCGCAGCGACCTGTATTCGCTCGGCGTGGTGGCGTACCAGATGCTGGTGGGCGAGCCCCCGTTCACGGGTACGTCCACGCCGGCGCTGCTGGTGAAGCATCTCTCCGAAACGCCGGTGCCGGTGGAGGAGCGCCGCCCCGACGCCCCCCCCATGCTCGCCGCGCTCGTCATGCGCCTGCTCGAGAAGGACCCGGAGCACCGCCTGCAGAGCGCGGCCGAGTTCGCGCAGGTGCTGCGCTCGGGCATCGTGCCACCGGCGGCGTTTGCGCAGCAGCGGGCCGGGCGTGGGAAGGACGCTGGCGCATCGCCCCCGCCGACGGCCGGGGACGCGGCGCTTCCTTCGTGGTCGCGCGCCGGCGCGACACTGCCTCCGCTCAAGGAGTGGCCTGCCAAGCCGCTGCCCGAGCGTCTGGAGATGCTCGGGGAGTATCGGGCGCTGGCGAAGGCCCAGCAGCCGGCACCCTCCCACGCCGGCCACTACACGCCAACGCCCGAGGAGGTGGTGCGTTGGGAGGCCCCGATGGTGGCGGCGTTCCGTCGCAAGGTCGCGCCGTTCCTGTTCGTGAACGGCATGCTCGTCGTGGTGTCGATCTTCTCCAATTCCAACTTCCTGCCGATCACGGCGTTCTGGTCGATCATCCTCTCGTACCAGTACGCGAAACTGTGGTCCGATGGCTACGACTGGCGTGACGTGCTGCGCCAGCCGAAGGACCGCATGTTCGGCGATGTGATCGCCGACGTCGGCGAGTCGGTGGAGTCGATGTTCTCGAAGAAGAAGCGCGAGCAGCTGCGCGCCGAGGGACGCACGGGCAGCGGCCTGCTGGGGTCGCTGTCGCCGCGCTCGCCGATTCCGGTGCCGGCGGGTGCGGCGGGTGCCCCGCTCACGGCCGCGTCCTTCGGGCCACACGGCGGCATCGTGGACGGCGCAAGGTCGTCGCGTGACGAGATCACGCGCCTGCTGGCCACGCTGCCCGCGGCGGATCGCGCGAAGATCCCCGACGTGGCGCCCACGGCGAACTCCCTCGTGCAGAAGGTGGAGCAGCTTGTGGCCGCGCTCGCGGCCACCGAGGAGGCGCTCACGCTGCGACCGCTCGCGGCGCTCGATGCGGAGATCACCACGCTCGAGGACGCCGCGAATCCGCTGGAGCCGGGTTCGGAGGCGCGCATCCGGCGGCTCGCCTCGCTGCGCCGCGAGCGGCGAGCGACGATCGATCTCGACCGTCGCCGTGAAGAGACGATCGAGCGGCTCGATGCGTGCACGCTGGCACTCGAGAACATGCGCCTCGACCTCGTGCGGCTGCGCACCGGCGGCAGCACGGTGCAGAGCGTGACGCAGGTGGCGGAAGCCGCCATGGCGGTGGCGCGCGAGGTGGATCGCGTGGTCGAGGCGGCGCAGGAAGTGCGCGAGCTCACCGCGGCGCGCGGCGTCGGCGCGTGACGGCGTGACGATGGTCACGCCCGTGGATGACGCGGAGCGCACCGCGCGGCGACGTGCCGAGGAGGGCGAGCTGCTGCTCGCGCGCGTCCGCATGGCGGTGGCCGATCGCTACGACGGGCTGCGGGAGATCGGCCGTGGCGGCATGGCGGTGGTGTACGCCGCGCGTGACCGCAAGCTGAATCGGGACATCGCGCTCAAGGTGCTGCCCCCCGAACTCGCCTTCCGCGCCGATGTGCGCGAGCGATTCGTGCGCGAGGCCCAGACCGCGGCTCGGCTCAACCACCCGAACATCGTGCCGATCTACGCGGTGGACGAGGCCGACGGTCTCGTCTTCTTCGTCATGGCGCTGGTGCAGGGCGAGAGCCTGGCCAGCCGCCTGCAGCGCGAGCGCAAGCCGCCGCTGGCGTTCGTGCGCAACGTGCTGGCGCAGGTGGCCGACGCCCTCGCCTATGCGCACCGCTCCGGCGTGGTGCATCGCGACATCAAGCCCGACAACATCCTGCTCGAACAGAGCACGGGGCGCGCCATCGTGACCGACTTCGGCATCGCGCGCGCGGTGCAGTCGGGCTCGCGCCTCACGCAGACCGGCATTGCCGTGGGCACGCCGGCGTTCATGAGTCCCGAGCAGGCCATGGGACAGCGCGAGGTGGATGGGCGCAGCGACGTGTACTCGTTGGGGCTCGTGGGGTACCTCATGCTCGCGAACCGGCTGCCCTTCGATGCCGAGACGAGCGCGGGCATGCTGCTCGCGCACGTGCAGGGCACGCCGTTCCCGCTGGCCAACTTCCGCCCCGACCTGCCGTTCGCGATCGTGGACGCGATCACACGCGCGATCGCGCGCGAGCCGGCGGCGCGCTGGCCCGACGCGGCGGCGTTCGCGGCGGCCCTGCGCGCGAGCGAGGGCGACGTCGTGGCATCGGTGTCGTCGGTGGCGCGGCTCGACGGCCCTGACCGGCCGCGTCCCGATGCGCTCGCGATGCATGGGCCCCTGACCGATGCGCTCGATCGCATGAACGCCTCGCTCGCGTATGCGGGCGAGCAGCTGCGGCGCGGTGCCGGCGCACCGGCCGCCGCGGGCGCGGCTCCTCTTCGCGTGGCCCCCGCGGGCGTGGCCCCGGTGCGGGCTGCGGCCGGTGCGCTGGGCGTCGCGGGAGCGGCGCCGGCGGGTGCGCCCGCCGGCGCGCCGATGGAGTCGCGTGCCGACCGGGCCATGGCCGTGCTCGCGGACTGGAAGCAGCGCGCGCGGCGGCTGGGCGTGAGCGCGATGGTCGCGGCCGGCTGCGTCGTGGGGATCGCCGCCTCCGACGGCAGCCCCGCGTTCATCATCCCGTTCCTGGGAGCCGGCCTCCTCTCCGTGGTGAACGCGCTGCGTCTCGTGCGCCAGACGTTCCGCCTGTGGGACGTGGGGCTCGGCGTGCGCGATGCGATCGGGGAACGCTGGCGCGAGAAGGTCGACGCGATGTCGGGGGCGGCGCCGGTCGAGGGGCGCGCGGTGCGCGCCCGCACCCCGCTCTCGCGTCTCACCGCTCCCGAACGCATCGCGCTCGCGCGCGACCTCGTCGCCGCCTGGAAGCGTCGCTTCAAGTGGACCGTGGGGGCCCTCGGCGTCTCGGCGGCCTCGCTCGCCATGGCGGCGAGCACGGGCGCCGAGCCCTTCCTCGTCCCGTTCGGCGTTGGGGGCGGGCTGGCCCTCCTGCACGGTGCCTTTCTCGTGCGCCACACCTGGCGACTGCGCCGGCTCGGCATCGGGCCGACGGACGCCTACGGGGATGGCTGGGAATCGAAGCTCGAGGCGCTCGACGACCGCACGCGCGGCGAGCGCATGGCTGCCGAACTGGCGCGTCTCGCCGATGCGGAGGTGCTGCAGTCGCGCGCCGGTCGCGCGCTGCGCGAGGCGGTGGACGATCGGCAGACCATTCGCGAGACGTGGGCGAAGCTCGACCCCGCCGATCGGGACATGGTGGCCGACGTCGCCCCGACCGCCGACGCGCTGCTCGACCGCATCGCCGCGCTGTCCACGAGCCTGGCGCGGCTCGAAGGGGCGGTGGAGGCGCATACGCTGCCGACGCTCGAGGCGCGCATCGCGGAGGCGGAAGCCGCCGCGGCCACACCAGACCAGGAGCGTCGGCTCTCGCTGCTCAAGCGGCAGCGGGCCTCGCTCACCGAACTGGTGGAGCGGCAGGACACCCTCGAGCACCAGCTCGAGCGGGCCTCGCTCGCGCTGCGCTCGCTGCGCCTCGACGTGGTCAAGCTGCGCGCGCTCGGCGTCGGCTCCGCGATCGGCGACGTGACCATGGCCACGCAGGAAGCGCGCGCGATTTCGCACGACATCGGCCGCGCGCTCGACGTGGCCGACGAGCTGCGCCGGCTCTGAGGCCGCGGTAGCCCGACCGCGGGCTACTCCATTGACTCGCGCAGCGCCTCGAGGTCGGCCACGAGGCCGGGGTGCCCGTGCCGGCCGGCCGACGCGATGCCCTGGTCGATGGCCGCCAGCGCCTCGTCGGTGCGTCCGAGCGCGTGCAGCGACTCGGCGTAGCGCATCCAGCCGTTGCCTTCGTCGTCGTGCACGCGCAGGTAGTGCGCGAAGTGCTCCGCGGCCTCCTCGTGCAGACCGGCTTTCGCCACCTCGGTGGCGAGGCCGAAGCGCGCGAGCACGTGGTCGGGCTGGCGCGCGATCATGGCGCGGAAGGAATCGATGCGGGATGCGTTCACGAGTTCACCTTGGAGTGGGACGGTTCACGGCACGAGCAGTTCGGCGACGGCGATCGCCACGCGATCGGGTGCCTCTTCGGGAAGGGCGTGGGCCATGCCGGCGAGCCGGTGCACGAGCAGCGGACCGGTCACGACGGTGGCGAGCGCCGCAGCCAGCGGCTCGCCACCCTGCGGCACGAACGGGTCGCTGGTGCCAAGCAGGACGGTTACCGGCATCGGGAGGGCGCCCGTCCGGAGCGACACCGCGGCGTCGGTATCGGCGAGGGCGACCAGCTGCCGCAGCGCCGCCGCGCGTCCCGCCTCGGTCCGGTAGGGGCGCAGGTACACGTCGAGCACATGGCCGGCGAACGTCCGGTTCGCGTAGCCACGCGCGAGTGCCGTGTGCAGCGCCGAGGCGAGCAGGGCGGGGGGGAGGCGACGCCAGAGCGGCGTCGCGCGCGCGAGCCGTCGCAGCCCGGCGGGCGCGGTGCCGCGCTCCTCACCGGCGGCGAGCAGGCAGGGGTTGCAGAGCAGGACGCGCGTGGCCCGCTGCGGCTCGCGGCGCACGAGTTCGGCCACGACGGCCGCGCCGAATCCGTGTCCGACGAGGCACGAGGGTTCGACCCCGAGCAGGTCGAGCAGCGCCCCGAGGCGCCCGGCATGGGCCGCCGCCTCGTAGCGGGCCTGCGGCGGCAGGTCGCTGCGCCCGTGTCCGAGCAGGTCGAGCACGAGGACCCGGTGCCCCTTGGGGAGCCGCGCCACGACGTCGCGCCAGATGTGCGACGAGGTGAAGGCGCCGTGCACCAACACGATCGGCTCGCCCTCGCCGCGCGTGCCGGCGGCATAGCAGTACAGCCGGCTGTCGTGTACGTCGACGAACTCTCCGCGCATCAGCCGGCGGGCGGCGCGGTGGACACGATCAGGCCGCAGCAGCCGCAGTAGTAGTCGGCGGATGCCTCGGGGCGCTCCTCGGTGGCCAGCCGTCCCAGTCGTGCCCCGCATCGCGGACACGGCGGCCGAGGCGGCAGCGGCGCAGCGGGAGTCGGCGGCATCGAGGGGGGCATGCCGCAATCTCATCGCTCCGGGAAGTGCGCGACAAGGGACCGGTCGCGTGGACGGCATGCACGAAGGGGTGGCCCCGACGCGGAGTCACCCCTTCATGCACGTTCGCGATGGCGCGTGGTTCGTTGCCGAACCGCTACGCCGCGCTTCGTCAGCGCGGTGCGGGCGGGCGGCCGCGGCCACCCATGGCGGGCATGTTGGCCACGTTCTTGTCGAACAGCTCCTGCTGCTCCTTGGTGAGCAGTTCGCGGATCGCGGCGCGCTCGGCGGTGCGCATCTCCTGGACCTGGGCCATCATGGCCTGACGGTCGCCACCGCCCCCGCGCGCGGCCTGCATCATCTCCTGCTGCTTGGTGCGCGTGGCGGCCTGGATCGAATCGACCTTCTTGGTCTGCGCCTCGTCGAGCGTGATCCCGGCGAACATCATCTCGCGCTGGCGCTGCTGCATCTCGGCCATGTTGCCGCCGCGACCACCGCCCATGCCACCACCCTGCGCTTCGGCCGTGACGCTCACGGCGAGCGTGAGCACTGCAACTGCAGCGAACTTCCTGAGGGACATCATGGCGACCGGATCCTCGTGGACTGTGAAGGGCATCGAGCGGTCCCGCTCGCGGGAGGCGCAGTCGAGCCGCGCCACGACCTGTGAGACGTGGCGGGGCCGGACGCGTTAAGGCGCTCCGGGCGAGGGGAGGCGGGGCTGGCGGGGTGGCCGCAGGCGAGCCGAGCGCGACCTCGCGGCCTTTTGTGGGGTACGACACGAAATTCGTGGTCCCGCGCTCGCTCCACAGGTCTGGCGTCCTCGCCCAAAACCTGTATGATATCGAGACTTGGCCGATCCGACGCCGGTCCAACCCCGCCCCCGCCGTGACCCTGCCCGATACCTCGACCTCGCTCGCGTTCTCGCTGCCGGCTCCGGCCCCCGCACCGGTGCAGCCGCAGCCGCCCGCGTCCTTTGCGCTGGACTGGTTGCTCTCGCGCGGCGCGCCTTCGGTGGCCTACCGCGCGTTCACCGAGGTGGCGGGGCTCGAGGCGCCGGCGGGCTCGCGGTTCGACCGCGTGCCCTACGCCAGTCGGCAGGGGTGGGAGCTGCTCTACCACCAGCACCCCGATGGCACCTGGGGCCACGGCCTGCTCACCGTGCCGGGACCGGTGCTCGGCAGCGCGCCGGCGGTCGGGTGCATTCCCGCCTACCGGCGGCTGCTCGAACTCGGGTGGGCGGCCGATTCGGCCCCGCTCGCCACGGCCCGTCGCCTGCTCTTCCGACTGCTCCCCGAGGACAACGACCCGTCGTTCCTGTATGAACTGGCCGACCAGGCCGGCACCGACGTCGACCTGATCAAGCGCGGCCGACAGATCCTGCGCGAAGCCGCCGCCGCGGCGCTGGCGCAAGCCGGCTACGAGTCGGATCCGCGGCTTCGTGGTGCGGCGCGCCGCATCCTCGACCGGGTGGGGGCGTTCCTCCGCTCGCCGGCGGCCGAGAAGCCGTTCGTCCGGGTGGGCAACCAGCACGTGCTGCCGCACGACGCCGCACCGCCGTCGTTCCACACGCTGGTCATGCTCGCGTACATGCCCCACTTCCGGAGCGAGCATCACGACCACATGGAGCGGCTGTATCAGTACCTCTCGCTGCCGCTGCCCCGCATGACCCCCATCCAGCAGGTGGGCGAGCACCTGGTGGAGCAGCCGCACCTCGCGCTCGGGGACATTCTCCCGTCGCGCCACATCATGGACGCCGACATGCCCACGGCGCTGGCCTGGCTGGAGCTCATGGCCCGCCTCGGCTTCCTGCGGCGCAACGAGGGGTGGTCGCGGCTGCTCGACAAGCTGCTCGACGACCGGGATCGCCGTGGCATCTGGACCCCGCCGCGGTCGGTGTGCATGCCCCCCAGCACCCCCGATTGGGTCTGGCCCACCATGCCGCTCAGCGATCAGCAGGAGGTCGGCGACGACTGCTCGGTCGACGTGACGTTCCGCCTGGGGCTCATTGCCCGGCTGGCCGGACGCCAGATCGAGCTCGTGTGAGGCAGGGTCATGGTCCGGGGCGCCGGCGTGATTAGGTTTCCCGTTCATACATGATGACTGACGACACGACTCAGCTGCCCACGTTCGATTCCCTGGGGCTGGCCCCGGAACTGCTCGACGCGATCCGCGACGCAGGCTACGAACGCCCCACCCCGATCCAGGCCGATGCGATTCCGGTGGCGCTCAAGGGGCGCGACCTCATCGGCCTCGCGCAAACGGGCACCGGCAAGACCGCCAGCTTCACGCTGCCGATCCTGAACCGCCTCATGCACGGGCCGCGCCGCACGCGCGCCCTCGTGCTCACGCCCACACGCGAGCTGTGCCTCCAGGTGGAGGAGAGCGTGCGCAAGTACTCCAAGTACGCGCCGCTCGACGTGATTCCCGTGTTCGGCGGGGTGAGCTACGAACCGCAGGAGAAGGCGCTGCGGTCCGGCGTGGACATCGTGGTGGCCACGCCCGGTCGCCTCATCGACCAGCTCGATCGTCGCAACGTCGACTTCTCGTACCTCGAGATGCTCGTGCTCGATGAAGCCGACCGCATGCTCGACATGGGCTTCGCGCCGCAGCTGCAGCGCATCGTGGAGCAGATTCCGCGCTACCGGCAGACGATGCTCTTTTCGGCCACCATGCCGCCCGAGGTCGAGGCGCTCGGCCGCAAGTACCTGCGCCGGCCGGTGGTGGTGCAGGTGGGGCGCCGCTCGCAGGCGGCGAGCACCGTGACGCACGCCGTGTATCCGGTGCGCAAGGAGCGGAAGACCGACCTGCTCGTGGACCTGCTCACGAAGTCGCACCACGACTCGGTGCTCGTGTTCACGCGCACCAAGCACGGAGCCGACAAGGTGGAGCGCGAGCTCACCAGGCACGGCATTCCCACCGCGGCCATGCACGCGGACAAGTCCCAGCCGGCGCGCATTCGCGCACTCGAGGACTTTCGCACCGGTGCCATTCGCGTGCTGGTCGCCACCGACATTGCGCAGCGTGGTCTCGACATCGACGGCATCTCGCACGTGATCAACTTCGACGTGCCGCAGGCGCCCGAGGATTACGTGCACCGCATCGGCCGCACCGGTCGCGCCGCGTCCACCGGCGATGCGTACACGTTCATGTCGCCCGACGAGATCGGCATGGTGCGCACGATCGAGCGCGTGATCGGCCAGGAGATTCCGCGCATCTCGGTGCCGGGCTTCGATTTCGGCACCGTGGCCGCAACGGCGGCCGCGGCCGCGCACGGCGACGCCGCGACCGCCGTCTGAACAGCGGCGGGGCGCTCATCGCACGCGCCCGAGCCGGCTCACGGTGATCGAGTCGGCGCGGGTGCCGCGACGCAGGATCACGCGCAGGTTCGCACCGCCGTAGCCCAGCCCCGATGGGAGGTACGCCATGGAGTCGCGCGTGGCGTCGAGTGACACGCCGTGCGTGCGCCCCAGCGGCAGGCGCAGCAGCGAGTCCCCCTCCTGATGGACCGTGACCGAACCGTCGAGCCGGCCGAGGCGCACGGCGGTGCGCGCCCCGCCGGCGATGGCCTGTTCGCGGGCCAGCGCAAAGGCGTCGCGTACGGCGCGCGCCGCCGCGTGCACCGCGAGGCCGTCGCGCAGCGCCCCGGCGCCCTGCAGTGCGATGGCGAGCAGCATGGTGGTCAGGCAGAGGCCGAGCAGCAGGTCCACGAGTGTGAGGCCGGAGCGGCGCACGAGTTCCTCCCGATGGGTGATGGCGTTATATCACCTCGTCTGCCAGGCGACGCGTCATCAAAACGTTGCCGCCGGTGTCATGTCGTTGCGCCTTCCCCTGCCGCCTCGTGGAGGTCGGATGTCCCCCCGTCTCCGGCTGCATCCCGGCCGCGCCCTCGTCGCCGTCTGCTGCTGCCTGCCGCTGCTTGCCTGCCAGCAGCTCACCAACCCCACCGCCAGCGTGGAGTTGCAGGAATCCCTGTACGAGTTGCAGGACCTGCTCGTGCAGATGCGGGAGGAAACCGCCATGCTCCAGGGCCAGGTGGACTCCCTGCAGTTCGTGGTGGCGCGGCAGGACAGCACGCTGCGCCGCATGGCCAACCTGATGGGCATGCCGGTCCCCTGATCGCGGCGCGCTGTACATTTCCGACGCCGTATCCCGCCGATCCTTCCCACGCTGCACCGAACATCCATGCGCATAGCCATCTCGACCGGGGGCGGTGATGCTCCCGGCCTCAACGCCGTCATTCGCGCCGCCGTGCTCTCGGCGCGCAGTCGCGGCTGGGACGTCCTCGGCAGCAAGCGCGGCTTTGCCGGGCTGCTCGGCGACGACGAGATCATCCCGCTCACCACCGACTCCGTGCGCGGCATCATGGCGCACGGCGGCACGATCCTGCGCACGACCAATCGCGGGAGCCCGTTCGCCTACCCGGTGCTGCAGCCGGACGGCTCGTACAAGGAGATCGATCGCTCCGACGAGATCATCGAGAACGCGCGCAACCTCGGCATTGATGCGCTCATCTCGATCGGCGGCGACGGATCGCTGTCGATTGCGCAGCAGCTCGTGCGGAAGGGCATGCGCATCGTCGGCGTGCCGAAAACGATCGACAACGACGTGGCCGGCACCGTCATGACGTTCGGCTTCGACACGGCCGTGAACACGGCCATCGAGGCGATCGACAAGCTGCACACGACGGCCGAGAGCCACGATCGCGTGATGGTGCTCGAGGTGATGGGGCGCGACGCCGGCTTCATCGCGCTGTACGCGGGGGTGGCCGGCACGGCCGACGTCATCCTGGTGCCGGAGATTCCGTGGTCCATGGACCTGGTGTGCGAGAAGATCCGCTCGCGCGATGCGGCCGGCCGCCGGTTCAGCATCGTGGTCGTGGCCGAGGGCGCAACGCTGCCGAACGGCGAGGTGGGCATCATCGGGGAGTCGCTGCCCGGCCAGCTGCGGCGCGTGGGCGGCGTGGCGGAGACGATCGCGCGCGAGATCCAGGTGCGCACGGGCAAGGAGACGCGGTCGATGGTGCTGGGGCACCTGCAGCGCGGTGGCTCGCCGACGGGCTACGACCGGCTGCTCTCCACGCGGTTCGGCGGGGCGGCGGTGGAAGCCGTCGAAGCGGGCAAGTGGGGGCACATGGTGGCCCTGCAGTCGCCGCACATCGTGACGGTGCCGATCGACGAGGTGCTCCGCGAGCCCAAGCGGGTGGAGCCGGATCACGACATCGTGCGCACGGCGCGCGCCGTCGGGATCAGCTTCGGCGACCGCGGGGTATGACCAGATAGCGTCCGCGAGGAGGACGGCGGCGTCACCTCCGGGTGACGCGATCGTCCTGCGGAGGGGACGGATTGGGTCGCTCCGAGGCCGAGTTTCCCTCGGAGGCGGCCATCGACACACACTGGCACGGCTCGTGCACTGCAATCGGGAAGAAGGCGTGCCTGGTCTCATCAGGAGGCCGGCAGGCCCTGCACCGGAGGAAGAATGGTACGTCGAATCCTGACCGTCGCGGGCGTGGTGCTCGGCACGCTGCTGCCCTGGGCGCCGAGCGGCGCGCAGTCGGCATCGGCGGGCGCACGGGCAGCGCTCGACAGCGTGCCGAAGGAGTTCGTGCCTCCCGAGAACATGTGTCGCATCTGGCTCGATGGTGTGCCGGCCGCTCAGCAGCCCGCGCCCACGGAGTGCAGCGTGGCCGTGCGGAACAAGCCGCCCAACGGGCGCGTGATCTACGGTCCCAAGAAGGGCGCCGCGCGCGGCAAGGCGCTCAACGAGACGCCGATCAAGCGGTTCGACGGGCGCGGCACCACTGGCGTGCCGCCCGTGCGGCTCCCCGGGCGCCCCGACATCAGCGACGCGGGGCGGCCGCCTTGGGATTCGAAGCGGATCACGGACGATCAGCTCTTCGGCGACCGGCAGGGGACCCTGCCGGTTTCGTCGTCTCCGGGGCAGGCGGTGCCGGGAAGCCCAGGTGCCGGCTACGAGGCCTGGGTCGGGCAGGGTGGGTTGCTCGTGGGCACCGGACCGATCGGCGATCCTCGCTACTTCGCGCCAGGCGCCCCGCCACCGGGCCGCGGTTCGGCCTCCTGTCTCGATCGCGACGAAGACGGCTGGTGCGACGACTTCCGCTTCGGGCCGCCGCCCTGCCTCGACCGGGATCGCGACGGTCGCTGCGATGACCTGCCCGCCTTCGCCTCGCAGCCGTATCCGCAGGTGCTGCCGCGCATGCAGTCGGTGGTGGACATCCTGCAGGGGCGGCCCAGCACCGAGGTCGCGCAGTGGCTCGGCACCAACGAGTTCGTCGCTCGGCTCCCCGACCAGGGGCGCGGCACGCCGTGGCGCGCGATCTTCCTCGACGCCAACGGCAACCAGTTGCTGCAGGTGTGGACCGACCGTGACCGTGACGGGCGTGTGGATCGCGTGGAGGTCTTTCGCGACGGCCAGCGGGTGAAGCTGATCCAGCGCTAGCGCGCGATTGGCGCGCGACTAACGCGCCATCAGCGCGGCGCGGGCCCCAGCTCCTGCCGCGTGAACACCATCTGATCGCTGCCGCCGGCCGACGCGCGCACCGGGCGCCCGTCGAGCCCTCGCTGGAACACCCACGGCGTGCCGGGCATGCCCACGCTGTTCACTTCGCGAAACGTGTCACCGCGCCAGTGCAGCAGCACGCCCGTGTTGTAGGGCCCCACACCGGCGGCGTAGCGCAGCGTGTCGCGCTCGAGGCGCACCACCACGGTGCCCCACAGCGGATGCGCATACGTGCCCGCGAAGGCGGCGAGCGGCACGCTCGGTCGCATGCTGGTGTCGCGCTGCGCGAGCAGCGCCGCTTCGCGCGTCGCGCGCGCCGAGTCGGATGGCGCGTACAGCGCCCGGAATTCGCGACTCCAGTCGCGCGCCGGCCGCCCCGTGAGCAGGTCGAACACGCGGAACATGACCGCGTGGCGGAACTCCGCGTGATCGCGATTGCCCACCACGAACACCCCGATGCGCTCGTCCGGCAGCAGGCCGACGAGTGCAATGCGCCCCGGCAGGCTGCCCGTGTGCATGGACACGCGCAGCCCGTCGTAGTCCTGCTGGAACCAGCCGAAGCTGTACGTGGTCCACATCGGCGCCGTGAGCCGCCGCGTGGGATAGAACTCGCCGGCCGGCACGATCACCTGCGGCGTGAACAGTTCGCGGAACGCGCTGTCGCTGATGAGACGACGCCCGTTCACGCGCGCGCTGTCGAGCAGGAAGCGCGTCCACCGCGACAGGTCGTCGGCCGTGCTCCACACCGATCCGGCCGCTGGCGCGGCGTCCACTGCCTGCTCGGGGATCACGCGCAACGTGCCCTGCACCACGTCGTGGGCGCGCGAGATGTTCTGCGCATCTGCCGCCGCCGCCTCGGTGAAGCTCGCGTAGGTGCGCGTCATGCCCAGTGGCGCGAAGAGCCGCGTGCGCAGGAACTCGCCGTAGCGCAGGCCGCTGGCGGCCTCGATCACGGCGCCCGCCGCGTGGTACATCACGTTCTGGTAGATGAAGCCGCGCCCCGGTCGGTACGCGGCCGGCACGCCGCGCACGCGCCGGAGGATCTCGTCGCTGGCCACGTCGCCACGCACCCAGAGCACGTCGGCGTTGGGGAGTCCGGCGGAGTGCGTGAGCAGGTCGCGCACCCGCAGGTCATCGGTGCGGAGCGGTTCGGACAACCGGAACCAGGGCAGGTGCCGCGTGACCGGGTCATCCCACCGCACCTTGCCTTCGTCCACGAGCATGGCGAGCGAGGCCGCGGTCATCGCCTTGGTGGTGGACATGATGCCGAAGAGCTTGCGCGTGTCCACCCGTCCGGTGTCGTTCGTGGCGCGCACGCCGTAGCCGCGCGTGAAGAGCACGGAGTCGCCGCGCACCACGGTGATCGCGAAGCCGGGAATGCCCCAATCCCGCACGCCCTGGGCCACGAAGGCATCGAGGGTGCGGGCGAAGTCGCGCGGGATCTGGGCGGACTGCGCGGCCAGGGCGGTGGCCGACATCACGACGGCCAGCAGGGCGGAGAGGAGGGGCCGTGTCATCCCCGATATTACCTTTCAGCGTGCGCACCGTCCACGACCGCTTCCTGCCCCCGGACCACGACGCCTTCGTCGCGGCCGAACCGCCCACGGGCCGCGTGATCGTGATCGCGCCCACGCGCGCCGCCTGCGAGACCATCGAGCTCGCCGTCGGTCTGCGCATCGAGACGTTCCTCGAGCGCACGCGCGGCGACGACCTGCGCCGCCTGGCCGCGAGCGGCAAGGGCTTCGGCATCGTGGCCGGCACCGGCTCCGGCAAGACGCTGGCCATTCGCCCCATCGCCGAGACGATCCTCGGCACCGGCGAGCTGCGCGTGGGCGTGATCAACCGCGAGCGCGAGGCCACGCCCGAGACGCCCGCGTGGAATGTGATCATCGTGACGACGGGCATTGCGCGGTGCTGGTTCCAGGACGGCGACATCCTGCCGCAGGACACGCTCATCGTGGACGAGATCCACCAGACGAGCGCCGAACTCGAACTCTGCCTCGCGCTCGGCAAGCGCACCGGGTGCCGCTTCATCTGGCTGTCGGCCACCGTCGATCCGGCGTTCTACGCGCGCTACCTCGACAGCGCCGAAGTGCTGCAGGTGAGCACCTTCGACCCGGAGAAGGCCGCGAAGGTGGAGGTCGTGCGCAAGCAGCCCGTGGAGTTCCTCGACGACGGCTTCCTGCGCAAGGCGGTCAAGGGCGGGCGGGGTGTGGCGATGTTCCTGCCGACGCGCGCGATGGTGGAGGAGGCCGCCGCGTGGGTGCAGTCGCGCTACCCGCGCATCGCGGCCGCGCACTATCACGGCGGCGAGCCCATTCGCGTGATCCGCCCGTTCCTCGAGGGGGAGGTGGGCAAGCCGTTCTTCCTCTCGATGACGGCGGCCGGGCAGAGCGCACTCAACGTGCCCGGGCTCGACACGGTGATCATCGACGACTCGCGCTTCACCAACGTGATCATGCGCGGGCGCAACGTGCTCACGCGCACGCACCTTGGTGCGAACGAAATCCTGCAGATGGCAGGACGTGTGCACGGGCGCGTGGCGGGCGGACGCGTGTTCATCCTGAGCGACCGCGACATCCACTTCGCGTCGCTGCGCCCCACCGAGCCCGAGTTCCAGCTCGCCGGCGATTCGGAGCGCGTCGCGCTCACCTGCGCCGACCTCGGCGTGCGCGCGGACGACCTCGACCTGCCGGTGCCGCTCGATCGCGCCGCGTACCGCCGCGCGCTCGCGCTGCTCGAATCGCGCGGGCTGGTCGATGGTGGCCGCCTCACCGACTACGGCCGTGCGGTGGAGGCGCTGCCCGTGGAGCGCGCGTGGGGGGAACTGATCGTGCATGGCGAGGACGAGCTGCTGCCGTATCTCGCGGTCATGAGCGGCATCGACTCGCTGCATCGCATGACGCGCGACGATCGCGACCTGCAGGGGCTCGTGCTGCACGGCAGCGACCACCTCACGGCGTACAACGTGTACGCCGAGGCGTTCGCCGAGGCGGGGTATGTGGGCGATGTGTACGGCCTCGCGCGCCACCTGTTCGACCCCGAGCGCATCGAGCCGTGGGCCGAGCGTCGCGGTGTGCTGGTGAAGTCGCTCGAGGATGCCGCGCTCGCCATGGCGAGCGTGTACCGCAGCGTGAGCACGCCGCTGCCCACGGCGCTGCCCTTCGCGCGCGAGCACACCCTGCGCCGGTTCCAGGAGCTGCTGGCCGAGTTCATGCCGTTCGACCTCGTCATCGACGAGGAAACGGTGGACGGCCAGTCGGCGCGCGTCTCGCGCACGAGCGTGTGCGGCAGCTGGGGCGCCGTGGCCGGTCCGCTGCGCTTCTTCGCCGACCGCTTCGGCGTGCCGCGCGCCGGCATCGAGGGCACGCAGCTCTCGCTCGACCTCATTCGCCGTCACGCGCATCGCCACGCCCCGGAGCTGGTGCTCGATCCCGATCGCGGGCACACGCCGGTCGTGGAGCGACGTCGCGTGTCGTACTTCGGGTTCGAGCTCTCGCGCGAGTCGGAGCCGCTGCGGCAGTGGGAAGGCGAGCAGGCGGCGCGCGCGCGCGAGCTGGTGGCCGAAGGACTCGCAAGCGGGCGGCTCCGCCATCACGCGGTCAAGCGCAACCACGATGGCATCGAGACGGTGCGCGAAGTGTGGCGGCGGCTCGGCGGGACGACGGCACGACTGGGGCTCGCGGAGCTCACGGCCTGGTACGCCGCGCAGCTTGGCGATGCGCACAGCTGGGAGGACGTGCGGCGGCTGCCGCTCCGCTTCGACGTGGGCACGTTCGTGTCCGACGCCGACCTCGAGCGCGCGCTCGCACTGCCCGACGAGGTGCTCGTGCGCGAGCGGCCGGTGCCGCTCGACTACGACGTGGAAGAGGCCGCCGATGGCTCGCGGACGCCGATCGTGCGGCTGCGTCTGCCGGAGAAGCTGGCGCGCTCGCTGGCGACCGAGGAGTTGCCGGCCGTGCCCACGGCGATCGCCGACCGGCCGCTGCGCTTCGTGGTCACGCGCGGTCAGCGCGGCGCGGTGCGCGCGGACACGCTGGACGAGCTGCAGGAGAAGCTGGACGCGCCGTGGACCGACGAGGAGATCGCGGCGCACCAGCGCGCGCGCGACCAGGCGCGCACCGAGCGTCAGCGCGGTGGGCGTGGGGGCGGCGGGCGATCCGGTGGTGGCCGCTCCGGTGGCGATCGCAGTGGTGGTGGCCGTTCAGGCGGCGGGCCCCCCGGCGGCGGGCCGAAGCGCGGCGGCAAGGGAGGCGGTCGCCGCCGGCGCTAGTCCGCAGCTGCCGTCGCGCTCAGTCGGTGAGCTCGGCCTCGTAGGTTTCCGTGCGCTCCACCACGAAGCCACGCGCGCGATAGTTGGGCAGCGCCGCTGGCCCATCGAGCGTGCAGGTGTGCAGCCACACGCGCGTGGCGCCCCACGCGAGCGCGCGCTGCACGGCCTCGCCGAGCAGCCACGCACCAAGCCCGCGTCCGTGCACGGCGTGCACGAGTCCGAGGTAGACGATCTCGACGCTGCCGTCCGCGTGGTGACACAGCTCGAGCATGCCGACGTCGCGCGTGCTTGGGGTCGCCTTCGTGGCTGCGTGCGCATCACCCGGCTCACCGGCCGTGTCGGGGAGCAGGTCGACGGCCCACACGCGCACGGTCGCTTGCGCGAGATACTTGGCGAGCTGCGCGTCCGGCCACGCATCGCGGTCGTGCCAGTGCCACGGCGCGCCCACGGTGGCGTAGAGTGCGCGCCACCCGGCGAGGTCGTCGGGCGCGAGCGCGCGCAGCTGCGCGCTGGCCCGCGGTGCCGCTCCCGGGCGAAACGCGTCGGGGGAGGGGAGCGTGAGGTAAGTGCGCTCCACCGCGACGGTGCGCACGGTGCTAGGACTCGATGTCCGATCGGTGGGAGATTTCATTGCGTGATTTATCGACAGCACCGCGTCAGTGGCGTGTCACGGAAGTGTGACGGCTCGAGGGCCGAGTTTGCCGGATGATAGCAAGTTGTTGTATGACAGCGTCTTGAGACATAAGGAACTATCGCCCTTGCGCATTGGACCGCTCGGTCCTAATATCATGGCACGATGTCTGACCGACGCCTCCAGATTCTCGATGCTGCCGCGACCCTGATCGCCGAGCGCGGATACAACTCCACTTCGGTGGACGATGTCATCCGTGGCGCGAAGCTCAGCGGCAAGAGCCACTTCTACCACTACTTCCGCAGCAAGGAAGAGTTGGGCTACGAAGTGCTGAATCGCCAGTTCGAGCGGTTCACCGAGCGCGGCCTCGCGATCCTTCGCGAGCCCATGATCGACCCGCTCGAGCGCCTTTCGCTGTTCATCGACGCCGTCGTCGCGCTGCAGTCGGAGCGTGGGGGCCGCGGCGGGTCGCCGTTCGGCAACCTGGCGGCGGAGCTTGCCGATGCGCACGAGGGGTTCCGCGTGCGCATCGAAGCGGTGTTCGAGCGGTGGGCGAGCCAGATCCGCTCGCTGCTGTGGGAGGCACGTCCGCAACTCCACGACGACGTGGATGCCGTGCGGCTGTCGCGATTCATCATCGCGACGCTCGAGGGCGCCGTGCTCATGACGCGCGTGAAGCGTGACATCGGCGTGCTCGAGGGAATCGCGATCGACCTCAAGCGATTCATCGGAACGCACGTGCGCGACGGCGGAGCCGTGGCGCTGCAGGGCGGACGCGGAGTCGAGTAGCGGGCCCGGTCGGCTCGCCCGGGGCGCCAAGGTCCCGGACGTGACGATCGGCAACGGCAGGTGGCGCCGCGCATGACGCGGCAGAGGAGCGAGTGGCAATGGTGACGACCAGCGAGACGATGGTGCGGCAGCCGGCACAGCGCGAGACGAGCGACGACGTGGTGCATCCGACGACGGCCGCGACGGCCGTCGTGGAGAAATCCGACGACGCCGCCGCGCTCGATCGTGCGGCCCGTCGTGCCCAGTTCGAGCGCGAAGCGCTGGTGCACCTCGATGCGCTCTACTCCTTCGCGCTCAAGCTCGCCCGCTCGCGCGACGACGCGGAAGATCTCGTGAGCGACACGATGCTGCGCGCGATCGAGCGGTGGGAGCAGTACCACCTCGGCACCAACATCCGCGCCTGGCTGTTCACGATCCTCTATCACGTGTTCGTAAGCCGCAAGCGCCGCATCGATGCGCGCGAAGTGCAGCAGCCCGAGGACACCGAGGGGTGGGCGCTGTTCGAGGCGGTCGGCGAGGCGGATCCGGAAGGCCGCTTCTACGACTCCTTCCTCGACGACGAGATCACGCGCGCCATTCGCGCGCTCCCCGAGGAGTACCGGGCGGCCGTCGTGCTGAGCGACCTGCAGGGGCTGCGCTACGCCGAGATCGCCGAGGCGCTCGGTGTGCCCGAGGGCACGGTCAAGTCGCGCCTGTTCCGCGGGCGTCGCATCCTGCAGAAGAAGCTGGCCGGCTACGCCGTCGACATGGGCTACATCAAGCCGTCGGCGATCGCGGTCACCGCCGCGTAAGCACGCATCGCGCGCTGCGTCCGCACCGGACGCGGTGCGCGATGGCCGTCAGTCCGCGTCGAGCGCGGACGCGGCGCGCGTGAGTTCGGCGAGGGCGCGCTCCACCGTGCCGCTCCATTGCCGCAGTCGGCCGCGCAGCTGCGCCAGTTCGTCGGCCGAGCGCTGCGCCTCCGCGGTGGCTCGACGCACATCGTCGAGCGCCATGTCGCGCTCCGTTTCCGTGGCGTGCAGCCGATCGCGCAGCACGGCCACCTGCGCGCGCTCCCGCTCGAGGGCCACCACGCGTTCGCGCAGCGTGGCCGCCGTCTCCTGCAGTCGCGCGAGCTCCGTGACCGCCATCGACGCGGCGCGTCGCTGATCCGCCACGGCGCTGACGGTCTCCTGGTGCACCGACGTGAGCACGACGATGCGCTCACGCAGCGTGCCCGCCTCCGCCTCGAGTGCCTCGCGCTCGCGTTCGGACTCTTCGAGCAGCTGGTGCACCATCGCGCGCGAGCGCACCTGGAACTCGCACATGGCGCGCCAGCTGTCGCGTTCCTGCACGAGGGACCGCCGGTTGGCGAGGTCGCGCCCCAGGATCTCGCGCAGCCGCGAGAGGCGCGCCACGAGCGAGCCGTTGCCCTCGACGCGTGTCGCGTCGCCAAGCATGCGCAGCGCGTCCTGCATCTCGCGGTCGAGCGTGGCGGCCCGATCGGCATGCTCATCGCGTGCACGCCGCGTCTCGTCGAGCGTGGTGAGCGCCTCGCGCAGGGCGCGCAACTCCACCGCGATGCGGCGAACGCCGCGCGCTTCGCCTTCGGCCACAAGCCAGCGGAGCGATGCCACGAACCCGCGCTCGAGCGTGGGGTCCGGCGTGTGTCGCGGGACGCCGGGGATCGGATGGTCAGGGGTGCGGCGCGCGTCCATGCTCAGCGCGTCTCGTCGTCCACGTCGGGGGCCGTCGCCCCGACGTCCCGCTGGCGGGCGCGGTGCCGCGCGGCCTTCGCGCGGTTGCCGCACGTGCCCATGTCGCACCAGCGGCGCGTGCCGTTTCGGGACGTGTCGAGAAACACGCGGGCACACCGCGGATCGGCGCATCGGCGCACGCGGCCCAGTTCGTCGAGCACCAGCGAGTCGGCGGCCGACTCCACGATCGGGATCATGAGGCCCGCGAACGCGTCTCCGGTGGGCACGAACACCCGCACGAAGCGCCCGGGCGCCATCTGCTCGAGGCGGCGCGAGCCGGCCGAGCGTCCGAGCACGCGGTTGATCTCGGCGATCGCCTCGTCGCGCAGCCGCGATGAGGTGGCGCCGCGCTCGGCGAGCCCGCGCAGCGCCGCGCGCACGCGGCGGGCGTCGACCAGGGTGGCCGTGGCCGCGGCCGGCTGCAGCAGCGCGCGGCGCGCGAGTCCGCCGGCGCGCTCGTCGTCCACGACATGGGCGTCGACGAGCCAGCGCAGCAATGTCCCGAAGTCGCGCAACAGGTCGCCGCGCGGCACGACCGGCGCGGTGTCGGTGTTGACGAAGTCGAGCCACAGCCGCCGGCGCGGTGCGCTCCCGTCGGGAGCGGGGACCCGCGGATCGGGGCGGACCGGCGCGGTAGAGGAGGCGATCATGCAGTGTGCGCTACGTTACTCGCATACGTGCCTGCAAGCAAGCAATTTGCACACGCGTGCGCTACGTGCCGCGTCTCTCGAATCACCATGTCCGCGTCCGATGACCGACCGACGTCCCCCTGTTTCGCTGCCTGACCTGCGCACCGTCGTCGTCGGCAGCACCAATCCGGTCAAGCGCGCCGCGGTGGTGGCGGTGCTGGCGCGCGTGGCCCCGCAGGCGGAGGTGATCGCGGTGCCGGTGGCGTCCGGCGTGCCCGACCAGCCGTGGGGCGACGCGGAAACGATCGCCGGCGCACGTGCCCGGGCGCGCGCGGCGCTGGCGGAGCACGCCGCGGACCTCGCGATCGGGCTGGAGGGGGGCGTGGTCGAGGAGCCGGGCGGACACGTGCGCACCTGCGCCTGGGCCGTGGCCCTCACGCGGGACGGCCGCGAGGGGGTGGGCGGTTCGCTGGCCATGCCGCTCCCCGACCGGGTGGCCGCGCGGCTGCGGGCCGGCGAGGAGCTCGGCCTGGCGATGGATGCCGAGGCCCAGGTGACCGGCACGAAGACGGGGCGCGGCGCGGTGGGGATCCTCACCGCCGGCCTCATCGACCGGCAGGCCGCCTACGAGCCGCTGGTCACCTACGCGCTCGCCCCGCTGCTCGCGCCGGCGTTCTACGACGGGCGCTGAGGCGGGGCTCTGTGGCAGGCGTCGCGGGACGGCCGCGACGCCTGCCACAGGGCCTCAATGCTCCGCCGCCGCGACCTCGGTGGCGACCGGGCGGTAGAGCAGCATCGGCTTGGGCGCGGCGCGCAGCACGGAATCGGCCACATTGCCCATGACGAGGCGGGCGAGCCCGGTGCGGCCGTGGGTGGCCATGGCGATCAGTCCCACGTCGCTCGCCTCGGCCTGCTCCAGGATGGCGCGCGTGGCCGTCATGTCGGTGGCCACCTCGGTGGTGCAGGGCACCGGCAGCGTGGCCGCCAGGGCGTCGAGGCGCTCCTTGGCCTCGTGCTCCTGCCGCGTGAGGTCGCTTTCGTCCGCGAGCAGCGCCTCGGTGCCGAACGGCGCCATCGGGATGGCGTTCGGGATCGCCACCGTGAAGAGGCGCATGGACATGCCCACCGCCTCGGCGAAGGCTGCGGCGCGCGGCAGCATGGAATCGGCGAAGGGGGAGCCGTCGAGCGTCACGAGCATGGTGCCCGTGGGCAGGTCCGAGTCCGTGGCGCTGCCGACCGGTCGCACGAGGTACACCGGGCAGGGGGCACGCTGCAGGAAGCTGGTGGCCACGCTGCCCAGCCAGAGGCGCTCGAGTCCGCTCCGGCCGTGCGTCGTCATCACGATGAGGTCGGCGCCGATCTCGAGCGCGTACTCCGCGATCGCTTCGACGACGGTGCCTTCGAGCAGGCGTCCCTCGGCCTTCACGCCGTCCGCGACGAGCCGCTCGGCTTCCGCCTTGATGGCCTCCTCGTCGGCGGCGCGGCGCGCGGCCAGCGCGTCGGTGTCCATCACGGGCACGAGCACTTCGCCCGGCACGAAGGGCACGTAGGCGCTCGGGTCGAGCACGGTGACCACCTTCACGGCGGCACCGGTGCGCTTCGCAATGGCGGCGGCAACGGGCAGGGCCTTGGCGCTGAACGCCGAGCCATCGAGCGGAACGAGAATGGTCGAAAGCATGATGACCCCGAAGCTGCACGCGAGAGGAGAGGATCGGCCAGACGCCGAGTGTCACGATACGGCATAGTATATTCCCGCGGGCGTCGCCGCGTGAGGCGGCATACCCGACCCGCGCGAGGAAATCCCTGACGCGCGGTCCGACTCCGATCGCGGGAGCATCATGCAGCAGCCGCACGTGTGCGCCGAGCGCATTCGCTGGGCCGACGTGGATCTCGTCGGCATCGCGCGCTTCAGCGCCTTCACGCGCTTCGTCGAGCACGCCGAGCAGGAGTGGCTGCGGGAGGCGGGGCTGCCGTACGGCGAGATCTTCATGGCACCGGACATCTGGATGCCGCGCCGCCACCTCGCGCTCGAGTACTTCGCGCCGGCCAGGATCGACGAGGCGCTGGCCATGGTGACCTTCGTGCCGCGCGTCGGGGAGACCTCGCTCACCTTTCAGGTGGACCTGTTCGGACTGGCCACCGGCGACCTCAAGGTGACCGCCACCGTGGTGATCGTGTGCGTGACGCGCGACGCGTTCGTGAAGCGGCCACTGCCGGCCATGATCCGCGAGGCGGTCGCGCCGTACGTGATGGACCAGGAAACGGCCCGCGCGGCCTCGGCGCCAATGCGCCGCGAACTGGCCGACCTCGCTATTTTTCGCTGATATGACCGACACTGCCGCGACTCCGACCGCCGCCCCCGCGGGCGAATACGTCCGCAAGGGCTTCGGCCTCAAGGCCGAGGTGCAGGACACCCTCGCCGCCGACTACACCGGCCACCTCGTGGACCTGCTCCGTGAGCGCGGCTACACGCTCACCGTGGGCGACACGACCGTGCGCCTCGCGCGCGAGTTCGGCTTCTGCTACGGCGTGGAGCGCGCGGTGGACTACGCCTACCAGACGCGCCAGAAGTTCCCCGACAAGCGCATCTTCCTGGCCGGCGAGATCATCCACAATCCGCACGTGAACGCGAAGCTCCAGAGCATGGGCATCACGTTCCTCTCGGCCAAGGGCACCGGCTTCGACTATGCGCCCGTGGAGCCCGCCGACGTGGTGCTGCTGCCGGCCTTCGGCGTGACGATTCACGACTTCGAGACGCTGCGCGCGCTCGGCTGCGTGATCGTGGACACGACCTGCGGCTCGGTGCTCAACGTGTGGAAGCGCGTGGAGGCCTACGCGCGCGACGGCTTCACGGCGCTCATTCACGGCAAGTACTACCACGAGGAGACGCGCGCGACGGCGTCGCAGGTGGAGAAGTACCCGGGTGGCACGTACATCGTGGTGCGCGACATGGCCGAAGCCGAGCTGGTCATGGACTACATCGAGGCGTCGCAGGGCAAGCCCACGGCGCGGCCGGCGCTCTCGCGCGAGGCGTTCCTGGAGCGGTTCGCGAAGCAGGTGCCGTCGCACTTCGATCCCGACGTGCACCTCGTGCGCATCGGCGTGGCCAACCAGACCACGATGCTCGCGCGCGAGTCGCTCGACATCGCGCGCGCGGTGGGTGAAGCGATGGAGCGCGCGTACGGCGCCGAGCACCGCGCCGCGCACTTCCGTTCGTTCGACACCATCTGCAGCGCCACCCAGGAGCGGCAGGACGCCGTGGTGGAGATGCTGCGCGAGCCGCTCGACGTGATGGTCGTGGTGGGCGGCTACAACTCCAGCAACACGATCTCGCTGGCGGCGCTGTGCGCCGAGCAGGTGCACACCTACCACATCGCCGACCCGGACGAAGTGGATGTCGCGACCAACACGGCACGCCATCGCACCATCGGGCCGCACGGCGAGCTGGTCACGACGGGCGACTGGATGCCCACGGGGCGACCGCTGCACATCGGCGTGACGGCGGGCGCGAGCACGCCGAACAACAAGATCGGCGAGACGATCGCGCGCATCTTCGCCATTCGCGGCATCGATCCAGCCACGATCGCCTGAGCCGCGGCGCGAGTCGGGCGTGCGCCGTTGGTGCGCCCGACGTGCGCCACGTCACGGCGCGTGGTCAACGCGCGCCCCTTCGGGGTAGGAACCGGCGTCCCCCGATCCGGAGTTCGTCATGCCGAAGCTGCACCGCGCCGTTCGCACCGTCGCCCGTCTGGCCGTCGTGACGGCTGCCCTGTCCGCCTGCACGGCGGGCACCGCGCCCTCGGACGATCGACCGGCACCGATCACCGCACTGCCCCGAGCGCTGAGCGCGCTCGAGCAGGAGGCCGTGCGTGCCAGCAACGACTTCGGCCTGTCGCTGCTTCGCGAGGTGGCGGCCGGTACGCCCGACTCGAACGTCGTGCTCTCGCCGCTCAGTGCCTCCGTGGCGCTCGGCATGGCGTACGCCGGCGCCGACGGGGCCACCGCCGATTCCATGAAGCGCACGCTCGGCTGGGGCACTGCGAGCCGTGCGGACATCCTGGCGGGCTATCGCGACCTGCCGTCGCTGCTGGCAGGCCTCGACCCGAAGGTGGAGTTCCGCAGCGCGAACGCGCTCTGGGTGCGCACGGGCTTCCCGGTGCTGCCGTCGTACACGCAGGAGATGCAGCAGGTGTTCTCGGCGCAGGTGCGCACCGGCGACTTCGGGCCGTCCACCGTGAACGACATGAACACGTGGGCCTCGCAGCAGACCAACGGGCGCATTCCGAAGGTGGTCGAGTCGCTCGACCCGCAACTCGTCGCGATGCTCATGAACGCGCTCTACTTCAAGGGCGCGTGGCGCGACCGCTTCGAAACCACACGCACGCGCTTCGTGCCGTTCACGACACGCGCGGGGGCCACGCCGTCGGTGCCCACCATGCATCGCACCGACGACATGACGTACGGCGAGGTGCGCGGGGCGCAGGTCGTCGAGCTGCCGTACGGCAACACCGCGTATGTCATGACCGTGGTGCTGCCGGACGAGGCGAGCACGCCCGACGCCTGGCTCACGGGGCTCGACGCGCCGGCGCTGGCTGCCGGACTGGCCTCACTGCGCACGACCGATGTGGACCTCGCCCTGCCGAAGTTCCGGCTCTCGCTCGGCTTCGACCTCGTGCCCTCGCTCACGAGCATGGGCATGGGGCTCGCCTTCACGCCGCGAGCGGCCGACTTCTCGCGCATCGGACCGGGCGAACTGTACATTTCGCGTGTCAACCAGGACGTCTTCATCGACGTGAACGAGGAGGGCACCGAAGCGGCCGCCGTGACGTCGGTCGGCGTCGGCGTCACCTCCGTGCCGCAGCGCGCCGTCATGCACGTGGACCGCCCGTTCCTCTTCTTCATTCGGGAGCGGCTGTCGGGCACGATCCTCTTCGCCGGCATCGTCGAGCAACCCCAGGGATAGCAGGCACATGCAATGCAGGTGATGGCGCGAACGAGCGGCGGACGGAGCGCGGTGGCGACCAGGATCGCCACCGCGCTCGTGTGCATCGTCACCGTCGCGCTGGCGGCGTGCGCGCCGGCGCGACGTACCGTGTACCTGCCGCCGCCATCGGCTCCGGCGCCGGTGCGCCTGCTGCTGGTGAACGACGTCTATGTGTCCGACACGCTGCGCGATGGCAGCGGCGGACTCGCCCGCGTGGCCGCCTGGCGTGACTCGGTCGAGGACGCGCACGGCGAGCGTGTGCTCTTCCTCTTCGCCGGCGATCTGTTCTCGCCATCGCTGTTGAGCAAGTGGTACAACGGCCGCCAGATGGTGCAGGCGTTCAACGCGTCGCGGCTCGACTACGGCACGCTCGGCAACCACGAGTTCGACGTGGATCGCGAGCAGTTCACCGCGCGCGTCACCGAGTCGCGCTTTCGCTGGCTTTCCGCGAACTGCCGCTACGGCGACGGCGCTCCGTTTCCGAACGTGCGCGGCTGGGACACGCTCACCGTGAGCGGCACGAAGGTGGGGATCTTCGGCACCACGGTGCTGGCCGAGTACCGCTCGTGGGTGCGGTGCAGCGATCCCGACGTGGCCGCGCGCGCGGCGGTGGACACGCTGGAGGCGCTCGGCGCCGAGCTCGTGGTGGCGCTCACCCACCAGTTCATCTGGCACGACAGCGCCACGCTGGTGCGCGAGCCGCGCATCACGGTGCTCCTGGGCGGGCACGAGCACGACGGCCGCCGCATCGCGCGTGACGGGCGGTTGCTCATCAAGGCCGCGTCGAACGCACGCACGGCGGCGTACGTCGAGGCCATGCGCGAGGGGGCCGGCTGGCGGCTGCGCGACACGCTCATTCGGCCGGCGCGCGGCTGGCGCGAGCAGCAGGCCACGGCCGAGATCACGGCCGCCTGGCGCGACACGCTCGTGCGCCGCATCGGGACCGACCGCGTGCTCGGGCAGGCGCCGGAGCTCATCGACGCGGTGGACAGCACGTCGCGCGGCGGCGAGAGCCGCTTCGGCAACCTGGTGGCGGACGCCTATCGCGAGGGGACGAGCGCCGACGTGGCGCTCGTGAACTCTGGGGCGATGCGCTTCGACGACGTGCTGGGGCCGGGGCCGATCACGGCGCACGAGCTCGAATCGGTGTTCCTCTTCGCCGACGAGACGCGCGTGGTGACCTTCCCGCTCACGGGCGCGCGGCTGCGCGCGCTGCTCGAGCACGGCGTGTCGCAGCGGCGCCTCGGCAGCGGCGCCTATCCGCAGGTGAGCGGCGTGCGCTTCGCGTTCGATGCCCGGCAGCCGAGCGGGTCGCGCCTCGTGGGTCCGCTGCGTCGCGAGGACGGACGGGAGATCCGGGACGACGAGGTGCTGCGCGTTTCCTTTCCGTCGTTCCCGAGCTGCCGGGGCGGTGATGGCTACGAAATCCCGGAGGCACGCGAGACGTGCGCCGCGTTCGAGGCCGATGCCACGCGCGCGCCGCGCAGTGCGGCGCTGGTGATCGCCCATGTCGAGCGCATGAACGGGCGCGTCGTGGCGCCGTCCACGGGACGCGTGCAGCGCCTCGATCGGCCAAACCGCTGAGTCGCCGGCTTGTCGGGGGAACGCTGGTTGCGCCCCCTCGGCGCCGGGCCTAGCGTAGCCCGGGCGCGTGGCCATGTGGGCGACGCGCCTGCGGTCGCCACCGTGGCGGCTGTCGTCGACCCAGTCCGCCTCGAGGAGTTGCCGTGAGCACGCATGAACCCGTCACTCCCCGCGATGCCGACGCCCTCGCGCGCCTCCGGCTCGACGGCAAGGTCGCCATCGTCACCGGGGGCACGCGTGGCATCGGGTTCGCGACCGCGACCACACTGGCGCGCGCCGGCGCGCGGGTGGTGGTGTCGAGCCGAAAGCCCGAGCACGTGGAGGCGGCCGCGGCGGCCCTTCGGCATGACGGTCTCGACGTCACGGGCGTGGTGGCCCACATGGGGCAGATGGACGATGTGCGCGGGCTCGCCGCGCGCACGGTCGAGGCCTACGACGGCATCGACATCATCGTGAACAACGCCGCCACCAACCCGGTGTTCGGGCCGCTGCAGCAGCAGGGCGAGGAGGTGTTCGCGAAGATCATGGCCGTGAACGTGTTCGGTCCGCTCGAGCTGTGCCGCGCCGCACACTCGGTGATGCAGGCGCGTGGCGGCGGCGCGATCGTGAACATCGCGTCCATCGGCGGGATCTCGCCGGAGCCCGGCCTCGGACTCTACTCGGTGAGCAAGGCGGCGCTCATCTCGCTCACCAAGGTGATGGCGCAGGAGTGGGGCGCCGACGGCATTCGCGCGAACGTCGTGTGCCCCGGGCTGGTGAAGACACGCTTCAGCAAGGTGCTGTGGGACGACGAGATGGTGCACACGATCGCCGATCGGCAGCCGATCGGGCGCATCGGCGTGCCGGACGACATCGCAGGGCTGGTGCTCTTCCTCGCGAGCGACGCCTCGGCGTTCTGCACCGGTGGCGTGTACATGGCCGACGGCGGGTACCTGGTGTGAGTGCAGGGGCGCACGCGCGCGACGTGGCCGAGTCGACGCTCGAGCGGCTGCTGGACGCGGCGCGCGCCTTCGTGCGCGAGGTGCTGATCCCGTGCGAGCCGGCGCTGCTGCACGGCGACTGGGCCACGATCGAACCACAGCTCGCGCGACTGCGCGCCGACGCCAGGCAACGCGGCCTGTGGGCACCGTTCCTGCCCGTCGCGCTTGGCGGGCAGGGGCTGTCGCTCTCCGCGTTCGCGCAGCTGTCCGAGGTGCTCGGCACCACGCCCTTCGGCCACTACGTGTGCAACTGCCAGGCGCCCGATGTGGGGAACATGGAGCTGCTGCACCAGTTCGGCACCGCGGAGCAGCAGGCGCGGTGGCTGGGTCCGCTGGCGCGCGGTGAGATCCGCAGCTGCTTCGCGATGACGGAGCCGGAGCACGCGGGCTCCAATCCCACGCAGCTCTCCACGCGCGCGGTGCGCGATGGCGACGAGTACGTGATCACGGGGCACAAGTGGTTCACGTCGAGTGCCGACGGGGCCGCGTTCGCCATCGTGATGGCGGTGACCGAGCCGGAGGCGACGCCGCACGCGCGCGCGTCGCAGATCATTGTGCCGCTCCCCACGCCCGGCTTCACGCTCGTGCGCAACATCTCCGTGATGGGCGAGACGGGCGGCGGCTGGGCGAGCCACGCCGAAGTGACGCTCGAGAACGTGCGCGTGCCGGTGGACAATCGCCTCGGCGACGCGGGCGCGGGATTCATGCTGGCGCAGGAGCGCCTGGGCCCCGGTCGCATTCACCACTGCATGCGCTGGATCGGCGTGTGCGAGCGCGCCTTCGCGCTCATGTGCCGGTACGCGCTCTCGCGCGAGCTCACGCCCGGCCATCCGCTGGCCGAGCAGCAGCAGGTGCAGTTCTGGATCGCGGAGTCGCGCATCGAGATCCACGCTGCGCGGCTCATGGTGCTCGATGCCGCGGCGCGCATCGAGCGCGACGGGCAGCGGGCAGCACGCGCCGAGGTGGCGTACATCAAGGTGTTCGTGGCGAACGTGCTGCAGCGAGTGCTGGATCGTGCGCTGCAGGTGCACGGGGCGCTCGGCATGACCGACGACACGCCGATCGCGTGGTGGTATCGCCACGAACGGGCGGCGCGCATCTACGACGGGGCGGACGAGGTGCACAAGACGGTGATTGCGCGGCGCGCCCTGGACGCCCATCGCCGTGGCTGATCGCGCGCGCCCGGCCCGGCTCGGGTGAGCGACGCAGCGGGTGGGCCACACGACACGGTCGCCATGCGACCGGGCGAGGTGCTCGACGCCGCCTCGCTCACGGCGTGGCTGCATGCCGCGGCCCCGCATCTGCTCGGCACGGGACACGATCCGCTGCGCCTCACGCAGTTCATGAGCGGCTTCTCCAACCTCACGTATCGGGTGCATGGCGCCGCGCGGCCGATGGTGCTGCGCCGGCCGCCGCGCGGCGAGCGTGAGGGCGCGGCGCACGATGTGCTGCGCGAACACCGGGTGCTCGCCGCGCTGTACGCGGCCGGGCTGCAGGTGCCCCAGCCGCTCGCGGCCTGCGACGACGAGAGCGTGCTGGGCGCGCCGTTCTACCTCATGACGTACGTGGACGGCGTGATCCTGCGCGCGGCGCCCCCCGAGGGCGCGCACTTCGATGCGTCGATCGCCGCGCGGCTCGCGGACGCGTTCGTCGACGAACTGGTCGCACTGCACCGGCTCGACGTGGCGTCTCTCGGGCTCGCCGGCCTCGGCCGCGGCGCGGGCTACGTGGAGCGCCAGGTGCGAGGCTGGACCGCGCGGTGGGAGAAGGCGCGCACGCGCGACGTGCCGCGTCTCGATGCAATCGCGGCGTGGCTCGAGGCGAACCGCCCGGATGATGCGGGCGTGTCCCTGCTGCATAACGACTTCAAGTTCGACAACCTCGTGCTCGATCGTGCCGACCTCACACGCGTGTGCGCCATCCTCGACTGGGAAATGGCCACCGTGGGCTGTCCGATGCTCGACCTGGGCACGACGCTCGCGTACTGGATCGAGCCGGACGACCCACCGCTGCTGCGAGCGCTGGGCCTCGGCATCACCACGCACCCCGGCATGCCATCGCGACACGAGCTCGTCATGCGCTACGCCGAGCGCAGTGGACGCGACGTCGCGCATCCCGTCTTCTGTCACGTGTACGGCGTGTTCAAGCTCGCGATCGTGGCGCAGCAGCTCGTCGCGCGCTTCGAGCGCGGACTCACGAGCGATCCGCGCTTCGCACGGTTGGGCGAGGCGGTGGAGTTGCTCAGTCGCGTGGCTGTAGCGTCGATCGATTCGGGGCGCATCGGACGGCCGTAAGACAGCGCATCGGCGTCCGGTGTCCTTCGTCACACACGCCCACGGCACGTGCTGGCACGGAACCACCGGAGTGAACGCGGAGTATATTCCCGTTTGCCCACCCACCATGAGCCATTTCCGGTTCGGAGGCCGCCGGTTCGGCGCGCCCACCCCACCCGCTCCTCTCGGAGGAATCATGTCCCTGCTGCGCCCTGCCATTGTCCCGATCACCCTCGGTGCGTCGCTCCTGCTCGCTGCCTGCGGCGGCGGCGCCGATACGGCCGCCGACGCGTCGTCCGAGCCCACGGCCGAGATGATCAGCGAAGCGCCGTCCATGGAAATGCTCGTCAGCACGCTCAGCGGTGCGCAGGAACGCCCCGATCCGGTGGCGTCGAAGGCACAGGCCGAGGCCACGTACATGGTGTATGCCGACAGCATCGGCTTCGTCGTCAACGGCCTCGACGTGATGGGCGTCACGGCGGTGCACATCCATCGCGGCGGTGCGGAGGAGGCGGGCCCCGTGATCGCGACGCTGTACAGCAACGCGGACGGCGCCGACTTCGCCAACGGCTCGGTGGCGATGGGCACGATCACGCGCGAGACGGCACTCCCCGAAGGGGTCACGTTCGATGACCTGCGCGAGACGGTGCGCACCGGCGGTGCCTACACGAACATCCACACCAAGGCCAACCCCAAGGGTGAGCTGCGCGCGCAGACCACCAGCGCGCCGATGTAAGGATCGTTCGTTTGCACGAAACCACAGCGGGGCACCGACCACACCGGTCGGTGCCCCGCTGTCGTTCCACGAGCGATTCGCGTCCGTGTCGACGCGCATCCCGCAGTGGCGCGGGCGCACCCGCGCCGCCGATCATGTCACCCCGGGTACACCTCGAACACGCCCGCGGCGCCCATGCCGCCGCCGATGCACATGGTGACCAGTCCCATGCCGCCGCCACGCCGCTGCAGTTCGTGCACGAGCTGCGTGGTGAGCTTGGCCCCCGTGGCGCCGAGCGGGTGACCGAGTGCGATCGCGCCGCCGTTCACGTTGGTGCGCGCCGGGTCCATCTGCAGTTCGTGCATCACGGCGAGCGCCTGCGCGGCGAACGCCTCGTTGAACTCGATGAGGGCAATGTCGCCGAGCGACAGGCCGGCGCGCCCGAGCGCCTTCGGGATCGCGTGGATCGGTCCCACGCCCATGATGTCGGGGGACACGCCGGCCACGGCGAACGTCACGAAGCGCGCGAGCGGACGCAGCCCGAGTTCGTCGGCCTTGCGTCGGCTCATCACGAGCACGGCCGCGGCGCCGTCCGAGAAGGGCGACGCATTGCCGGCCGTGACCGTGCCCTTCGCCGAGAACGCGGGGCGCAGGCCGGCCATGGCCTCACGCGTGGTCTCGGGGCGCGGGCACTCGTCGGTGTCCACCACGTGCTCGGTGGTGGTGCGCGTCGCGCCCTGCCACGCGTCACGCGTGACCGTGACGGGCACGATCTCGGGCGCGAACACCTTGCCCGCCAGCGCCGCGCCGGCCTTCTGCTGCGACGCGTAGGCGAAGTCGTCCGCCATCTCGCGCGTGATTCCCCAGCGCTGCGCCACGCGTTCCGCCGTGAAGCCCATGCCGATGTAGCTCTCGGTGATCTCGGGCGAGAGACGCGTGTGATAGCCCGACATGGGCACCTGCGACATCATCTCGATGCCGCCCGCGAGCACCACGTCGGCGTGGCCGGCGATGATGGCCTGCGCACCGTACGCCACCGCCTGCAGCCCGGACGAGCAGAAGCGATTGATCGTGGCCGCCGGCGTCTCCACGGGATAGCCCGCGCGCAGCCATGCGAGCCGTCCGTGATTGAGTCCCTGCGAGGCTTCGGGCATCGCGCATCCCCACTGCACGTCGTCCACCTGCGCGGGATCGATGCCCGCGCGTTCGATGGCCGCGCGCATCACGGTGGCCGACAGGTCCACCGGGTGCACCGACGCGAGCGCCCCGTCGGCCTTGCCTCGGCCCACGGCAGTGCGCACGCAACTGACGATCACGACGTCGTTCATGTGTGCATTCTCCCTGGTCGTCATCAGTTGCGAAGGGGCTTGCCCGTCTGGAGCATGTGCTCGATGCGGGCCTGGGTTTCCTTGGTGCCGAGCAGCGACAGGAACTGTTCGCGCTCGAGGTCGAGCAGGTCCTGTTCGCTCACCTCGCGCGGTGCACCGTCACCACCGCACAGCACGTATGCCACCGCGCGTCCCACGCGCACGTCATGGGCCGAGGCCTGACCGGCCTCCTGCGCGGCCCAGAGGGCGTACAGCAGGTTGCCGAAACCGTCGCGGCCGAGCGCGCGCATGCGCTTCTCCGCTGGCGGTACGTAGTCGGGCGCGAGGTCGAGCACGCGCTGCTTCGCGTCGCTGAGCAGCGTGTCGCGGTTCATGCTGATGCGGTCGCTCGCCTGGAGGTAGCCGAGTGCGCGCGCCTCCGGTGCGCTGGTGCTCGCGGTCGCGAAGGCGATCAGCTTGAAGGCGCGCTTGATCGCCTCGAACGGATCGGCCTCCTCGTACGGCGCGAGCGCCTCGGTGAAGCGGAAGGCGAGTTCCTTTGTGCCGCCGCCACCCGGCAGCACACCGACGCCCACCTCCACGAGCCCCATGTAGGTCTCCGCCGCCGCCTGCACGCGATCGGCGTGCAGCGCGAACTCACAGCCACCACCCAGCGTGAGGCCGTGCGCGGCCACGACTACCGGGAACGGCGCGCGCCGGATCGACATGACCGACTGCTGGAAGCCATTGATGCTCTCGTTGATCTCGTCCCACGCGCCGGCGGCCACGCCGAAGGACACGGCGGCGAGGTCGGCGCCGGCGCTGAAGGTGCGCGCGTCGTCGTTGCCGAGCACGAGACCGGCGTAGCCGCCGCGCTCCACCTTGCGCATCGCCTTCGCGAGCCCCTCGAGCAGCGTCTGCCCGAGCGTGTTCATCTTGCTGCGGAACTCGAAGCAGAGCACGCCGTCGCCGAGATCCACCAGGCGCGCCGTGCCATCGTCCTCCACGGTGCGGCCTGCCTCGTGCTGCAGCGCGAGGTTGATGTTGCCGGGGATCGCGGGGATCGGTTCGTACACACCGCTGAAGGTGAGGTACTCTCCGCCCTTGTAGAACGCGCCCTGCGCGAGCCCGAGCAGCGACGGCACCTCGAGGCCGCGCGCCGCGAACTGCGTGGCGAGCCACTCGTGCCCGAGTGCGTCGATGACCTGGAACGGGCCGATCTCCCAGCCATAGCCCCACTGCAGCGCGCGGTCGATCGCGACCACGTCGTGCGCCAGGGTGGGAGCGAGCGTCAGCGCGTAGTGCGCCGCGTCCACCAGGTGATCGCGCAGGAAGGCGCCGTGCGCGCCGGTGAGTTCGCGCGCGCCGCGCAGTCGCGCCGCGTGTGGCTGTCGTGTGAGCTGGCCGATGTCACCACCGCCGAGCCGCTGCTGTGGCGCGTAGGCGCCGGTGCGCCAATCGTATGTGAGCACGCCGTCCTTCGCCTTCTGGTAGAAGCCGGCGCCCGTCTTGTCACCGAGCCTGCCCTGCGCCACGAGCCCGTGCACCCACTCGGGGAGCGCGAGGTCCTCGCCCGTGGCCTCGGCCATGCCACGCGTCACGTGCGCGAGCACATCGAGCCCCGAGAGGTCGCCGGTGCGGAAGGTCGCGCTCTTCGCGCGCCCCACGAGCGCGCCGGTGAGGCCGTCCACCTCGTCGATCGTGAGGCCGTGCTCCATCATGCGGCGCATGGTGCTCACCATGCCGTACACGCCGAGCCGGTTCGCGATGAACCCCGGCACGTCCTTCGCCACGACCGTGCCCTTGCCCAGAATGCGCTCGGCGAAGGTGCGCATGGCGCCGATCACCGCCGGGTCCGTCTCCGGCGTGGGGATCAGCTCCAGCAGGTGCATGTAGCGCGGCGGATTGAAGAAGTGCGTGCCAAGGAAGCGGCGGCGGAAGCGTTCGCTCCGTCCCTCGAGCAGCCGCGCCATGGGGATGCCCGACGTGTTCGTCGTCACGATGGCCGACGGCTTGAGCAGCGGCTCGAGACGCGCGAAGAGCTGCTGCTTGGGCTCCGGCAACTCGATGATCGCCTCCACGATCCAGTCGCACTCGGCGAGCCAGTCGAGATGATCCTCGGTGTTGCCGCAGCGCACGCGCGTCGCGGCGCTCGGGTGCATGAAGGCGGCGGGCTTGGCCTTGAGGGCCTTCTGGAGCCCGCCCTTGGCCGGCCCGCTTCGATCGGGGGCGCCAGGCATGTCGAGCAGGACGACGCGGAGGCCGGCCGAGGCGGCGAGGGCGGCAATGCCGCTCCCCATCGCGCCGGCACCCACGACGCCGACGGTCGTGACGCGCATGAACTCTCCGGTGGGGCGTCGTCCCGGACTGCGGGCACCGGATCAGGGAGGATCCGGCGTGTGGCGCAGCGCGGGACGGCACTGGGGACCCCCTCGCGGGGGGACCCCGAAATGTTCAGCGCCGTCGTGACGGGCGAAAGGGGCGGCCACGAAAAAATATGACGCTGGCGTCGGGTTTGGCGGACGCCCGCCCGCGGCCGAGGCCGTCGACCCGCGCCCCCGGGGGCGTGCTATGCCCGCAGCCGCTCGAAGAACACCTTGCGCGCCTTCGCCACCTTGGGCGCCACCACAGCCACGCAGTAGGGCGCGCCCGGGTTGTGCGTGAAGTAGTCCTGGTGGTACGCCTCGGCGGGCCAGAACGTCTCCGCCGGCGTCACCTCGGTCACGATGGGGTCGGCCCACAGTCGCTGCGCGCCAAGCTCGGCAATCACGGCGTCGGCCGTCTCGCGCTGCGCGTCGTCGTGCGTGAAGATCACCGAGCGATACTGCGTGCCCTCGTCGTAGCCCTGGCGGTTGAGCGTGGTGGGGTCGTGAATCACGAAGAACACGTCGAGCAGGTCGCGGAAGCCGATGACCGACGGATCGAAGGTCACCTGCACGACTTCGGCGTGACCGGTGATGCCGGCGCACACGGCTTCGTACGTGGGGTTGCGCATGGCGCCGCCCATGTACCCCGAGACGACGGCGTGCACGCCACGCAGTTCGCGGTACACGGCGTCGAGGCACCAGAAGCAGCCGCCGCCAAGGGTGGCGACGGCGAGGGGCGAGGCGGCAGCGTCGTTGGTCACGGAGAGCACGGCTCGGGGCACGGCGGAGCGGTCAGGCCTGGAGGGCAGGGTGGAAGCCGCGCACGTCGTCGTAGTGCGACTTGATGCGCGCGATGTCCACCTCGGGGTCGACGTCGGGGCGCACGGTGAGCGTGGGGCCGAACCGCACCTGTTTCGCGCCCCAGTCGATCGCCGCGCACACCACGGGAACGTCGGCCGTGCGCGCGATGTGCCAGAAGCCGCTGCGCCACTTCGTGACCCTGTGCCGCGTGCCCTCGGGCGCGAGCACGAGCACCATGCGCTCGCGCGTGGCGAACTCGCGGGCGGTGCGGTCCACCATCGCGTTCGGGGCCGACCGGTCCACCGGCATGCCGCCCACGGCGCGCATGAACCACCCCAGCGGCGGACGGAACAGCGCGTCCTTGGCCAGGAAGGTGACGTGGAAGCCCAGCGCCCACTTCGTGGCGAGGCCGATGATGAAGTCCCAGTTCGAGGTGTGCGGGGCGACGATCACGACGAAGCGCGGCAGGTCGGGGATCGTGCCGGTGAGGCGCCAGCCGGCGAGGCGCAGCACGGCATGGCCGAGTGCGCGGACGAACCGGCCCCGGTGCTGGGGCACGGCAGGACCGAGTTCCGGGCGGGGCGTCGGCGCCTCCGCCCCGCTGGCGAGGGGCTGGATCATCGCGTTCATTTGAGTGATGACCGACAAGATCCGCAAGTCCGACGAGGAGTGGGCCGCGCAGCTCACCAAGATCCAGTTCAAGGTCACGCGCCAGCACGGGACCGAGCCCGCCTTCACGGGCGAGTACTGGGACCATCACGATGCCGGCACGTACACCTGCATCTGCTGCGGCGCGCCGCTCTTCGCGTCCGACACCAAGTTCGACTCCGGCACCGGCTGGCCCAGCTTCTGGGCGCCGATCGCTGCCGAGGCCGTGGAGACCACGAAGGACCGCAGCTGGTTCATGGTGCGCACGGAGGTGCACTGCGCGCGCTGCGACGCGCACCTGGGGCACGTGTTCGACGACGGGCCGCGTCCCACGGGGCTGCGCTACTGCATGAACAGCGCGTCGCTGGGGTTCGCGCCGTCCGAGGGCGCCACGTGAGGCGAGGGACATGGCTCGCCCTGCTGGCCGTGCTCGTCGCGGCCAGTCGGACGGGCGCCCAGGAGGCATTCGGGCGACCGCTTGCGCTGCGCGTGCCCGCGAGCACCGTGGCGCTCGGCCTGGGCAACGCGGGGCTGCTGCTCACCGACGCGGACGTGCTCTTCTACAACCCGGCGATGCTGCCGAACGCGCGCGGCGTGGCGGCCTCGGCGCAGCGCTACGGCGCCGCCGGCACGACCGTGTCAATGGCGAGCGTGCAGGCCCTCGGGAGCATCAGCGTCGCCCTTGGGGCGCGACTGGTGGACGGCAGCACCGACGCGGGCGCCTATGGCAGCGCCCTCGATCCGGGACTGTCGCGGCTCGCCGCCGCCGGCTCCGGACGGCTGGGCAGTCTGGCTCTCACCGCCGCCGCCGCGCGACAGGTCGGGCCCGTGCGCGTCGGGCTGGGCGCGACGTACGTGCGCGAATCGCTCCGCAGCGAACTCGAGGAGTCCGCGCTCGTGGATGTGGGCGCGATGATGCCGCTCGGGCCCGTGACGGTGGCGCTGGCCGTGCAACACCTCGGGGCGGCGGTGGAGCTCCCGGGGACCCGCGTCGACCAGCCGTGGCGCGCCGTCACCGGCGTCGGAAGCCGTGCGATTCCGCTGGGCACGTGGTTCGACCTCAGTGCGGTGGCGCAGGTCGCCGTGGACGGTGCCGGTTTCGTGGAGCCGGCCGGTGGCGCGGAACTCGCGTACGTGCCCCTCGAGGGGGTCGCCCTCGCCCTGCGCGCCGGGGCGAAGCGCCCCCGCGCCGACGATGAAGGACACTTCTCGGGTGGTTTTGGTGTCTCACTGGATCGTTACTCGCTCGACTACGCCGTCGAACCGTTCCGGGGCGGCGTCACGACCCACCGGCTCGGTGTCCGGATCCGCTGATCCGATTGCTTCGCTCTGTTTCGTCGTTCCCTCCCGCCTCCCATCGAGATCCTGCCGATGAAGTCCGCCCTGCTTCTTGCGACGATGCTGTCGCCCCTGCTCCCCGCCGACGATCGTCTCGTCGCGCGCGAGCCCGATCGTTCGGCCACCGTGTCCGCCTCCATCGCGGACGACCGCGACGCGCCGGCGCTCACCGCGTTCGGTGCCTCGGTCGCCATGAGCGGCGACTGGGCCTTCGTGGGCGAACCGCGCGGCACGTCGGGGGTGGTGCACGTCTATCGTCGCGGCACGGCAGGCTGGCGCGCCGTGAGCACGCTCAAGGCCCCGGACGCGGCCACCAACGATGGCTTCGGTGCCATGGTGGCCACCGACGGCAGCACGCTGCTCGTCACGCGCCAGAGCGCGCCGGCCTCACCGGACGGCGGACGGGGCAGCGTGTTCGCCTATCGCCGCAGCGCCACCAACACATGGGAGCCGATCGGCACGTGGACGGCCGACCAGCCGCTGCCGCGCGCGATGTTCGGTGCGTCGCTGCACGTGCGCGGTGATGTCGCGTTCGTGGGCGCGCCGTCTCACGAGAACGGCAAGGTGTTCGTGTTCCGCCGCGATGCGGCCGGCGCGTGGACGCAGGCGGCGCGCCTCGTCGCGCAGGAGCCCGCGGAGGGTGACCTGTTCGGCGCGTCGATCACCGCCGACGGCGAGCGGCTCGCGGTCGGCGCGCCCGGACGTGGCACCGGCAAGGGCGCGGTGTTCGTGTTCGCGCGTGGCGCCGACGGCTCGTACACGCAGCAGGCGATGGTCGTGGCGGCCGCGGGTGCGGACAACGCGAACCTCGGCGCCAGCGTCGCGCTCGCGGGCAACCGACTCGTGGCCGGTGCACCGGGCGCGTACGGCACGGCCGGTCGTCGCGGGGCCAGCATGGGACAGGTCACCGTGTTCGAGTACAGCACGATCTCCGAGATCTGGCGCGAGCGGCAGAGCTTCGTGCCCTTCCAGGCCGGCACGGCGCGCTTCGGCGCGAGCGTGGCCATCGCGGGCAACGAGCTGTGGGTGGGCGCGCCGTCGAGCCAGTTCAACACGGGGCGCATCTATCGCATCCAGCCGAACGCGGATGGCACGTGGGGCGGCATGCGCACGCTGACCGTGGCCGATGTGGAGCCGGGCGCCAGCTTCGGCGCTTCGATGTCGGTGTCGGGGAACGCGGCGGCGATCGGCATGCCCACGGACGCGAGCGGCGCGGGGAGCGTGATGTTTCTCGCGCGCTCGGCGGCCGGCGCGTGGACGTCGCGCGGTGTCGTATATCCGACGGAGGATCGCAAGACGTTCGCCGCCGTGAAGGGCGGTGAGGTGATGTGCGCCGAGGGCGGCAAGGCCGGCGAGTTCGAATGCGGCAACGCGTCGCTGCTGTCGTTCCTGCCCATCGAGGCGATCGGCGGCAAGCGTGGCACGCGCATGAACGACAATTGGGGGTGGACCGACCCGGTCACCAACCGCGAGATCGCGATCCTCGGTCGCACCGACGGCACGTCGTTCGTGGACATCACGAACCCGGCGAACCCGCGCTACCTCGGCAACCTGCCCAAGACCAAGGGCACGCCGTCAGCCGCGTGGCGCGACATGAAGGTGTACAAGGACCACGTGTTCATCGTGGCCGACAACGCGGGCGAGCACGGGGTGCAGGTGTTCGACCTTACGCGCCTGCGCGCGGTGCGCACGCCGCAGGAGTTCACCGCCGACGTCACGTATGATCGCGTGAACAGCGCGCACAACATCGTGGCCAACGAGGAGACCGGCTTCATGTACGTGGTGGGCGGCTCCGGCGGCGGTGAGACGTGCGGTGGCGGCCATCACGCCATCGACGTGCGCGAGCCCAAGAAGCCGAAGTTCGCGGGCTGCTTCGGTGACGACAAGACGGGGCGCGCCGGCACCGGCTACTCGCACGATTCGCAGTGCGTGCTCTACAAGGGCCCGGACAAGCGCTACGAGGGGAAGGAGATCTGCGTCGGTTCGAACGAGACGGCCATCAGCATCGCCGACGTGACCGACAAGAAGAACCCGGTGTACATCTCGCGCGCGTCGTACCCGAACGTCGCCTACGCGCACCAGGCCTGGCTCACCGACGACCACAAGTACCTGTACCTGAACGACGAAGGTGACGAGTCGGCCGGTCAGGGCGAGGCGGGCAAGGGCACGCGCACGCTCGTGTGGGACGTGCAGGACCTCACCGACCCGGTGCTGGTGAAGGAGCATGTGGGCACGAGCAAGGCGATCGACCACAACCTGTACGTGAAGGGCGATCGCATGTACCAGGCCAACTACACCAGCGGCCTGCGCATCCTCGACATCAGCGACCCGCGCAACCCGAAGGAAGTGGGCTTCCTCGACACGCACCCGGGTGACGACGGCTCGCCGAGCTTCGATGGCGCGTGGAGCGTGTACCCGTACTTCAAGAGCGGTTCGATCGTCGTGACCAGCATCGGCGAGGGCGTGTTCTTCGTGAAGGACCGCACGCGCCCGATCGTGCAGTGATGCGTCGCGCGTCCTTCGCCCTCGCGTTCGTCCTCGGCCTCGGTGGCGTTCGCGCCGCCGAGGCGCAGGATCGGCTGTACGTGGTGAACCAGGCGGGTGCCACGATCTCGGTCATCGACCAGGATCGGCTCGCCGTCGACACCGTGCTCGACCTGCGCACGCTCGGCTTCACGCCGAACGCCAAGCCGCATCACGTGGCGGTGGAGGACGACGGCAGCTTCTGGTACGTGTCGTTGATCGGCGACGGGCGCGTGCTCAAGTTCGACCGCGCCAATCGCCTCGTGGGGCAGGTGCGCATGGAAACGCCGGGGCTGCTCACGCTCGACCCGGTGCACGACTCGCTGTACGTGGGACGCAGCATGACGGCGGTGAACCCGCCCAAGGCGCTCGGTGTGATCGCGCGCTCCTCGTTCACGCTGGTGGACGAGCACGAGATCGTGATCCCGCGGCCGCACGCGCTCGCCGTCACGCTCGACGGCGCGTGGGTGCACACGGCCTCGCTCTCCGAGAACCGCATCGCGAGCGTGGAGGTCGCCACGGGGCGCGTGCGGCTGAGCACGATTCCCGGCGCGCCGCGCTCGCTCGTGCAGTTCGCGCTCTCGCCCGACGGGCGCACGATGGTGGCGGGCGGCGAGCTGTCCAACACGCTGCTCGTGTTCGACCTCACGAAGCCGCCGCCGTTCGCACCCGCGCGCGAGATCACGGTGGAGGGCAAGCCGTGGGAACCGCGCTTCTCCCCCGACGGTCGCACGCTCTACCTCACCCTGCTCACGAAGAACGCCGTGGCCGAACTCGACGTGGCCACGTGGACGGTGCGACGCACCATGGACCAGCGCTTCGCGCAGCCGTACGGCATGATCGTGCGGCGCGACGGCCGCTATGCGTTCGTCGTCAACCAGAACGCGGGCGCGGTCATGGAAGGGCACAGCGGCCACGAGATGCACGGCATGGCCGGCATGTCGGCGAAGGACGGCTGGCTCACCGTGCTCGACCTCGCCACCGGCGAGGTGAAGACCACGCTCATGCTCGGCAACGGTCCCACGGGTGCGGGTGCAGCGCGCGCACGGTGAGGAGCGGGTGAACATGGGCTGGTCCGCTCGCGTGGCCGGCGCGCTCTCCGCCGGACTGCTCATGCTCGGCGCCTGCGCCGGTACCGGCACCGCCGTGCCCGCGCGTGCCGGTGCGTCCGCCACACCGACGGTGGCCAGCGACACCGTGCTGCGCTTCGAGCGCCGCGTGTCACCCTTCCCCGTGTCCGACGCGACGGGCACGCCAATGGCGCAGCCGTTCCTCGGCGGCTTCGACGTGCCGCGTCCCCAGCTCGTGGACATCGACGGCGACGGCGACCTCGACCTGTTCGTGCAGGAGCAGTCGAACGCGCTCATGTTCCTCGAGAACGTGAACGGCACGTTCAACTGGCGCACCGACCGCTGGCTCGACCTGCCGATCGGTGAGTGGTATCGCTTCGCCGACCTCGATGGCGACGGACTGCCCGACCTGCTCGCCGAGAGTCCCGTGAGCTACATCCGCGCGTGGCGCAACGCGGGCACGCGCGCCGCGCCGCGGTTCGTGATTGCCGTGGACTCACTGCAGGACAGCGACGGCCGGCCCATTCCGGCGGACCGGCAGAACATCCTCAACGTGGCCGACATCGACTGCAACGGCCGGCTCGATCTCTTCCTCGGCCGAGTGGCCGGCACGGTGGACCGCTTCGAGGCGCTCCCCGGCACGGAGCGCAATGGTGTGCCACGCTTTGCGCTGCACACCGAGCGCTTCGAGGACATCGAAGTGCTCGGGCCGGTGCCGGGCGGCACGCCGGGGCTCGAGCGCGGCAGCAACCGGCACGGCGCGAACACGCTCGCGTTCGGCGACATCGATGGCGACGGGGACATCGACCTCTTCTGGGGCGACTACTTCGAGGCCGGCGTGCTGCTCATGGAGAACCGCTCGGCGGGGTGCACCGTGCCGAACATGCGCGGCGCGCCCGTGCTCTTTCCGCGCGACGCGCCCGTGCGCACGAGCGGGTACAACGCGCCCACGCTTGGCGACGTGGACGGCAACGGGCTGCTCGACCTCGTGGTCGGGGTGATCGGCGGGGCGTATTCGCCGCGCACCACGGCGGTGGAGAACCTGCTGCTCGTCTCGCAGGCTGCGCGCGGCCGCTTCGAGACGCGCACGCGCCGCCTCATTCCCACGGTGGACGTGGGGAGCGAGGCCATGCCCACGCTCGCCGACCTCGATGGCGACGGCGACCTCGACCTGCTCGTGGGCAACAAGATCGCGACGGACACCGACACCACCGGCACGATCACCTGGTTCGAGAACACGGGCTCGCGCGCGGCGCCGTCGTACGTCGAGCGAGGCTTCCTGCCGCTGCGCGGCGAGTTCCACTACGCGCCCACGATCGCCGACCTCGATGGCGACGGACTGCCCGACCTCGTGGTGGGCACCTGGCGCGACGTGGTGCAGTGGTGGCGGAACACCGGCACGCGCGCCGCGCCGCGCTACGCACTGGCCGACAGTGCGCTGATCACGCTCACGCGCGGCAGCAACACCGCGCCCGCCTTCGCCGACCTCGACGGAGACGGTGACCTCGACCTCATCGTCGGGGAGGCGAGCGGCCAGCTCAACCTGTACCGCAACGTGGGCACGGTTCGGGCGCCTCGCTTCGAGCTCGTATCCGACACGTACCTCGACATCGATGTGGGGCGCCGCAGTGCCCCCGTGTTCGCCGACCTGCGCGGCGACGGCACGCCCGACCTGCTGCTCGGCAGCGAGGACGGGGGCGTGCAGCATTGGCGCAACGTGAGCGACGCGTCGGGTGTGCGCTTCGTGCGCGAGGCCGACCTGCCGGTGCGCACCGGCCCATTTTCGACGATCGCGGTGGGCGATGTGGATGGCGACGGCGATCTCGACGTGCTCGTGGGCACGGCGGCTGGCGGACTGCGCTACTTCGAGAACGTGGGCGGGCGGCTGCGGCGCTGACGGCAGCACCGCGCGCGCCGTTCGTTCACCGATCCGTCACTTCCACACCACGATCTCGTCGAGCGGCTTGCGCCGGATGTCGGGCACGCGCGCGTCCGCCGCCGGGTAGCCCACCGGCATCACGAGCATCGCCTTCTCGTGCGGCGGACGTTCGAGCAGCTCGCCGAGAAAGCCCATGGGGCTGGGCGTGTGCGTGAGCGTGACGAGCCCCATCGTGTGCACGGCGGCGATGAACAGACCGGCCGCGATGCCGCACGACTCCTGCGTGTAGTAGAACGTGCGCCTGCTGCCGTCGGCGTTCACGCCGTGGCTCTGCCGGAACAGCACCACGACCCACGGCGCATCGGTGAGGTGCGTCTTGTGCTCGTCGGTGCCGAGCGGGGCGAGCGCCTCGAGCCACTCGGGGGGCGCCTTGCCGTGGTAGAAGGCGTGCTCCTCGCGCTCGGCGGCCTCGCGCATGCGGGCCTTGAGGTCGGGGTCGGAGACGGCCACGAAGGTCCACGGCTGCTGGTGCGCGCCGCTCGGCGCCGTGCCGGCGGTCCGGATGGCCGACTCGATCAGGTCACGTGGCACGGGGTCGCGCGCGAAGTGCCGCGTGGTGCGGCGGGCGTCCATGGTCGCGAAGAACGCGGCGGCGTCGCGGCGCGAGGCCTCGAGCGGACGGCGCGCGTAGGCGAGCGGGACGAACCCGGACGGGTGGCGGGACATGAGGGCGCGACTGGGGAGGCGAGGCGAGCGAACCCGATGCTCCCTACATTTCGGGGTGGTGCCTCCCATTCGTCAAGTCCGGAGCCTTGTCATGCGTCGTTCTGTCCGATCGTTCACGGTGGCCGCCGCGTTCGCGTGCGGCGTGTCCTCGCTTGGCGCCCAGCCCGCGGCGCCGCTCCCCGAACGCGCCGTGCGGCGCGACATCCCGATCACGAATGCGATCCGTCGCGCGTTCGAGGGGGGCACGCGCGACTCCACGGGGCGCCCGGGGCGCAACTACTGGCAGCTGCGCGCCGACTACGACATTCGCGTGCGCATCGACACGGCCACGTCGCAGCTGCGTGGCATGGAGCGCGTGGTCGTGCACAACCACAGCCCCGACTCGCTGTCGCTGATCGGGCTGCGCCTCGACCCGAACCACTTCATCGGCACGGTGCCGCGCGCGGCGCCGTGGGTGCCCGCCGAGAACACCGAGGGCATGGTGATCACACGGCTCACCGTGAACGGGCAGGCCGCATCGCTCACGCCACCCGCCGGTGGTCCCGCGGCGCAGGCGGCGGCACCCGCGCAGCCCTGGCTCGCCGGCGCGCAGTCCACGGTGGCACGCGTGCGGCTGCCGCGCGCCGTGCCGCCGCGCAGCAGCGTGACGCTCGACATCGAGTGGCACCACAAGCTGCCGGGCGGCCCTGGTGCGGGGCATCGCATGACGCAGCGCTGGGCCGACTCGCTCTACCAGCCCACGCAGTGGTATCCGCGCGTGGCCATGTACGACGACCTGCGCGGGTGGGATGCCGAGCTGTATCTCGGGCCGTCGGAGTTCTTCAATCCGTTCGGTCGCTTCGAGGTGCGCATCGAGGCGCCCGCCGGCTGGCTCGTGAGCGGCACGGGTGTGCTGCAGAACTCGGAGCAGGTGCTCACGCCGACGGCGCGCGAGCGGCTCGCGCGAGTGACGCAGAGTGATGCGATCACCACCATCGTGGGTGCCGACGAGCTTGGCGCGGGGCGCTCCACGCAGCGTGGTGACGGCAGCGGCTGGCTCACGTGGCACTTCGTGGCCGATACGGTGAACGACTTCGCGTGGGCGACCGCGCGCTCGTTCACATGGCACGCCACGCGCGCCACGATTCCGGGCAAGGGCGCCGTGCCGATCCACATGTTCTACCTGCCCGGACGCGCGAGCCTGTTCGCGCGTGCCGGTGAGATCACGCGCCACGCGCTCGAGTACTACTCGAAGCTCTGGTTCCCGTATCCCTTCCCGCAGCTCACGCTGCAGGATGGGCCGAGCGCGGGCATGGAGTACCCCATGGTGATCAACTCCAACCAGGGGGCGGCCGATCACGAAGCCGCACACATGTGGTGGCCCATGACGGTGGGCACGAACGAGACGTGGTACGGCTGGATGGACGAGGGGTTCAACCAGTACATGAACATCCTCTCCGCCGCCGATGCGGCCGGTCGCGCGCCGGTGCTCGACGGACTCGGGCAGTCGTACGGCCGCACCGCGGGCAACGAGGCCGAGCCGCCCATGATGTGGAACGCCAACTACGCCGGCCCGCAGTTCTACGGCTTCACCACGTACCAGAAGACGCCGCTCATGCTCTCCATGCTCGGCGGGGTGGTGGGCGACTCGGCCGTGCAGCGCGCGCATCGCGAATGGGCCGAGGCGTGGCGCTTCAAGCATCCGTCGCCGTGGGACTGGATGTTCTTCATGAACAAGGCGCTGGGCCGCGACCTGGGCTGGTTCTGGAACGGCTGGCTCTTCAGCACGTCGAGCGTGGACGGGCGTATCGCGCGCGTGACCACGGCGGGCGCACGCACGAGCGTCGTGGTGCGGCAGGACGGTGACATGCCGTCGCCGGTGCTGCTGGAGGTGAAGTTCGCGGCCACCGGGCCGGCCATTCGCCCCATGCGCAACGCGGTGATGACCGACAGCGTGACTGCGCTCGTCACGTATCCCGTGGATGTGTGGTTCCGCGGGGCGCGCAGCTTCACCGCCGACCTTGCGTTCGGCGGCCGCGCGATCGAGCGCATCACCTTCGATCCGCAGTGCCGCTTCCCCGACCGCAACCCCGCCGACAATGCGTGGGTGCGCGGCAGCGGCACCGCCGGGTCGCAGCCGGCGCCGTGCGCCGGTGGCGGCGGGCGTCGATGAGACTCAACCCGCTGCGCGTGCCGGAGCGCCTCTTCGCGGTCGCGATGTGGGTGGTCTCGCTGGTGTTCGCGAGCTTCCTCATCGGACTCGGCGGCAACATCGTGGGCGACCTGCCCGGCATCGACCAGCGGCTGTCGCTCGACAGCTTCATCGACCGCACGCGCGACGACGTGCTCGAGGATCGCGCCGACTCGCTGCGACGCGCCACGCGCGACCTCGAATCGGAGCGCGAGCGCGTGGCGCTGTCCGTCAGCACGGCCGACAACGGCTACGCCGCGGCAAAGGAGAGCTTCGAGAACTGGATCGCCACGCGCACGGCGACCACCGACGCGCAGCAGGACCCGGAGGTGCTGGCGCGCACGCGCGCGCTCGACGAACTGCGCACGGCGTCACGGGCGCGCGAACAGGAGCTCGAAGCCGTGGACGTCGCGCTGCTGCGCGACCGGCAGGCGCTCACCGGAGTGGAGTCCGAGCGCGCGGCGCTGCGCGAGGATGCCAGCAGACGGTATGACCGCGCACTCTTCCGCCACGAGCTCGAGATCTTCGGCATCCGCCTCGCGCTCACGCTGCCGCTGCTGCTGCTCGCCGGCTGGATGGCGGCGCGCAAGCGGCGGAGCGACTACTGGCCGCTCTATCGCGGCTTCGTGCTGTTCGGCGTGTTCGCGTTCTTCGTGGAGCTCGTGCCGTATCTGCCGAGTTACGGCGGCTACGTGCGGTACAGCGTGGGCATCCTCTCGTCCGCGATCGTGGGACACTTCGTGATCCGCGCCATGCGGCAGTACGTCGCGCGGCGGCACGAGGCGGCCCAGCGCACCGAGGAGGAGCGCCGGAGCGCGCTCGGCTACGAGGAGGCACTCAAGCGCATCACCGACGGCGTGTGCCCGGGGTGCGAACGCGCGATCGCGGGCGGGCCGAACGGGCCGTCCAACTACTGCGTGCACTGCGGCATGATGCTCTTCAACCAGTGCCGCGTGTGCGACACGCGCAAGAACGCCTTCTTCCAGTTCTGTCCCGCCTGCGGCACGGACGCCGCCTCGGCACCAGCCGAGACGGCGTCCGTGGGAGCGGCGTCCCCGTCGTCGCGGTAGGCGTCACACACGCACGCCGTCGCTCACCAGCCCACTTCGAGATCGTAGCGGTCCGCGCCACCGCGCGGATCGCGGATGCGCACCACCGCCGTGTAGCCGTTCCAGATGGCGGGCTGCTGGATCACCGTCACGTCACCACGGCCATCGGCGCGCAGCACGCGCACCTGCGCATTCTGTCGAGGCAGGGACTGTCCGACCTCGCTGCGCACGTCGCGTGTGCGGGCCCCACTGCGCTCGACCACCTCGACGTTGCGCCCCTGGATGCGCAGGTCCACGACGTCGTCCACGAGTCCCGTCCAGCGCAGCCCTGCGAAGTTGCGGCCACCGCGTCCCCAGTCGCCACCGCGCCCCCAATCACCGTTGCGATCGCGGCCCCAGTCATCGTCGTCGCGGTCGCGCCCCCAGTCGCCATCGCGGTCGCGATCACGATCGCGTCCCCAGTCGCCGTCGCGCCCCCAGCCGCCGCGATCATCGGGCGACCAGAATGCCGTCACGCGATAGCGATCGTTGCCGCCACGCGCATCGCGCACGCGCACCACGAGCGTGTAGTTGTTGCGCGCGCTCGGCTGCTGCACCACGTCCACGTCACCGCGCCCCTCGGTGACGCGCACCCACACACGACCGTCGGTGCGGGGCAGGGCGCCGTTGGCGCGCGGGCGGCTGCCGCGGTTGCGCGAATCGTCGCCGCGAATGCTCACGTCGCGGCCGCGCATGGTGATGCGCGCCTCGCGGTCCACGCTGCCCGCCCACGTGAACAGCACGCGGCCGTCGTCGCGATCGTTGCCACGTCCGTTGTTGCGGCCGTTGCCACGGCCGCGATCCTGCGGATCGAACGGCGGGCCGCCGCGACCACCGCGGAAGGCGGCGTCGAGCACCTGCTGCACGGGCGCCGGTTGCGCCGATGCGGTGTCGAGCGGAGCGATGCTCGCGGCGAGTGCCGCGAGCGTGAACGCCGAGGCCAGTCCCACACGAATCAGGGTCATGATGTCCCTCCTGCCGGTGACGCAGCGTGGCGTCGAGGTGTCCTTGCGTCGGTTCGACACCTCACGAGCGAGCGACCACCTGGCGTGGTGGCCGGTCTTCGAAGGGGCAGGAGCGCAGGAGTGGTGCCACGCGCTGCGCATCGCGCGACTGGCGTGTCGTCAGCCCGATCCTCACGACGCCAAGTGCAAGCCCGCGCGTCACTTGCGACACGACGACGCCCCCGCGCTGCAGGCAGCACGGGGGCGTGAGGATCGGGTCGGTCGTCCGTCGCTGTCCACCGGCTGGGACAGTGCCGGCTGTCGCGTCAGGACGGCGCGTGGCGTGCGTTCGTGCGGTGCATCACAGTGCGTGCACGTTCAGTGGCGGATCACCGCCCGGTCGGCCACACCACGCCCTGATCACGCTTCGTGACCGGACGCACGCCCTTGTACACGAAGCGCTGCACGCGCTTCCCCTCGTAGGTCTCGGTGGTGAAGATGTTGCCCTTCGAGTCGGTCGCGATGCTGTGCACGGCGAAGAACTGCCCGGGCTGGCGGCCGCCGTCGCCGAAGGTCGTGAGCACCTCGAGCGACTGCCGATCCATGACGTGCACGCGCATGTTCTTGCCGTCGGCCAGGTAGATGTACTTCTGCTCCTGGTCGCGCGAGAAGGCGATATCCCACGTCGAGCCGTCGCCGAGCGTGCGCGGCAGCACCTGCACTTCCTTCACGAACGTGCCGTTCTTGCGGAACACCTGGATGCGGTTGTTCGGCCGGTCGCACACGTACACGAGGCCGTCGTTGGTCGGCTCGGCGCAGTGCACCGGATTGCGGAACTGCTGCGCCAGCGGCGCGTCCGGGTTGTAGGGGCCGAGGTTGCTGTCGCTCGGCGCGTTGCCGTAGGCGCCCCAGAAGCGCTTGATCGCGCCGCTCTGCATGTCGAGCACGGCCACGCGCTTGTTGCCATAGCCGTCCGACACGTAGGCCTCGTTGGCCGCGTTGTCGAGCGAGATCTTGGCCACGCGCCCGAACGCGTCCATCGACTTGCTGTCCGGGGCGCGTCCCGGCTCGCCGAACTGCGCAATGAACTTGCCGTCGCGCGTGAACTTGAGAATGTGCGAGTCGCCGGCGCCGTTGCCGCCGATCCACACGTTGTCGTCCTTGTCGATGGAGATGCCGTGGTTGGACTGCGGCCACGTGTACCCCTCGCCCGGTCCGCCCCACGCGTTCACGAGGTTGCCTTCGGGGTCGAACTCGAGCACCGGCGGCGCGGCGGCGCAGCACTCGCCGGTGGGCGGATCGGAGAGCAGGCCAGCCTCGGTGCGCGCATTCAGCGTGGCCGCGCCGCGGTGGATGATGTACACGTGGTCGCGCGAGTCCACGCCCACGCCGATGGCCATGCCGAGCAGCCAGTGGTTGGGGAGCGGCTTGGGCCAGAGCGGGTCCACCTCGAAGGCCGGGGCCTGCTGCTGCGTGGCGATGGCCTCGCTCACCGACGACTGCGCGACGGCGAGGGCGATGATGGTGCCGCCGAGGACACCGGCGAGCAGCGGCTTGGAGGGCAGGCGCATGCGGAGGGGGCTCCGGGAGGACCGGCGATGGCTGTCGCGGCCCGAGAGGTGTGGTAGTTTCGGTGGGGAGACGCTCGCGGGCGGTCCGGACCGGCACCGCCTTGCGACCCGCCCCAAGTAACGCGCCGTCGCGCACGCTGTCCAGCGTCCCGCCACCTCCGTCATCTCTCCCGTCCTCGGCGTGCTGCTTCCCCGCCTGTTCGCCAGCTGCCTGCTGCTGCTCGCCCTGTTCGCACGCCCGCTCGCGGCGCACGAACTGCCGGAGCGCGCGGCCATCTCGGCGCTGGTGCGCGCCGACTCCGGGCGCGTGCTGGTGCTGCTGCGCGTGCCGCTCGAGTCCATGCGCGACGTGAACTTTCCGCTGCGCAGCGACGGCACGCTCGTGCTCGGCAACCTCGCGCCACTGCTCGACGAGGCGGCCCGCACCTGGCTCGTGCCGGGGCTGCCGCTGTTCGCGGACGGTCGCGCGGTGGCGGCGCCCGTGGTGCGCGCGGCGCGTGTGTCGCATCCGGCCGATCGCAGCTTCGGCACGTTCGACGAGGCGCTCGCCCATGTGCGCGGGGCCCCGCTCGACAGCGCGCTCCAGCTGCCGTGGCAGCAGCTCCACTTCGATGTGCTGCTGGAGTATCCCGCCGTCGCGGCGGACGCGCGGCTGGCGCTCGAACCCGCGCTCGCACACCTCGGGGTGCGCACCACGATGACGGTGCGCGCCACGCTCGCCAGCGGCGCCGAGCGTGCGTTCCTGTTCGAAGGGGACCCCGGACGCGTGGCGCTCGACCCCACCTGGTGGCAGGCGGCGGGCACCTTCGTCGCGCTCGGCTTCGAGCACATCCTCGGCGGCATCGATCACCTGCTGTTCGTGTGCTGCCTCGTGATTCCCGTGCGTCGGTGGCGGCCGCTGGTGGCGATCGTGTCGGCGTTCACGGTGGCGCATTCCATCACGCTCGCCACCGCGGTGCTCGGATTCACCCCCGACGCGCTCTGGTTCCCGCCGCTGGTGGAGACGCTGATCGCGGCGAGCATTGTGTACATGGCGGCCGAGAACGTGCTGCGTCCGGCGGAGGCGCTGGAACGGCGCTGGCCCGTGGCGTTCGCGTTCGGGCTGGTGCACGGCTTCGGCTTCTCGTTCGCGCTCGGCGAGACGCTGCAGTTCGCCGGGGCGCACCTGGTCACGTCGCTGGCGGCGTTCAATGTGGGGGTGGAAGCGGGGCAGGTGGCGGTGCTTGCGGTGGTGGTGCCGGCGCTGGCGTGGGTGTTCGAGCGCGTCACTCGGCCGTTCGTGCTGGTGGCGGTGCTGTCGGCGCTGGTGGGGCACACCGCGTGGCACTGGATGGCCGAGCGGGGGGCGGAGCTGCTCACGCACGACCTGTCCGTCTCGGCGCCGTCACCGGTGGTGTGGCTGGGCGTGCTGCGCGCGGCGCTGCTCGTCGCCATCTCGGTGGCCGTGGCGTGGGGGCTGTCGGGGGTGTTCGACCGGTTGAGCGGGGCGCCTGTCGGCGTGCGGCGGGCTGGTCATGGGACGCGCGAACGCGCACATTCCGAAGGTTCGTCCTTCTCGTGACCATTCCTTCCTGTTGCCCGTGCATCGATTCCTGCACCGGAATGGCGACGCGTGCGCCGACACGGCGCGCCACGCGGCCGTCCGCTTCCTGCTCGCTGCCAGTGTGCTCCTGCTCGGCTCCCTGAGCGGGGCATCGCGTGCGCCGGCGCAGGCCGCGCCGAAGACCACTGCCGACGGCGTCTACACCGCCGCCCAGGCCAAGAGCGGTGGCGACCTGTACACCATGCTCTGCCAGTCCTGCCACGCGGCCATCACGCACACCGGCACGCCGTTCCGTGCCAAGTGGGTGGGGCGCACGCTGGCCGACCTCTACACGTACATCCGCGAGGAGATGCCGAAGACCGAACCCGGTTCGCTCTCCGAAGAGGAGTACACGCTCGTGCTTGCGTACATCCTGCGCATGAACGGCATGCCCGCCGGTCCCCGTGCGCTCGATCCGGCCGACGGTTCGATGACCCGCATCCGCATCGACATGCCCGTCGGGGAAGACGCCAGCGAAGATGGCGCCCCTCGCGAAGGCGCGTCACGCGAAGGCGCGTCACGTGTGCATGCTGTCGCCCTCCCGGCGCGGCCCCGTCACTGACCGTCGCGTCAGCACCATCCACGTCGCACCCGCTCCACCCCTCCCTCCACCGCACGACCGAGCACCCCGCCATGGCCGATTCGTTGCGCAGGAAGCAGTACCTCGCGTCCACCCTCATGGGTGCCCTCTCCCTTGCCGGTGTCATCTGGTGGCACGTGCAGGCGCTCGACGCCGCGCCGCCGGTGGAACAGCCGCAGCAGCTCGTGCGCGGCAACGTGCCCGGCGAATGGCGCTACTGGGGCGGCGACGCGTGGAGCACGCGCTACTCGCCGCTCGACCAGATCAACGCGCAGAACTTCGACTCGCTCGAGATCGCGTGGCAGTGGGCCGCCGGCACCTTCGGCGCCGACGAGTACTACCGCACCACGCCGCTGTACGCGAACGGGCGCATCTTCACGGTGGCGAGCACGCGCCGCGTGGCCACGGCCATCAATCCGGAGAACGGCGAGACGCTCTGGATGTGGCGCATGGATGAGGGCATCCGCTGGCAGAAGGCGCCGCGCCAGTTCGCGGGGCGCGGCCTCACCTACTGGCAGGACGGCAACACCGAGCGCGTGGTGGTGACGACGCCGGGCTATCACATGGCGTCGCTCGACGCGAAGACGGGGCTCCCCGATCCCGCGTTTGGCAAGAACGGCATCATCGACCTGCAGGAAGGGCTCGGCTTCCCGCTCGTGCCGCTCGCGGTGGACGACAGCGGGCCGCTCATCATTTCCGACGCCGCGCCGGCGCGCGCCGCGCGGCCCGGCGAGACGTGGGACCCGGTGAAGAAGATCGGCGCCGACGGCACGGTGGGCATCGATCCCAAGCACGGCCAGATCGCCAACTCGTCGCCGGCCATCGTGGTGGGCGACGTGATCGTGGTGAGCAGCTCGCACATTCACGGCTACTATCCCATTCGCACCGCGAACCTGCCGGGGTACGTGCGCGGCTACGACAAGCGCACCGGCAAGCATCTCTGGACGTTCAACCTCGTGCCGCAGCCCGGCGAGTTCGGCGCGGAGACGTGGAAGAACGGCTCGAAGATCGGCACGCCCGGCGTGGGCAAGAACGACGCGTGGGCCACGCTCTCGGCCGATCCCGAGCTCGGCCTCGTGTACATCCCCGTGGGCATGCCGCTCATGGACGAGTACGGCGGCCATCGGCCCGGCGACAACCTGTACGGCAACAGTCTCGTCGCGATCGACGCGAAGACGGGGCAGCGCAAGTGGCACTTCCAGCTGGTGCACCACGACATCTGGGACTACGACAACCCGATCGCGCCCAACCTCATGGACGTGACCATCGACGGGCGCCTGCGCAAGATCATCACGCAGCCCACGAAGCAGGGGTGGCTGTACACCTTCGATCGCGCGACCGGCGAGCCGATCTGGCCGATCGTGGAGACGCCGGTGCTGCAGAGCGAGATTCCGGGCGAGGAGACGTCGCCCACGCAGCCCATTCCCAGCAAGCCGGCACCGTACGCGCAGCAGGGGCTCGAAGAAGAGGATCTCATCGACTACACGCCGGCCATCAAGGATTCGGCGCTCAAGCTCGCGAAGCGGTGCCGCATGGGGCCGTATTTCATTCCGCCGTCCACGCGCGACGGTGTGGGACCGAGCGGCTTCACCTGCTCCTGGTACGCCCCGGGTGCGGCCGGCGGCGTGAACATCGACGGCGGCGCGAGCGTGGACCCCGAGACGGGCATGATCTACGTCGCGTCGCAGAGCACACTGAGCACCACGGTGCTGCAGAAGGACCCGTGCTCGGAGTTCAACTACAGCTCGCCGCGCGACAACTGCGGCCTCATCGGCGCGCTCGATCCTCCGCCGGGGTACACGCCGCCCAGCGAGCGGCCGGGTGGCTTCGCCGGTCGTGCCGGCGCGTCCACGATCGGTGGTGTGTCGATCATGAAGCCGCGCGAGCTGGGTGGCGTGACGGCGTACAACATGAACACCGGCGAGAAGGCCTGGTGGATTCCGAACGGGGGATTCATTCCCACCACGAGCCGCGATCCGCTGTTCGCCGGCGTGCAGCTGCCGCCGCGCTCGAGCACGGGACAGGCGCAGGTGATCACGACGAAGTCGCTGGTCATCTACGGCACAGGCCGCAGCGGTGGCGTGCCGGGGCAGCCGCCGCAGCTGTTCGCGGTGGACAAGGCCACCGGCAAGCAGGTGGGGGCCATCGAGATTCCGGCCAAGACGACGGCCGTGCCGATGACGTTCCTGCACAAGGGCACGCAGTACATCGTGTTCGCGACGGGTGCGGGGACGAATACGCAGCTGGTGGCGCTCAAGCTGCCGGGGAAGTAAGGGCACTCTCGTTCGTTGATGGTTGACCGCCCCGGATCGCGAGTGCGATCCGGGGCGGTTGTGCGTGTGCGGCCAGCGCATTCGCTGAGGATTCGGCGGCGGGTGCTGGGCCGTCGTCGTGCGCCCGTAGGCACGGTCGATCCGTGACTCGGCACTCGCTCAGTACAGCCTGAGCTGCAGTCTGGGACCTGCACCCACGGTGCTCTGCCGGCTGTTCACATTGGCCCAGGCACCGACGCCGAGTCGCACCCTCGTTCCGAGGCCCAACAGCATGCTGACATCCGCGATCAACCCGACGGTGCGATAGGGCTCGTCGCCGACGGCGAATCCTTCGGGGTTGAGCCCGTCGTCGCCCCACACGAAGGCCGGGCCGGCGAACGCGTCCAGATGCAGCGCGCCGGTCTGGCGATGGGTACCGACGCTGATGCTCACGGCCCGTGACGTCAATGTCGACTTGAGGTTTGAGGCGCCGTTGAGCCCCAGCCGGACGGACCGCTTGCCGCGGCGCACTCTCAGGCTGGCGTTTCCTCCCAGTCCATATGGAAGCGTCATGAGACTGAGCCCCCCGGCTGCCCACAACACCTGCCGCGTGGGCGTTCCGGTAGTGTGAGCGGAGTTCGATGTCTGCGCCGAGAGCGCGGGGGCGGCAAGGCAGAGCAGCAGAAGCGTGCGCGTCATTGGATGCTCCGTGTACAGGGATGTCCCGCTGGTGTGGCAGGCGCGGATGTGCCCGGCGCGACGCACTGCGGACGCTGGTGCGCCCGATACGCTACCAGTGTCTGTCGGGGACCGCGATCCGTCGAGAGACGCAGGTGGGTGGGGGCGCCGTGTGGGTCGGGTGAACTCGGAGTTGACCGGTTCGGTCGAGCCTCCGTCGGCCCGGCTCGAGTGGGATGTCACGATTCAGGTTTTCCACAGTGCCCGTGCCGCCTCCCTCTTTCGCGAATCGCCGACCGTCTGCATGTTGATTTCTCGTTTCTTCGCAATCATGTGATCTGACTGGGACGCGACCATTATGGGCTACCTCCGTTGCGACGCCTGTGGAGCGAAGGCGCTGTCCGCGGCATCGACGTGTCCGCGCTGCCTTCAGGTGCTGGATCTGTACGATGTCGGCGGGCGGCGTGTCGCGCTTCGGCGTTGCGCTGGCTGTGACCTGATGCACCGCGTGGACCGGCCGTGCCCGGCGTGCGGGGACGTGTCGGCGGCCTCTGCCAAGCCGTGGGCCGTGCGAGCCGCGGCGGCGGCTGGTGTCGTGGTGACGCTGTTCGTGGGTGCCTCCCTCGGTCGCGGCGTACTGGCGGATCGGGCGGCGAGCCCAACCGTCGGCGGTACGGAAGGCGCTCGCCCAGTGGTCGCCACCCTTCCGGTGAGCACCGAGCAGACGCCCGCCGTGGGCCAGGCCGGGAGCGTGGCGACGGAGGACGAGACGCTGCCGGACACGCCGGACGCACCGGGCGAGGCGGCGAGTGCGCCGGACTCGACGGCGTGGCAGCCTGCGGTGGCCCGCACCTGGGTGAACGTGCGAAGCGACGCCAGTCCCGATGGTGAGGTGGTGGGCGTGATCAGCCCGGACTCTCGTGCCATGCTGGGGACGACCCGACGCGGCTGGCGCCGCATCACGCTCGACGATGTGTCTGGCTGGGTGGACCCGCGCCTTTTCTCCTCCGTGAACGCCGGGGGCTGAACGGAGCGGGGGATGCTACGCGCTCAGCTGAGCGCCGCGCGTCACGGTTCGGTGTGTGGAGCGTGCCTACGGCTTCACGTATCTCTTGAGTGCCCGCGGCCCCACTTCGGCTCCGTACACATTCCCCTTCGCATCCACCGCCACCCCCTCGGCCGCGCTCGTATTCCGCGTGACCTCGACGGGATCAGGAATGAAGTGCCACACCGTGCCGTCCTTCGCGCTGCCGATGCGGATGCCGCGCTTCCATTCCGGCCGCGTGGGCGCGATCGAGCCCGACTCGGAGTCGGCCGCGTAGAGCGTGTCGCCCGGCGTGATCACCAGCCCGCTGATGCGCGAGAACTGGTACCAGGTGTCGAGCAGCTTCCCGTCCTGCGTGAAGATCTGGATGCGGTCGTTCGAGCGGTCGGCGAAGAACATGCTCCTCTTGACAGAAGTTGGAGGGGGGGGGTAACGTGGCCTCTCGTTGACCTCGAAGCTCCCCCCTCTTCGAAAGGTGCACCGATGCGTAGACTTGTTCGACTCACCGCGGCAGTCATCGCACTGCTTGCAGTACAGGACCTTGCGCGAGCTGAGGCTGAGGAGAGCTCCAGTTTCGGGTGCGGATTCTGTGACGTGCTGTGCTATCCCGAGCAGTATGGTCTCGCGTACTGCAGCAGCATCGGTTGCGGCGTCGCCGACGGCTTCGCTTGCGAGACCGAGCATCCGGGGTGCTCCATGCCTGGGGAGCAGTTCAATCGCTGCACCGGCAATGCGGACGAGTGAAACCTCGGAACGGAGCGGGTGATGGCACGTCGAATGGGTGGGAAATGGTTGAGTCTGCTTGCAGACGCGGCAACGGTTCTGCTGTGCGGGGTCGCAGTGCTCGCGCTGGTTCGAAGCAACGTGAGTCCCGCTTCTCGGCTTCCGGCTGCAGAGCCAGCACGAGTACTTGATGGAGAAGTCATAGCGGAGCTGTCTTCGGGAGAACTCCGACGAGGTGCCGAGCATCCAGTCGTTACCTTGGTTGAGTTTGGCGACTATGAGTGCCCCGGTTGTCGCCACATGGAACGCGCCATCCGCGGCTTGCTCGCGAAGTACCCGAAGTCGATCGCAGTGACGTGGCGTCACTTCCCGCTGAGTTACCATGAGGGTGCGGTTCCCGCCGCCAGAGCGGCGCAGTGCGCCCAACGGCTCGGTGGCTTCAGCAAGTTTCACGAGATGCTGCTCGGTGATCCAAGGTGGCGTTGGAACCCTCGGGACGCATTCGTCGAGATGGCGACTGATGCTGGTATCCAAGACTCGGCTGCCTTCGCGTCGTGCCTCGGTGATCTATCGTCGACACCAGAGATCCGTCGCGATGAGGAGTTGGCGCGACGCCTCCAACTCTCGGCAACCCCGAGCTTCATCCTCGACGGAGTCTTGCTCCCCGGTCGCGTCGATTCAGTGGCACTCGATTCCATCGTGGCCGCGTCGATTGGTGTGATTGAGCGATGAACCGGCGTCAGAATCGCGATTGCCTGGAGTGGTATGCATCGCGGATCACGTGCTGGACGGTGTGTCTCGCCGTGGCGACGCTTCCGTGCATCGCTTCCGGGCAATCGAGGGCGATCGAAGCTCGGAGTCTCGGTCCGGCTCTCCACATCGCCGACCAACCGATCATGCGCTTCGGCGGCTTGCGCGATGACCCGAGGGAGGAACTCAGCTCGGACGCGGAAGTGCTCGATGTGCAGCGACTGCGCGACGGGCGCTGGCTGGTCACCGATCGCACGGCGCTCAAGGTATATGGGGCCTCCGGAGGCCTCGAACGCGTGGTCGGGCGCGTTGGAAGTGGTCCCGGCGAGTTCCGGCACGTGCTCGCGGCCTGCGTACTGCCGGATGGTCGCTGGCAGGTGCTGGACCGCCAGCTTCGCCGGGTCGTACGGTTCGCGCCGGACGGTCGGCACGAGGCGACGCGCGCGGTCGCGGCACCGGTGGAGTACGACGGCTGCTTCGCGGACGGATCACTGCTGGTGCGCGATCCACCGGAGGCGCTGCATCGTGCCTTCGACCGTGGCGAATCGCCGGGGACGCGCGAGTTCCGCACACTCTTTCGTCGCATGCAACCCGACGGGCGAACCGTCGCGCGATTCGACTCGCTCCCCTTCGAAACGTTCAACGTGCTGCGGCGCTGGGTGAACGCGGTCGTTCGCCGGGACACGCTGTACTTCGCCGAGAGCCATCGGCCGGAAGTTCGCGTGTATGCGCCGGACGGGCGGCTCGTGCGACGCATCACGTGGACCCCGGAGGCGCGTCCGGTCACCGAGGCGCTGGTTCGCGCGCAAGGCGCAGGGCGCGGAGCGCGTGTCGTGCGCGGAGACGAGGTGCGTGAGCCGCCGGTGGACCTGGCGCGAGAGCCGCGAACGCTGCCGCCGGTTGGCCGACTGAAAGTCGGCGACGATGGCACGATCTGGGTTTCCACGTATCCACTGCGTGGGGAAGCAGTGGAATGGAGGGTCTTCGGCGCCGAAGGCACCGAACTCGGACACTTCGCGGTCCCGACCGTGCCGGGCTTCACCGACGTGAGCGTCGTGCGCGGCGAGCGTGCGCAGGTAGCGCTTCGCGCCCTTGATGGAGACGGTGCCGTGCACCTGCTGGTGTACCCGTTGCGCCGTCGCTGACTACGCAACGGCGCTCAGGCGCTACCGCTCCCTGACGTACTTCTTCAGCGCCCGCGGCCCCACTTCCGCGCCATACACGTTCCCCTTCGCATCCACCGCCACCCCCTCGGCCGCGCTCGTGTTGCGCGTGACCTCGACGGGATCGGGAATGAAGTGCCACACCGTGCCGTCCTTCGCGCTGCCGATGCGGATGCCGCGCTTCCATTCCGGACGCGTGGGTGCGATGGAGCCCGACTCGGAGTCGGCCGCATAGAGTGTGTCGCCCGGCGTGATCACGAGCCCGCTGATGCGCGAGAACTGGTACCACGTGTCGAGCAGCTGGCCGTCCTGCGTGAAGATTTGCAGGCGATTGTTGGTACGGTCGGCCACGAACAGGCGCCCCTGCGAGTCCATGGCCAGCGAGTGCGGCTGGTCGAACTCGCCCGGACCGGTGCCCTTCTTCCCCCACTGCGTGAGCAGCTTCCCGGTCTTGTCGAACTTGAGCACGCGCGCGTTAGCCGTGGGCCCCGAGCTGTGCCCCTCGGCCACGAAGAAGGTGCCGTCCTTCATCACGTACACGGCGTTCGGCTGCCAGAAGTAGTCGGCGTCACGCCCGCCGCCGGGCTTGCCGTACGACGCGAGCAGCACGCCATCGGGCGAGAACTTGAGCACCTGGTGGCCCGTGGCGTTCGCCGGACGCTTCGGTGCCGCGGTGTCGCCGATCGCGCGCGGCGGCGTGTTGTCACGCCCGTCCACCACCCAGATGTTGTTGTCGTGGTCCACGAAGATGCCGTGCGGCCAGTTCACCATGCCCTTGCCGAACGACTTCACGAGCGTGCCGTTGGCGTCGAACTTGAGGATCGGATCGAGATCCGAACCCACGCAGTTGTTCTGCGCGCACCGCTCGGCCACCCACACGCTCACGCCGTCGTTGTCGATGGCCACGGCACTCGTCGAGCCCCACGTGCGCCCGTTCGGCAGCTTCGCCCACCCTTCGATGGTGCGGTAGGGGTTGGGGCGGTCGTTCACCGGCTCGTTGGCCGGCGTGCGCTGTGCGGCGAGCGGCGCGGCGAAGACGCACAGCGCCGAGAGGAGCAGGGTGGGGCGAGTCATTCGTCGTCCTCGAAACCGTTGCCGCGCGGCGTCGTGCCGGCGGATTCGTACTCTTCCTTGGGGAGTGCGAACGCCTTCGCCAGCGCCGGATCACCCGCGTCGCCGAGCACGCGCTTGGCGACGTACTCGCCCGTCACCGGCGCGAACTTGAAGCCTTCGGCCTGCCCCACGCCGGCGAGCCACGCGTTGGTGCTCTCGGGCACGTGGTCGATGATGAAGTTGCGGTTGATGCTGCTCTCGTAATGGCAGGTGCGCGTCTCGAGCAGCGGCGCGTTGGCCATCGCGGGAAAGCGAAAAGCGATGAAGCGGCGATTGCCGGCAATACGATCTTCGCCGGCCCAGCGAATGCTGGTGTCCGGATCCTGGTTGGCCGGATCGGGCGCAGGCGGCGGCGGTGGCTCGGGCAGCTTCTCGCGAATGGCGTTGGCCGGCGGTGGCGGCGGGGCCATGCCGCCACGCACGCGGAAGCCGCGGTTGTCCACGGGCAGCGCCGGCCAGCCCGTGGTGCCGGTGAAGTTGTAGCTCGGCATGTTCGGGAAGCTGAAGCGCGCGTCGCCCTCCGGGGTGCCGTAGTAGCACGCCGTGCCGAGCGGAATGCGCATGCGCGATGCCATGAGATTCGGGAACACCTTCCGGAACCACGGCCCGCAGCAGAACACGTAGGCGTCGCCGGTGATGCGCGTGCCGTCGTCGAGCTGCACGTACTGCATGCGGCCGTTCACGATGGGGCCCGGCGTGGCGCGGCCGGTGACCATCGTGGCGCCCTTGCGCGCCGCGATGGCGGCCACGGCCTGGTTGGACGCGCGAGCGCGCGCCACGCCGGCATCGGGCTCGTACACGCCGACGGTGATGTCGTTGGCCTGGAAGATGGGCCAGCGCTTGCGGATCTCGTCGCCGTCGAGCGCCTCGAAGGGCACCTTGAGCGTGGTCCAGTGTTCGCGCGTGCGCTGCAGGAAGGTTTCGTCGCGCGCGCGCATGATCACGTCGCCCGTCTTCATGAAGAAGCGCGTGCCGAACTGCGGCCCGTACTCCGCGTCGAATGCGGTCCAGCGGCTGATCGCCTCGCGCGCCCAGCGCGTCCACAGCTCGCCGTTGTCCCCGCGATCGCCGTAGGAGGAACGAATGCCGCGCGTCTCGTCGCCGCTGGTGGCGCGCGAGTTGCCCGGGCCGTAGGCGTCGATGAGCGTGACGCGCTCGCCGCGCTCCACCAGGTTGAGTGCGGTGAAGCTGCCCCAGATGCCGGCGCCGATCACCACGACGTGGCCGGCGGACCCGCGGCGCGGCGCGTGTGGCGGCAGGTGCAGCGCGGGGGCCGCGACTGCAACCGACGGCAGGGCGCCACCGAGCAGCGCACCGGCACCCAATGCGCCGGCGCTGCGCAGGAAGTCGCGTCGCGGCAGCGCCGTGCCGGTCTGGTCGTGGGAGGGCGCGCCCTCGGGGCGCGGGTCGTGATCTCGAGCGGTCACGCGGGGGGTCTCCGTGAGAGGCGGGATCCGTCGAAGTTGGCGCGAGGGCCGACGCGCCGCAATCTTTCCGGCTGCACTCGATCTCCCCTTTCCAGAGGCCTCCCCATGCGTCTGTCCGTTCTCGCTGCCGCGGCGCTGCTTGTGGCGTCCGCGTCGCTCGCTTCCTCCGCCGCCGCCCAGGGCGTCGACCGCACGCCGGTGATCCCCGAGGGGCAGCGCGCCTCGCCCACGCTCACGCCGGGGATCCGCGTCGGCAACATCGTGTACGCCTCCGGACAGCTCGGCAACAGCCGCGCCGACTCGGCGCCCACGATCCAGTCGGAGACGCGGCGCGCCCTCGAGAACACCAAGCGCGTGTTCGAGGCGGCCGGCACCACGATGGCCAACACGATCCGGTGCACCGTGTTCCTCGTGGACGTGGCGGACTTCCGCGGCATGAACGAAGCCTACGCGTCGTTCTTCCCCGACTCGCCGCCGGCGCGCAGCACGGTCGTGGTGGCCGCGCTCGTGGTGCCCAACGCCAAGGTGGAGATCGAGTGCATGGCGGCCATCCCGGGCAAGTAGGCCGAGCGCCGCTCCCTGCATGTACGACGCGCGCGGTCCCGGAGTCCGGGGCCGCGCGCGTTGCGTTTGGGGCGTGTGGCTACGGCAGTCGCGTGAGGCCGATGTCGTCCACGTGCACGGTGCCGACGCGCGTGCGGTCGAATACCAGGCGGATCTCGGAGAGCGATGCCGGATCGAAGCCCGGCGTGGCGCTCGTGAAGCGCTCGAGCGGCATCACGTACGTGTGCAGCACCTGCTCGAAGAGCGCGGCGAAGCGCTCGGCGTCGCGCCCCTTGCGGCGGTACACGTACGATTCCACCGGACGACGCACTGGCCCGAACGTGGACAGCGGCAGGCGCGCCGTCCGGCCGGCAGCGTCCACGAGTTCCACGGTCAGGTCGGGCGGTGTGGTGTCCTTGGGCGGCGGCGTGGGGCGTCGCGCGGGTGGCCGCTTCGTGGAGCGCGCGCTGTCACGCGCGGTGGAATCGCGGAGCGCGCTCGAGTCACGCGGCGGTGTGCGGCGCGCCCCCGGGGTCTGGTCCGTGACCATGAGCGACAGCGTGACCGCGCTCGTGCCGTCCACCCGCCACGCGCGGCGCAGCGAGTCGGACAGCGACACCGCGAAGCGCGCCGGCCAGCGCGGCGTGCTGTCGCGACCGGCGGGATTGTTGTTCCAGCCGAGCCGGAGCGCCGTGTTGCGCTGCGTGCTGTTGCGCGAGCGGAAGGGGATGTCGAACTCGCGCCAGGTGGAGAGCGAATCGCCGCGCAGCGTGGCACCGGGCACGCTCGCGGTGGTGAGGTCGATGTCCTCCTCGAAGTGCGCGAGGCGCCGCTCGCGTCCGTCGGCGTAGCGGGCCCAGTAGAGTGTGGAGGGGAGCCAGTCGCCGGCGCTGCGGTAGTCGCGGAAGAGCGCGCGATACTCGGCGCGGTCGTTGAGCGTGGCCTCGAGGAAACCGCCGATCATGACGCGGCCGAACTGCCGCTGCTCCTCGCCGCTGATCAGCGTGCCAAGTGCGAGGTGACGCGCCGATCGGGGGCCGTTGTCCCTGTCGTTCCACCGCGTGTTCCACTGGCCGTGGTTGGCGCGGTACATGAGGATCGCGCTCTTGAAGTGATCGGTGCCCGGCGTGAACGCCACGCGATCGTACTGCGTGAGGCCGTTGAAGGTGCTCACGTCGCCGTCGTGCGTGCCGTGGATGACGAGATACGGCACGTCGAGCAGCGGCGTGCCCTTGTCCGCGGGGCGGTACTGCCCGTCCACGGGCGCGATGGCCACGAGCCCGCGAATGTCGAAGCCGAAGTCGAAGCGCTGGTTGGCGTCGTCGGGGTAGTGCGCCAGCCGGTTGAAGGCGCCGGCCACGGCCACCGCCTCGCCGCCGCGCGAGTGTCCCATGAGCGCGATGCGCGACATGTCGATGCGTCCGCCGAGCGGCGTGCCCGCGCTGTCGTTGAGCGCGCGGAAGAGCTCGAGGTGCTTGAGCAGCATCCAGCCGCGCGCGTCGTTCTCGCCGCGCGAGGCGCCGTTGAGGAAGTTCTCGTCGACCGACGCGAGGATGAAGCCACGCGAGGCGAGCAGCTCGCCGAGCCAGTCGTAGCCGGGATCGGAGTAGTCCTTCATGTCGTGGTTGCCGTGCACCACGAGCACGAGCGGGAAGGGTCCGTCGCCCTCCGGGTACCACACGCGGCCGTTGAGCGGGAACGCCTTGGTGTCGAAGCCCCAGTACTTCTGCCGACTCTTCGCGGCGCTGCCGGCGTAGCTCACGAAGGGCGAGGCGTCCACCGAGCCGGTCGTGTAGGTGACCGAATCGCGGAACTCGGCGCGCTGCCGGTCCTTGCCGCTGCCGTAGAACAGCGTGCGCACGGTGAGCGGGCCGCGTTCACCGGGGTTGGGGGCAGTGATGGTGCGCGTGGCGAGCACGCGCGGGGCGTCGGACGGCGCAATCTTGGGCGGCTGCAGCAGGCAGCCCGCTGCCAGCGGCAGCAGTGCCGCGAGCGCGAGGGAGCGGAAGACGGGTCTGGTCACCCCGTGACGTTAGCCCGGGGGCGGAGCGGGCGCCACGCGGGGGGGCGTCAGCGCCGACCAGCCGCCACGCCCCTCGCGCCCGCGCCCTTCCGGGCGCAGAATAGGCCATGAACCGTCGCCACTTCGTCTCGGCCCTCTCCGGCGCGACCCTCGCGCCGGTCGTGCTCCCGAGCCTCCTGCCGGAGGCCTTCCGTCGACTCGCCGATGCGACCGTCGTGGCCGGCGGTCGCGGCGCGTCGCTGCCGCCGCTGGTCGGCCCCGATGTGCACGCCACCGCGCTGGCGACCGACGAGGATTTCTGGGAGCCGATCCAGCGCGCGTTCGACGTGAACCGGCAGCTGGTGAACCTCAACAACGGTGGCGTGTCGCCGAGCCCGTCGCACGTGCACGAGGCGATGATCCGCGACCTGCGCTTCTCGAACGAGCTGCCGGTGCAGCACATGTGGCAGGTGCTCGAGCCCAAGGTGGAGACGGCGCGCGAGCTGCTGGCGCGCGAGTTCGGCTGCGACCCCGAGGAGATGGCGATCACGCGCAACGCGTCCGAGAGCATGGAGAACCTGATCTTCGGCCTCGACCTGGCGCGTGGTGACGAAGTGATCGTGAGCAACCAGAACTACCCGCGCATGCTCACGTCGTGGACGCAGCGCGAGCGGCGCGATGGCATCGTGGTGAAGCAGGTGTCGTTCCCCGTGCCCCCGCCCACGCAGCAGGTGATCGTGGACGCCGTGGCCGCTGCCATCACACCGCGCACCCGCGCCATCGAGCTGCCGCACATCACCAACCTGTCGGGGCAGATCCTGCCGATCCGCGAGATCGTGGCGCTCGCGCGGCCGCTCGGCATTCCCGTGCTCGTGGACGGCGCGCACGCATTCGCGCACTTCCCGTTCACGCGCGACGAGCTCGACTGCGACTACTACGGCACCAGCCTGCACAAGTGGCTGTATGCGCCGATCGGCACCGGCTTCCTGTATGTGCGCAAGGAGAAGGTGCGCTCGGTGTGGCCGCTCATGGCGGCGAGTCCGTCGCAGGACGACAACATTCGCAAGTTCGAGGAGATCGGCACGCATCCGGCAGCCACGCACAACGCGATTCCGATGGCCATCGCGTTTCACCGCGGCATTGGCGGGGAGCGCAAGATCGCGCGACTGCGCTACCTGCGTGATCGCTGGGCGAAGCGCGCGGTGGCCGAGGGCGGCGGACGCATCCGCGTGCTCACCCCGCTCGACTCGCCGTATGGCGGCGGGATCGGGCTGGTGTCGGTGGACGGGATTGCGCCGGGCGACCTGGTGGGGTGGTTCATGCGCCAGCACCGCACGGTGACGACGCCGATCAACCACGCCGAGTTCTCGGGGGTCCGTGTGACGCCGAACGTGTACACGACACTCGACGAGGTGGACCGGTTCGCGGAGCTGCTGGTGCAGGCGGCGCGGCACGGGATCGCCTGAAAACAGGCGGCGGGGCGCCAGACTCCGGAACCGGGGCGCTGAAACTTCCCCCGGCCGAGGGCCGTCAGGAGAAGCAACCGGAGGTTGTCATGATCGGATTCCTGCTCTCGCTCGCCATCGCCACTCTCCTGGCGGTCACGGTGCATGGTGCCACGCGCCGCTTCGTGCGCGATCGGCTGCGGTATGTGGATGCGGTGCGCAAGGGCATTGCGCCCTGGCTCGCTGGCGGGGCGGCGCTGCTGCTCGCGGCGCCCGTGATGGCGCTCCTGCCCATCGTGGGCACGGGCACGGCCATCACGGTGGGGCTGGCGGTGGGCATGGGCGTGGCCAACGGCGCCAGGGACATCAAGCAGGGTACGGCGCCCGTGGTCTGGGGTTCCTGACGGCCCGGGTGCTCGCGTCCACGACGCGACACCGCGGTGTGCCTACATCCAGTGTTCGTAGCGGCCGGACACGAGCTCATGGCATGGCCTCGCGCACGAGCACGCGCGCTTCACGCACGACGCCGTTGGCGCTCGCCACGCGCACAACGTGCGTGCCGGGGCTCGGCAGCCAGCGCGCGGTGGTGATCGGTGTCCCGTTCACCGTCCAGTGCAGCGCAGCATCGGCGCCGCGTCCGATGGCGCGCAGCGGCACCGTGGCCACGCTGCGCTCGGGCCCCGGGGGCAGCACGTACACGTCGCCGTCACGCGGCGAGAGCAAAGCGAAGGCACTCGTGGCCCCGCTGTCGGACGCCACGCGAGGCACGGTGGCGTTCGGCTGCGCGCGCTCCCACTCGGCGAATCGAGCCGGCAGCACGACCGCGCCGTGTCGATGCCAGTCGTCGGGGGCCGGCGCGGGCGCGTTTGCGAGGCGCCACTCGTCGATCGCATCGCAGGCGGGCACCGCGGCGAGTCCCGACGCCCGGCACACCCGCACGCGCGACGCACCGGCGGCCTCGGGCGACGGGAGCACGCCGGGCGCATAGCGCTGCGCCGTGGCCAGCACCGCGCGCCGCAGCAGCGGGCCGGCGCCGGTGATGCCCGACACGGCCGCCATCGGCGTGCCGTCGAAGTTGCCCACCCACACGGCGATCGTGAATCCGCCGGTCACGGCGACCGCCCAGTTGTCGGTGAAGTGACGGCTCGTGCCGGTCTTCACGGCCACGGGGAATGGGAAGTCGAACACGGGCGCGTCGCCGAAGCCGTCGAGGCGCGCGTCGGCGTCGGCGAGGATGTCGAGCGTGAGTGTCGCGGCATCGGCGCGCACGACGCGCACCGGTGCCTCGTCGTGGGATTCCTGCGCGAGCCGTCGCACCGGCGCGCGCACGCCACCGTTGGCGAGGGCGCGATACGCGTTCGCGAGCTCGAGCAGGGTGACGTCGCCGTTGCCGAGCGCGAGGCCGAGGCCGTAGTGGTCGGCCGAGCGGGTGAGCGATGCGAAGCCGGCGCGGTGCAGCAGCGACAGGAACGCGGACGCGCCGAGTTCGTCGGCCAGCTGCACAGCGGGCACGTTGAGTGAACTGGCGAGCGCGACGCGCGCGCGCACGGGCCCGCGAAAGCGTCGGTCGTAGTTGCGAGGACGATACGGGCCGGTGGACGTCATCCAGGTGCGCGGGATGTCGTCGAGCACCGTGTGCGCACCGTAGCCGCGCTCGAAGGCGAGGGCGTAGAGCAGCGGCTTGAGCGCCGAGCCGGGCTGGCGCCGCGAGACGACCATGTCCACCTGCCCGCGCTCGCCGTCGAAGTCGGGGCTGCCCACCCAGGCGAGCACGTCGCCGGAGGCGTTGTCGAGCACGACGACGGCGGCGTGACGCACACGCTGTGCCGCCAGCGACTGTACCACCTGGCGCACCTCGCCTTCGAGCGTCTCCTGCAACGTGATGTCGAGCGTGGTGCGAACGCGCGGTCCAGCAGAGGCCGTGCGCGTGATCGGTGCGCTGTCGAGCGCGGCGAGCACACGCGTGGTGAAGTGTGGCGCACGGAAGGCACCGCGACGCGTGGCGCTGCCGGCCACCCGCACCGGCTCGGCGGTCGCGAGCGCACGCTCGCCCTGTTGCAGCTGTCCCGTGCGCTCCATGGCCTGCAGCACGGCATCGCGTCGTGTCGCGGCGCGTTCGGGGTTCGCGAACGGATTGTCGCGTGCCGGTGAGCGGGCGATGCCGGCGAGCAGCGCCGCGCGCCCCACACCGAGCCGCGCAGCGGAGGTGCCGAAGTAGAGCGCCGCCGCCGACTCCACGCCAATGGTGCCCTGGCCGAGTGGCACGCGATTGAGGTACTGCTCGAGGAGCTGCTGCTTGGTGGCGTGTCGTTCCAGTCGAACTGCCCACGCCACCTGGCGCAGCTTGCCCGTCCAGCCGCGCGGCAGGTCGTGCAGCAGGCGGGCGAGCTGCATGCTGATCGTGCTCGCGCCCGAGACCACGCGGCCGGCCGCGAGATTGTCGCGCGCAGCACGCGCAAGCGCGGGCCAGGCGATGCCGCGATGGTCGAGGAAGGTGCGGTCCTCGGCGGCGATGAACGCCGCCGCCACGAGCGGGTCGAGCTCGGCGAGCGGCATCCAGCGCCAGCGCGCACCGTCGGGGCCGCGCGTGTCGCGCAGCGCCACGCCATCGCGGTCGGTGAGCGTGAGGCCGAGCGCCACGGGGCGCGCGAGCACATCGTCGCCGGGGGGCGTGAGCACCCAGCCCGTGACGCCCAGCGTGCACACGCCGGTGCCCACGCCGAGCGCGAGCACGGCGCGTCGGAGTCGTGTGCGGAGCGAGAGGCGCGACGTGGCGCGCTGCGATTCCGTGACCATCACTACTTCGGCGCCACGATCGTGAACACGCTGCCTTCGGTGCGCCCGAACACCGAGGGATCGTACATCTCCTCGGCCCACGCTGGAGGGCGCACGAAGCGGCCCGGCGTGGTGGCGCGCGCGAGGTACGTGAGCGTGAAGCGGCCGGGGTACACCGTGGTCGCCGACCACACCACGCGATCGTCGCGCAGTTCGCGATGCTCGAAGGGTGTCCAGTAGCCGGCGTCCCACCGTCCGATGCTCCACGCCGTCATGGGATCGCTCTCGTCACCCCACCAGTACTCGTTGCGCACACCCACCGGCGTCTCGGTGATCGGCGACGCCGTCATCGTGAGCACCGCCGTGCGCAACGAGAGGTCCACCGGCTCGAGTCCCGCCGGGAGCGGGTCTTCCACGGCCACGAACGCGCGCTGCTCGGGCACGGTGATGCGCACGCGCACGCGCACGAGCGCACCGGCGTTCGCCTGCAGCACCGGCCGGCCGGTTTCCGGGTCTTCAGTCCAGCGCTCCACCGTGATGCCGCGCGCGAGCGGCCGGGTGGGCGGTGTGCGGGAGACGGCGCTGATGGACGCGGACGCGAAGAGCGCCGGGCCCGTATCGGCGGGCGTGACGCGCAGCGTGAGCGAATCACCGCGCAGCGCACGCGAGGGCAGCGAGGCCAGCGCGATCGTGGTATCGCGCGCCGGCACGCCAGCGGGCACGACGAGCAGCACCCGGTCACCCACCGACACGCGTACGCCGCGCTGCGCGGCCGCGCGCTGGCGCGTGTCGATCACGGCGAGGGCGCGCACGACCGTCGCGAGGTCGGGGGTGACGCTGAACCAGCCGCTCCCCGCGCGTGCGTCGCGCACGACCTGCGCCACCAGCGGCTGCACGAGCGGATGGTCGGGCTCCACGGCCAGCGTGGCGCGGAGCAGCGCGCCCGTCGCGCGCAGCGGCGAGGCGAAGTAGAACGCATCGAGCTCGGCGGAGTCGGGCAGCCAGGCGCGTTGCTCCTCGCGGCGCACCTGCGACCAGAGCCCCGTGAGCAACGTGCGCGCCTGCGCGCGATCGCCGCGACCGGCCAGCAGCAGGGCGAGGCGCGCGCGATCCGCCGCGGAGAGTCGCGCGGCCTGCCGCAGCAGTTCGTTCTCGGCGGCTGGATTCGGGCGGCCGAGCGCGCGCAGCGCTTCCACGCCGGCCACGTACTCGCCGAGCACTACCGCCGGCGATGCGTAGCTGGCCGACACCGGCGTGCGCCCGCGCGACGGCGCGTACTCCGACTCGGGCTCGCCCACCGCGCGCTCGAGGTAGTCGCCAAGGCGCGCGAGCGTCATCGAGTCCACGGCGAGGCCGGCATCTCGCGCCTGCACGAGCACGAGCGCCGCGTGCGCCGAGAGCCATGGTGTGGTCCAGTCGCCCGCGCCCCAGTAGCCGATGCCGCCGTCGCTGCGCTGCCGCTGCTGCAGCGCGCGCACTGTGCGCGCGATGTCGGCGCGTGCCGTGGCCGGCGCCTGGTCAGCATCGAGCAGCGCGATCAGCGGCAGCGCGGTGCTCGCGATCTGCTCCGTGCACGCCCACGGGTACGAGCGCACCTGCTCGGCGGCCGAACGCACGAGCGCGAGTGGCGAGGCGCCGAGCGAGAGCGTGAGGGTGGAGCGCGCCGGATCCGGATCGTCGAGCAGCGGCAGCGCGAGTTCGCTCGTGTTCGCCACCATCACCGACGTGGCCGACACGATGGCGCGGCTGTCGGGGCGCACAGGGATCGTGACTTCGACCGCATCGCGATCGCGGCCGCCCTGCGCGTCGAAGCGGAAGGTGACGGCGCTGGAGGACGGCACGCGGAAGGGGAACCGCACCTCCACGCCGCGTCCGGCTTCCACCGTCACATCACGACGATTGCGACCCTGCAGCTTCGCGCCCTGCGCACTCGCGGTCACGCGCACGCGACCGGCTTCGCCCTCTCGGCGATTCACCGTGGCGCCGGCATCGACTGCGTCACCAGGGCGCACGAAGCGAGGCAGCGCGGCGCGGGCCACGAGCGGTCGGGTGACCAGGAGCGACGAGTCGCCGCTGCCGAACCGATCCCCGCGCGTGACGGCCACGGCCATCACGCGGAAGGTGGTGAGGTTGTCAGGCAGCGCTGCGCTGGCCGTGGCGATGCCATTGGCATCGGTGAGCACACTGCCGAGGAAGAACGCGGTGGTGCGGAAGCGCGAGCGCAGCACGCCGTCGTCGGCGGCCCCGCCACCGCCGCCCGGTTCACGCGTGGCCTTCTCTCCCTCGGGAAGCTGGGGCGCGACGTTGGCGAGCGTGCTGGCGAGCGTGAGGCCGAGTCCACGCGGCTGGTAGAGTCGGTCGAGCGGATCGGGAGTGCGGAAGCCGGTGAGCGAGAGCACACCTTCGTCCACCGCCCACAGCGTGACTTCGCTGGCCACACCGCGAGCGGCCGCATCGCGCACCTGCACCCGAATGCGCGCGGAGTCGCCGGGCCGATACTCGGCGCGATCGGGGGTGACGGTCACGGCGAGTCGCTTCACGTCGGGGGTCACGCGCAGGTTCGCGTACCCCACGCGAATGCTCGGGCGACCGGGGTCGCCAATGCCACCCGGCTTCTGCGTGCGACCGCGTGCCACGAGCATGGAAACGAACACGTTGGGTGCGTGTGCCTCGGTGATCGGCAGCCTGAAGGTGGTCGTGCCCGACGTGAGACGCAGTCGCTGCTGCGAGAGGATGCCCTCGCGCTCCACGGTGATCCACGCCTCTGCATCGGTGAAGGGCGAGGCGAACATGATCGTGGCCGTGTCGCCGGGTGCATAGCGCTCACGATCGGCGATGACGTCGAGCTTGAGCTGGTTGTCGTCGCTCCAGGGCACCCACTCGGGGCCGGTCACCCAGCGCGTGAACGCGGTGACCGTCTCGCGTCCGCCCGCATCGCGCGCGGTGAGGATCACCGAGTGCGCGCCGCCCTTGGTCGCCGTGAGCGCGCAGGGCGCGCCGTCGAGCGTGGTGGTGACGGTGCAGCGCGCGATGGTGTCGGCCACCCACTCGCCCACCAGTTCGGCCACGCCGCCGCGAATGCGCTGCAGACGGTGCCACTCGCGGCGCACGAGCACGCCGCGCACGGCCACGCCAGCGAGTCGCTGGCCGTCAGGGCGCACCGCGCCCACGCGCAGGGTGCGCGCCGCGTTGGCGCGCCAGAACCACTCGTCCCCTTCCACGCGCGCCGCGACGTAGAAATCGGCGGGGTGCACGACCGCCGACGCGCGCGCGCCCACGACGCGGCGGTTCACGTCGCGCACGTTCGCGGCCAGCGTGAGGCGCACCGCACTGCCCGCGGGCGAGGCCGGGGTGGCGATGCGCAGCGCACGCTCGCCCGCCGCGTCGAGCGAGTCGTTGCCGCTCGCGATGAACCGCGTGCCGTCGTCGCGCTCGGCGCCAGCCCAGCCATCGTCGCTGTCACCGATGTTCCAGCCCTCGCTGCCGGGAATGCCGAGGTCCCAGCTCGGTACGCGCATGCTGGTGAGCGACCACTGCACATCGGCGCCGGCCATCGCGCCGCCGAACAGATAGCGCGCCGCGACATGCACGCCGAGTGTGTCGCCGCCGCGCTCGGGGGCGCGCGTGGTGGCGAGCTCCACGAGGAACTCGGCCGGCCGATACTCGGCAATGCGATACGACGTGCTGGCGAGCGACTGCCACTGCTGCCGATGCCGCCACTCGAGGGTGACCTGGTAGTCGCCCAGCCCCGCATCGCCGGGCACCGGGAACTGCGCGTCGGTGGTGCCGAAGGCCGACAGCGTGGCGGTGAGGGAATCGGTGATGCGATAGTCACGATCACGGCGCACCCAGCGCACCGTGTCGCGCGGCCCGGGCGACTCGAGCGCGCCGAGCATGCCACCGCGCACGATCGCCTTGGCGTACACCGTCTCCCCGGGGCGATAGAGGTCACGGTCGGTGAACACGGCACCGGCCACCGTGGCGCGATCCACGCCCCACGCGCCGCTTACCCCGAAGCGCCACGGCGCGAGGTCGGGGTTGCCATCGCGGATGGGGAGCAGGGCGCGATCGTCGCCAAGAGATACCGACACGTAGCCCTCGTCGAGCGGCTCCTCGTTGGTCGTGCTCGTGTCGCGGCGTCGCCACTGGTAACCGGACAGACGCACCATGCCGTCGGCATCGGTCACTCCACGCGCGAGCACGGCACCTTCGCGGTCGTGCAGCACGACGGTGGCGCGGGGGCGCACCGCGCCGTCGCGCGCATCGGTGACCCACACGGCGCCGGCGTCATCGCCGATCTTCGCATGCACGCCGAGGTCGGTGACCTGCACGAGGGCGAGGCGGAACCAGTCGTCGCGGCGGGTGGTGTCCGCGCTGCGGAAGGCGTCGCGCACGCGCACGAGATGCAGCGTTGCGGCGGGACGCGCGGCCGTGCCGGCGGGAATGGACACCGCCACGATGCGCGCGCGGTCGGGAGAGCGGGTGAGCGGCACCCGCTGCTGCACGATGCGACGCGGCTGCGCGTTCCAGAACTCGAGCCACGTCCACTCGCCACCTGCGAGCAGTCGCGCGACGGCGCTGTCCGGAACGGGCAGCCGCTCCACGAGCAGCGTGTCCACGTTCATGGTGCGCACGGCGAGCGTGCGGAAGCCGGTGCGCTCCACGGTGAGGCGTCCGAACGGGGCCTGCACGTCGGGGGCGTAGCCGGTGGTGCGCACGCCGACGCTGGGATTGCCACCGAGCGGCTGCCCGAACACGTCGCGCAGCGAGGCGCCGGTGATGAGCGCGTAGGTGGTGCGCGGCGCGAGCGCGGCGTTGAGCCGCCAGCTGTCGCTGGTGGCGGTGGTGTCGAAGTCGAGCGGGACGTGCGGCGCGATGCGCAGCGCGCGCGCCAGGTCGGCGCCGTGCACCGGCGTGCTGAAGCGCAGCTGCAGCGGCCCGTGCGGACACCAGGTGGTGCCGAGACAGCGCGCCTCGGCAATGCGAAACGCGCCGTGCGTGCGGAAGAGCCAGCGTGTGGTGCCGAGCTGGTCGGCGGCTGGTGACTCGGAGGCGCTGCCGCCCGGCGCCGCGAGTTCGCGTGACACCACGAGCGCGGCGAGGCAGTCGGCGGGGAGTGCGCGGGTCGCGGTGAGTCGCACGGTGTCGGTGAGCGCGTCCGGGGCGCCGGCCGGCTCGAGCGGCACGCGCTCCGGGGTGCGGCCATTCGCGGCGCGGCACGCGGACAGCGGCTCGAGCCGTGCGCCGCGCGCCACGTCGCGCGCGCGCACCGGCGCGTCGTACACCAGCGTGAGCGTGGGACGCTGCGCCACGTGCGGCGTGGTGTCGCGCCCCGTCACGGGGAGGCCGCCGATCAGCGTGGGGCCGCGCACGCGGAAGGCGAAGGCGTGCGCCGTGGCCAGCGCACTGCCGTCCATGGCGCGGAAGTCGGTGGAGACGGTCACGGTGTAGCGCGCGCCGCGCGGCATGGGGGCGCGCGGGATCACACGCAGCGTGACCGGATCGCGCCACTCGAAGCGCGCGTCGAGCGCGGGCGCGATGCGCAGCACATCCGTGGCGTTCACGACCTCGTCGAGCGCGCCGGCCACGGGCCGGTCGAAGCTCACGATGATGGTGTCCGTGGGCGCGGCCACGGCCCCCGGTGCGGAGCGGAGCACGCGCAGCGGCTCGGGGGCCGCCGAGAAGGTCACGGCGGCGGTGGCGGCGATGAGCGGCGCGAGCTTGAAGCGCATGAGCGCGTGCTCCCGTTGGTGGGCGAAGGCAGCGAGCGCGGACGCGGCGTACGCCGACTAGCGCTTGCGACCCGGAAATGCGTCGCGGTACGCCGCGCCCATGATGAGCACGAAGAGCGCGAGCAGGAGCAGCAGCAGGGCACGAATGCGGAAGGTACGCGACGGCACCGCCATGATGGCGATCATGCCGACGATTGCCGCCATGGCGATGCGGAAGAGCAGGCGCTCGAAGGTGCCGGGCACGATGCGCGTGTTCTCGGGCAGGCCGCGCAGATAGCGCTCGGCCCGGCCGATCCACCAGAACGCCCGGTCCTCGAAGGCGAGCCAGCGCGTGGCGAGTGACCGTTGCGGGCTCACGCCGGCCCTCGGCGAATGGCCGGTTCGTCCTCGCGCACGAGCCACGCGCGCGGGCCGGCGAAGTCGAGAATGAGCACGCCGCCGAAGCCGTGGGCGAAGCGCACCGACATGCTGTGCGGCGCCGCGGGGTTCTCGGTGTGCAGCGTGTCCCCCTCGATCCGGTAGCGCAGGGCGATCACCTGGTCGCGTCCGCCGACATCCACGTGATAGAGCAGGTCGCCGGCGTCGCGAAACTCCATGCGCACCCCGGGCGCGAAATCGAGCGCCGCGTCGGCGCGCATGAGGCGCCATGTGCCAAGCAACCAATCCTCCACGCCCTGTTCCTCCCGCCCGCGCGCCGCGAGCCGTCCCTTGGGTGACCACGATCCTGCCGCAAGCTCAGAAGGTCGTGCGGCAAGGGCAAGGGGCGCAGGCGACACGCGCGACGCGTGACTCAGGGCGCCACGTCGAACGTGTAGGTGCCGAGCCCGACGCCATTCGGCGCCAGGAACTCGAGGGACACGTCGGTCGCCGTGCGGCCGTCGGCCAGTCGTGGCCAGGGCACGCTGTCCATGGTGATGGGATATTGCCGCAGCGTCCAGCCGCGCTCGTCGCGCCAGCGCACGACCCACCAGCGCACCGCCTCCGGGGGACGCGAGCCGCGCAGTCGCACGAACCCCGACGTCGCCCCCCGCGCGAAGGTGATCTCGCGATCGGCGGCGTTCCACGCCGGGGTGACCAGCCACGGCGTGGCGGGCACGACCGCGCGCGCGGCGAACACACCCCCCTCGAGTCGCGTGGCGAGGCCGCCGCGGTTCTGCATGACGGACGACGTGTTGTAGAGAATCGTGCCGGTGGGCGCGCCGGGAAGCGCGGTGCCGTCGGTGCGGCGCCGCACTTCGCCGATCTGCCCCTCGATCTCGTCGGCGCTGAACGCCGAGGACGTGCCGTCGGCCACGCGGTACGCGGCGAGCCCGGGCCAGAGGTGCCGACGCATGGTGTTGCGCGAGGCCCACCAGTCGAGCAGCACGTTGAAGTTCTGCCCGGCGCTGCTGCGCGCCCAGTACAGCTGCGGCGCGAAGTAGTCCACCCAGCCTCGGCTCAGCCACCACTGCGAGTCGGCGAAGATCGAGCCCCACGAGTCGAGCCCCGTGATGCCCGCCGGCGTGCCGGGGCGCCAGATGCCGAACGGGCTGATGCCGACGCGCACGAACGGCCGGATGCCGTGCACGAGCGGCCGCAGCGATTCCACGAACCGGTTCACGTTGTCGCGGCGCCAGTCGTCGCGCGAGAGCGTGCCGCCGCCGGCCACGTGCCGCGCGTAGGGCGCGCTGTCGGGGAACGACAGGCCGGCGCAGCGCGAGTCGGGGTAGGGGTAGAAGTAGTCGTCGAGGTGCACCGCATCGACGTCGTAGCGCCGCACCACGTCGGCGATCACCGCCAGCGCGTGGTCACGCACGTCGGCTTCCCCCGGATCGAACCACAGCTGCGTGCAGTAGCGGCGCGCGAGGTCGGGGCGACGGTTGGCGAAGTGCTGCGGCGATCGTGTGAGCGAATCGGAAAGGTTGCCGGCACGGAACGGGTTGAACCACGCGTGCAGTTCGAGGCCGCGCGCGTGCGCCTGCGTGACGGCGAAGGCGAGCGGGTCCCACCCCGGATCGGTGCCCTGGGTGCCGGTGAGCGACCGGCTCCACGGTTCGAGCGTGGAGGGGAACAGGGCATCTCCGGCGGCGCGCACCTGCAGGATCACGGCGTTGAAGCCGAGGGCGTGTGCGCGATCGAGAATGTTCACCAGCTCGCCCTGCTGCGCCTCCTTCGACTGCCCGGACCGCGACGGCCAGTCGATGTTGGCCACGGTGGCCACCCAGAGCCCGCGAAACTCGCGCGGCAGCGAGGGCATGGGACCCGCCGGTGGGGTGGGCGGTGCCGGCGGGATGGTGCCGGGCGGAGGGGTGGTGGTGCCGGGCGCCGTGGGGGAGTCGCCGCAGGCGGCGAGCAGGGCCACGGCGAGGGCCGCCGTCAGCTGCCGCCAGCGCAAGCGCAAGCGCAAGCGCGAACGCGAACGCGAACGCGACGCGGCCTGTGTCTCGAGGCGCACTTACGGCTCGTTGGGCGACGGGCCGGCAGCAGGAGGCGCGACGACCGTGTCCTCGTCATCATCGCCCGTGAGCCGGTCGTTCAGGAAGCCGACCGGCACTTCGGGCAGCCAATCGCGGAAGGCGTGGCCGTAGATGTGCCACACGGTCACGAAGAGCGCGGCGATGATGGGGCCCACGATGAAGCCGAGCGCGCCGAAGAGCACGATGCCGCCCATGGTGCTGAGCAGGATCATGAGGTCGGACATGCGCGCGTCGCGCCCCACGAGCAGCGGGCGCAGGAAGTTGTCCACCGAACTCACCACGAGGGCGCACCAGGCGAGCAGCCCGAGCGCAGCGGTGGTGTCACCCGCAATGAAGAGGTAGGCCACGGCCGGGATCCACACCAGCGCCGATCCCACGGCGGGGATGATGGAGAACACCACCATCACCGTGCCCCAGAACGCCGCGGCCGGCACACCGGCCACCCAGAACGCGAGCCCCGCGAGCAGCCCCTGGATCACCCCGATGAGCAGCGAGCCCTTGATCGTGGCGCGCGTGACCGAGATGAAGCGCTCGAGCAGCTGGTCTTCCTGCGCCGAGCCGAGCGGGATGTAGTACAGGATCTGTCGCAGCAGCCCCGGTCCGTCCACGAGGAAGAAGAACATCGCGTACAGGCACACGAAGAGCTGAAACAGGAAGCTCAGTGTGGCACCGCCGAACGCGGCGAGCTTGCTGGCGACGGTGGGGCCGATCGTGCCGGCGAGGTCGCCGAGCTTGGCCAGCAGCACATCGCTTTCCGGCACCAGGCGGCCCACGACCGGCAGCCGATACGCCCACTCGCGCAGCTGACCGAACCGGTCCGGCTCGCTCCGGATCCAGTCGGCAATGGCCTGCGACATGCTCACCGACTCCGACACCACGAACACCATGAACACGGCGAGGGGGACGATCACACCGACCAGGATGAGCAGGATGGTGGTGATCGACGCGATGTTCTCCCGGCCCCCCATGCGGGTTCGCAGGCGGTCGAAGAGCGGGTAGCTCATGCCCGCGAAGATGGCCGCGAGGAAGACGGCGAGCAGAAAGTCGCGCACCATCTGCACGAACAGCACCGAGATGCCGGCAACGAGCAGCAGCAGGAAGCCGCGCTGGAACTTGCGGGCCGGATCGCTCGCCGGCGGTGTCGTCAGGGAATCGGCCATTTGGAGCAGAGGGAAACGGCAGCGTGCGGCGACACCGGGGCACGCTGCCGGGACGATTCCTGCCGCGTGCGATGCCGGATCGTAACGCGGGGGGCGACGCCTTGTACAGCGTGCCCCCCGCGTCCACGTCTCACGCTTCAGGCCGCTTGCGCGGCCCGGCTCACCGGTTGCCGCCGTACATCGCGGCCCAGCCGGACATGCCGACGTCTTCCACGCGCAGCGTCTGCTTGTACACCTGGTTGCCGATGCGCAGCACCACGCCGTAGTCGCCGGTCGTGGCGGAGGCCCCGCCGCCGAACCCGCCGAATCCGCCGCGCCCACCGGCCGGTGGTGCGAGGCCGATCAGGTCGAAGATGCGCCGCACGGCCGGCGCACCTGCCGCCAGCGCCGCCGCACGGCCGCCAGTCGGTGCCTCCGACGCGAGTCCCTGCCGCACGGTCTGCGACTCGCCCGGGCGCGCGCAGAAGGTGTCCCACTGCGTGAGCGGCCGTTCGCACGACGTGGCCCCGCCGCCGAAGCCGCCGCCACCACCACCACCGCCGCCGCCGCCCTCGCCCCCGCCGCCACCAGCGGCCGGCCGGTCGATGCCGAGCAGCGTGCGCGCCGTGGCCAGTGCGGCGCTGTCGTACTTGGCCGCTGCGAGCGAGTCGATCACCTGGGGCGCGCGCACGGCGCGCAGGATGCTGTCGCGGCGCGCGGCCGGCGACAGTGCGGTCGGGGCCTGCGTGCGCTGCACGCCGTAGTTCCACGTCACCGTGTGCACGCCGGGACGTGTCGGCCCCTGCAGGCGCGACACGGTATCACCCGCGGCGTTCACGATCGCGATGCGCGCCTGTCCGGTCTGGCCGGCGCCCACGCGATAGCTGATGCTCGCGCCGTACGACGGGTTCGGCGTGGCGAAGAAGCCCTGCGCGTTGCCGTTGCCGCTGGCCGAGAGCAGCGGGCCTTCGCCCCACTGCCAGCCGGGCTTGGGTGTGAAGAGGTGCGCGTCGGCCGACAGCACGGTGGGCGTCAGCTGCTCGAGCGGCGCGATGTCGGCGATCCAGAAGCCGCGCCCATGCGTGGCAGCAATGAGCTCGCGATCGCGCGGGTGGATCTTGAGGTCGTACACCGGCACGCTCGGCATGCCCGCCATGAAGCGCGACCACGTGGCGCCGCGGTCGAGCGATGCGTACACCGCGATCGACGTGCCCGCGAACAGCAGGTTGCGGTTGTGCGGATCCTCGCGGATCACGCGCACGAAGTCACCGGGGCCGCCCACCGGCAGGTTGTTCACGATGGACCGGAAGCTGCGGCCGCCATCGGTGGTCATGAACAGGTACGGCTTGAAGTCGCCCCAGCGGTGGTTGTCGAACGCCACGTAGAAGGTACTCGTGTCGTGCGATGACGCCTCGACGCGCGCGACGTACACCTCGCCGCCGTTCGGCAGCGCGCCCGCAAAGCGGGACGTGAGGTTCTCCCACGTGGCGCCGTCGTTCGACGACTTCCACACGTTGCCGTCGTCGGTGCCGGCGATGAGCAGCCCCGGCTTGAGCGGGCTCTCCGCGAGCGACGTGACCGTGCCGTACGTCTCGGCACCGGTGGCGTCGAGCGTGATGCCGCCCGTGAGGCGCAGCGCGGTGTCGAGCTTGGCCACGAGGTTCTTCGACAGGTCGCCGGAGATCACCTGCAGCTCCTCGCCGCGCTTCATGGACTTCATGACCTTGTTGCCGGCGAAGTACAGCACCGACGGATTGTGCGGCGAGAGGAAGAAGGGCGAGTTCCAGTTGTAGCGGATGACCATGTCGGCCGAATCCTTCGCCTGCCGCGCCCGCAGCGCCGCGATGCGACGCTCCACCTCGCGCGTGGCCGGCACGAGCGGATCGCCGCGCACCACGGCAATGCTGTCCTCCCACTCCGCGTAGCGCCCCTGCCAGCTCGGCTTCTGCAGCGAGTAGCGCTCACCGGTGCGCAGGTTCACGCGCGACACGTTGCCGCCCTGCGACTCGCCGTACACGAGCGCCGGGTCGGTGGGGTCCTGCGCGGCGTAGAAGCCGTCGCCGCCGGCGATCGTGAACCAGTAGGCCAGGGGCGTGTTGCCGCTGCGCCGGCGGCTGGGGCCGCACCACGTGCCGTTGTCCTGCGCGCCGCCGCAGATGTTGTACGGCACCGCCATGTCGAAGCTCACTTCGTAGAACTGCGCGATCGACAGGTTCTGCGGCTGCAGGAAGTTGCCGCCGCCGTCATAGGTGACGGCCACGCCGCCGTCGTTGGCGATGAACCAGCGCTGCGGATCGTTCGGATCGATCCAGAGGCCGTGGTCGTCGATGTGGACGCCCTGGGCCGCGTTGCGCGAGGTGCGCCCGCCGTCGTCGGTGAGCTGCAGCTGCGTGCTCGAGAAGTAGACGCGCTCCGGGTTCTTGGGGTCCACCGCGAGCAGCGAGTAGTAGAACGGGCGCACATTGGCGCTGTTCATGTGCGTCCACGTGGCGCCACCATCGGTGGAGCGCCAGAGGCCGTTGTCCTTCGGCGCGCGCGCGGGGGTGAAGTTCACCCCTTCGGCCGCGTCCGCCGCCTCGACCATCGCGTACACGTAGTTCGGGTTGCTGGCCGCGAAGCGCACGCTCATGCGCCCCTTGATGCCCGCCGGGAAGTTGCCCCCCTTCACCTCGGTCCAGGTCGCGCCGCCGTCGGTCGTCTTCCACAGCCCCGAGCCCGGCCCGCCGCTCTTGAGCGAGTACGGGGTGCGGAAGCGCTCCCAGCTCGCCGCGAAGAGCACGTCGGGGTTGGTGGGGTGCATCGCAAGGTCCACGAAGCCCGCCTTGTCGCTCACGAACTTGACCAGCTGCCAGCTGTCGCCACCGTCGGTGGTCTTGTAGAGGCCGCGTTCGGCGTTGGCGCGCCAGGTGGCGCCGAGGGCGGCCACGTACACGACGTTCGGGTTCGTGGGGTGGACCACGATGCGACCGATCGCCTCGGTCTTCTCGAGTCCCTTGAGTGTCCAGGTGAGGCCGCCATCGGTGCTCTTGTAGATGCCGCCGCCGGGCTCGATGGAGTTGCGCGAGTTCGGCTCACCGGTGCCGGCCCACACCTGCTGGGTGTCGGAGGGGGCAATGGCCAGCACGCCCATGGAGATGACGCGCTTGTCGTCGAAGGTGGGGCGCCAGGTGATGCCGTTGTTGGTGCTCTTCCAGATGCCGCCGCCGGCTGCGGCCACGAAGACGGTCTTGGACGGGCTCGGAATGCCGACCACGTCGGAGAGGCGACCCATGAAGTTGGCGGGGCCCACGTTGCGCCATTTCATGGCGGCGACGGTGGCCGAGTCGAGGGGTTGGGCGAGCGCGGCGGGGGCCAGGCCGGTCAGGGCGAGGCCGGCACCCAGCGCGGCGCCGCAGGCGAGGCGCGAGCGAAGCAGGGGCATGAATGGAGGGAAAGGGGGGAGGACGAACTGCACGAAGGTAGGCCACGGGGCACGATCGGGAAACGCAGGCCGCACGGCCAGCGCTGGCGCTCACGGTGAACGGGGCGGCTCGCTCCCGGAGCCGCTCCGGCCGATATTGCCTGCGTGAGCCTGCACGCCGTCGTCTCCCTCGTTGCCGTGTTCCTGCAGGCCGCCAGCGCCGCCGTGATGTTCTTCATCGCGCGGGCGCCGGGGTGGGAACGCGTGCGCCTCATGGCGGCGATCGCGCTGTCCGCGGGGCTGTTCAGCGCGCTCGACTTCTGGTTCTACATGAACGCGGATGACCTGTCGCTGCGCGGGGCGATCGTCCAGGCGAACGTGGCCGTGGCGGCCGGGCACGCCGCACTCTGGATGCGCTTCACCTTCGCCGATGCCTCGGGCGCGATCCGCTCCATGCCGCGCTGGAGCCTGGTGCTCGCCGGCAGCACGGTGCTGGTGGCGGCAACCGCGGCGGCGGCCGACCTCCTGCTCGACCGCTCGACGGTGCTGCAGGTGCAGGTGCCCTGGCTCGGCATCGAGGAGCGCGTGCATCCGCTCAACGACCTTGGCGACGGCATCGCCCTGGCGGTGCTGCTCGTGCTCGGCACGAGCCTCGTGCAGCAGATCCGGCGCGTGCGACGCGGTGACCGCAGCGCGCTGGGCATCGTGATCGGGCTCTCGCTCTACGCCGTGTGCATGATCGAGGAGGCCCTCGTGGCGGCGGGCGTCGTGGAGTTCATGTACCTCGCCAGCCCCGGCTACGTGTTCGCGGTGCTCCCGCTCACGGTGCAGCTGCTGCAGCGCTTCTCCGACGACGCGCGTCGCCTCGCGGACCTCTCGTCTCGCCTTAGCGCCGAGGTGGCGGTGCGCACCAGCGAGCGCGACGTGGCCCGGGAGTCGCTCGTCGAGCAGCAGCGGCTGGCCGCGCTCGGCCGGCTGGCCGCCGGAGTCGGCCACGAGATCAACAATCCGCTGCAGTACCTCGTGTTTCATCTCGAGGAGTTGCGCAGCACGCTTGGGGCGGGGGCGGCACCGGAGGTGCGCAGTGCGCTGCGGGAGTCCATTGACGGGGCACGTCGCATCGGCCGCGTGGTCACGAGTCTGCGCACGTACGGTGTGCGCGGCGATCACTTCCGCCGCGTGAAGCTGGCGGACGTCGTGCGCGCGGGGCTGCGCATCGCCTCGCCGCAGCTGCGCCACCGTGTGGAGATCACGAACGACCTGCAGCCCGTGCCCGATGTGTTCGGCGACGAGGGACAGCTGGTGCAGATGATCGTGAACCCGCTCGTGAACGCCGCGCAGTCGCTGCAGCGGCTGCCGGCCGGCGCCGTGGCGCGCATCGTGGTGTCCACCCGCACCACCGACAGCGGCGACGCCGAGCTGGTCGTGCGGGACAACGGCCCCGGGTTCGACCCGGCGGTGCTCCCACGTCTGGGCGAACCGTACGTGACGACACGCGCCGGCGACGGCGGCACGGGGCTCGGCCTGTTCGTGACGCGCGGCATGGTCGCGGCCCACGGGGGGACCCTCACGCTCGAGAACCGGCCGGAGGGCGGCGCCCAGGTGCGCATCGTCCTGCCCGCGGCGCCGGCCGACGCCGTGGAGCCGGATTCGGGCGAAGTGGAGACGCCGCGTGTGGCGGTGCCGTCGCGCGTGCTCGTGGTGGACGACGAGCCGGTGCTGCTGACGGTGATGCAGCGGGCGCTCGGCCGCATGGGGCACACCGTGTCGGTGGCGCCCGATGGCGAGGCGGCGCTCGCGCTGGCGTCGCAGGAGCCGTTCGACATCATCGTGTCGGATCTCATGATGCCGCGCATGTCCGGCGCGGCGCTCGCCGAGGCCCTGGCGGTGCAGCACCCGGCGCTGCGGCGGCGGCTCATCATCATGACCGGAGGGGCGGTGACGCCCGAGGACGCGTCGTTTCTCGCTCGCGAGGACATCCTGGTGCTGAACAAGCCGATCAGTCTGGCGGAGTTGGCGGGGGTGATGACCGCCGTGCAGGGACGGGCGTGATGGCGCGTGGGGGCGCCTCGCGTCGGCCGTCGTGGCGCGGCGCGGTGGGCGCGGCCAGCGCGGTGTTGGCATTGGCGGGGCTGGGGGGCTGCCTGTCCAGCGCCCGCTCCGGTGGTTCGAGCGCCGGGACCGCCGCCCACCGCTGGCCCTGGCCTGATCCGGTCGGGGTGGCCGACAGCGTGCGCACCACGGTGATCTCGCCGGCGGTGCGTCTGCACGAGGTGGTGTGGACGGAGGCACCCTGGCGCGGCGCCGTGCTCGAGGTGGACCTGGCGGGGTGCGTGACACTGCGGGCGGTGAAGGGGCACGCGACGGCCGTGGGGCGTTCGACGACGAGCGCGCTGCTGGATGGTCTCGCCCCGGACCTGAGCCCGCTGGCGGCGGTGAACGCCGACTTCTTCAGCTTCACCCCGCCGGGGGTGCCGACCGGGGCGCACGTGGAGGACGGTCGCGTGCTGGCCGGGCCGGGGACGCGCCCGGTGTTCGCGATCGACAGTGCGGGGCGCGCGTTCATCGGCACGCTGTCCGCATCGGGCGAGGTGACCGACGGTCGATCACGGGTCCCGATTGTGGCGTGGAATCGGTGGCCGGCAACCGGCGCGGCGGTGCTGGATCGGTCGTGGGGGGTGCCGCTCGACTCCGTGACCGAGCCTGAGGCATTGGCGCTGGTGCCGGCGGCCGGTGCCGGTCGGTACCGGGTGGTGGCCCGTGGCGGGCGGAGGGTGCCGCTGGGCGACACGGTCCTGCTGGTCGTGCCCGCCGACACGGTGCGCGGATCGGCGTCGATTCCGTTCGCGATTGGCGCCTCGGTACGCCTCGTGCGGTCACTGGGCACGCCGGCACCGCGGGAGGCGGTGGGCGGCTTTCCGGTGCTGCTCGCAAGCGGGAGGATGCCGGCCGCGCTGGCGACCGCGGGCGCGGCGAGCTTCCGGGGCGTGAATCCGCGCACGGCGGTGGGGCTCGATGCGTCCGGGCGCCGTCTGTGGCTGGCCGTGCTCGACGGGCGCCGCGATGGCTGGAGTGTAGGCACGACGCTCGAGGAGACGGCGCGGGTCCTGCAGGCGTTGGGTGCGACGGAGGCGATCAATCTCGACGGCGGCGGTTCATCGGCGCTGGTCGTGCGCGAGCCGGCCACCGGGATGGCGCGCGTGGTCACCCGCCCCTCCGATCCGGGGGGAGAGCGCGCGGTGGGGAACGCGCTGGCGGTGCTCGGCAGCTGCGCCGTGCGCTGACGGCGGGCCGGGCACCGGCTCACGGACACCGCGTAACGGGCACCGGGAACCGTCCGGTGGCCGTGCGGCTTTCCTTGCTCACCTGCCCGCGGCCTCCTTTCCGATCGCTGGAACGCAGCGCGTTCCGTCCCTCCATTGTCACTCGATCGTGACAGTGGGTTGCCTTCCCGTGATGATTCGATGATCGTGCAGGCGCTTCGTACCGGTCATGCGCGGCTCGTCCCGTGTATGTCCTGTGCAGTATCCCCCCCGGTCGGGCTGCTTCCCTTGCGGCACGGCCACAGATCACATCTCCAGTCAGGACGGTTGTCCATGAAGAGGACGTTCCGAACGTTCCTGCCCACCCTGGCCACGGCGCTGTTTGCGCTCGTTGCCCTCGTGCCGGCGGCCGCTCAGGCCCAGAACGGCACGCTGGTGGGCACGGTCACCGATGCCGGAACCGGTGCCCCGCTCAGCGGCGCGACGGTCATCATCGGCGGTACCACGCTCATCGGTGTCACCAACGAGAGCGGTGAGTACAGCATCGCGAACATTCGCCCGGGCCTTGCGGCTGTCTCCGTGCAGCGCATCGGCTACCAGGCCACCGGCGACACCGTGCGCATCGGCGCCGGCGCTCGCGTCACGAAGAACTTCACGATGTCGGCCACGGTCTCGCGCCTGTCCGAAGTCGTCGTCACGGGTGTGACGGGGAACACGCAGCGCAAGGCGCAGGCGGCCGTCGTGGCCTCCGTGCCCGCGTCGGACATCGTGCGCAATGCGCCGATCTCCAACGTGAACGAGCTGCTCCAGTCGCGCCTCCCCGGCGTGTCGGTGAACGCGAGCTCCGGCTCGGTGGGCGCCTCGCGCTCCATCCGCATCCGCGGCGCCTCCTCGATCTCGCTCTCCAACCAGCCGCTCATCTTCATCGACGGCATTCGCGTCTCCGAGGCGCAGAACTCGCCGGGCGTCGGTGGCCAGTCGACTGACCGCCTCAACGACATCAACCCCGACGACATCGAGTGCATCGAAGTCGTGAAGGGCCCGGCTGCCGCGACGCTGTACGGCGCCGACGCCTCGGCCGGCGTGATCCAGATCATCACCAAGAAGGGCAAGCTCGGCTCGAACTCGTTCGAGCAGAACATCCGCATCGACGTGGCGCAGATCGACCAGAACTGGACGCCGCCGTCGAACTTCGGCAACTGCACCGCGGCCCTCGTCGCCGCCACCAGCGCGAACCCGCTCTGCCGCGGGCAGGAGGTCGGCACGCTCATCAGCGACAACCCGCTCGAGCGCATCAACGCGTTCCAGACGGGCGGTGAGCGCAACATCGGCTGGACCGGTCGTGGCGGCGGCAGCAACTACGGCTACTTCCTCTCGGCCACGTCGGACAAGTCCGAGGGCACGCTCCCGAACAACGCCTTCGAGCGCATCGGCTTCCGCTCGAACGTGAACTTCGTGCCGAGCGACAAGGTCAAGATCGACATCGGCCTGAACATCCTGCAGTCGGACACCCAGCTGCCGGACAACGACAACAACATCTACGGCTGGCTCGGCGGCGCGCTGCTCGGCTCGCCGACCACGCGCCGCGATGACGGCGTCCCGTCGCAGGACGGCTTCTTCGGCTTCAACCGCCAGTTCGACGCGATCAAGAACATCCAGAACACGATCGAGTCGCGCCGCACGCAGGCCAACGTCACGCTGTCGTACCAGCCGACCGACTGGTTCACGAACCGATTCACGGTGGGTGCCGACCTCGCGCGTGACGAGATCACGCGTTTCTTCCCGCTCAACAGCGGCCAGCAGTACGCCGGCAACCTGAATACCGGCGACAACACGCAGACCCGCCTGGGCTTCGATCGCTTCACGATCGACTACCTCGGCAACATCAAGCGCACGTTCGGCAGCGACGACCAGTGGGGCGTGAACCTCTCCGGCGGCCTGCAGTCCATCATCACGCGCACCGACAACACGTTCTCGAACGGCTTCGGCTTCGTGACGAACGCGGCCAACAGCGTGAACAACGCCTCCACCCGCACCGGTGGCCAGAGCTTCAACGAGTCGAAGGCCCTCGGCTACCTTGGCGAGCTGCAGATCAGCCACCAGGACAAGCGGTTCATCCAGTTCGGCGCCCGCATCGACCAGAACTCGTCGTTCGGTGAGAGCACGCCGTCGTTCTTCCTGCCGCGTGTCGGCGCCTCGTGGGTGCTTTCCGAAGAAGCCTTCTTCGAGCCGCTTGCCGGCATCTTCTCGCAGTTCCGCGTCCGCGCCGCCTACGGCACCACGGGCCGCGCCCCGACGCCGGGCGCTTCGCTGACCACCTTCTCGGCCGCGCCGTTCGCGATCACCGGCACGCAGGCCGCCGGTGCCATCCCGCTCAACCCCGGCAACGACTCGCTCAAGGCCGAGCGTGGCACGGAGTTCGAGGCGGGCTTCGACGCCGCGATGTGGAACGACCGCGTCAGCGTGGAGTTCACGTACTTCAACAAGAACACCAAGGACCTGCTGCTCACGCGGCCGCTCCCGCCGTCGCTCGGCTTCCTGGCGAACCCGTTCGCGAACATCGGTGAGGTCAGGAACTCCGGCCTCGAGCTCGTGCTCACGGCCAACCTCATCCGTCGCGACAACTTCGACTGGACGTCCACGCTCGGCGGCAACACGCTCGACAACGAGCTCGTCTCGCTGGGTGGCGTGAACCCGTTCGGCACGACCTTCCGCTTCACGGAAGGAGCCCCGCTCGCCTCGCTGGTGTCCAAGCGCATCCGCAGCATCGACGAGGCCACCGGCGTCGTCACCGTGGCGGACACGCTCGAGACGATCGGCGGCATCCTGCCCACGCTCGAGTGGAACTGGGCCAACAGCATCACCGTGGCGAAGAACATCCGCGTCAACGTGCTGCTCGACAGCAAGACCGGTCACTACATCTTCAACAACACGGCGTTCTTCCGCGAGACGCAGCTGGTCCGCGACCAGAAGCGCCTCGACCCGGACTTCCTGCCGCGCCTCGAGCGGCTGCGCCGCTACGGCAACGACACGCCGGGCCGGCCGGCCTTCGTGCAGGAGAACGGACAGGCCACGACGGTGAACGAAGTGCGCGACGCGTTCATGGAGTCGGCCGACTTCATCCGCCTGCGCGAAGTCTCGGTGGGCTACACCCTGCCGCGCGGCCTGCTGTCGCGGCTTGGCAATCGCATCAAGGGTGGCACGATCACGTTCGCGGCGCAGAACCTCGCGCTGTGGTCGGATTACTCGGGCGCTGACCCTGAGGTGGTCTCCACCGGTGCCGCCAACTTCGATCGCACGGACTTCCTGACGCTGCCGAATCCGCGCCGCTTCGTGATCAAGACCAACTTCACCTTCTGAGCGAATACTCCATGACCAACATTCGACGCACCGTGCGCGCAGGCGCGGTCGCCGCTGTCCTCGGGGTGAGCCTCGGGGCGTGCAGCGACTTCCTCACGGTGAAGAATCCGAACCTCATCAACGCCTCGGCGATCAACCCCGAGGCGGATGCGCCGACCCTCGCGGCCTCCGCGCAGCAGAACTTCGCGGTGGCCCTGGGCTGGTTCGCCATGTACCAGTCCTGGTTCACGGGCGAGACGCTGGTGGCCGAAACCTTCCCCACGCGCAACGAGTACGGCCGCCGCGAGGTGCTCAACACCAACGGGTCGCACAACACGGACGTGTGGCAGCCCCTCTCGGTGGCGCTCGCCTCGTCGTCGCAGCTGCTCGACCTCGATCTGCCGGAGCCCGGCTCGAACGTCAACCGCGCGCGCGCGGCGGCGTTCAAGGGCTACAGCTTCCTGTTCATGGCCGAGAGCTTCTGCGTCGGCGTCTCGCGCGGCGGTCCGGCGCTGAACACGGCGCAGATGCTCGACTCGGCGGTCACGGCCTTCGAGCTGGCGATCGCCACGGGCACGGCCAACGGCAGCACGGCGGGCGTGCAGCTCGCCAACCTGGCGCGCGTGGGCCTCGCCCGCGCGCAGCTGCAGGCGGGTCGCAATGCGCAGGCCGCGGCCGCGGCGAACGCGGTGCCGGCCGGCTACACCTTCAACATGGTGTACGTGGACGACGTCGGAAACCGCACGCGTCTCGGCAACCGGCTGTGGCAGTTCACGCTCGACCGCGGCTCCATCTCCGTGGCGCCGGCGTACCGGATCGCGGGTGATCCGCGACTGCGCTTCAAGTCCCCGGCCGAGCACAACCTCGCGCCGCAGGACCCGTCGAGCGGCGAGTTCTGGCTGCAGGACAAGTACCCTGCGTTCAACTCGCCCATCCGTCTCGCGTCCAAGCTCGAGGCCGACTACATCGCGGCCGAGGCCACCAGCACGGCGGCTCAGCTCACGCTGATCCAGGCGCGCCGCGCGGCCAACGGGCAGCCGGCTTACAGCGGCTCCACGGCGCCGGCGGCTGTGCTCACCGAGCTCATGGAGCAGAAGGCGCGTGACTTCTACCTCGAAGCCAAGCGCATGGGTGACCTCCGTCGCAACCCGTCCAACGTGCTCAACGCGCCGGTTCCGGGCTCGACGTACTTCAAGCCGGGCTTCGCGCCGGTCGCGGATCAGGTGTGCTGGCCGCTTCCCCTCCAGGAGACGGACAACAACGAGAACCTGCGCAATCAGTAATCGCAGGGCATCGGTCAGGGTCGCCTGATCGATACGCGAAGGGCCGCCTCCCGAGTGGGAGGCGGCCCTTTGTGCATTCGGTCGCAGCGCGGTTCGGGTGCGCCAGTGCTGCGGTCGCTGCTACGGTGCGGTGAAGAGCGCCTCGCCCACGCCGCGCTCGCGGATCACGCCCGTGGGGGACGTGTCCCGAACTCCGAGTAGGATGCGGTAGGTCGCACCGGGCTGCAGGCGGCGCGCGCGTCCATACTCATTGACGCCCGCCGGCGTGCGGAACACCTGCTGCGGCGATCGCAGTCGCGCATCCGCGACGCGGAGCGCCCAGAGCGCTTCCCCATAGCTTGTGTCGGCGAGGATCATCGAGGTGACCGCACACGGAGCGTCCCACGCAACACGAGGGCCTGCCTCGCCCGTGGGCGTCACCGTCACCTCGAGTCCTTCCGCGCACACCGGCAGGGCGGGTGCCGTTGGGCCGTCACTGCAGGCGGCCACGAGCCCGAGCAGCGAGGCGACAGCGGCGGCAGTCAGCGCCGTGAGCCGTTGCTTCGCAGCATGGGTTGGAGCGCGGAGGGGCATGGGTAGGACTCCTCTTCGAGGGGTAGCTTTGTCGACAGCGGGCATCCTTCGCCGTACATCACCGCACGCGCGACGTTCCCCGCGCGACAGTCTGTCCCGATACTGTCAGCTGCCCTGTGAGGGCGCACTGCCGCGACTGAGCGCGAGTCCCACCACGACCACCGTCACCGCGCCGATCACGTTGTGCCAGAGGAAGCTCACGGTCGGCGCGCCAAAGCTCACCGCGGCCACCGTGCCCATGCCGGCGATCAGCCCCACGAACGCACCGAGCGCGCGTGCCCGCGGAATCATGGCCAGCAGAAAGACGCCGAGGATCGAGCCGTAGAAGAACGAGCCGAAGCGGTTCACCACTTCGATCAGTGAGCCGAGCGTGGCGGCGTACGTGGCCACGATGCACGCGAACAATCCCCAGATGGCGGTCGCGACCTTGGACACGGTGAGGAAATGTGCATCGCTGCCCACCGGCCGCACCCAACGCTGGTAGAAGTCCACCACGGTGGCCGTGGACAGCGAGTTGAGCTCGGCCGCGATGCTCGACATGGCCGCCGCGAGCACCGCGGCGAGAAATACGCCGGCAAGCCCCACAGGCAGGTGGTCCAGCACGAAGCGCGGAATGATGTAGTTCACGTCGCGCGACGACTGACCGGTCACCGTGGCGGCCTTGTCGAGCGCCTCGGTGCGAACGGCCGTGACCGTGGCCTCGGCGGCGCGGAAGGCGTCGAGTGCGCGCGCTTCACCGGCCGCGTCGCCCGCCTGCCTCGACGCGGACACATTGCGCGCCGCCTGCTCGCGCGCGGTGCCGGCCGCCGCGTACTGCTGCTCGAGCGCCTGGTATTCCATGGGCGCCGCCGCCCGCACCTGCTGCTCGTGCGCCGGGTTGTAGAGCAGGGGCGGCGCCTGGAAGGTGTAGAACAGGAACACCAGCACACCCACCAGCAGCACCAGCGCCTGGAGCGGAATCTTCCAGTAGGCGCTCATGAGCAGCGAACTGCGCGCCTCGTCCACCGAGCGCGCGGTGAGGTAGCGCTGCACCTGGCTCTGGTCGGTACCGAAGTACGACAGCATGAGGAACGTGCCGCCCAGCACGCCGCTCCAGAACGTGTACGTCTCGGTGAAGCTGAAGGAGAAGTCGAACACCTGCAGCCGTCCCGTCGCGCCGGCCACGCGCAGCGCGTCGTCCACCGGAATGGGCATGCGCAGCAGCAGCACGATCACGATGGCCGCGAGCGCGCTCACGATCACCACCATCTGCTTCACGTCGGCCCAGGTCACCGCCTGCACGCCGCCAAGCACGGTGTAGAGCACCGTGGGGCCGCCGATGAGCGCCACCGACCAGGTGAGGTCCCAGCCGAAGATGGCCGAGAACACCACGGCCGGCGCGGCGATGATGGTGCCCGCGGACATGCCGCGTGACATGAGGAAGAGGAAGCTGGTGAGCGAGCGCGTCTTCGCGTCGAAGCGGCGTTCGAGGTACTCGTAGGCCGTGTACACCTTGGCGCCGTGCAGGAACGGCACCAGGGTCACGCCGAGAATCACCATCGCCACCGGCAGCCCGAAGTAGAACTGCACGAAACGCAGGCCGTCGGTGGCTCCCTGTCCGGTGGTGCCGATGAGCGTGACGGCCGAGAGCTGCGTGGCCATGACCGAGAGCCCCACCGCCCACCAGGGGAGGTTCCGGTTGGCGAGGAAGTAGCCCTCGATGTTGACGGTGCCCTTTGTGCGGCGCAGGCCGTCCCACACCACATACGTGATATAGGCGGCCACGACCACCCAGTTGATCCAGTGCATGCGGGGTCAGCTCGCGTAGCGGGCCTGGAGCAGCCAGAGCGCCACCAGGGCGACCACCTGCATCGTCATCACCTGCACGAGCGTGCGGCGGAAGCGGGAGGGTTGGGACATGGGCGCAATCTACCCCTCGGGTCGCCCGCTGTCCCGCTGGTGTCGGGCCCGGTGTGAACCTGCGCGTGGGGTTCGGGGTTCTTGTAGCAGCGGTCGGCCTCGCGTGCGTCGACCCCTCACCTTCTGCCCGCACCCACGACCATGTCCTTCGTTCGCCACCTGCCGGCTGCGGCCGCGCTCGCGCTTGCCGCGCTCACCGCTCCCATCGACTCCGCGTCCGCACAGCGGGCGCCCGCCTCGCCGCGCGACTCCGTGGTCGCCTCCATCGGCGGCGCGAGCCTCAAGGTGGACTACGGCCGCCCGTCCAAGCGCGGCCGCGAAATCTTCGGCGCGCTCGTGCCCTTCGGCACCGTCTGGCGCACCGGCGCCAACGAGGCCACGCACTTCACCACCTCCAAGGCGATCAAGTTCGGCGCCACGACCGTGCCGGCTGGCCGCTACACGCTGTACACGCTCCCGGCCAAGGACGGCACGTGGATGCTGATCGTGAACAAGCAGGTGGGGCAGTGGGGCACCGAGTACGACCAGAAGCAGGACCTGGCGCGCATTCCGCTCACCGTCACGCAGACGCCGGCCGTCGTGGAGCAGATGCAGATCACGGTGACGGCGGCCGGCAACGGCGGCGAACTCGCGGTCCGCTGGGACCGGACCAAGGCGGCGGCCACGTTTACCGTGGCGCCGTGACATAAATAGGTACGGCGTCCGACGCGGTCGGTTCGGCGTTGCCGAACGGCCGTGCCGGGCACCCTGCGGGGGGGACGGTGCGGGGTGGTGCGAAAAGCTGTGCACGCACATAGGTTGCCGTTGCGGCCACTGATGGTGGTGCGCCGCGACACTCCCCCGCTTCTTCCATGCCAGCCCCGCACCGGGTAACCCGCGGGCTCGACCTTCCGATAGGCGGCGCTCCGGCGCAGGTCATCTCGGCGTCGCGCCCTGTCTCCCAAGTCGCGGTTCTTCCGTCCGATCACTTCGGCACCAAGCCGCGCTTGCGCGTGCAGGTGGGCGATGCGGTCACGATCGGGCAGCCCCTGTGGCAGGACCGTACGCACGAGGCGATCACGGTCGTCTCGCCCGCCAGCGGCGTGGTCAGCGCGATTCATCGCGGTGAACGCCGCGTGATCCAGAGCGTGGTCGTCACGCTCGACGCGTCGGCCGACGAGCGCACCGCGACGCCCTTCGCGTCCTTCACGCCTCGCGTGGCCAGCGACCGCGCCGCCTTGCGCGCGCTGTTGCTCGAATCGGGGCTCTGGGTCGCGTTCCGCACGCGTCCGTTCAGCCACGTGCCCGCGCCCGATGCGGAGCCGCAGGCGCTCTTCGTGACCGCCATGGACACGAACCCGCTCGCGCCATCGGTCGACGTGATCATTGCCGAGCGTCGTGCCGACTTCGAGCGTGGGCTCGAGGCGCTGCGCACCCTCACCGACGCGAAGCTGTTCGTGTGCCGCGCCGCCGGCTCCACGGCTGGCGATGGCGTGAAGGGTGTGCAGCTGGCGGACTTCGCCGGCAAGCATCCGGCGGGCACGGTGGGCTACCATATGCACGTGCTCTCGCCCGTCTCGCGCACGCGCGTGGCGTGGCACATCGGTGCGCAGGATGTGATCCGCATTGGTCACCTCGTGCAGCACGGCCGGCTCGATCCGACGCAGGTGGTCGCGCTGGGCGGTCCGCCGTTCCGTGAGCCGCGCCTCGTGCGCACGCGCCTCGGGGCCAGCATCGCCGAACTCACGCGCGACGAACTCGCCCCCACGCCGGCGGACCAGCTCGCGCCGCGCATCATCAGCGGGTCGGTGCTCACCGGCCGCCAGGCCACGGATCCGGTGTTCTCCTTCCTCGGCCGTTTCCATCAGCAGGTGAGCGCGGTGCCCGAGGTGCGCAAGCGCGAGTTCCTGGGCTGGCTCGGCCTGCGCGCACCGCGGTTCTCGGCCATGCCGGTGTACGCCGGCGGCGGTGCCTCGGCGGGCTTCGACACGCGCCTGCACGGCGGGCCGCGCGCCATGGTGCCGATCGGTGCCTACGAGCGCGTCATGCCCATGGACCTCATGGCCACGCACCTGCTGCGCGCGATCGCGCTCGGCGACATGGAGTGGGCCGAGGAACTCGGCGTGCTCGAACTCGACGAGGACGATGTGGCGCTGTGCAGCTATGTGTGCCCCGGCAAGGCCGACTACGGCAGCGCGCTGCGGCGGCTGCTCGAATCCATCGCGGCGGAGGCCTGAGTGAAGCCCTTGCGCGATCTGCTCGACAAGATCGAGCCGCACGTCCGGCCCGGCGGGCGCTTCGAGAAGTTCTACGCCGGCTACGAAGCGCTGGACACGTTCCTGTTCACGCCGTCGGAGCGCACGCACGGCGGGCCGCACGTGCGCGACGTGCTCGACACCAAGCGCCTCATGGTGATGGTGGTCTTTGCGCTCGTGCCGTGCATCCTCATGGCGATGTTCAACACGGGCTACCAGATCCACCGCGTGGTGGAGCAGGGTGGCACGCTGCTCGACAACTGGCAGTCGGTGGTATACGGCATGACGGGGCTGCCGCTGGCCACGAACTCGGTGCTTGGCTCGATGGTGCACGGGGCGCTCTACTTCCTGCCGGTGCTGCTGGTCACGCTGTTCGTGGGCGGCAACTTCGAGATGCTCTTCTCCACGGTGCGCGGACATCCGGTGAACGAGGGCTTCCTCGTCACGGGCATGCTCATTCCGCTCATCATGCCGCCGGCGGTGCCGCTCTGGCAGCTGGCGATCGGCGTGGCGTTCGGCGTGGTGATCGGCAAGGAGATCTTCGGCGGCACGGGGATGAACTTCCTCAATCCGGCGCTCACGGCCCGCGCCTTCCTCTTCTTCGCCTATCCCGCCTCGCTCTCGGGTGAAGTGTGGGTGGCGGCCACGCCGGCCGACGGGCGCTCGGGTGCGACCTGGTTGGCGTCGTATGCCGAAGGCGCCGGTCACCTCGAGGGATTCACGGCCATGGACGCGTTCCTGGGGCTCATTCCCGGCTCCATGGGTGAGACCTCGGTGATCGCCGTGCTGATCGGCGGAGCGTTCCTCCTCATCACGCGCGTCGCGGCCTGGCAGACGATGCTTGGCGTCACGGTGGGCACGCTCGCCACGGCGGCGGCGCTCAATGCGATTGGCTCGGACACCAACCCCATGCTGTCGCTGCCGCCGCACTGGCACCTGCTGCTCGGCGGCTGGGCGTTCGGCACGGTGTTCATGGCCACGGATCCGGTCTCGTCTGCGTTCACGTCGACCGGCAAGCTGTGGTACGGCGCGGGAATCGGATTGCTGTGCGTGCTCATCCGCACCGTGAACCCCGCGTATCCCGAAGGCATGATGCTCGCGATCCTGTTCATGAACATGTTCGCGCCGCTCATCGACCACGCGGTCGTGCAGGCGAACGTGAAGCGGAGGGCGGCGCGCCATGGCTGAGTTCAAGCGCGATTCCACGGCCTACACGATCGGCTTCGCCGCGCTCGTGTGCATCGTGTGCGCCCTGCCGATCGCCGGTGCAGCGGTGGCGCTGCGTCCGAAGCAGGAGCTCAACGCGCGGCTCGATCGCATGGAGAAGGTGCTCGTGGTCTCGGGGCTGATGGAGCGCGACGAATCGCTCGAAGCGGCGGAACTCGAAGCGCGCTTCGACGCCTCGGTGGTGGCGCGCGCGATCGACCTGCGCACTGGCGAGACGGTGGACACCATCGACACCAAGGCCTACGATCAGCGCCGCGCGGCGCGTGATCCGGCGCTCAGCGCGCCGGCGCCGGAGAACGCGGCACGCGTGCTGCGCGTGCCGCACGTGGCCGTGGTGTACGAAGTGATGCGTGACGGCGCGCTGCAGAGCGTGATCCTGCCCATCCAGGGCTATGGGCTGTGGTCCACGATGTACGGCTATCTCGCCCTCGGCGCGGACGCCCGCACGGTGGGCGGCATCACCTTCTACGAGCACGGCGAGACCGCCGGCCTTGGCGGCGAGATCGAGAATCCGCGCTGGCAGGCGCGCTGGGTCGGACGCCGCGCCTTCGGGGATGACGGGACCGTCGCGCTGGAAGTGATCAAGGGGGCGGCCGGACCGGCTGCCGATGACCCGTATCGCGTGGACGGCCTCTCGGGCGCCACGATCACCAGCCGTGGTGTGACCGCCACGCTCGACTTCTGGCTGGGGCCGGACGCCTTCGGCCCCTACCTCGACCGCGTGCGCGAAGGACGCGCGAGCGTCACCGCGACCACCGGGACTCCATGATGCGACCCCCACGATCCGGCGCGCAGCCGCGCCAGGGAGGAACGTGATGCTGGACAAGCAATCGCGCGCCGCACTGCTCGATCCCCTCGTGGACGACAACCCGATCGCCAAGCAGGTGCTCGGCATCTGCTCGGCGCTTGCCGTCACCACGCTGCTCGAGCCGTCGCTGGTCATGTGTCTCGCGGTCACTGGCGTGCTGGTGGCGAGCAACGTGAGCATCAGCCTGATCCGCAACTGGATCCCGTCGAGCATCCGCATCATCGTGCAGCTGACGATCATCTCGTCGCTGGTGATCATCACCGACCAGCTGCTCAAGGCGTACGCCTACGGCGTGTCGCGCCAGCTGTCGGTGTTCGTGGGGCTCATCATCACGAACTGCATCATCATGGGGCGCGCGGAAGGCTTCGCGATGCAGAACGGCCCCAAGGCGAGCTTCTTCGACGCGATCGGCAACGGGGCCGGCTACAGCATCGTGCTGCTCTTCGTGGCGGCCTGCCGTGAGCTGTTCGGCTCCGGCTCGCTGTTCGGCGTGCGCCTCCTGCCGCTCGTCACCGACGGCGGCTGGTACACGCCCAACGGCCTCATGGTGCTCTCGCCGGCGGCGTTCTTCCTGATCGGCGGCCTCATCTGGGCGCTCCGCACCTGGAAGCCGGCGCAGAACGAGATCGAGCCGGTGGTCGAGATCGAGCACGCCGAGCTGGAGCCGCTGCCGAGCGCGCCGACGGCGAGCGCCCCACCGAAGGCGGCCTGAGGCACGCATGGCCAGTCACTATCTCAGTCTCTTCGTGAAGGCCGTGTTCGTGGAGAACATGGCGCTCGCGTTCTTCCTCGGCATGTGCTCGTTCCTCGCCGTCTCCAAGAAGGTGAAGACGGCCATCGGCCTTGGCGTCGCGGTCACGTTCGTGCTCGCGATCACCGTGCCGGTGAACCAGCTGCTGCTGCAGCGTGTGCTCAACGAGGGCGGGCTCGCCTGGCTGCACCCGTCGCTCGCGACGGTCGACCTGTCGTTCCTGGTGTTCCTCACCTTCATCGGCACCATTGCGGCGCTCGTGCAGGTGGTGGAAATGGTGATCGACCGCTACGCGCCGGCGCTGTACGCCGCGCTGGGTGTGTTCCTGCCGCTCATCGCGGTGAACTGCGCGATCCTGGGTGGCAGCCTGTTCATGGCCGAGCGCGACTACGGCTTCGGCGAGAGCGTGGTGTTCGGCGTGGGGTCCGGCATCGGCTGGCTGCTCGCCGTGGTGGCGCTGGCGTCGGTGCGCGAGAAGCTCCGCTACGCGAACCCGCCGGCAGCGCTGCGCGGCCTCGGACTCACCTTCATGGTGACCGGGCTGCTCGCGATCTGCTTCATGGCGTTCGCCGGCATTCAACTCTGAGGACCTGACCACATGCTCACGATCGTGGCCGGTCTCGGCACGTTCCTCCTGCTGGTGCTCGCACTCGTCACCCTGCTCATGGTGGCGCGCGCCAAGCTCGTGTCCAGCGGCGAGGTGACCATCCAGATCAACGGCGACCCCGCCAAGGCACTGCACGTGCCGAGCGGCTCCACGCTGCTCAACACGCTCGCGAACCAGCAGATCTTCATTCCGTCCGCGTGCGGGGGCAAGGGCTCCTGCGGCGTGTGCAAGGTGGAGGTGCTCGAGGGCGGCGGGGCGCTGTTGCCCACCGAGGCGGGACATGTGTCCCGCGGTGAGGCGCGGCACGGGGTGCGCCTCTCGTGCCAGGTGAAGGTCAAGCAGGACATGGCCATTCACATCGACGAGGACGTCTTCGGCGTGCGCCGCTGGACGTGCAAGGTGCGCTCGAACGAGAACGTGGCCACGTTCATCAAGGAGCTGGTGCTCGAGTTGCCGGCGGGCGAGGAAGTGCCCTTCCGCGCGGGTGGCTACATCCAGATCGAGTGCCCGCCGCACGTGGTGCGCTACGCGGACTTCGACGTGCCGGCCGAGTACCGCGACGACTGGGAGACGTTCGGCCTGTTCGAGCTCGTCTCGCGGTCGGATGAGGCGGTGCAGCGCGCGTACAGCATGGCGAACTATCCGGACGAGTCGGACATCATCATGCTGAACGTGCGCATCGCGACGCCGCCGCCGCGCACGAAGGGGCTGCCGCCGGGCCTCATGTCGTCGTACATCTACAACCTCAAGCCGGGCGACGAGGTCGTGATCTCGGGGCCGTACGGCGAGTTCTTCGCCAAGCCCACGAAGAACGAGATGTGCTTCATTGGCGGTGGCGCGGGCATGGCCCCCATGCGCTCGCACATCTTCGACCAGTTCCGTCGGCTGCACACGGATCGCAAGGTCACCTTCTGGTACGGCGCGCGCTCGCTGCGCGAGGCGTTCTACGTGGAGGACTTCGACGCGATCCAGAAGGAGAACCCCAACTTCACCTGGACGCTCGCGCTCTCCGAGCCGCGTCCCGAGGACAACTGGACGGGGGCGAAGGGGTTCATCCACAACGTGCTGTACGAGCAGTACCTCTCGAAGCATCCGGCACCCGAGGACATCGAGTACTACCTCTGCGGCCCGCCGATGATGCTCAAGGCGTGCATGCAGATGCTCGACAGCCTCGGCGTGCCGCGCGAGAACATCGCCTTCGACGACTTCGGCTGACGCCCCTGCCGTGGTGAGCAACGGGCCCGCGCGCGATGCCGCCACCGTCCTGCGCTCGCGGCAGCGATGGATCGCCATCGCGATCCTGCTCGCCGCGAGCGCGTGGCTGTACCTGCGCCCGTCTGCGGCCCGTGGCGCGCCCGCCGCGTTCGATGGCGCCACGATGGGCACGACCTATCGCGTGCTGCTCGGCGGGCCGGCGGAGGCGGCGCGCATTGCCGTCCTGCAGCGCGGCGTGGACTCGCTGCTCGCGGCGGTGAATGCGAGCATGTCCACATACGACCCGCAGTCGGAGTTGTCGCGCTTCAACACGAGCGTCTCGCTCGAGCCGGTGCCGCTGTCGGCACCGCTGGCCGAGGTGGTGCGCCTGTCGCTGCAGGTGCACGCGGCGTCTGGCGGGCGGTTCGACGTGACCGTGGGCCCGCTCGTGGACGCGTGGGGCTTCGGGCCGGCCGCGGAACCCGCGGCGGCGCTGCCGGAGGCGCTCGTGGACTCGCTGCGCGTCTTCGTGGGGAGCGACAAGCTGGAGCTCGCGGGCACTGCGCTGCGCAAGGCCGACGCGCGCGTGCGCGTGGACCTGTCGGCGGTGGCCAAGGGGTACGCCGTGGATGTGGTGAGCGACTGGCTCTCGGCGCAGGGGGAGACGTCGCACCTCGTGGAGATCGGAGGCGAGATGCGCGCGCGCGGGCTGAACGCGAGCGGCGAGCCGTTCCGCGTGGGGATCGAGGACCCCGATCCGAATTCGCGCCGCGTGCGCTTCGCGATCGCGCTCAGCGACCGCTCGCTCGCCTCGTCCGGCAACTATCGTAACTTCGTGGACCTCGACGGGGTACGATATGCGCACACGCTTGATCCCGTGACGGGGCGTCCGGTGCAGCACATGCTGCTGGCCGCGAGCGTGCTGCACGAGCGCTGTGCCGACGCCGACGCGTGGGCCACCGCGCTCATGGTGGCCGGCCCCGACTCCGCCTGGGCGCTGGCGCAGGTGAACGGCCTCGAGGTGGGCTTGCTCGTGGCGACTGCGTCGGGACAGGTTGAAGAACGGTTCACGCCCGGTTTCCGCGCGAGCCTGCTGCCATCTCCTCGCTGAGGCGCGCCACCCATGATCGTCGCCATCCTGAGCTTTGTGGTCGTTGCCGTCGTCATGGGGATCATGGCGGTGGGCGTGATCATGTCCGGGCGCACCCTGCGCGGCTCCTGCGGCGGCGTGGGGAGCGGCGACTGCGCCTGCGACGCGGCGGGTGTGCCGCTCGACCAGCGCGCCTGTCAGGCGCGCGGGATCATGCGCGAAGACGAGAACACGCCGGTCCAGCTGCAGCGGTAGGGGCGGGCGACCAGCCCCGGTGCCGGACGCTGGCGGCCAGCCTCCTCATCCCGCCGTATATTCTGCCGCCATGAGCCTTCACCGCCGAGACTTCCTGAAGAGCGCTGGCGCGATGAGCGCGCTGGCCGCCGTCGGCTGCGCGCCGACCACCACCGCCGCGCCGACGCGCACGCTGGGCACCGGCATGGCGAAGGGGCTGACCCTGCTCACGTTCCGCGACGGCGGCGAAGACCGCCTGGGCGTGAAGACCGACCAGGGCATTCTCGATGTCGCGCGCGCGGCGAGTCTGCTGAACATGTACGCACCCGCAACGCTGGACGACCTGCTGCAGCAGGAGGACGGGCCAAGCGTGCAGGCGGTGGTCGATGCCGCGGCAACGAACGCGGCGGCTGCAGCGGCCTTTCGTCCCGAGGCTGGTCTCGAGTACGGGCCACTGGTGAGCCGCCCGGACAAGATCGTGTGCGTCGGCCTCAACTACCGCAAGCACGCGGAGGAGGTCGGTGCGCAGATCCCGGCGCATCCGGTGCTCTTCAACAAGTTCAACGCGTCGCTCAACAACCATGGCGGCACGGTCACGCTGCCCGTCGATCTCGCCACACAGTTCGACTACGAGGTCGAACTCGTCATCGTGATCGGCCGCACCGCGCGGCGTGTGAGTGAAGCCGATGCGCTGTCGTACGTGGCGGGCTACGCCACCGGCAACGACTTCACGGCGCGCGACCTGCAGAACGGGCGCGGTGGCCAGTGGATGGTGGGGAAGGCGATCGACGGATTCGCGCCCGTCGGCCCGCATCTCGTCACGGCCGATCAGGTGGACCCCGACAACCTCACGATCGAGTGTCGGGTGAATGGCGAGACGCGCCAGTCGTCCACCACCGCCGACTTCATCTTCACCACGCGGCAGATGGTGAGCTACATCTCCGACTACTTCACGCTGAAGCCGGGCGACCTGATCTTCACGGGCACGCCCGCCGGCGTGATTCAGGGCCAGCCCAAGGACCGGCAGGTGTGGCTGAAGCCGGGAGACGAGCTGGCGTGCTCGGTGCAGGGGCTCGGGGAGCTCGCGTTCAGGCTGGCGTAGACGGCCAGCCAGTCGGTGCGAGCTCAGCAAGGAACTGCGCCACCGGCCAACAGGTGACGCCGTCGATCTTGAGGCGGTCCGTCCCCCGATACAGCAGCCATGGGCTGCACTCGGGGTAGTCGGCGACGAAGGCCTTCAATCCGCGCAGGTCGGCGGGACGCACGGTGTCGCTGTTCTTCACCTCGAGCGCGGCGAAGTGCGTCGCACCATACACCACGAAATCGACTTCCACGCCGGATCGCGTTCGCCAGTAGAACAACTGGTGATCATCGTTGCCGTAGGCGATCCAGGCGCGCAGATGCTGTGCGACGAGACCTTCGAGGGCGGCACCGTCAATCTCCGAGGGCTGATCGAGCGGGCCGCTCGGACGCAGTGAACGGAAGACTCCCGCATCGAAGAAGTAGAACTTGGGGTGCATGGTGGTCGCGCGGCGTGCACGTTTGGTGAAGACCGGCACCTTGAATGACACGAGCAGGTCTTCGAGCACCTCGACGAATCCTTCCACCGTCTTTCGGTTCACGGACGCATCGCGCGCCACATTGGACAGCGTCAGCACGCTTGCATGCGAGAAGCTGATCGCCTCGAGAAAACGCGCGAAGCTTCCCAGCTGACGCACCAGTCCTTCCGACTTCACCTCCTGCTCGATGTACAGGGAGGCATACGCGGCGAGCGTGTCACGCGGACTCTGCGAGGAGGCGATGAGGGGGACCATGCCCACACTCAGGCTTCGGACCAGATCGAAATCGGGAAGCTCGGCGGCCATGAATGGATGCAGTTCGCGAATGGCTGCGCGCCCGCCGAGCAGGTTGACGCCGGCCTTTCGAAGCGAGCGAGCGCTCGACCCGGTCAGCGCAAACCGGATCGGACGCGACGATTCGATGAACTGGTGCACAACGTGAAGCAGCTCCGGGACGCGCTGCACCTCGTCCACGACGATGTCGACACGATCGGGATTGCCAAGGACGAGTTCGCCGAGCCGTTCCGGTCGCGCGGTGAGTTCGCGCGCAACCTGCGGGTTCAGCAGGTCGACGACCAGTGCCGTGGGCAGCCGGTGTCGGAGCCAAGTGGTCTTGCCCGTGCCGCGCGGGCCGAACAGGAAGAAGTTGCCATCCGGCGGGCTGAGGAAGCGCGTAACGTGTCCCATAAGTCAAAATAGCATTGCTGCCGCCATAATGCAATCAATTATGGCGGCAGCGGATCCATAATGCTCCACTCCCGGCTGCGGCTGTTTCGCCTGCATGGCACCGTTGCGCCACGGCACGGGGCCGCCGCCGCTCGTAACCCCGAAGCCGCATCCTACTGCGGCAGCGCGTACGCCACGATCTCCGACGGCGCCCCCGCCCCCGTCGTCGCGAACACCACGTACTGTCGCCCGTCGTGCAGGTACGTCATGGGCACGCCGGACTGCGTGCCGCTCGGAATGTCGAGCCGCGCGATGCGCTCGCCCGTGCGCTTGTTCAGCACCCAGAGGTTGCTGCCGCCGTTGGCGCCTTCACCGGCGAAGAGCAGCGTGCGCGTGACCAGCAGCCCTGCGCGGGACGCCTTGCCCGTGTTGGGTATGCTCTCCGGCGGCAGCTTGAGCCGTTCGGCGACCGTGGGGGGCGTGTCGCCATTGGGCACCATCCACGCGTGATCACCCGTGCTGAGGTCGATCGCGGTGATGCGCCCCCAGGGCGGCTTCACGATGGGCACGCCCGGGGCGATCTGACCGCGACCACCACCGGCGATGTAGTGCATGTCCGACGCTCGGCCACCGGCCACCAGCGACAGGAACGACGGTGCCGTCACCGACGGGATGTACAGGAACCCCGTCTCGGGATCGAGCGCGCCCCCTTCCCAGTTCGCACCGCCTGTCGCCGAGGGCAGCGTGATCGTGCCGCGCGTGCCGTCGGTTGCGTTCTGCAGTGACGGTGGCGAGTAGAGCGGTCCCCAGCGGAACTGGCTCGCGATCTCCCTCGCCTGCTTCAGGATCTCGGGGGTGAAATCGAGCAGGTCGGCTTCGCTGAAGCCCTGTCGTTCGAAGGGGGCCGGCCTGGTGGGGAACGGTTGGGTGGGGCTGTACCACTCGCCGGGCACGTCGCCCTTCGGCACGGGGCGCTCCTCGATCGGCCAGATCGGTTCGCCGGTCACACGGTCGAGCACGAATACGAACCCCTGCTTCGTGATCTGCGCGACGATGCGGCGCGGCCGGCCGTCGATCGTCACGTCGGCGAGGATCGGGGCGGTGGTGTTGTCCCAATCCCAGATGTCGTGATGGATGGTCTGGAAGTGCCACACGCGCTTGCCGGTGCGCGCATCGAGCGTGAGGATGCTGGTGGAGAACAGATTGGTGCCCGGACGATGCCCGCCGTAGTAGTCGCCGGTGGCGGCTTCGGTGGGGAGGTACACGTAGCCGAGCTCGGCATCCCACGAAATCTGTGCCCAGACCGCGGCGTTGCCGGTGTACGTCCACGAGTTCTCCAGCCACGTATCATGGCCGAACTCGCCGGGCTCGGGAATGGTGTGAAAGGTCCACAGCAGGCGCCCGGTACGCGCATCGAACCCGCGCACGTCGCCGGGCGTGTTCGACTTCGATGGCGGGCGCATTCCCACATGCAGTGCGGCACCGACCACCAGCACATCGCCGATGACCGCGGCCGGCGAGCTCGCGCCGATCGAGCCCGCCACCGGCACGCCCTCGCGCGTGCGCAGGTTCTCCTGCAGGTCGAGCACGCCATTGCGCCCGAACTCCGCGATCGGTTGCCCGGTGGCGGCGTCGAGCGCGATCAGGTGGTAGCCGGGCGTGACCACGTAGACGCGGTCGTCGCCGTTGCCATCGGACCAGTACGACACGCCGCGTCCGGAGTTCACGCGTGGCGCGTCACGCAGGCGATCGCTCTCGTCGAAGCGATGCGTCCACAGCGTCTCGCCCGTGGCCGGATCGATGGCCACGACGTTGCGCCGCGTTCCGGCGGTGGCGTACAGCACGCCGTTCACGAAGATGGGCGTGGCCTGGCTCGCCGCCACCGGATTGGGCCCCTGATTGCGCGCGCTCCAGCGCCACGCCACCTCGAGGTTGGCCGCATTCGACGCGTCGATCTGATCGAGGGACGAGTAGCGGGTGTGCCCCGGATCGCCGCCGTACACGCGCCACTCGCCAGCGGTGCCCCGCTGTGCACTCGCCATGGCTGGCAGCGCCACGCTTGCGACGAGGAGGGCCACGTTCGGCCGGATCGCGAGGAGTCGTCCCATCGGTCGCTCCAGACGGTCGGATGGTGAGTCGAATGCGACTCCAAGCTGCTGCGAGGGGGGCCGTGCCGCCAGATCGCAGAACGTACCGCGCCTTCGGCTCGGCGGTCCGCCCGTGATGCTCCGCCGTTGGGATCGCGATGCCTTCGATTGACTACGTCATGTGACGGATGTGACGTGCGCGCGATCGGTGTAGACTATCGGCGCATGTCCCCACCGTTGCCATCCACCGAGGCGCTGCGCGCGCATGTGAGCCGCTACGAGCGCCCGGACACGCGCCGCGCCGCGTGGGTCTTCATCACGTCGCTGCCGCCGCTGCTGCTGCTCTGGTGGCTCATGTATCGGTCGCTCTCGGTGTCGTACCTGCTCACGCTCGCGCTGGCGTTTCCGGCGGCCGGGTTCGTGGTGCGCACCTTCATCGTGCAGCACGACTGCGGCCACGGCAGCTTCCTCGCGTCACGCCGCTGGCGCACCATCATCGGGCGCATCTGCGCGCCGTTCACGCTGCTGCCCTACGGCTACTTTCGGCATTTTCACGGCACGCATCACGCCACGTCGGGCAACCTCGACAAGCGGCACGTGGACATCGAGACCATCACGGTACGCGAGTATCGCGCGCTCTCGCCGGCCGCGCAGCGCCGCTATCGGCTGCTCCGGCACCCGCTCGTGCTGTTCGGCCTCGGGCCGCTCGTCTACTTCGTGGTGCTCATGCGCCTTCCCATCGTCGCGCGGGCCGAATGGACGCGAGAGCGCCGCAGCATGTGGCTCACGAACCTCTCGATCGCGCTGCTCGTGTGGCTGGTGGTCTCGCTCGCGGGGTGGCGGGCGTTTCTGCTCGTGCAGGGCCCCATCACCGTGATCGCGTCCACCGTGGGCATGTGGATGTTCTACGTGCAGCACCAGTTCGAGGACACCTACTGGGCCCCCGACGGCGAGTGGGACTTCGCGCGCGCGGCGCTCGAGGGATCGTCGTACTACGCGCTGCCGGCGGTGCTCGCGTGGTTCACGGGCTACATCGGCTACCACCACATTCACCACCTGAGTCCGCGCGTGCCGTCGTATCGGCTCGTCGCCTGCCACCGGGAGACCACGCTCTTCGACGGTGTGCGCCACATCTCGCTGCGCGACGGGTTTTCCTGCGCGCGGCTCGCGCTGTGGGACGAGGACGCGCGACGGTTGGTGGGGTGGCCCGTGCTCTCAACGCCATGATGCGCACCGATCGTCGTCACTCGTGCATTCCGCCATGCGTGCCCAGGGGCTGACGCTCGCCGGCGTCCCGGTGCTGCTCGCGCGGCCGACTGCGCCGGCAACCCCGCCATTCCCCACCGTGCTCTGGTGCCACGGCTTTCGCGCCGACGCACTGGGCCATGCTGCGGAGTTGGAAGAGTGCGCCAGGCGAGGGTTCCTCGCCGTCGGCGTCGATGCGGCTGGGCATGGTGCGCGCCGCGATCACGCCATCGCGGAGCGTGTCGCCAAGGCGGGGGGGGCGCTGCCGGTGATGCTGGCGCAGGTCGAGCAGACGGTGCGCGAACTGCCGGCCCTCATCGAGGCCCTCGTGACGGAGCAGGGCACGGATCGCCACCGGCTGTCACTCGTGGGGATTTCCATGGGGGCGTTTCTCGCCTATCGCGCCTTGGGCGCGGGGCTGCCGCTGCGGGCGGTGGTGGCGCTGCTCGGCAGCCCCGAGTGGCCGACCGACACCAGTGCGCACCTCGTGCCGGAGCGACTTCGCGACGCGGCGCTGCTGAGCATCACGGCCGAGCACGACGTCAGTGTGCCGCCGGCGGCCGTGGCGAGCCTGCACTCGACGCTGGACGCGCGTTTCGGCAGGACGCCGACACGCCGACACGACGTGCTGGTCGGCGCTGGTCATCTCACGTCCCGGGCGGAGTGGGACCGCGCGATGACGGCCACGATGGACTGGCTGGCGCAGCACGGCCGTGTCGCGGCGGGAGCGCGCCAGCGGTGAGCCCTATGGCGTGGTCTCGACGCTCACGGCACTGACGCCGGCGGCGACACCACCACGCGCCGCCATCCACGGCCGATCGGGGAGTGGCGCATCGAGCGCCTGCCACGCGCCCCGCTCGTCGCGCGTCATGAAGCCAAGCGCGTGGCGCACGGTGGCGGGCGCGTTGTCGGCAACGACCCCGAACAGGTCGATGAGCGCCGTGGCGTGGCGGCGCAGGGCGTGGTTCGTGTCGAACCAGCTGCCGAGCCACGGCGCGGCCACGCGTCCCTCGGTGATGTCCACTACTTCGAGGCCGTCCGGCCAGGCGACATCATCGCCAAACAGGCCGGCGCGCGGCTGCCCGTCGTGCACGAGATGCGTGGACAGGCGCAGCATGTGGTCGTCCCGCGCGCCATAGAGCACGAGCCGGCCGGCGAGCGGCCGGGCGGACGGCACGACGTTCCGATGGAAGTACGCGCGGTCCACATCGGGGGACACGAACGCGATCGCCCGGAGCGGCGCGTCGCGCAGCAGCGCCTGCACGTCGTCGCGGGCGAGCGTCGCGGCCAGCAGCTGGTTGCCCATGCTGTGCGCCGAGATCACCACGCGGTCCGCACCCACGGTACCCACGAGGTCGCGCAGCACGCGGGCGAGGTCGCCGGCGCTCTCGGCAGCAGCGGCGGAGTCCTGCCAGTAGGCGCTGGTGAGCAGGCGGCCGGGAGACGGCCACGTCATGCCCACGCCGCGGGCCGGCCATGCGAACACGGCCATGGGGCCGGCAAAGCCGCCGCGCCGTCGCATCTCGGCGGCCTCCTCCGTGGCCTCGTCGAGCGAGGTGGCGTAGCCGTGCACGTGCAGCACGACGGCCGCGCCGCGCGCCGGGGCGGCGTCGAGTTCCTGCCGGAGCGCCGTGAGCAGCGCGTCGCCGCCGAGTCGCTGCTCGCCGGTGGGGCGCACGTCGAGGCGCACCTCGAACGAGACCGGATCGGTGCGCACCGGGGTGACGCGGTAGGCGCGCATCAGGTGCGCGAGCGGGCCACGCCGCTCCTGCCACTCGCCGTCGTCCTCCGCCCGATTGGTGAACACCCAGACGGAGTCGGTGGGCGCCGGCCCGTCGATGGCGACAGGGGGCGCCGCGGTCTCACGCCAGCCGTCCGTCCCACCGTCGCGCAGGGCGCTCGCCGGGCCCGCGGACTCGGCGAGGGCTGGGAGGACGAGCGCGGCCACGATGGCCAGGGCAAACGCGGACCGGTGCATTCCAACTTGTACCCGGTGCGGCAGAAAAAGTCTCGGCCCGGAGGGTCTCCCCTCGGGGCTCGCCGGCTAGACCACCGCGAAGTTCATCATCATGCCGTGGTCCTCATGCTCCAGGTTGTGGCAGTGCATGAGGAAGCGGCCGCGCTGGGCATCGAAGGTGGCCACCACCGACACCCGCTCGCCCGGATACACGAGCACGGTGTCCTTCCACCCCTGCTCCCACGGGAACAGCTGGTTGCGCACGCCCACGCGCTCCACCACGCGGAACTGCACGGCGTGCATGTGTACCGGGTGCGGGAAGGGGCCGTCGTTGATGAACGTCCACTTCTCGGTGGCGCCGAACGGCACCGTCACGTCGATGCGCTCCATGTCGAACATGTCGCCGTTGATCGTGTGCTGCATCATGGCGCTGCGGAAGCGGAACTCGCGCGTGGTGCTGATCGCCGCCGTGTTCACGGGCGCGATCGTGGAGAGCCGCTCCGGAATGCGCGCGCTCTCACGCACCTCGCGGGCCACCACGAACTCGAGCAGGTCGAACGCGGCGCCCTGCCGGATCACCGCGCCGCCGCCCATGCCGCCCATCCCCATGCCACCGCCCATCCCGCCGCCGCCCATCCCGCCGCCGCCCATGCCCATGCCGCCACCCATGCCGCGGTACGGCGGGTCGAACGCCGCGGACTGCAGCATCACGCGCGTGCCGACGGGGAGCCCCGAGAAGTCGAGCAGCAGGTCGGCGCGCTCGCCGGTGCTGAGGTCCATGTGCGGCAGCGACACGGGGCGCTCGAGCAGGCCGCCGTCGGTGCCGATGAGCGTGAGCGGCTTCCCGTTCGACAGCGCGAGGCGGAAGATGCGCGCGCTGCCCGCGCCGAGCACGCGCACGCGATAGAGCGCCGAGTCCACGTTCACGCTCGGCAGGCGGACGCCATTGGTGTAGGCTGCGCTCCCGAGCAGCCCCTCCATCATGTCGTGCCCCATGGTGACGTTGTACGCAATGCGTCCTTCGCCGTCCGGGCGCTTGTCCTGCAGCACGAGGCCAAGCTCGCGGTCGCCGCTCGGGAGTCCGAGCCGCTCTTCGGCCTCGTCGGTGATGATGAACAGGCCGGCCATGCCCAGGTGCACCTGCGCCGCGGTACGCATGTGCGGATGCGGGTGATACCAGTACGTGCCGGCGCGCTCGTTCAGCGCGAAGTCGTAGCGATACTCCGCGCCCGGATCGATCGCGAGCCGAGGGTGTCCGTCGTCCTTCTCGGGCGGACGCAGCCCGTGCCAGTGCAGGATCGTGGGTTCGGAGAGCGCGTTCTTGAGCGTGATGCGTGCCCGCTCACCCGCACGGGCGCGAATGGTTGGGGCCACAGGACCGTCGCCCAGCGTGAACACCGGCGAGCGCACACCCGGCGCGATCTCGGCGGTGATCGCGCGCGCCGTGAGCGTGAGGCCGTTGGCCGACACGGTGGGCGGGATGTACAGCGGGCCTGGCGTGTGCGCGGCGGCGCGGATGCCAGTGGACGCGAGCGCCCGCTCACCGCGAAAGCGCTCGGCGAAGGCCGCGAGCGGCGCCGAGCGCGCGGTCAGCAGGCCGCCACCGGCCACCGCGGCCGCGCGCAGGAAGTCACGACGATCCATCAGGGAGTCCGGCGAAGCGTGTACATCTCGATGACCTGGCCACCGTCGGCCGCGTCCGTTCGAATCCCTGCAATATACCCATCGCCAATCTCGTGGACGGTCAGGTCACCGGGGAGCGTCACGCGCGCCGCCGGGGCGCCGTCGGGCGCGAAGACGATCCACTCCGCCTCGGCACCGATGCGCCGTGGCAGGCGGCGCACCCAGAGGTGATCGCGCGCGTCCACGAGCATGGCGTCGTACGCCGGCACGGTGGGTGGAAACTCCACGGTTGCCCACTGTCGCTCGGCGCTCGCCTTGCGCGCGTCCGTGCGGCCCACGGTGTCGAGGTACTTGTAGCGTTCGATGTCGTCGGGGGTGGTGCGCAGGTCGGTGTCCGCGAAACGCAGCGACTCGAGGGGCTCGCCGTCGAGGCTGAAGGTGCGCACGGTGAAGCTGTCGGCCGTGCCCACGTAGGCACGCGTGCGCCCGATGGAGAGCACGGGTTCGCGACCGAGTGGATGCGGTCCCGAGCCGTTCGGCGTGACGAGTCGCTCGGAGCCCGGCAGGTCGCCGAGCGGCGCGGTGGCGCGCCCCGTGGCGTCGCTCAGCCAGAACGGCACGAGGCCGCGGGCACGACCGGGTTCACCTGGCGGTCCTTCGCGGCGCTCCCATCCCATGTGGAGAAAGCGACCAGCAGGTCCGCACGCGGTGCGGTACGTCGGAATGCCTTGTGGTGAGTCGAAGGCAAAGTCCCGCGCCATCGTGCCGTCGAGACCGTACACGAGCCACGGCTTGGCTTTCGTGATCTCGTTGATGTACACGGAATCGCCGCAGCGGTGCAACTGCGCGATGTACTCGAACTCGTTCGGTCCCTTGCCCTCGCGGCCGAGTGATCGCACGAGCGTGCCGGTGCTGTCGAACCAGCGCAGGGCGAAGAGGCCGCGATCGGCCACCAGCACGCCGCCATCGGGGAGGCGCGTCACCCCCTCAGCGGCGCCGATCTGCGGTTCGCCCTGCGCGTCGTCGCCAGTGATGGCGAGGATCGGGGTGACGTCGACTGTCCACTCGATGAGCCCGTCGGACGACGTGGTGCGATCGGCGCATGCCGCGGTGGCGGCGGCAGTGAGTGCGACGAGTACGATGAGACGAGTGTGCAGCATGGGTGAGATCGTCGAGTGATCCAAGCGCGCGGTGACGCGGTCGCGGAGTACTGGCGGCGGCTATCGGGCGAACGGCGCGGCCGCATGCACCACGCGACCACCCACCACCGTCAACAGGGCTTTCACGTCCTTGAGCTGTTCCGGCGGAATCGCGAACAGGTCGCGCTCCAGCACCACCACGTCGGCGAGGAACCCTGGCGCGATGCGCCCTTTCTCGTCCTCCTCGCCGGCCGCCCACGCGTTCTGCACGGTGTACGCGCGCAGCGACGTCGCGAGATCCAGCCGCTCTTCGGGGAACCAGCCTCCCGGCGGATCGCCATCGAGCGTACGACGCGTGACGGCCGCGTAGAGAATCTGCATGGGGTTGGCCGTGTACCAGCTGGCGTTCGTGCCGGGCCAGTCGCTGCCGAAGGTGAGGCGCACCCCCGCGTCGTGCAACGTGCGGAAGGCGTAGGCCCAGCGCGAGCGCACGCCGATGCGCTCCTCCATCCATCGCATGTCGTCGATGGCGTGATATGGCTGCACTTCCGCGATCACGCCCAGCTTCGCGTAGCGCTGCGCCACCTCGGGGCCACGCAGCACCTGCGAGTGGATGATGCGATAGCGCCGCTCGCGTGTCGGGTTCTCGGTCATCACGGTTTCGTACAGCGTGAGCAGCGTGTCGATGGCTTCGTCACCGATGGCGTGCACCTGCGGCCAGAGCCCGGCGAGGTCGGCGCCGCGCAGGTTGCGCAGCATGTTCCCCTCGGGCTGCATGCCGGAGCCCGGGCCGCGCGTGGCGGCCGTGTTGGTGGAGTCGCGCCACGTGCCGCGCTCGCCGCTGTGCAGCTGCGGCTCGTAGAAGCGGGCCGTGCTGTTGCCCTGGATGCCATCCACGAACCCCTTGAGCCCGCCAATGCGCAGGTACTCGTCGCCGAAGCCGTGTGGAATGCCCACGAAGCTGAGTGCGTCCCACTTGTCGAGCGTCGGGCGCGCGTACACGCGCACCGTGAGCTCGCCGCGGCGCTTGAGCTCGTGGTACACCGGCAGCTGTTCACGCGGCGTGATGTCGTGGATGCTGGTGACGCCCATCTCGTTGAGGTGCGCGATGGCCACGCGCGCCTCGCGCAACCGCTGCTCGAACGACTTCTCGGGGATCACCACGCGCACGCGACGCAGAGCCTCGCCGATCACGTGGCCCGTGGCGCGGCCGCTCGCGCACTCGAGCCCCTCCACCGGCGCATCGCACGAGAGGCCGGCCGCCGTCAGCGCCGCGCCATTGGCCAGCCACGCGCTGCGGTCCCAGCGGTTGAGCAGGGCGGGAGTGTTCGGCGTGACGGAGTCGATCACCGCACGATCGGGGAAGAACCGCTCGCCGCTGCCGCGCGACGGCCGCGTGCCCGTGCTGTTGGCCGCCCAATCCTCGTACGCGCCCCATTCGCCGCCGGTGATCCACGCCCCCGCCGGCAGGCGGTCGCGCGCGTCCTTCACGCGCGCCGCAAACGCGCGCGGCTCGGCCACGTCGAGCAGGTTTACGCCGAGCAGCAGGCCACCGGCCTGGTTGAAGTGCGTGTGGTTGTCGATGAAGCCGGGCGTGGCGAAACGGCCGCCCAGGTCCACCACGCGCGTATGCGCGGCCCGGTGCGGCGCCACGTCGGCCGCGCTGCCCACGGCGAGGAAGCGCCCGCCGCGAATGGCCACGGCGCTCACGTTCGTGCGCGTGCTGTCGCCGGTCCAGAAGCGACCGTTCTCGAGGATGAGATCGGCGTCCTGCGCGCCGAGCGAGGCGGACGCACAGAGCATGGCGGCCGCGAGCAGGGCACGGCGCCTCATCCGCGCGGCCCTCCGGGGAGCAGCGGCTCGAGGTCGGGCGCGCTCGAGCCGTTCTCGGTGCACAGCGCGTACTTGGTTTCGCCGCTGTGGTACATGGCCACGCCGGCGTGCCGGCCCTGCTTGTCGATCACGAAGAAGCGCACGTTGAAGTTGGGTTCTCCCTTCTCGTTGAGCAGGCGCGCCTCACGCGTGTTGGCGCGAATGCGGCGCAGCGCGGCCAGCCCTGCGTCCTTGGGGTGCGCGCCGCGCCGCAACTCCTCCACGATCAGGTAGCTGGACAGGTTGTAGAGGTTGGCCTCGCCGCGCCCCGTGCTGCCGGCGGCCCCCACGTCGTTGTCCACGTAGAGGCCGGCGCCGAGGATGGGCGAATCGCCGGCGCGCCCCGGAATCTTCCAGGCGAGGCCGCTGGTGGTCGTCACGCCGCAGATGTCGCCGTTGGCGTCGATGCCGTTGCAGTTGATGGTGCCCCAGAAGGAGCCTTCGCGAATGAGGCCGTCGTCCACCATGCTCAGGCCGGCCTCGAGCAGCGGGTCCACCTCGTGGCGCGGGCGATTGCGCACGTCCTGCAGGCGCCGCTCACCACCCTTCGGGTCGAGCCAGTGCTCGGGGTCCACACGTCGCTTCCACTCGCGCCAGAGACGGCGGCTGTCGTCGGTGTTGAGGTCGGCCTCGATGGTGAAGCCCATCGCGCGCGCGAACTCGCGCGCTCCCTCGCCCACGAGCAGGTGGTGGTCGGTGTACTCCATCACGGCCTTGGCCACGAGCGACGGCGTGCGCACGCCTTCGAGACACGCCACGCCGCCGGCGCGCCGCGTGGGACCGTGCATGCAGCAGGCGTCGAGCTGCACCACGCCATCGGCGTTGGGGAGCGCGCCATAGCCGATGCCATTCTCGGTGGGATCGAGCTCGGGAATGTTCACGCCGCCCATGAGCGCGTCGAGCACGTCATCGCCGGCCACGATGCGGCGATACGCGTGCTCCACCGCGTTCTCCGGTCCGCCGTTGCGAAACTCGTAGCCGGAGTAGTCGGCGATCACGACGGGCTTCACGGCGCGGCGCACGAGCACCTCGGGCGCGCGACGTGGCACGGAGGCGGCGAGGGTGTCGAGGGGAGCGACCAACGCGGGCGCACCGAGCGCGAGGCCGGCGGCGGTGACCTTGAGGAAATCGCGGCGGGTGCTGGACATCGTTCGGAGCGGTGGGAGAGACTGGAGGGGTCGACCGATCCCCGAGAACGTACCCCCGGGGCTGCACGCCCACCACCAAACGTCCCATGCTGCTCCTCCTGCACGGCGCCCTTGGCGACCGCACGACCTTCGCCCCGCTCCAGCCCGCGCTCGCGGCGCACGGCCTCACCGACGTGCACGCGCTCGACTTCGAGGGACACGGTGCGTGCGCCGAGGCCGATCGCCCGTTCCGGCTGGAGCACTTCGCCGAGAACGCGGCCGACTGGCTCGAGGCGCACGGAAGCGAGCCGGTGGACGTGTTCGGTTACAGCATGGGCGGGTACGTGGGGCTGCTGCTCGCCGCGCACCAGCCTGGGCGCATTCGCAGTGTGTTCACGCTTGGCACCAAGCTCGTCTGGTCGCCCGCGGTGGCCGCCGACGCGATCCGGCAGCTGGACCCGGTGCGCGTTTCCGAGAAGGTGCCGGCGTTCGCGGCCACGCTCGCGGCCCGGCACACGGCGACGGGCTGGGAGCAGGTCATGCGCGGCACCGCCGACGCGCTCGTCGCGCTTGGCGCGGCACCGCTGCTCACGCCGGAGGTCATGGCGCGCATCGCCTGCCCGGTGCGGCTCGCCCTCGGCGATCGCGACACCACCGTGGCGCTGGGCGAACTTCGCGACGCGATCGGTCAGCTGGCGCGCGGCAGCGCCGAAGTGTTTCCCGACACGCCGCACCCGCTCGAGCGCGCGCCGATGGACCGGCTGGCGCGCTCGATCGCCGAGTTCAGGGGCGCGGTGTCGTCGTAGCGCTCGGCGCGGCCGGCGCGGGTGCCGAGGCGCCCGCGCGGCTGAGTGAGTCGGCCACGCGCGCCGCCTGCTCGCGCTTGAGGATCACCTTGCTCAGGCGATTGCGTGGCAGCTCCCACGCCGGCGGTGTCCAGCCGCTGCGCTCGATCGCCGACGGTCCGCCGCTCGCCGGGCGCAACGCGCCCTCGAACTCGGCGAACTTGGAGCCTGGGTTCCAGAGCGCCCAGCTCTTCGCGCCGGCGTCATAGGTGGCCTGGATCTGCGCGCGGATCTCGGCGGCGCCGTACGCGGCGCCGCGAATGCTCATGGCTTCGAGCCACGGCATGACCTCTGCCACGGGCTTGCCCGTGGAGTCCCGCACGAAGCGCGCACGCTCGACCGCGTCGGTGACCGCGAGGCGCACGATCTGGTACGGATTGGCGATCGGCTTCGCGAAGCCGTAGAGCCCCGACGCGTAGTGCGACGGGTACACCATGGGCAGCACCGCGTCGGCCACCGACACGACGCGCTCCATGTTCTGCCCGATCTCCACGTCACCTTCGAGGTGCGTCACGAGGCCGAAGATGTCGGCGGTGACCGGGACCTTGTACTCCGCCAACGCCTGCTTGGAGTAGGCGATGAAGTTGCGGATGTTGTCGGCGCGAGAGACGCTGTCGCTGCCCGGGTAGCGCATCACCGCACGCGCGGAGTTGGTCACGTCGGGGAAGCGCACGTAGTCCCACTGCAGCTCGCCGAAGCCCATGTCGAGCGCTTCCCTGGCGATGGCGATGTTGTAGTCCCACACGCGCTTGTCGTACGGGTTCACCCACGGGCCACCCTTGTTGTCCTTCCACACGCTGCCGTTCGCGTGGCGGATGGCAAGCTCCGGCTTCTTCTCGGCGAGCATGCGGTCCTTGAACACCACGATGCGCGCGATGGAGAAGATGCCGTGCGCGTTGAGCGTGTCGATGAGCGCCGGCAGCCACTTCGTGGCCGGCCGCGTGTGCGCACCGATCTCGAGGGCGAGCGGGATCTTCGTGTCGGAGTACGCGAGGTACGTGTCCGATTCCTTGATGTCGATGATGAACGCGTTGATCTCGGTCTCATCCGCGATGCGGATGAGGTTCTCCATGCGCGAGCGCGAGCCGGCCGCCCAGGCGTTCACATAGAGCGCACGCACCGAGTCGGGGCGGGGGACGCGTCGCGCGAGGCGGCCGGCGCGCGAGGTGTCGGGCACGGCGGTCGAAGTGTCGCTGGCGACGGCCGCAGTGTCCGCGGGCGAGACGCTCCCCGAATCGGCGCGTGTGACCGTGCTGTCCCCCGTGCCGCCCACACCGTCCTGCGCACTCGCCTGATCGCGTCCGCAGGCGCCCAGCAACGCCGCGCCCAGCAGCAGCGCGCCAGTCACACCGCGGCGTGCCCGCGAGGCGAGACGCCACTCCTGCGTGAGGGGCGCATGGGCCACCTCACCTTCCCTCTTCAACACTGCGCGCTGCACCGACACCGGCACTCCAGAGCATGATCGTGACGAATCGCTGGTGGCGTCGCAGGCCCGCGGCGCCCCACTGACGGGAAAGCTAGCGGAGGGGCGATGGAGTCGGCATCAAACGAAACCGCCGGCGCCCCCGAGGGAGCACCGGCGGTTCGGCCACGTGGAACAGGGAGCGACAATCAGTCCATGCGGGTCGCCGGCCCGATCGCGCGATCGAGCTCGGCCTTGGCCGCGTCGAGTTCCTTGCGCAGGACGTCGGCGCGCTCGAGCGCGTCGCGGCCCACCTTCTGGTCCACGCGGGTGGTCATGCCCGAGAGGTACTGGATGTGCGCCTGCAGCCCCGGCTTGCCGTAGCGCACCGGCTGGGTGAGCAGCTGGCCGTGCAGCACCTTCTTCACCTTGGCGAGCGAGTCGGCGGCGGGCGCGCCAGCCGCCGTGAGGCGCGTCTCCGCCTGCCGGGCGCGCGCGATGAGCGCGTTCACCTCGCCGACCATGGCCCGCATGCGCACGTTGTGCGTGAACTGCTCCTGCAGGTCGGCGGCCGTGTACCCCTCGGCCGCCAGGCGCGGATCGATCTCGACGGTGAGCGGGACGGTCTTGCTGAGGCCGCCCACCGACACCGTGACCGTGTAGTTGCCCGGCGGCGCGCCGAAGCCGTTCTGGTGCTGCACGCCCCACGTGAAGCGATTGAAGCCCGCGCTGGCCGAGACGACGTTGAGCACCGGCGCGGCGGGCGCGGCAGGGCCGCCACGTCCCACCATCATGGCCTGCTCCGCCTCTTCCTCAGGATCGGCCGAACGACGACCGCGTGGCGGCGGCGGCGGCATGACGCCGCTCTTGTAGCTGTTCACCACCTGTCCCTGCGCGTCGCGGATCTCGATGCGCACCGTGTCCACCGGCGCACTCGAGAGGTGATAGTCGACCTGCGGGCCGAAGTACTGCGCCGCCGCGCCGGTGGTGCGCACGCCCGGACGCGGGGTGTACACATGCAGCGCTTCCGTGTGCGTGGTCGCGCCCAGTCCGTGCAGCGCGGTCACGTTGTGCAGGATCCAGTTGCCGCGTCCCTGCGTGGCCACGATCAGGTCCTTCTTGTGGACCAGGATCTGGTTGATCGGGATCTGCGGCATGTTCAGGTTGAACGGCTGCCAGTTCGCGCCATTGTCGAACGAGATGTACAGGCCGAACTCGGTGCCGGCATAGAGCAGCCCCTCGCGATCGGGATCCTCACGCACCACGCGCGTGGGCGTGTCCCCGGGAATGCCGTTCTTTCCGGTGGTGAGCTTCGTCCACGTCTGGCCGTAATCATCGGTGCGATAGATGTACGGCGCGTAGTCGCCCAGGAGATAGCGATACGTGGCGAAGTACGCCGAGCCTGGGCGGTGCGGCGAGGCTTCGACCCACGCCACGCGGCCGCCCTTCTCCAGATCCTTCGGCGTGATGTCCGTCCACGTCTTGCCACCGTCGCGCGTGATGTGGAACGGTCCGTCGTTGGCGCCCGTCCAGATCACGCCCGCTTCGTGCGGCGATTCGGTGATCGCGTACAGCGTGCTGTAGAACTCTTCACCCGTCACGTCGCGCGTGATGGGTTCGCCGCTGGCGCCCTGCCGATGGTCCTGTGGATACCAGGTGAGGTCGGGGGAGATCTTCTCCCACGTCACGCCCTTGTCGCGCGTGCGGTGCACGTACTGGGTGCCGTAGTACAGCACCGACGGGTCATGCGGCGACAGCGCCATCGGCGCGGTGCGCTGAATGCGGAAGATGAGATCCTGCCCGGCGTTGCCGTACAGCGACTGGCCGCCGATCCAGTAGTTGCGCGTCTGGCGGGTCTCGGTGTTCATCACCGCGAACTGCCCCTTGCACGACCCGTAGATGATGTTCGGCTCGGTTGGGTGCGGAATGATCGGGCCGGTTTCGCAGCCGGGTCCCGTCTGCAGCGCCGACGCATCGAACGGATTGCCCACGCTCGACCAGAACCACGTGCTGTTGTCCTGCTGCGCCGAGTAGAGGTTGTACGGGAAGCGATTGTCGGGCCACACGCCGTAGAACTCGGCCGTGGGCTGGTTGCGCTGCGTGCTCCACGTGCGCCCGCCGTCGTACGACACGTTGGCGCCGCCGTCGTTGGCCTGCACCATGGTCTGCCCGTTGGTCGGGTTGATCCAGATGTCGTGGTTGTCGCCGTGCGGCGTCGGGAACGAGGTCATCGTCTTGCCGCCGTCGGTGGACTTGTAGAAGCCCTCCGCGCCGGCGTAGACCACATCGGCGTTGGTCGGGTCGGCGCCGAGCGTCGTGTAGTAGAACGGACGCGTGATGAGCCCCGGCGTGGTGTTCACCACCTGCCACGTCGCTCCCGCATCGTCGGAGCGGTACAGCCCGCCGCCCGGCTCGGCCTCCACGAGCAGGTACAGCCGCTCGGGGTTCGCGGCCGTGACCGCGATGTTGCCCTTGCCGATGAGCTTGTTGGGCAGGCCGGTGCCGGTCTTCCGGAACGTGACGCCGCCATCGGTGCTCTTGTAGAAGCCGCCCTCGCGCGAGCCGGAGATGATCGTCCACGGCTTGCGCTCGAGGCGCGCCATCCACGCGTACACGGTGTTCGGGTCGCCCGGCTTGAGCTCCACGTCGGATGCGCCGGTGCTGTCGTTCAGGTACAGCGTCTTGCGCCAGGTCTTGCCGGCGTCGGTGGTCTTGAAGATGCCGCGCTCGGTGTTGCGCTTGAACACGTCACCCGTGGCCGACACCCACGCGGTGTTGGGGTCTGTCGGGTGCACGCGCAGCGCGCCGATCTGGCCGGCGTTGTACAGCCCGGCAAAACTCCACGTCGCGCCGGCATCGGTGCTGCGATACACACCGCGCCCGGTGGACACGTTGCTGCGCGCGCCATCGGAGCCGGTGCCCACCCAGATCACGTTGGGATCGCTGTCGGCCACGGTGATCGCGCCCATGGAGCCGAGCGGGATCTTGCCGTCGGAGATCGGCTGCCAGCTTTCGCCGCCGTCAGTGGTGCGGAAGAGGCCGCCGCTGGCCACACCCATGTAGAACGTGCGCGGCTGGGACGGCACACCGGTCACGGCCGTCACGCGTCCGCCTACGGAGTGGCCCGCGTAGCGGAACTGCATGCCGGCGAAGGCCGCCGGGTTCACACCTGCAGTGCCAGCCGCCGCATTGCGTGCCGGCTGTGCGGACAGCGACGCGGCGGCGAGTGCCACCATCGTCAGGGAAGTGGCGAGGGGTCTGCCCATCATCACCATGGTCTCGTCGGATCGAGGGAAGGCGGTACGGAGGGCCGCACCGCCGGTGGGAACGGGCGCCCGGCGCCCATACGAAAATTTACGCGCCGGCCCGGGGAGCGTTGTCGGACGGCACCCACGCCAGCGCCACGAACTGGACATGCACGTCGGCACTCTTGGGTCGCACCGTCACCTCCTCGAGCTGCTCGGCGAGCGCATCGTATGCGGCCGCCTCGAGCTGCAACTCCTCGGCCACGCGTGCCTCGAGGTCGGCCAGCTCCTGCTGCGCGGCCTCGAACGTTTCCGTCGCGCGCGCCACGTTGCCACTCTGCGACTGCGCGCGCCCCATGCTGCGGGCCGCCGTGCCGGCCTTCCCCAGCGTGCTGGCGCTCACCTTCTTGCGGCCGAAGAGCGCGCCCAGCACCGCGCTGCCGATGGAGATGGCCGAGTCGACCTTGGCCTGGGTGGCGCGCGCCTCGTGCGTCTCGATGGCGGCCTGCGTGCGGCGCACCTTCTCCTGCGCGGCCTGCAACCGGGTGGCGTACTTCTTTCGCATGGCCTCGACGCGCGCGTCCCCCGCCTCGCGCGCCGCCAGCTGCAGCCGCGCGCGGAAGGCGCCCTCGCTCTCGCCCACGTGCGAGACCAGCTTGAGCGCCTTGCTCTGGTAGAGCGTGACGCCGTCGTTCGTGCTCACGTACTTCTGCAGCGCACGCGACCAGGCCGCGTAGCTCTTCGGGTTGGCGGCGAGCGAGGGCACCGGATCGAACGCCGCGCCAGGCTGTGCGTCGCGCTCCAGCGCATTCACGTCCACGTCGATCTCGGTGGCAGCGCCCCAGTCGAGCGCCAGCATCCCCTCGTCGAGCGGCGCGAGCCACGCCGCGCGGCGCTGCTCGGCCACGCCGAGGCGCGCCTGGGTGTAGGTCACGTCGGCCACGCCGAGCACGGCCGGGTGCCAGGCGGCGCCGGCACCGCGCGACGGGAGCCACACCTGCGTGATGTCCGGGGGCAGGATGGGGGGACGGGCCGGCGTGTCTGCCGACGGGGCCTGTGCCAGAGACGCCGGCGGTGCCGACGGGGGCGCTGCCGCTGCCGCAGGCGCCCAGACCGCGGCCTGCAGCGAGGCGGCCGTCGGGGCGGGCGTCACCGGCGGCGCGCCGGCGCCGGCATCACGCAGCCGCCGGATCTGTTCGCGTGTCATGGGTCCGGCGAGGTACGACATCGCCCAGCGCGTCTCGAAGGTGGTGGGCTCGTTCTCGTGCACGCTGTGCATGAGGAACACGCGCTTGCCGAGCCCCGAGATGGTGCGCTCCATGGCCGCACGGTCGAAGGGGGTGTTCCCCGACGCGCCCTCGAGGCCGTCCATGACACGCGCCTTGTCGCGCTCCGTCTGCAGGCGGCCAATGAACCAGAGCCCCGTGTTCGACAGTCCCTTGTAGTCGAGGTCCACGGGATTCTGCGTGGCCACCACCACGCCCAGTCCGAATGCGCGCGCCTGCTTGAGCAGCGTGAGCAGCAGCTGCTTGGACGGCGGATTGGCCACCGGCGGCATGTAGCCGAACAGTTCGTCGATGTACAGGATGGCGCGCAGCGACCCGGTGCCCGGCTGCTGGCGCATCCACGCGATGATGTCGGCCAGCAGCATCGTCACGAAGAACATGCGCTCGGCATCGCCGAGGTGCGCGATCGACACCACGGAGACGCGCGGCTTGCCCGCGGGCGTGTAGAAGAGCGACGCGGCGTCGAGTGGTTCGCCCTGCATCCACGCCTGAAAGCCGGGCGCGGCCAGCAGGTTGTTGAGCCGCATCGCGAAGGCGCTGCGATCCTTGGCCGGAAACACGCTGTCCACCGGCATCACGCCGATCTGCGCGAACGGCGGCGACTGGATGGCACCGATGAGCAGGGCGAGGTCGAGGTCGGTGCCCTGCTGCCACGCGTGCGACAGAATGTTCGAGAGCAGGATGTGCTCGCGGCTCGTGATCGGATCGGCGTCGATGCCAAGCAGGGCGAGCAATCCCGTTGCCGTGGCATTCACGCGCTCGGCGAAGGCCTCGAAATCGTCCCGCACGATCGGTGGCGGTGCCGTGAAGCCGCGCAGCAGCGAGATGGGCCGGCCGGCGCTGGAGCCGGGCGTGTAGATCGACACCTCGGCCGCATCGCGCAGTCGCTGGATGCGGTCGCCGTCCTGTCCCCACCCGGCGAGTCCCTTCTTCCAGAGCTCGGCCTGCGATGCGGCGAACGCGTCCGGCGTCTGGCCGGCCGTGGTGGCCTGCTGCGGATCGATCCACGGCTGGAAGTCGCTCGCGGCGAGTGCCGGAAAGGTGAGCGCGATGTTGCCGAGGTCACCCTTGGGATCGATCGCGATGACCGGGATGTGGTCGATCGCCGCTTCCTCGAGCAGGCCGATGCCCAGGCCGGTCTTGCCACTGCCCGTCATGCCGATGATGACAGCGTGCGTGGTGAAGTCCTTGGCGTCCACGAGCACGAGGTCGTCGTGTCGCGTGCGCGTGTCGAGATCGTACTCCTTCCCGAGGAAGAAGGCGCCCAGTTTTTCGTATTCGTGGCTCATGGCGAGAAGTTACCGCGCGGGCACGCGTCCTGTGTCGGGCACATCGTGACCGGGATACACCGCCACCGCGGAGCCGTCGGCCAGGAAGGTGGACACCGGGGGCTGGGTGAGCGGTTCCACCCACGGCTGGCCGTAGAGCGAGGCGATGTCGGCCTCGAGAAAGCACTCGGCGAGCGGCACCACATTCCAGCGTGGGTGTGCGACGTGGTACTCGCGCGTGGGGCGCGGACCGCGGCCGGTGTACCCGTAGTAGTGCTCGGCGATGAACTCCTCGGTGGAGCCGGCACGCATGGGGTGTGGCGCATCGGCGGCCAGCGCCACGACACGCTCCCACTGGCCGTCGCGCTTCCACTCGTACAGCAGCGTGCGCCGCGGACGGCCGTGCTCGTCGGGGGCGCCGGCCACGTGGGCCTCGCGCATGGGGCGCGCCACGTACGGCTCGCCGTAGAGGCGCTGCGCCGCGATGGCGATGGCCGCGCGCGGGACCATCTCCTGCACGAACACCACGCCCCGTCGCCACGCGCCATCGGCATCGCGACGGCGCACGTAGAAACGCAGGTTCACCTCGGGGAAGGCCGTGTGGAACGGAAACGCAATGCCGCGCACCCGGACCTGCTCGAAGCGGAACGCCACCACGCTGGCCAGCGCGTCGCCCTTCCACAGGTCGAGCTCCACGCCGCGGGGCAGCAGCGAGCGCAGCAGTCGCTGGTCCACCGCCCACGTCAGCATGACGAGGTCGCGCCACGCTGCCGTGAGAAAGGGCCGTTCCGCCATTCAGGATTCCGGGAGGTCGGCGAGCAGGGCGACGAGGTCGGCGATCGTGAACGGCTTCTGCAGGAAGCCGCTGATCGGCAGCTGGCCGAGGCCGCCGGTGACGTCGAGCTCGCTGTAGCCGCTCATGAGGAACACGGTGATCGGCTCCTGTCCCGCGGCCCGCTCGCGCGCGCGCAGCTGTTCGAGCACCTCGATCCCCGTGAGCCCCGGCATGGTGAGGTCGAGCAGCACGAAACGCACCGGCGGCTCAGGCCGGGCCAGTCGATCGAGCGCGGCCTGACCGCACGACACCGACTCGACCTCGAATCCCTGGCGGGCAAGCAGCGCCGCGGTGACGCTGCGCACGACGCCATCATCGTCCACCACGAGCGCGAGTCCGCGCTGCGGTGGCGCTTCGCGCGGCATGGGGGCGTCGGGGGTGGTCGCCCTGGCGTTGGTGGCCGGGAAGCAGAGCACGAATCGTGAGCCACGTTGCGGCGCACTGTCCACCATGATCGCGCCGTGATGTCCCCGCACGATGCCGAGCGTGGCCGCGAGCCCCAGCCCACGACCGGTGAACTTGGTGCTGAAGAACGGGTCGAAGATGCGCTCGGCCGTCTCGCGGGTCATGCCTTCGCCGGTGTCGTTCACTTCGAGGCAGACATGATCGCGGATCTCCGCCGGCTCCCCGAAGCGCAGCGCAGTGGCCGCGAGCGGCGGCTCGGGCGCCCGCATGGTGCGCACGCGGATCACGCCGCTGCGTCCCTGCAGCGCGTCGCTCGCGTTGGTGATCAGGTTCATGATCACCTGGCGCAGCTGCGTGGCGTCCCCCTGCATCATGGGCAGCGATTCGTCGAGCTCGAGTTGCAGTGTGGCGCTCTTGCTCACCACGGTGCGCAGCAGCTGCGACATCTCGAGCGCGAGCGCGCTCAGGTCGAGGGGCTCGACCACGAAGCGTCCCTTGCCGGAATACGCCAGCAGCTGGCGCGTGAGGTCGGCGGCGCGCTGCGCCGTGCGCTCGATCTCGAGCACCACCGGTCGCGCCAGCGAGCCTTCCGCGATGTCGAGCAACGCGAGGGACGCGTTCGAGAGCACGCCGACCAGCAGGTTGTTGAAGTCGTGCGCGATGCCGCCGGCGAGCAGGCCCAGCGACTCCAACTTCTGCGCCTGGTGCACCTGCGCCTCGAGGCGTGCGCGCTCCTCCGCCTCGCGCACGTCGTCGGTGATGTCCTGCATCGTGCCCACGAGCGCAACCGGCGCGCCATCGGCAGCGCGCAGCACTTCCGCGAGCGCATGCATGATGCAGGTGGTGCCGTCGGGGCGGCGCAGCGTGAACCGCAGGTCGACCGGCACGTCGTGCTCCACACACCGCGCGTGCGCCTCGCGCAGCCGGCGCTGATCCTCCGCCGGGATGAGCTCGTGAATGGCCGCTTCCGATGGTTGCACCCGCTCGGGATCGAGGCCGAGCAGGTGGTACAGCTCCGTCGACCACGACAGGCGCTGCCCGTGGAAGTCCCAGGTCCACGAGCCCAGCCGCGCGATGCGCTGCGCCCGGGCGAGTTCGCGTTCCTGCGCCAGCCGCTGCTGCTGCGCGGCCACCTCGGCGGTGACATCGACGACGGTGCCGAAGCTGCGCATGGCCCGCCCTTGCGCGCCGGCGAGCACATCGCCGCGCACGTGCAGCGCGCGGATGCCGCCGCGCACATCACGAATCGCACAGTCGATGATGAACGGCTCGCCGGTGCGGATGGACTCGCGCAGCATGCCGATCACGCGCGGGCGATCCCCGGGCGTGACGTGGCGCACGAACGTGGCGAGCGTGCGGGGACAGCCGCCGGGCGGATAGCCCAGAATCTCCTCGAGGCGCTCGGAGATGTAGGTCTCCCCGGTGCCGAGGTGCGTGTCCCAGATGCCGGCGCCGGTGGCCTCGAGCACGAGGCGCAGGCGCTCCTCGCTGCGGCGAACAGCGTCGGCGCCGTTCGCGTCCGCTCCGTTCGCGTCGGTCGCCGCCGCCCCGGAGGCGGACACTCAGCCCGCCAGCTGCTCGCGGATCTTGCGATACCCCTCGCGCATGTCGTCGGCGAGCTTGCGCGCGGTTTCTCCCACGACGTCGCCCACCTCGGCCGCGGTGCCCTGCGCTTCGGTGCCCTTCTCCGCGAGGCGGGCTCGCAGCGCATCGAGGCGGGCCTCGAGCGCCTCGAACTCGTCGCGCGCGTCACGTGAGGCGAGATGCACCTTCAGGCGCAGCTCATCGCGTTCCTGCTCGAGATTGGCGACCAGTTCCTGCAGCTTCTCGTTCCACGACATGGCGACTCCGGTGGTGAGGGACGATCTCAGAATTCCCGACGCTTCATTTCCTTGAAGAGTTCCTTCGCGTCGTGCGTGCGTTCGTCGTCGGATCGCGTGGCTTCGATGGTGGCATCGAACGACGGCCGCTGCTGCGGCTTCTTCTGCTCGGCCTTGCCGGTGGTCTTGCGAATCAGGGCCTTCAACTGCGCGTCCTTCACGGCGCACCTCGGGGCGAGAGCGGGCGAGTGGGACCGGCGGGCACCGGCCCCTTCTTGAGCATGGCCGGAAGCGCCTCGGATGTCCAGATGGTGCGCGTCACGGATGGGCAGGTCGCTCCGGACGACGCAGCAGCCGGCGCACGGCGTCGACGGCCGCCTGGCCTCCAGCCGTGCGTGGTGACATCACGTCATGATGCCCGAGCTGCGGGACGGTCTCGATGGTGACGGTGTCGCCGGCGGCGCGCGCCAACGCGGCGAAGCGCTCGAGCTCGGTGCGCGGCGCGATGCGGTCCAGCTCGCCCGCGATGTGCGCCTGCGGCACGCCCAGCGGCAGGCGCTCGATGGGCGAGACCTCGCGATAGCGTTCCGGCACCGCATCAGGCAGGCCGCCCATGACCGACTCGATCGCGGGGTTGCCGCACGTCTGCCGCTGCCGCGTCTGGAACTCGCGCAGGTCCATCACGCCGCCGAGCGACACCACACCGGTGAGTGCGAGCGGGTGCGGCACGTGGAGCGCGCTCGCGGTGGTGTGACGCCCTCGCGTCGCGGCCCACGCCGCGAGCTGCGCACCCGCCGAATGTCCGATCGCGACGAGGCGGGTCGTGTCGATCGGGTGCGTGCGCGCGAGCGTGCGGAGGTGGTCGATCGCGTCACCGACATCCCGGAAGGTGCCGGGCCAGCCACCGCCGGGGTGGTCGTAGCGTCGGTACTCGATGTTCCACGTCGCGATGCCCGCCGTGGTGAGCGCGTCGGCGAGCGGCGCCCCATTGCGGACGGCCGCGTAGGGGCCGTACCAGCAGCCGCCGTGGATCACGACGGCCACGGGAAAGGGGCCCGCGCCTTCGGGCACACGCAGCTCCCCGAACTGCAGCGAATCGCGGCCGTAGGCGATGCGCGTGCCGGCCGAACGCAGCGGCAGCGTGTCGATGTCGGCGGGGCGGAGCAGGCGCGGCCGCGCGCCGGTGGCGGGTGCCTGCTGCGCGCCTGCGTCGAGCATGGGACCCGCGAGCAGGGCACACAGGAAGGCGGTGGCGCGCAAAGTGTTGGCACGCAGGGCGGTGGGCGTCACAGTCGGAGCGATGGTGGCGGTGGTCGTTCCACGGACAGCGCGATGCATGCCTGCGCGATCCAGTAGGGCGCGAGCACGAGCAGGTCGCGTGCCGGCACGATGAACACGAAGCGATCGAGTGCGAGCAGGGCGTCCGACGCCACGAAGCAGGACGCGCCGATGGCGGCGAGCCGCGCGGCGCGTGAGGCGGGTTCGTCGAGCAACCAGCTCGTGGCCTGCGCCGCCATGAGCGCGATCACGATCACGTAGGCGATGATGGCCGTTCGCAGCACGCCACCCACGGCCGGCAGCACGAGCGCCAGCACCACGGTGGCCACGGCTGCGTAGCCCACCACACCGGACCGGTGCCGAAGCAGTGGCGCGCGTGACGCGAAGGCCGCGAGGTACGCGACATGCGCCACGAGGAACGCGGCGAGCCCCGCCGTGAACCGGTCGTCGGGCAGCATGAGCAGCACGTCACCGGCGAGCGACGCCACCAGGCCGAGCGTGATCAGCAGCCGGAACGTGGCGGACAGCGGTGCACGCGTGGTCGCCGCCAGCAGCGCGAGCAGCGCCGTCGTGACCGGCTTCGCGACCCACACCACTGCCGGACTGCCCGGCGCGAGGGTCAAGGCACCGATCGTGACCGTTGCACCGATCGCGACGGCGGCCAGCAGCACGCGCCGCCATGCGGGCGGAGTCGAAGAAGGAGCCATGCCGGAAATGTGGCGATGCGCGTGCGCCGTGTGCCATTGGCGCGCGCAACACGGGCCGCCTCAGCGGGTACAGAGGGCACCACGGCCACCCCGTGCGCCCGCGTACGACCACGCGTGCTTCCCTTCCCGCAAACGAGTCGAGTGCTCATGGCCCAGTCCAAGTCCGTTGCCCGCAAGCTCGCCACCAAGGCCGAGTGGACCTTGCTCGAGGTGAGCTACCCGCCGCTCCTCAAGGACATCACCCCCGGTCGCCTCAAGCAGAAGGTGACGCGCGCGCGCAAGCTGCAGGACAAGTACCGCGACCTCGCGCGGCAGCAGAAGGGGGAGGCGCGCGGCAAGCGTCAGGCCCGGAGCACGCGCGCCGCTGCAGGCAACACGAACACGCTCCTCAAGCAGGAGATCTTTACCGATGCGCTCGCGCGCTTCGAAGCGCAGTTGCAGAAGCTCGAAGCCAAGGCCGCGAAGGATGTGGCGCGCAAGGAGAAGGCGGCCGAGCAGGCTGCTGCGAAGAAGGAGAAGGCCGCGGTCAAGACGCCGCGCAAATCGGGCAAGGGCACCAAGCGCGCAGCCTCATCGGCGACGGCTTCGGCTCGCAAGGCCGTGAGCAAGGCGTCCCGCGGCGCGCGAAAGGCCGCCGCGCTCACGCGCACTGGAAGCACGAAGCATCAGGGGCACGTGGGCGCGCGCGGCCGTCGACGTCAGGCGCGGCGCGACTCGCGCTGAGCGGACACCGCCTGCACTCGGCGCAGCCTCGATCGGCTCGCCGAGTGTGCGCAGTGCTGCACGACCAGACCCGGAGGTGGCGCCTACGCCGGCACGAGGGCGTCGAGCGTGCGCTGCAGTTCGGCGGAAAAGAAGGGTTTGGTGAGCACGTGACGGATCGCGGGATGCTCCACGCGCGTCATCGTCGCCCCTTCGAGATAGCCAGTGGTGAGTACGATCGGGAGGTCAGGATGACGCGCGTGCATGGCGTCGGCCAGCTCCACCCCGGTGATGCCGGGCATGGACAGGTCGGTCACGACGCAGTCCCAGAGGGGTTCGCCGGTGCCTGCGCGCGCGACCGCAGTGGCCGGCTGTTCGTGGCGCTCGACGTCCCAGCCGAGTCGCTCGAGCAGTCGCGCCGTGGCCGCGAGCACGGCGGGGTCGTCGTCCACGAGCAGCACACGGCGGCGCCGTGCCGGCGGGTGCGTCGCGTCGGGTGCCGGCAGCGGCTCGGCAGCTCGGGTCGTGAGCGGCAGGGCAACGCGCATCGTCGTGCCGCCACCCGGGGTGCTGGCGGGGAGCACGATGCCGCCCAACGCGGTGATGGTGCCGTGTACCATGGCGAGTCCCAGCCCCGTGCCGCGCTGCGGTCCCTTGGTCGAGAAGAAGGGCTCGAAGGCGCGCGCGAGCGTCGCCTCGTCCATCCCCACGCCGGTATCGCGCACCGTGAGCAGCGCCACCTCGGACGTGTCGGCGAACGCACTCGCCAGCGCCTCGTCACCGGCGACCGGTGCGCGTTCCACACGCAATGTGAGCGCGCCGCCGGCCGGCATCGCGTGCACGGCGTTGGTGGCGAGGTTGAGCAGCACCTGCTGCAGCTCGCCCGATTCCGCGAACACGAGCACGTCCGGCGCGAGCTCCGACTCGAGGCGCACCGAGGCGGGCATCGTGGTGCGCAGCAGGCGCTCCGTCTCGCGCACGAGCGCTCCGAGATCGAGCGCGCGCCGCTCGTGCGTGGTGCCACGAGCGAAGGTGAGAATCCGTCGCACGAGCACACGCGCGTGTTCCGCGGCCTGCCGCACATCGGCCAGCAGCGGCTGCGCTGCGTGTGCAGGCGGGAGCTGGGCCTGCACCGCTTCCGCGTTCAGCACCATCGGCTGCAGCAGGTTGTTGAAGTCGTGGGCGATGCCACCGGCGAGCGTGCCGACCGCCTCCAGCTTGCGCGCTTCGGCGAGTCGTCGCTCGAGTGCCTGTTCGCGCCCCACGTCACGCAGGGTGGCGAGCACGTGCCGCACCTCGCCCGACTCGTCGCGCACCGGGGAGATGGTGCCCGAGAGGGCGAGCGCCTCACCGTGGTTCGTGGGCGTCTCCATCGTGCCGGCCCACGATGCGCCGGCCAGGACGGACGCCAGGTGAGGCCGCAGGAGCGCATCGAGCCGATCACCGAGGCGCGCGCGCGCGCGTTCGTTGAGGTACTGCACGCGCCCCTCGCCATCGAGCAGCACGACGAAGCCATCGCTCTGCTCGATCGCGGCGGCGAGTCGCGCGGTCTCGGCTTCCGCCTGCGCGCGGCCGGTCGCCTCGCTGCCCAGCCCTTCGAGCAGCACGCCGATGGCCAGCGCGATGAGTCCCGCCAGCATCATCACGCTCAGGCTGTCGATCGAGAACATCACTTCGGTCGACGGCATGCCGGGCGGCATGGAGCCTGACCAGTTGAAGCGCCCGGTGGGAATCAGGAGGCCGATGGTGACCAGCACCAGCGCCGTCACGCCAAGGAGGGCCACCGCGACACGCAGCCCGAGCAGCACCGCCCCGACGATGGGAAAGGCCAGCAGCCACGGGAAGCCCGCCGCACTGAACCCGTACCCGTACAGGAAGAAGGTCCCGAGCACGCCGACCACGAGCACGAGCGTCCACGCGCGGGCGCGGAAGGGGGCCCGTCGCGCCAGCAGCACGCCGATCATGAGCACCATGAACAGCGTGTCCATGATGATGACCGGCGTCTCGCGGGCGACGATCGCGAAGTAGATCGTCGGGATGTACGCGAGCAGGCCGAAGGCGACGAGGCCGAGCAGCGCCGCCGCGAGAATGCGGCGGCGCCACGCCTCGAGCGGCGAGCCGCCGGTGGGCGCGATCCACTCGAGTGCTGCCTTCAGCTGCTCCACGCGTGACCGGCTCAGGGGGCCGGCCGACGCGAGCGAATCGGGAACGCGGGTTCCGGCTTGAGCTCCACCGGCTTCTCACGCAGCAGGCGCATGGCCTCCTCCACCGCCTTCAGCAGCTGCGGATCGCGGCCGGCGATGACCTCCCTGGGCGTGTACTCGACGTCGATGTCGGGCGCGACGCCCTCGTTCTCCACGGCCCACTTGCCGTCGCGATCGAAGAAGCCGCCGCGCGGCGCGATCATGGTGCCACCGTCGATGAGCTGCGGCGTGTCCCACGTGCCCACCAGGCCGCCCCACGTGCGCTTGCCCACGAGCGGCCCGATCTGGCGGCGCTTGAACATGTACGGCATGAGGTCGCCGCCCGAGCCGGCCATTTCGTTGATGATCATGACCTTCGGGCCCCAGATGCCGGCCGTGGGGCTCGTGAACGGCGTGCGCTCGCCCACCGGGTTGTTGAAGTAGCCGTCGAAGTCGCGCTGCAGCACCTCGATGATGTAATCGGCCGCCGAGCCGCCGCCGTTGAAGCGCTCGTCGATGATCACGCCCTGCCGGTCCTGCTGCGCGAAGAAGTACCGGTTGAAGCTCGTGTAGCCCGGCTGACCGGTGTTGGGCACGTACACGTACGCGAGCTTGCCGCCCGAGAGCGAGTCCACGAGCCGGCGGTTGTTCTCGATCCACGCGCGGCCGCGCAGGCCGCTCTCGTTGGCGAGCGGCACGACGGTCACGCGGCGCGCACCGGCCAGCGACGGCGTGGTGTTCAGCGTGAGCACCACCTGCCGGTTGGCCGTGCCCTCGAAGGCGCGGTACAGGTTGTCGGCACTCGTGATCTCCACGCCGTCCACCGCGAGCAGGTAGTCGCCCTCGCGCGCGTCGATGCCGGGGCCGGCGAGTGGCGCGCGCAGCTCGGGATTCCACGACTCGCCCGTGAAGATGCGCGCAATGCGGTAGCGGCCGTTCTCCACGGTGTAGTCGGCGCCGAGCAGGCCGACGTTCGACTGCGGCACCTCCGGGTAGTCACCGCCGGAGACGTACGAGTGTCCAACGGCGATCTCGCCGCCGAGCATGTCGAGCAGGTACGTGAAGTCGTTGCGGTGCGCCACGTGCTCGAGCATGGGCTCGTACATCGCCTTGGTCTTCACGTAGTCGGCGCCGTGCAGGTTGGGCACGTACAGGTACTCGCGCTGGTTGCGCCACCCTTCGGTGAACATCTGCCGGAACTCGGCGCGCGGGTCCACCATCATGCGCAGCGTGGCGGCCACGCGCCCCGTGGCGCCGGTGGGGGCGGGCTTGTCGGTATCGCCCATCGTGAGCGTGCTGCCGCTCCGCCAGAGCACCTTCTTGCCGTCCATGGAGATCACGTACTGCTGCACGCCCTGCGTGTAGGGCGTGGCCTTGCGGTCCTTGAGCACGTAGCGGTGCAGCGTGGCGCCGCCGTTGCCGCCGCCGGCCGGACCGGTGGCGGGCACGGCTTCCGTGAAGAACACGGTGCCGCTCGGGCCGGCCTTGAGGTCGGCATAGTCACGCGGTGTGACGTCGAGCGAGATGATGCGGTTGGGCAGGCCGTCGAAGTCGATCGTGACGGTGGGCGTGCGCGACGTGGACGGCGCGAACGGGTTGGCGGCGCCGGACGTCACGCCGGTCGAGGTCGCGGGGCGCGCGAGCCCGGGGTCCTCGTCGCTCTCCGGCGGCAGCGGCGACGGCTCATCCTTGCCGAGCACGGCGAGGTACAGCGCGCGCGTGACGGGCCGGTCGTACGACGTCATGTCGAGCCAGCCGGTGCGCAGCGCGAAGTTGGTGGAGGCGAGGAAGTACAGGTACTTCCCGTTCGCGTCCCACGCGGGTGACATGGCATCGCTCATGCCGTCGGTGAGCTGGCGCGTGCGCTGCGTGGTCACGTCGTACACCCAGATCGCGCGCAGCTGCGTGGGCAGGCGCTTCACGTAGGCGATCCAGCGCGAGTCGGGGCTCCACACCGGATTCACCGAGCGCTCCGGCACCATCCAGCCGTCGGTGTCCACCTTCGTGGTGCGACCGCTGGCCACGTCGAGCACCCACAGGTTGAGGTGCGTGTCGGTGTAGGTGAGCTTGCTGCCGTCGGGCGACCATGCGGGCGTGTAGTAGAAGCTCGGATCGGGGAGCGCGATGGTGCGCGCCTCGCCGATGCCGTCGGCCGGCGCGAGCACGAGCTGGTACTCGCCGCTCGCGTCGCTGAAGTACGCCACCGTCTTGCCGTCGGGTGACCACGACGGCGTGCGCTCGGCCGCACTCGAGGTGCGCGTGTGGTTGCGCACATCGCCCTTCTCGGCGGGGATCGTGAAGACGTCGCCGCGTGCCTCCGCGGCCACGCGCTTGCCGGTGGGGGAGAGCGCGAGGTTGGTCATGCGGTTGGTGACATCCTTCCACTGCGGCACGAGCCACGGGAAGTCGCCGCGCACGGTGATGTCGAGCCGCTTGTGCTGACGCGTGGTCGGGTCGAGCAGGTGCAGGTAGCCCGCCTGCTCGAACACGAGCATGCCGCCGCCCGCGTCGAGCGACTTCACGTCGAGGTCGGTGAAGCGCGTGACCTGCGTGAGCGCCTTCGTGCGCGTGTCGTACGCCCACACGTTGGCGGCCCAGTCGCGGTCGGAGATGAAGAACACCACGTCGCCCACCCACACCGGATCGATGTCCTTGGAGTCGGTCCAGGGGGGCGTCTCGAGGTCGTACGTGGCGAGGTCGAGGATCCAGACGGGTCGGTTCTGTCCGCCGCGGTAGTTGCGCCATTCGTCGTCCCACGAGTTGGCCATGCGGTAGGCGAAACGCTTGCCGTCGGGGGAGTACTTGCCCTGCCACGCGCGCGGCATGGGGAGCGGCGTGGCCACGTCACCCGTGCTGGCCACACTCCAGAAGCGCGGCGGGTTGCCCACGCCGGCGTCGCGACTGGTCGAGAACACCACGCGCTGGCCGTCGGGGCTCCACCCCTGCACCAGGTCGGCACCGGGGTGCCAGGTGAGCCGGCGCGGTTCGCCGCCCTCCACGGGCACCACGTACACGTCGGTGTTGCCGCCGTACTGGCCGCTGAAGGCCACGAGGCGGCCGTCCGGCGACAGCTGGGGGTGCGAGGTCACGCCCTGGAACGACGTGAGGCGACGCGCCTCGCCGCCGTCGCGGCCCACCACCCAGAGGTTGTTGGCGTACGAGAAGGCGATGTGCTGCGCGCTGATGGTGGGCTGGCGCAGGAGGCGGGTCTGGGCGGGGAGGAGCGTGGTCGAGGCCGCGCTCAGGAAGAGGCTGGCGGCGACGAGCCGCATGGCAAGGCGTGGCATGGGCCGGGGGGCCGAGGGGGAGAAAGGCAGCAGCATCCCCTGATGCTGGCGTGGTGGGGCGCTTGTTACAAGGCGGGGGGCGGCGGAGTGTGCCTGACCCCATCTGTGCCAGGGCCTCTTTACCCGTGGGTGCCCTTGCAGAGAATGATATGGTATATTTAGTATACCATTATGGAGTTCGAGTTCGACGAGGCGAAGAGCGCCGCCAATCTGGTCAAGCACGGCATCGACTTCGTGCATGCCCAGCGGCTCTGGCATGACGGTCGCCTGCTCGAGATTCCAGCACGAACGACGGACGAGCCACGGTTGCTGGTCATCGGACGCATCGACGGCAAGCATTGGTCCGCCGTGGTCACACATCGGGCGCATCGCATTCGCATCATCTCGGTGCGGCGTGCGCGACCAGAGGAGGTCGGTTTGTATGAAGAGTAGGGAGTTTGACAGTGCCTTCGACCGAGGTGAAGACGTCACGGCGGCGCTCGACATGACGCGCGCGCGCCGGCCTCAGCAGGCCCAGCGGCGCGTGAACGTGGACTTCCCGGTGTGGATGATCGACTCGCTGGATCGGGAAGCCGGCCGGCTCGGCGTTACGCGGCAGTCGATCATCAAGGTGTGGCTGGCCGAACGTCTCGAGCAGGCGGGCGCTGGCAAGCCGTGATCGTGCGGATCGGCCGGCCACGCCCTCCGCTCAGCGCCGGTTCAGGCGGTACAGCAGCACCTCGGGCACGCCGTCGGCATCCTCCTGCACGCCCAGCAGGTAGTTGAGACCGATTTCGAGCACGCGAACGCCAGCAGGCACCATCATCCGGGCACTGAACGCGCCGCGTGGCTCCACGAGACGAAGTTCGCGCGGTTCGGACGGGTCTTCCCGGAACTCCTCCACCCACACACCTCCGCCCGCGTCGGCGTGCAGGCCGGCGAAGCGCGGCGGCGCCGGAGGAAGCCATCGGCGATCCCACTCGGCGGCGTCGAGTGGGTCAGTGGCGGCGCGTGCGAGTCGGCGAACAACATCCGCGTTCCACGGGCGCGGTGGAAAGGGCGCCGTGAGGGAATCGAGCCGCGTGCCGGTGTCGCCAAATCGGAGCAGTTCACCGGTGCCCGACTCGCCCACCCAAAGGGCGTCCTGCCCGGCGGCCCAGTGCAGCGCATGGCCCTGCCGATACGCCCGCGCACGAAAGCCGCCGGGCCGCGCCGCATCGAGCACGGCCAGCGAGGGCTTGCCCAGGCGTTCGACGAGCGGGGTCACATCGCTGAGCGAAGCGCCGCGCAGCAGGACCAGTCGTACCGTGTCCCGGATCACTCCGCTGGGTGGCGCCTCGAGCACCCGGAAGGCGCCACCGCGCGTTCCGAACAGCGCGCCGTTGCCAAGCAGGCCGGTCACGCGGGCCGGCGCCCGAGCGAACGGCAGTGTCCGGCGGGCGATCTCGCGGACCGGCGATTGGGAGAAGGTGGTCAGGCGTGATCCACCGCACACAGCGAAACCGTCAGCGGTTCGCCACACGGACTCGATGCCGTCGAGTTCGTTGGGGCCCGCTCCTTCCCGTGCGACTCGACCCAGGTGCGTGCCGGTGGCGGAAAAGTGGTGCAGCTCACTGCTGCGCGCATCGGCCACGATCACGCTGCCGTCCGCCAGCCGGGTGGCCGCGGGAACGCGGCTCAGTTGCACCGCGGCACTGCTCGACTCGCCGAAGCGGGCGATGGGAGCGCTCGAGAGCGTGAAGCGGCTCTGCGCATCGCCCGCGCTCGTGAGTGCGATCGAGCTCACGCACAATGCCACGAAGACGTGTACCGCGCGGCGAACGGACATTCCCTTGTGCAAACCCACCATCATCACCACCTCCCTGTCGTCTGCGATCGCAAGCCGTTGCGGTCGCGGTCGTGTGGGACCTACCGCGCCCCCGCCCCCAGGTGCCGGTCGAAGTGCTGCACCAGCTTGGTGAGCAGGTACCGCGCGTAGTACGGCCGCTGCGTCCAGCCATGCGTCGCCGCCGGTGCGACGGCCATGTCGAAGTCCTTGCCCAGCCGCATGAACTCCTCGGCCAGCTTGATCACGGTGCTCGCCGGCACCACGTCGTCCTGCAGGCCGTGAATGAGCAGCAGGTGGTCGCGCAGGTTGCCGGCGTACTGCAGCGCGCCGCGCTCGAAGGTGGCGGGGTGCGACTGCGGACGCCGCGCGATTGCCACGTCGTCGCTGCCGAAGAGGAACGGATCCACCGCCGCGGCGCCCGCCACGCCGGCCTGGAAAAGTCCCGGCTTCTTGAGCAGCGAGTAGATGGTGAGCGTGCCGCCATAGCTGCTCCCCCAGATGCCGAAACGATCGGGGGCCACGAAGGGGAGCGTCTTGAGGTGCTGCACGGTGCGCTCGAGGTCGTCGAGATCGCCGCCGCCCCAGTCCATGAGGAAGGCTTCGCGGAACGCGCGCCCGTACCCCGTGCTGCCGCGCACGTCCACCTGCACCACGATGTAGCCCTTCTCGATGGCGAGATACTGCTGCACCATGCCGTAGAGACCGGCCCACCGGTTGCGCACGGTGTTGGAGTAGGCGGGGCCGATCAGCACCGGGTACTGCTTCGTGGAGTCGAGATTGGGCGGCAGCAGCAGGCGCGCGTGCAGCGGCGGATTGCCGGGCGTGCCGGGAAACGTGATGTACGTGCCGGCCACCCACGGCACGCTCGCGAACTCGGCCGGCTGCGACACGGTGATGCGACGCTCCGTCGCGCCCGCGAGCCTGACGCCATCGCGCCTGGCGCCATCGCGCGTGGCGCCATCGCGCGTGTCGAGCAGGTAGAGCTCCGGCGGCACCGTGTCGCTCGACGAGATGAGCGCGATCGTGCGGCCGTCGGGTGACACGGTGGGCGCGTGCATGCCCGCACGCGTGGTGAGCTGGCGCGTGCGCCCGGTGCGTTCGTCGAGGCGGAACACGTGACGCTCGGACGGGCGCGGCGCGGTGCTCACATAGTCGACACTGCGCGATGCCGCGCGCGGCACGCCAGCGCCCGCCACATCCTGCGGACCCGGCGTGAGCAGGCGCGGCACGCTGTCGCCCGGCGTGATGCGGTACAGGCGATAGCGATCGTCGAGGTCGCCGGTGATGAGCAGCGTGCGACCGTCGGCGCTCCACGTGGAGTGGATGTCGTTGTAGATGCGGTTCTCGCCGCGATCGCGCCACACGAGTCGCGGGGCAGCGCCGGGCGACACGAGATGAATGGTGCGGTCGATCGCGTCATCGGTCTCGCGGTCGATCATGAGCGTACCGCTCCGCGACCATTCGAAGTTCACCACGCGCGTGCTGCTCGAGTCGGGGAGCGGCACGAACGACAGCGCGCCGCTGGCCACGTTCACGAGGCCGATCATGCGCACTTCGTTGGCCTGCCCCGGTGCCCCGCGGCGCAGCACGTTCATCTGCGCGGTGTCGCCCAGGTAGTACGGCATGCTGAAGGTGGGCACGCCGCGGCGGTCCACGTAGTGCACCGCGATGGTGCGGCCGTCGGGCGACCACGCGTGCGACGGCGCCGCGCCGCCCCAGGTGCCGCGGCCGATCTCCATGTCGTTGCCGTAGTAGGTGCCCAGCGGAATCGCGCCGATGGGCGGCTGCGCAATGCGCGTGAGGCGCCGCGCTTCGCCGCCGCCGAGCGACTGCACCCACAGGTCGCCCGCGCGCAGGAAGGAGAGCCATTCGCCGGTGGGCGAGAGGCGCACGTCCGAGCGTTCGGCACCATCGGACGTGAGGCGTGTCACTACGCCCTCGGGCACGGTCACGCGCCACAGGTCGCCGCGCTGCGCGAACACGATCGCGTCGCCTCGAGGCGTCCAGAGGAACGCACCGATCGACGCCGTGTTGCCCGCGGGGAGCAGCCGTCGCGGCGTGGTGCCGTCGCGGTCCACGAGCCACAGGGTGCGGCCGGCTTCGCCGGGCGGATTCCAGCTGAAGGCCAGGGTGCGCGAATCGGGCGACCACTGCGGCGACGCGGGCGCGGTACCGGTCAGCGACGGACCGGTGGTGAGGCGCTCGATGGTGAGCGGGACGCGAGCGGGCTGGGCGGTGACCAGCGCGGGCGGCGCGACAGAGAGCGCGAGGCACAGCGCGAGCAGGGCGCGCGTGCGGACCGTCGAAGCAGGGAAGCGATGCATGCGAGGAAAGTACGCGCCGACGCCAGGCGCGGCGACGCATGCACCCCGTGCCGGTTACAACGCCCGCCCGCTCCGCGCCGCCGACTTCACCGCCGCCGCCCGGAGGTCGCTCTCCGTGGTGGGCACCGGATCCTCCCCGGGATTCACGAACCGGTCGCGTTCCAGCCGGAACTGCCGGTCGTACAGCTCGCGGTACCGACCGTCGAGCTGCATGAGCTCCGCGTGCGTGCCACGCTCCACGATCTGCCCCTGTTCGAGCACCAGGATCTGGTCGGCGCTCGTGATCGTGCTCAGACGGTGCGCGATCACGAAGGTGGTGCGGCCGGCGCGCAGCCGCTGCAGCCCTTCCTGGATCATCTGCTCGCTCTCGCTGTCGAGCGACGACGTCGCCTCGTCGAGAATGAGCAGCCGCGGATCGGCGAGGATGGCGCGCGCGATGGCCACGCGCTGCCGCTGCCCGCCCGAGAGCTTTACACCGCGCTCGCCCACGATCGTGTCGTAGCCGTCGGCAAAGCGCGAGACGAACTCGTCCACGTTCGCCACCTGCGCCACCGCGCGCACCTCCTCGTCGGTCGCGCCCGGGCGCGTGAAGGCGATGTTGTCGCGCACCGTGCCGTCGAACAGGAAGTTGTCCTGCAGCACCACGCCGAGCTGCTTGCGGTAGTCGTGCAGCTTGAGCGTGGCGAGGTCGACGCCGTCCACGAGGATGCGCCCCTCCTTGGGCCGCGCGAACGCCATCACGAGCGAAATGAGCGTGCTCTTGCCCGAGCCGCTCGAGCCCACCAGCGCCGTGGTGGTGCCGGCGGGCGCGGTGAAGCTCACGTCGCGCAGCACGGGCGCATTCTCCTCGTACTCGAACCACACGTGCTCGAACGCCACGTCGCCCGTGAGCGGCGGAATCGCCAGCCGGTCGGCGTCCTCCTGGTCCTCCGTGGCCATGTCGCGCAGCTCGCGGATGCGATCGAGCCCCGCGAACGCCTCGGTGAGCTGCGTGCCGATGTTGGCGATCGACACGAGCGGCGCGGCCACGAGGCCGATGAAGATCACGTACATGACGAGGTCGCCCACCGACATGCTGCCGGCGATCACGGCGCGTCCGCCGAACACCATGATGAGCACGCCGATCACGCCCACCACCGCCGTGGAGAGCGCCGTGGTGGCCGAGGTGCCCGTGATGGTGGCGGCGATGTTGCGGAACAGCTTGTCCACGCCCTCGCTGAACACGGCGCGCTCGCGCTCTTCGGCCGTGTACACCTTGATCAGGCGAATGCCGCCGATCGTCTCGGCGAGACGGCCCGTGACCTCGGCCGTGATGCGCCCGCGCTCGCGGAAGATCGGGCGCAGTCGCTTGAACGCGGTGGACATACCGATCGCGAAGATGGCGAGGAACGCCACCGTGCCAAGCGTGAGCGACCAGTTGAGCCAGAAGAGCACGCCGAGCGCCACGACGGCAGTGAGCAGCCCGCCCGTGAGCTGGATGAGTCCCGTGCCCACGAGGTTGCGAATCCCCTCGGGGTCGTTCATCACGCGCGAGATGAGCACGCCCGACTTGGTGCCGTCGAAGAAGCGCACGGGCAGGCGAATGAGGTGCGCCTGCACCTCCTCGCGCAGGTCGGCGATGGCACGCTGCGCCGCCACGCTCACCACCTGCGAGAGCGAATACGACGTGATGGCCTGCACCAGCGTGGCCGCGCCCGACGCGAGCGCGAGCGGCACGAGCAGGTCGTAGTTCTGCTTGGTGAGGACTTCGTCGATCAGCCACTTGGAGCTGCCGGGCAGCACGAACCCCGCCGCGCGGCTGATGAGCATGAGCACGAGGCCGATGCCCACCGACCGGCGATGCGCCCAGATGAGCGCGCGGGCCTCGGCCCAGGCGCGCCCGGTGTCCTTGGGCGTGGTGGCTTCACCGCCGTCGCGACGCAGCCGCCCCCCGCCACCCTTCTCGGCGTTGGGCAGCGACGCGCGGGGCAGGATGCGTGGCACCGTCGCGCCTACCGCCGACGTCGCCGGCGGCCGTTGCCGCCACCGCGCGATTCGCCGCTGCGCGTTTCACTGCCGCCACGCGACTCGCCGCCGTCGGCATACGGACTGGCTTCACGCGCGGGTGCGGCGCTGCTTGTGCTCCGCTGCGCCGGTGGCCGCGGTGCGGCCGGTCGCGACGGGGCGGCACTCGACGACGCCGAGCCAGACGCCGACCGCGAGGACCCACCCGAACGCCCGCCGCCACGCGACGACCTGCCGGGACCACGCGAGGCTTCTTCCGTCTCACGCGCGGCCTTGCGCGCGAGCTTCTCGGCCGCGCGCGCGCGCTCCTCCGCCTTGCGCTTGCGGATCTCGGCGATGCGGTCCTTGAGCGGGACCTCGAGCTGCTCGCCGGTCTTCGCCGTGTAGTCGAAGTCGGGGAGGAGCACGCGTGGCAGCCGCTTGCCGATGGCCTTCTCGATGTCGCGCAGCTCGCCTTCTTCATCGGGCGCGACGAGCGTGTACGCCTCGCCCGTGAGTTCGGCGCGCGCCGTGCGACCCACGCGATGGATGTAGTCCTCGGGCGCCGTGGGCACGTCGAAGTTCACCACATGGCCCAGCGCTTCGATGTCGATGCCGCGCGCGGCGATGTCGGTGGCCACGAGCACGCGAATGGTGCCGTTCTTGAAGCCCGCGAGCGCCGCGGTGCGCGCCGTCTGCGAGCGGTTGCCGTGAATGCGCTCGGCGCTGATGCCGCGCTTGACGAGCTGCTCGGCGAGGCGGTTCGCGCGGTGCTTGGTGCGCGTGAACACGAGCGCCTCCTTCATGTCCCCGCGCTCGAGCAGCGACATGAACAGCTGCGTCTTGAGCTCCTGTGCCACCGGGTACACGGCCTGCGTGATCCCCACGGCCGGTGCGGAGCGGCGCTCGAGGTCGATGTTGACCGGATCGCGCAGCAGTTCCTTGGCCAGCTGGCCGATGGGGCCGGGCATGGTGGCACTGAAGAACAGCGTCTGCCGCTTGGCCGGCACGTGCTTGAGCACGCGACGGATGTCGGGGAGGAACCCCATGTCGAGCATGCGATCGGCTTCGTCGAACACGAGATACTCGACGTTCGCGAGCGACGCGTACGGGGCCTTGAGATGATCGAGCAGGCGGCCGGGGGTGGCGATGAGCACATCGACGCCGGTCCGGAAGGCCTTCTCCTGCGGCCCCATGCCCACGCCGCCGAAGATGGCGGCGCCGGTGATTGGCGTATGAATGGCAAAGCTCTCGAGGCTCTCGAGCACCTGCGCGGCGAGTTCACGCGTGGGGGCGAGCACGAGCGCGCGCGTGGTGCCGCGCGGCTTCTCGAGCAGTTGATGCAGGATGGGGAGGAGGAAGGCGGCGGTCTTGCCGCTGCCCGTCATCGCGCAGGCGAGGACGTCGCGCCCCTCGAGCGCGGCCGGGATGGCCTTTTCCTGAATCGGGGTCGGGCGGGGAAACCCGAGCTCCTTGAGCCCCTTCTGGAGGCTCGGATGCAACTGCAAGCTGGAAAACGACAGGGAAACGTCCTGGACGTGGGAACTGATCTTCGACGGCCGCGTCGGGCCGAGGCACACCCCGTGAATCTACACTACTCGGTCGGGGACGGGGCCCGGGCGCCGGGCTTGCCCTCGGCGCGGTTGTCGTAGAACCGTGTGGTGGGGTAGGCGAAGTCCACGTCGTCCCACTGCGCCACGGCGCGCAAAATGTCCTCCCAGATCGCCTCGGAGACCTGCCGTGCGCCCCGAACGGGGCACAGCACCCGCACCGTGAGGCACACGCCGTCGTCGCGGACCGATGTGTAGACGACCGGGTCGGCACTGATCGGCCCCACGGCGTAGCGCGCGCGCAGCGACGCCTGCAGGTCCTGGTTCGACTTCCCATGCCGCCGTGCGATCTCCGTGAACTCGGCCTTGGCCTTCGCCCAGTCGCTTTCGAAGGTCAGCGTGACGGGAAACTCGGCGAAGATGTACGGAAACGCGTCGGAGGCGTTCACCTGCGGCGTGACGAACACCGTGGCATTGGGAATGTGCACGATGCGCCCCGTCGGCTGGTCGGCGTCGAAACGGCCGCGGAGCTCCAGCAGGGAGAACTGGAAGAGCCGAAGGTCCACCACGTCGCCGACATGCTCGCCGATCTGGATCCGATCGCCCACGCGGAAGGGGCGTCGCCAGAGCAGGTAGATCCATCCTGCCATGTTCGTGATCGGCTCGCGCAGGGCGATCGCCAGCCCCGCGGTGACGAGGCCGAGGAAGGTGCCGAGTTGCGCCACCCCGCTCGACCAGATGCGGCCGACGGTGAGCACGCCCAGCGCGATGAGCAGGTAGTCGATGCTCTTGCGCCACCGATATCGATCGGTGATGTCCGGCAGCTTGGCGCGCAGCACGCGGAAGGCCACGATCCGCGCCCCGATGAGCACCGCGAGCATGACGAGCGTGCTCAGCAGGCGCTCGCGCAGCTCGGGGCCGATGTCGGGGATCATGTCCTGCATGCGATTTCGTCAGCGGGACTGGCCGAGCCCGAGCGTGCCGACGCCTGCCGCGTCGCCCCACAGTTCGCGCAGACGGCGGTCGCGACCGCAGGCGTTGCGGTAGAACGTGTATCGGACCGGATTCTTCTTGTAGTAGTCCTGATGGTACCCCTCGGCCACGTAGAACGCGGACGCATCCACGATCTCGGTGACGACCGGCTTGCCGAGCTTGCGCTCGATCGCGGCCTTCGACGCCTCGGCGGCCGCGCGCTCTTCGGCGTTCTTCGGGTAGATGCCGGAGCGGTACTGCGGGCCGTGATCGCAGAACTGCGCGTTCGCGGTGAGCGGGTCGATGTTGTGCCAGAACAGGTCGAGCAGCTGCTCGTACGTGACACGGCGCGGGTCGAACTCGATTTCCACGGCCTCGGTGTGGCCGGTGCCGCCCGCGGAGACCTGCTCGTAGGTGGGGTTGGTCACGCGACCCGAGGTGTACCCCGAGCGCACGGCGTACACGCCCGGCACCTTTTCGAAGGGAGGCTCCATGCACCAGAAGCAGCCTCCCGCGAAGATCACGGTGCGGCGTTCCTGGGCAGCATCGCTGCCCGCCGCGCGCGCGTCGTCGACGCCGGGTTCGCCGGATGCCGCCATGGTGGGGCGTGGACGCAGGAGCAGGGCGAGGGTGACGACCACGGCACTCGCCACCGCGATCGTGAACAGGGACCGACCGGACATCAGACCTCTCGGGTGAAGGACATGCAGACGTATCCCGGGAGCGGAGGCGTGGTTCCCTCGCGCGAGGGGCTGCCGGTCACACCGGTCACAACAGGTCGGGCCCCTCGATCGCGGCGTCGCGCGCGAAGCGGTCCGGCGCGAGCGACGACATGTCGAGCGAGTGGGCCCTCCCGTCGCAGACCAGTTCGGCCATGAGCTGTCCGACGGCGAGCGCGTGCATCACGCCATGCCCGGAGGAGCCGTTCGCCAGCAGGAGATTGGGGCGCTCGGGCAGGGCACCGAAGAGCAGGTGACGATCGGGGGACATCTCGTACAGCCCCGCCCAGCACGACGGCACATCGATTGGCACGCCGGTGAGCGCGGGCACGACGTCGCGGACCCCCTCGCGAATGGTGGCGAGCCACGCGCTGTCGAAGGTGGTGTCGAACGGATCGGCGGCGGGGGGCGTGTCCGGGTGCAGCAGCAGCACCCGGTCGCCGCGCACGCGGAGGTGGAAGCCGCTGTCGGCATCGATGGTCATGGGCGTGTCGGCTGGCAGCACCGCCGAGGGCACCGTGATGGCGACCTGCCGCTTCACGGGCGCGACCGGCAGCGCCACGCCGGCGAGCGCGGCGACCTGCGCGGCCCACGGCCCCGCGGCGTTGATCACGAGCGGCGTGCCGATGCGATCCGTCCCGGTGCGCACGGCGACGATGCGATCCCCTGCACACTCGAGTTCCGACACCGGGGCCTCGAATGACAGCTGCACGCCACGGCGACGGGCACTGCCAAGCAGGCCATCGAGCAGCGCACGCGGTGTGATGTAGCCGTCACGCTCGGCGTACGTGCCGCCCACGAACGCCTCCGCACGCACGGCCGGGGAGAGGCGCCGGATGTCGTCGGCGCCGACCTCGATACCGTCCGTGTAGCCGGCCGCGTGCTGCACCTGCCGCGCGGTTCGCAGTACCTCGAGGGACTCGGGGGTGCGCGCCGTGAAGAGGTAGCCCACCGGGCGATACTCCGGGTCTACGCCGTGCACGTCATGGAACGCCTCGAGCTGCGCGAGGGCGAGGAGCGACAGGTGCACGTTGATCGCGGTGCCGTACTGCGCGCGGAATCCGCCGGTGGCGCGCCCGGTGCTCCCCGCCGCCGGCTGGGCGCCGCGTTCGAGCACGCGAATGCGTCCGACGCCGCGCTCGGCGAGGTGCCAGGCGATGGCGGCTCCCATGATGCCGCCGCCAATGATGACGACGTCTGCGGTGGTGTCGGACATGCGTGGCGTGAAGAGGGGAACGGGCGTGCGCGCGGCGCGATGATGCACGGCGTGCGCGCGCAGGTCAAATGACCTGCGGTTGAGGAGGGACGCGGCGGCGTTCGCCCATGGGGACAGCGACGACACGGTGGACGGCGGCCAGTTCGTTGCAAGGTGTTGTGTCGCAATCGATTGGCCGCCTGCTCCGGGGGGGCGGCACGGCTGGTCCCGGCCTTGCCATCAGGGAGAGCAGACCGGCGACCTCGCCGCGCTGCGGTTCCACCTGTCCTGATCACGCACCCTTCTGGAGTCCTGTCCCATGTCTTCGTTCCCTCTGCGCCCTCGCCGCCTGTCGGCTTTCCTCCTGCCGCTCGTCGCCCTCGTGGTGGCCGCGTGCGGCGACTCCTCCACGGCACCGGCACCGGCGCCCGTCCCGGTGGCGAGCGTACAGGTCTCGGGCGAGACGACGCCGCTCACGACGGGAGTCGAGCGTCAGCTGCATGCGATCCCGCGCGACGCCTCCGGGGCGGCGCTGACTGGTCGTGCCGTGACCTGGTCGTCGAGCAATCCCTCGGTGGCGTCCGTGTCGGTCACGGGACGCGTCGTGGCGCTGTCGCCGGGCGCCACGGTGGTGACGGCCACCGTCGGCGGTCGTGACGGCACGATGGCGCTGGTGGTGCAGCCGATGCCGCTCGCGCAGCTGACGCTCTCGGAGACGGCGTTCGTGCTCACGCGCCAGTCGGCGCGGCAGCTGGCGGCGACGGCGCGCGACGCCGCCGATCGACCGATGCCGGGCGTGGTCGTGGCCTGGAGCAGCGAGGACGAGAGCGTGGCCATCGTGACGGGGAGCGGGCGTGTGCTCGCGGTCGGCTCGGGCACGACGCGCATCACGGCGAGCGCCGGCGGCCGGTCGGCGAGTGCCGTGGTGACCGTGCCGGCCACGGTGGCGTCGGTGGCGGTCACGCCGGGGGCGGCGGTGTTGAGCGAGGGCACGAGCCGGCAGTACGAGGTGCGCGTCCTGGACGACCGCGGGCGCCCGATGCCCGCGGCGTCGGTCACCTGGACCACCGGCAACCCGGCCATCGCCCAGGTGAGTGCCTCGGGTCAGGTGCTGGCCATCGGCCGCGGCTACACGACGATCACGGCCACGGTGGCGGGGGTGTCCGGGTCGGTGGCGGTGACGGTAGTGCACAGCGAGTGGCGCTTCGGGGCGAACCTTGGGACGCCGTTCATCACGCTGGACACGGTGACGGTGCGCGAGGATGCCGAGGCGGCGATTCGCGTGACGCGGGAGGCGCAACTGGTCTCGGCGAGCTTCTCATGGAACACGCACGCCGGCACCTGGAGCCTGGAGGGTCAGGTGCGGATCGTCGAATACTCCGAGGTGCTGGGGAACGTGATCATGCAGGTGCGTGAGGTGCGCGAGCTGCGTGACGCCGGAACCGTCTCGGGGTACGACTGGCTGAGCGGTGATCCGTACCTGCGATCGTCGTTCACGCAGGGGCAGGCGTTCCGGCTGTCGCCGCACTGGACGCAGGCAACGCTGACGGGGACGGTGCGGGGGTATCCGCTGACCGTGTCGATCCCGCTGGCGCGGTGATCGGCGGCGGGCATGGCGGGCCGGGAAAACTCGCGGGAACTTTTTTCTTGACAGATGCTTCCAGACGCCCTATACTCTTCCCATGTGGGCTGTTCGGTCTTGGGACTCCGGCTCTGGCTGGAGTCCCATTTTCAATGGCCACATGCGTGTAGCGGGGCGCGATTGCCCGCCAGATACGGACGGTCGGTGCGTACGGAAATACCGATACCTCGGCAGTCAGTACAATTTCAGGAGTAGGTATGCGTACGACCGGCACAGTCAAGTGGTTCAACGACACGAAGGGTTTCGGCTTCATCACGCCCGAGAACGGCGGCAAGGATTGCTTCGTGCATCACTCGGCCATCCAGACGAGCGGCTTCCGCTCGCTGGCCGAAGGTGAGCGCGTGGAGTTCGACATCGTGCAGGGCCAGAAGGGCCCCGCCGCTGAGAACGTCGTCAAGATCGGCTGAACCCTTGGCTGACCCTGTCGCACTTCGGTGCGACATCTCGAACGGCCGCCCGGACTTGTTCCGGGCGGCCGTTCGTGTCTCACCACTCTCCGCTCTCCCTCCATGCAGCGCGAATCCATCTCCTTCGCTGGCGTTGCCGTCCGCATCCTGGCCGCGCTCCTGCTCGTGTACGGAACCTGGAACCCGTTCGGCGTCTCGTTCTACGACTGGGCGCTCGAGCCGCTGCTCGGCGGGACGCCGACCGAGGGGCCGGCGGCCGCCAAGTTTCTGGTCGGGGTGGTGCTGCTCGCCGGATGGGCGGTGTTCCTCACCGCCACGCGCCGTTCGCTCGGACTCTGGGGGGCGCTGCTCGCCCTCGCCCTCACCGCCGGCGTGATCTGGCTGCTCATCTCCTACAAGCTCGTCAGCGCCAGCAGCAGCCGAGGCATGGCGAACGTGGTCCTGATCAGCCTGGGGCTCTGCCTCGGTGTCGGCCTGTCGTGGTCCTTCATTTCGCGCCGCATCAGCGGTCAGGTCGACACCGACGTCGTGGAGTGATCCGCGGCGCGCCCGGCACGCCGCGGATGCGCTGTCGCCGCCGACCTACTGGAAGCCCCAAGGGGCCGGAGGCGCGCTCACCGGGCGGGTGAGGTCGAACTCCACCCGGAACCGGCGGTCGGTGCCTTCACGGCGCAGCGCGTAGGTGAACGTGCTGCCGGGGACCAGCGCCATCGTCCACACGTTCGTGGCCGCCGCCGGGATGAGCGAGGCCGTGTGCGCGTCGGCCGCGAACTCCTGCGTCGTGCCCGTGCCCGCCGTCGGCGTGTCGCCGCCGTACTGCGTGATGCTGTCCTCCGTGCCGTCCTCGTGCCGGTGATCGTGCTTGAGGCGCAGCCCCGTGCCGGTGCGCGACACCACCCAGGTGCGGGAGCGGTTCTCGCCCACGTGGAAGGGCACCTTGAGCACCGAGTCGCTGCACTCCCGCACGTGCATGACCAGCACCGATGCGGCGTAGGCGCTGTCGGCCTGCGAATCTTCGACGACGCGCCCCTCGAACGCTTGACCGCACAGCGACGCCAGCGCCGTGAAGAAGCTGTCCTGTGCGGTGGCGAGCGTCGTCTCGGGCGGCGGCGAGTCGGCCGTGTCGCTGCCGGCGCAGGCCGCCGCGATGGTCACGGCGAGCAGGGTGAAGACGAGCGGCAGGGGGCGCATCGGGGTGGAGCGAGACGCGCTCAGCCCTGCCGAGGGAAGACGAGCACGGGACGATCGGCATGACGCAGCACCGCCGACGCGACGCTCCCCATCATGAGCGCGCGGAAGCCGGTGCGACCGTGGGTGGCCATGGCGATCAGGTCGTAGCCGTGCTCGTGCGCGTAGTGCGCCACCGCGGTGGCGACGTTGGGCGCGCGAATGACATGCACCTCCACCGGCAGGCCGGCCAGCGCATTCCCGGCCCGTTCGGCCAGCCACGTCTCGGCGCGCTGCACGTCCTCCTCGGCGCCGGGCAACGAGATCGGCGGGGCGAACGCCGCGCCGCGTGGCGTGAATGTGGTGTCCTCGACCACGTGCAGCAGCGTCACGGTGGACCCCTGTGCCTTGGCGAGCGAGGCGAGCGGGGCGAAGGCGCGCAGCGATTCGTCGGACAGGTCGGTGGTGAGCAGGATGCGGTCGAGCTTCATGACATCTCCAGTGGGGGAATCGCGGCAATCCGGCGCGCGCACGAACGCTTCGGCGCGCGCATCACATCGCCATGCCTCGATTCTCGCGCTCCGGACCGCTGCACGCAAGCAACGCGATGGTTCGGGGGCGATCCGTGCCTCGGTCTCTGATCGGTTGTCGGGGCGTGATTCGGGGCTAGGTTGCAAAGGTTGGGGCGTGCGCGCCCTCGGACCATCAACGGAGGGCCGTTCCCATTCTGCTGCTCGCGACCGATCTCGACGGAACATTTCTCGGCGGCCGACAGGCCGATCGACTTTCGCTGTACCGCGCCGTGCGCGCTTCGCAGGACATCCGCCTGGTCTTCGTGACCGGCCGTGGCACCGAGAGTGTGCTGCCCCTGCTGTCCGACCCCCTGGTCCCGGACCCCGACTACATCATCGCCGATGTCGGTGCCACCGTGCTGCACGGTGACGGACGCCGCCCCGTGACTCCGCTCCAATGGGAGCTGAGCGCGCACTGGGTGGGGAACGATCCGATCCTGCGCGCGCTCGAGGGGCTGCCGGCGCTGGTGCGCCAGCGCGTGCCACAGGAGCGGCGCTGCTCGTTCCTGCTCGAGGACGCAACGCGGCTCGACGAGATCCGTGAGCGCCTCGCGCACCTCGACGTGGACGTGCTGTACAGCGCCGATCGCTATCTCGACGTGCTGCCACGCGGCGTGTCCAAGGGGGACACGCTGCGCCGGCTCGCGGCGCAGCTTGACGTGCCCGACCACGAGATCGTGGTGGCGGGCGACACGCTCAACGACCTCTCGCTCTTCGAGACAGGCTATCGCGGCGTGGTCGTGGGCCAGGCCGAGCCGGCGCTGCTCGAGGCCACGGTGGGACGGCCGCACATCCACCATGCCACCGCGCCCGGCGCCGGCGGCATCCTCGAGGTGCTGCGCGAACGCGCGCACTTCGACGTGCCGGCGCCCGAGTCGCCCTCCGGCGACGCGCAGCTCGTGGTGGTGTACCATCGGCTGCCCTACGAGGAGAAGCGCGTGCAGGGGCAGGTGATCCGCCAGCGGCACACGAGCCCGAACGGCATCATCCCCACGCTGCTCGGCTGCTTCGATCGCGGCCGGCAGGGCTCGTGGGTGGCGTGGACCACGCATCACGACGGCAGTGGCGGCACCACACACGACCTCGTGGACGAGGCGCGCTTCCCCAACCTCGTCGCCGCGAAGGTGCCGCTCGCCGAGTCCGACGTGGAGCGGTTCTACAAGAAGTTCTCGAAGGAAGCGTTCTGGCCGGTGATCTTCTCCTTCGTGGAGCGTGCGCGCTTCGTGGAGGAGGATTGGCAGCATTTCCTCGAGATCAACCGCCGCTTCGCCGAGGCGGCGGCGGCTGAAGCGGACCACGGCGCGCTGGTGTGGATCCACGACTACAACCTGTGGATGGTGCCGGGGGCGCTGCGTCGCCTGCGTCCGGACCTGCGCATCGGGTTCTTCCACCACACGTCGTTTCCGCCGGCGGACGTGTTCAACGTGATTCCGTGGGCGGGACAGATCGCGGGCTCGCTCGCGCAGTGCGACTACGTGGGATTCCACGTGCCGCGCTACGCGGCCAACTTCCTCGACGTGCTGCGCTCGCACACGCCCACGGAGGTGCTGGAGACGGTGGAGTGCGCGCCGCGCTTCCGCGTGCACGGTGGCGCGCTGGCGATTCCGCGCATGCCGTCGACGGTGCGCACGGGAGATCGCGTCGTGCACCTGGGCGCGCATCCCGTGGGGGTGAACACGCGCGCGATCCGCACGATCCTCGACGCGCCGGAGCGACAGGCGCAGGTGCGCGCGATCCGCGATCGCTTCCGCGGCACGCAGCTCGTGCTGTCCGTGGAGCGCCTCGACTACGTGAAGGGGCCGCTGCAGAAGCTGGAGGCGTTCGAGGGGTTGCTCGAGGCGCATCCGGAACTGCACGGGGCCGTCACGCTGCTCATGGTGACCACGCCACCGGCGCCCGGCATGGAAGTGTACGAGGAAGTGCGAGAAGCGGTGGACCAGGTGGTGGGGCGCATCAACGGCCGTTTCGGCTCACTCTCGTGGACGCCGGTGCACTACCTGTTCCGCTCGCTGCCGTTCGAGGAGGTCGTCACCTACGGCGCCGCCGCCGACGTGGCATGGATCACCCCGTTGCGCGACGGCCTCAACCTGGTGGCCAAGGAGTTCGTGATGGCCAAGCAGTGTGTCGAGGGCGACGGTGTGCTCGTGCTCTCCGAGTTCGCGGGCGCGGCGGTGGAGATGCACGGCGCCGTGCTCACCAACCCGTACGATGTGGAAGGCATGACACGTCACCTGCACGACGCACTCGTGATGCCGGCCGAGGCGCGTCGCCTGCACATCCGTCGGCTCGCCGCGATCGTGGAGGGGAACGACGTGGATGCCTGGAGCCGAGAGTTCCTCGAGGCAATGGCCGGGACACCCGGCGGTCGCTGACGGGTGCTCGGCGCACTCGATGGCGCCGTCATCGCCGCGTACCTGCTGCTGGCGCTCGGTGTCGGTATCGCATCGCGCGTGCGCGGTGACGAAGGGCGCGAGAGCTTCTTCCTCGCGGATCGCGCGCTGCCGTGGTGGTGGGCAGGCACCTCGATCGCGGCCACGACCTTCGCCGCGGACACGCCGCTCGCGATCACCGGCATCGTGGCCAGCCGTGGCCTCTCCGGCAACTGGGTGTGGCTCTCCTGGCTTGGCGTGCACGCCGCCGTCGTGGTGCTGTTCGCGCGGCGATGGTGGCGCACGGGCGTGGTCACCGACGCCGAGTTCCTCTCGCTGCGCTACGCCGGGCGCAGCGCCGAGTGGCTGCGCACCTTCCGCGCGCTGCTGTACGGACTCGTCTACAACGTGATCATCCTGGGCTGGGTGCTGCGCGCCATGGGAAAGATCGTGCAGCCGCTGGTGGAATGGTCGGCGTGGGCGCCCTGGCTGGTGGGGGCCGCCGCCCGCGTGCTGCCGGCGCAATCAGCGCTGGGCGGGCCGGAAGAGGCGGTGACCGTGATCCTGCTCGTGGCGCTCGTGGCGGTCTATTCCACCGTGGGTGGCCTGCGCGGGGTGGTGCGCACCGACCTCGTGCAGTTCGCCCTCGGCCTGATCGGCAGCACGTGGCTCGCGGTCGTGGCGTGGTCGCGCGCGGGCGGGCGACAGGGCGTACGCGACGGACTCGTGGAGACGTACGCGGCGCGCGCGCCCGAGTTGCTGCAGTTCCTGCCGAGCACAACCGATGGATGGGGAAGCGTGATCGGCCTCGGCGCCTTCGGGTTGGGCGCCTACCTGCTCGTGCAATCGTACGCCAATGTGCCTGCGGACGGCGGTGGCTACCTGCAGCAGCGACTCAGCGCGGCCCGCAGCGAGGACGACGCGCAGAAGGCCGCGCTGCTCTTCGTGGTGCTGCAGTACGGCGTGCGCATCTGGCCATGGCTGATGGTGGCCTTCGCGGCGCTCGTGCTGGTGCCGGTGGGAGGCGAGTCGGCAGCGCTCGGCCAGGAACTCGGCGGGCTCGTGGCGACCGATCGCGAGATGGCCTATCCCGCACTCATGCTCTCGCTGCTGCCCGCCGGCGTGCTCGGGCTCCTGATCGTGAGCCTGCTCGCCGCGTTCATGAGCACGGTGGACACCCATTTCAACTGGGGTGCGTCGTACGCCGTGAGCGATGTCGCGCTCCGTCTGCGGCCGTCGCTGACACCGCGCGCGCAGGTGCGCGTGGCGCGTGTGGCGGTGCTGGCCTTCAGCGTCGCGGCGGTGTTCGTGGCCTTCCACATCGAGCGCATCGAACAGGCGTGGCAGTGGGTCGCCGCGCTCGGCGCCGCGCTTGGCGTGCCCACGATGCTGCGCTGGTTCTGGTGGCGCATGACCGCCGTGGCCGAGCTGGTCGGCGCGACGACGGGGCTGGTGACCGCAGGCGTCCTGCTCCTCGTCGATGCAGGTTCCTACGAAGGGCGGCTCATCGCGATCTCCGCGGCGAGTGGCATCGCGACGCTGGGCACGATCGCGGTGGCGTCTCCACCCGACCCGTCGTCGGTGCGGGCATTCATGCAGCGCGTGCAGCCACTCGGCTGGTGGCCACGTGAGCCGGCTGATGCGGCGCGAACCGGACTGCCGGGCGCGATCGCGCGCACCGTGCTGCTCATCGGGGTGATGGTGCTGGTGCTGCGCGTGGGCAGCTGGTGGCTGCTCGCCTGAGTGCGATCACCGGCGGTTACTCGGCCCTGGCGAGGAACAGGGTCTGCGTGGGGAAGGCGAACTCGATGCCGTGCCGTTCGAAGGCCTCGTGAATGCGCAGCAGGATGCGCTGCTGGGCGTCCATGTAGGTGCGGTAGTCGGACGACGTCACGAAGTAGACCGTCTCGAAGTCGATCGAGAAGGCGCCGTAGCCGCTCAGGTGGCTTCGGTCGAAGCGCACCGAGTCCTCGGCGTGCACGGCGTCCTCGATGAGCTCGGGGATGCGCGCCAGGTCGCCACGCGGCGTCGCGTACGTGACGCCCAGCGAGAACACGATGCGGCGCTCGAGCATGCGCCCGAAGTTCTGGATGCGGGCGGAGAGCAGGTCGGTGTTGGAGAAGACGAGCTGCTCGCCCGAGATGGAGCGGACGCGCGTGGTCTTGAGTCCCACATGCTCCACGGAGCCCACCTTGTCATCCACGGCGATGAAATCGCCCACGACGAAGGGCTTGTCGAGCACGATGGCGAGCGACGCGAAGAGGTCACCGAGCACGTTCTGCACGGCGAGCGCAACGGCGATGCCGCCCACGCCAAGACCGGCGACCAGCGCGGTGATGTCGACCCCCAGGTTGCTCAAGGCGAGCAGCGAGACCAGCGACCAGAGCGCCACCATGACCACGAACTGCAGCGCGCCCACCATGGAGGCGGCGCCGCGATCGCTCTCGAGCTTGTCCCGCCGGTAGTTGTCGAGGAGAATGCGCGCCGCGGCGCTGGCCCACAGGCCGAGCTGCGTGAAGCCCGCGATCACGAGTACGGCGCGCAGGCGGCCGCTCCACTCGGCGGGCAGCGCGAGGGTGGCCGCGCCGAGGTACGCGGCCGCCACCAGCAGGAACCACGTACGGGTTCGCTCGATCACCTCGGCGGCCACATCGTCGGCGTTCGTGCTGGTGCGCGCGGCAAGTGCGCGCAGGCGGCCCACGGCGACGCGGCGGACCAGGAGGAAAACGAGGCTGGCCACGCAGGCGGTGGCGAGCGCCACACCCCACGTGGCCAGCGTGTTGCCGGCAATCACGGTTTCGAAGAGCATGATTTCCCTACACGCGAAACGCGCGAGGGTTCATGCGCGTGACATCATCGCGCTGGTGGCCTGACGTACGACGAAAGCGTCGAGTCCCATGGCGCGGGGCCGCGCGCCTGTTCGTAGCCGATCTGCTCGAGGCGTTGCATCCAGGCCTTGTCGAAGAGCTTGTCCGCGCCTGGCTCCGTGGCGAGTGCGCCCGCCGGCTGTGCGATGCGCACCTCGAGGTCGAGGCCCGGCACATCGGCACTCACGGCGCGCGCGAGTTCCTGCAGCCGGCGCAGCGCGTGCGGCTGTGCGGCCCAGAAGAGGATCTCGGTGCTGCGCGCGCTGATCGCTCCGCGGCTCGCCGGCTTCACCACACGGGGCGCGACGTGCGTCCACACGTTCATGATCACGAAGAGGCGCACGCGCACCGTGCCGTCCACGCCGGCGGCACGCAGCCGCACCGCGAGGTCGCGATAGTCATCGAGCTCCAGGATCGGGAGCACGTTCGCGATGATGCCGCCATCACTGTGCACGTGGCCGTCGATGAGGCGCGGCGGGAAGATGCCGGGGATCGCCGTGGCCGTGTAGAGCAGGGCGTGCGTGCGCGCCAGCGCCGCGTCGTCGTCGCCCAGCTCCGTGCCGAGGTCCCAGACGCGGCCGATGCCGAGGTCCATGTCAGTGGTGGCCGTGAGCAACTGCCGCCCCTGTGCAAACTCCGACTGCAGCTGCGCGCGCAGGGCCGGCGACACCGTGGAGCGCAGCGAGCGCTCGTAACGGCTGGTGTTGACCACGCCGCCGGTGCGGCGGATCCAGAACCACCAATCGAAGGTTGGGGCGATGCGATCGGCCGCCGCGCGGTAGAGCGCGGCGATGGTGTCGAGCGCGGCCGGCGTGCCGAGCAATGCGAAGGGCGCCTGCAGCGCCCCCGTGCTGATCCCGCTCACGAGGTCGAAGCGCGGCATGGGCGCGTCGGCGCGCGATGCCCAGCCGCGCAGGTAGCCTACGCCGTAGGCGCCATGCTGTCCGCCGCCCGAGAGCAGCAGCAGGTCGAGCGTGCGGTCGCCGCGCGTGACGGCGCGCCGCACGAGCCGGGTGAGCACGGAGTCGCGCACCGTGGCGTGCGCGCTCGTGGCGACCGCGCCGTCGGCCTGCAGCTGCGGCACCGACATGGGCGTGGAGCGCGCGATCGCGGCGCATCCGGTGAGGGCGAACGCCGCCGCGATGGCGACGGCGACGGCGGTGCGCATCGTTACTGCAGCGAGGCCAGCACGCGCTGCACGAAGCCGTCGATCGCGCCGTTGGTGATCCAGCGCGCGACGACCACGAGGTCGTGCTCGGGAATCACGATGATGATGTTGGTGCCGTTGCCGACGTGCGCGAACGTCTTGGGCGTGGCGCTCGCGAGGTACTTCCCGTCGGTGTTGAGGAACCAGTTCATGTAGCCGTACGTGGGCTGCGCGGGCGTGGGGGTGAGCGCCTTCTGCACCCAGGCCTCGCTGAGGAGCTGGCGGTCCTTCCACTTGCCGCGGCGCAGCGTGAGCAGGCCGTAGCGCGCCTGGTCGCGCGCGCTGATGAACATGCCGCCGCCCCAGTGGCCACCGCCGCTCACGACGTCCACCACGCGCCCGTCGAGCAGGATGCGCGAGGTTTCATAACCCATCCACCGCCACGTGCTCGACGCGCCGATCGGGTCCATGATGTGATCGCGCAGCACTTCAGGGAGGGGCCGGCGCCACACGTTGGTCGCGGCCAGCGCGAGCACGTTCACGCGCGTGTCGTTGTACTCGTACACGGAGCCGGGCGTCTTGCGCGGACGGCCGAGCCACGTGGCGGCGTCCCGGTCGGGGCGGTCGGCCCACTCCGGCTTGCCCCACAGCACGCCGTCCCAATCACTGACCTGCCGCAGCAGGTTGTCCCACGTGATGGTGGCGTTGTGTTCGCCCGTGAACGGCTCGAGGAAGGCGCCGCGTGCCGGCCGATCGGCGCCGAGTCCGGTGCGCGCCGGGTGCCGCGAGAGGATCGGGCCCACGTACGAGGCCACCCGGTCGTTCACGTCGCGAATGAGGCCGCGGTCGAAGGCGACGCCCACCGTGGTGGAAAGGAAGCTCTTCGTGACGCTGAACGTCATGTCCACGCGCTCGGGGTCGCCCCACTCGGCCACGATGTACCCGCCGCGCACGATCATGCCCGTCGCGTCGCCACGCGGCGCGAAGACGCCGATGGCATCACCGAAGGGCTCGCGCCCGAAGCTCTGATAGTGTGCGAGTTCGAGGTCGCGTGGCGTACGGCTCTCGTTCTCGATCGCGAAGGCGATGGCCGCAGCCAGCCGCGTGGAGTCGAAGCCGGCGGCGCCTGGCGCGCGACGCTGCCAGGCCGGACCGGCGTCGGGATAGTATGCGTTCGCGGGCACGGTCCACGACGCGGGTGCGCGTGTCGCCGGCGCCTGCGCGGCGATGGAGGCCGGTGCCGCCGCGACAACGGCGGCGAGGAGCGCCGCGCGGCGGCGCCAGGAAACGTTGGCAAGGCGAGTCATGGACAGTCAGGCAGAAGGGGCGTCGGGGGCCGCGTCGTGCTCGGCGGCGGAATCGTCGTCGTTGCTCGCGTACGATCGCATCGTGAGGAACGCGGCGATGACCGCGCGATCCGTGATGACTTCGAGCCGACCCGCGATGGACGCGATGCGAATGAGGCACCCGGTGCCGATGGGTGACGCGATCACGAGCGCGTCGTGCGTGAGGCAGACGGCCTCGGCATCCTCCGGCACGTCGACGGGTGTGCCGGCCTGCTGCAGCACGGCCTCCATGCCCGACGTGTCCACGCGCTCGTCGGCGCTCTCGACCGACGTGGTGGCGAGCCACGTCGCGCCGGTGAAGAGCACGACATCATTGCCGCCGAGGCCGAGGTCGCTGGTGTCCGACCGCTCGGCGTGCGGCACTTCATCGTGGGCGTCGTCGCCGGTGAGCGCTTCGCCCACCAGACAGACGGCGGCGAAGCCCGGCTCGATGTCGTGGCGGTCGACCTCGAGCCGCACGGCGGAGCCGTCGGCGAGGCGGACCAGCACGGCGTGCTCGGTAGCCTGCACATCGCGCCACGCACCGCGAAGGCGGCGGAACACCTCGATGTTCTCGTCGCCAGCCTGGAAGCGGTACTCACGCATGGGTCGGTTCTCCGTCGGGCACGGCGGTCGCGCTCCGGATCATGGCCACGTCGGAATGCGGCCGGGGGTCCACGGCGCACCGACGGCCTCTGCGCGCGCCTCGAGCGCGGCGAGCTCGCCGGTGATGAGGGCGCGCAGCCGCTCCAGCAGCGGCGGGAAGTCGCGCGCGACGATCTCGTATTGACGGCGCTGCGTGCCGGTGGGCGCCTGCTGGGTGCCCCAGTGGCCGCCGACCACGTCATTGAGCCGCGCGACGAGTCCCTGCGCCGTGGGCTGCTGCAGTCGCGAGGCCGTGTTGTCGCCCGTCATCGCCACGCGCAGCGTATCGAGCCGCAGGGCGAGCGTGCGCGCCTCGCGCTGCAGCGTGTCGGTGTTCACGAGCGCCTGCTGCAGGGCGGCTTCGAGGGCGCGAACGCGCGCGGTGGTTTCGCCGAGCAGGGACGTGGTGCCGAGCACCACGCGCTGGAGGCGCGCCGTGGCGAGGCGGAAGTCGCGGACCTCCGCGCTCATGGCCACCGTGGACGCGCGCGCCGCGGGCGGCTCGGCGGTGAACGTCTGCGCGCCGTACTCGCGCACCGAGCCATCGGGGCGCCGGATGGCGAGCGAGACGGTGTAGGTGCCCGGCGTGACGAGCGGACCGCGCGAACCGCCGCGTCCACCGCCGCCACCGCCGGGCTCGTCGTCATCGCCACCGCCCGCGGGCGCAGCGCCCGAGACGGGCGAGAGACCTGAGTAGCGCAGGTCCCACTGCACGCGGTGCATGCCGGCGCCGGCCGGTCCGGTGAGGCGGCGCACCACGCGCTGGTCGGCGTCGGTGATGGTGAGGATGGCCGTGGCGGCCACCTCGAGGGTCTCGGCCTGCAGCTGTTCGATCGTCGGCTGCGGCACATCCTCGCCACGCCGCGTGGCGGCCTGCTCACGCGCGAGCCGCGCGGCACGCTGCGAACGCGGTGCGGTGCGCACGAGGTACGAGATGGTGGTGCCGGTGGGCGGATTGTTCGTGGTGAAGTACGACGCGCCCCACGAGCCGGCGTTGCTGGTGCGCTCCGGCTGGTACATGGCGGTGCGCGTGACCGGGAGCAGCGCAGCCTCGGCGCGCAGCAGCGCGGGCTGCTGCACGAGCGTGCGCAGCGGCGCGAGATCGTCGAGCACGTAGAAGCCGCGACCGAAGGTGGCGACGACGAGATCGTCGTCGCGGGCGTGGATGGCGAGGTCACGCATCTGGATCGTGGGCAGCCCGCCGCGCAGGCGCGTCCACTGCGCGCCGCCGTCGGTGCTCACGAACAGCGCGAACTCGGTGCCGGCGAAGAGCAGCTTCGGTTCCTTCGGGTCTTCGACGAAGCCGTACACGGAGCCGCGCTTCGGCAGGTTGCTGCTGATGTTCGTCCAGGTGCGCCCGCGGTCGGTGGTCTTCACGATGTACGGCGTGAAGTCGCCCGAGCGATGGTTGTTGAACACCACGTACGCGACATTCGCGTCGTGCTGCGATGCGAACACGCGCTGCACGTACGTGGTGTCGGGCACGCCGGGAAAACGCGACACCTTGCGCCAGTTCGCGCCGCCGTCCTCGGTGACCTGCACGAGGCCGTCATCGGTGCCCACGTAGATGAGCCCTTCCTGCTCCGGCGACTCGCTGATGGCGATGATGGTGCCGTAGAACGACGTGGACGCCCACTTGCCGATGGCCTCGGAGCCCCACACGCGACCCATCATCTTGAGCTGGTTGCGGTCGATGGCCTGGGTGAGGTCGCCGCTGACGGCGCGCCACGAATCGCCGCGGTCATCGCTGCGCCACAGGCGCTGCGAACCCACGTAGAGGCGCTGCGGCGCGTGCGGCGAGATGAGGATGGGGGTGTCCCAGTACCAGCGCGAGGCGTCCTCGCCCGGCTCGGGCTGCGGTCGGATCGGGATGTTCTCGCCGGTGCGCCGGTCGTGACGCACCATGCCACCGTTCTGCGATTCGGCGTAGACGATGTTCTCGTCGGTCGGGTCGACCTGCGCGCGGAAGCCGTCGCCGCCCACGATCGTGCGCCAGTCGCTGTTCTCGATGCCGGTGGCGCGCGCCGTGCGGGACGGACCGCACACCGTGTTGTTGTCCTGCGTGCCGCCGCACACGTTGTAGAACGGCGACGCGTTGTCGAGCGCCACCGTGTAGAACTGCGTGAGCGGCAGGTTGCCGAACCAGCGCCAGTTGCCGCCGCGGTCGTACGACTCGTACAGGCCGCCGTCGGTGCCCATGAGCAGCCGGTCGGTGTTCTTCGGGTCGATCCACACGGCATGGTGATCGACGTGCATGCCGCGACCGGGCATGCGGTTCCACGTGCGACCGCCATCCTCGGTGACGAGCGTGTTCACTTCCACCATGTACACGCGATCACGATCGACCGGGTCGGGGAAGAGCTCGTTGTAGAAGAGGCCGAGCCCCGACTGGCTGCTCATGCGGTTCCAGCTGGCGCCGGCATCTGTGGAGCGGTAGAAGCCGCCGCCGGAGCCGGGGGCTTCGATCACGGCGAACATGTAGTCCGGGTCGGCGGGCGAAACGGCGAGACCGATGCGTCCAAGGTCCCCGCCAGGCAGGCCGGTCCGCACGCGCGTCCACGTCTTGCCGCCGTCGGTGGAGCGATGTACGCCCGACTCGGGGCCGCCGTGGATCTGGCCCCACACGCGGCGCTGCCGCTGGAACGTGGCCGCGATGAGCATGTCGGGGTTGCGCGGGTCGAGCTGCACGTCGTTCACGCCCGCCCACTCCCCGCCGCCGAGAATGCGCGCCCACGTCTTGCCGCCGTCGGTGGTCTTGTAGAGCCCGCGGTCGCCGCCGCCCGACCAGAGCGGCCCGATCGCGGCCACGTACACCACGTCGCTGTCGCGCGGGTCGATCACGATGCGGCCGATGTGCTCGCTGTTCGGCAGGCCGACGTTCGTGAAGGTGCGCCCGCCATCGATCGTCTTGTACACGCCGTCGCCGTAGGCCACCGACCGCAGCGAGTTGTTCTCGCCCGTGCCCACCCAGAGCGTGCTCGGGTTCTTCTCGTCGATCGCAAGTGCGCCGATGGAGAAGGAGCCCTGCGTGTCGAAGATGGGCGCGAAGGTGACGCCGGCGTTCTCGGTCTTCCAGAGCCCGCCCGAGGCGGTGGCCACGTACCACGTGCCCTCGACGCGCGGGTGGATGGCCAGATCGCTGATGCGCCCCGAGGTGCTGCCGGGGCCGATGCTGCGGAAGCGCAGGCCGTCGAGGGGCAGGCGAACGCCGGCGGAGTCGGCGGCGGAATCGCGGGACGCCGGGGCGGCACCTCCGCGGCGAGGCTGGGCGTCAGCCGGAACGGAGAGGAGCGCCGCGAGCAGGGCGGCGCCGATCGGACGAAGGGACACGGACATGTCGGACCGGGTGGATGGGAAGGGCAACCGTGCAAACTACGCGGCGGACCGAGCCCTGTTGAAGCACGCGCCGGCGGCCGGCTACTGGCGCACCCAGCGCGCCACGTCGGCCGGCCCGTCGCTGAACACGAGCGTGTCCGCCTGCAGGCGCAGCGACGGCTGGGCGGCCAGCAGCGCGAGCAGGCGGGTCTCCACGGCGTTCGCCTCGGGACTCAGGCAGGCCATCTTCGTGCCGATCGCGGGGCCGGCGGCGAGTGCGGTGCCGCGCAGCAGGCCACTCGCGCTGTACCGGTTGCACCCGCTGTTCCCCGCGAACCGTCCCTCGGTGCGATCCCACTGGAACGTGGCGCGGTTGTCGGCGGGAAGCGGGAGCGGCCCCTCGGCCCCGTCGAGCGCGACGAGGCGCCACGGGTGCGCGGCCACGGCGTCCTGTGTACGCAGCGCCTCGCAGGCGTCGTCGGGGTTGCCGCCGAGCAGGGAGTCCACGACGAGTGACAGCACGGTGCCGTCGCCCTCCATGGCCGGCCGGTCGTCGAGGTGGGCCTTGAGGCGCACCACCCACGGGGCGCCCGGCTTCGTGCCCGACGCCCCGTAGCCGCGCTCCACCGTGCGGTACTCGCCGCTCATGTCCACCGGAAACACGAGCCCGCTGCGGCACTCCACGGCGCTTGCGGCGTCGGCCATGTAGCTGAAGGCGGCCACCAGGCGCGACGGATGGGACACGACGAACGGCTCCGGCACGGCGGCCAGCCGATAATCGAGGTCGGAGACGATGTCGTTGCCCTCGAGGTCGAGCTGGCGCAGGGCCCCGTCGGCGTCCACGGCGTAGTGCGACGGCGCCTCGGCGCTGCCGCGCAGGTCCACGCGCGTGCCCGCGGCGGCGTGCGTCCAGCGGCCGATGTCCGTGAGGATCGTGTCGCCGCCCCCGTTGGTGCCGAGGTACGCCGCCTGCCGGCGAAACGTGCCGTCGGGCGCGAGCGTGATCGTGGTGGCGACGCCGGCGCAGTCGGCGCAGGGGAGCTCGCCTCGCCAGCTGGCAGGGCCGCTCAGCGCACCGAGGGCGCGCGCCGGGACCTGCGGCTCGGCCGGTGATTCGGCGGCGTCGGGGGCGGGACTGGCGCACGCCGAGAGGGCGGCGACGACGAACGACGACAGGGCGAGGGGCGCGCGCATGACAGCCTCCGGGCGGGGGGAAGATTCGGGAAGGTAAATGAACGCGTGGGCGGTCAGGATCCGGCGGGGGGGTGCCGACACTCCGTCCCATGCCTCAGACGCCCTCGAGGCTGCACACCACGCCGGCCGGCTCCGCATCCGGTCGGCGTCTTGGTGCGGCCGTGCTCGCCTACCTCGTCATGGTCACGCTGCTCATCACCTGGGCGCCTTTCGACTTCGCGATGCGTCCGCAGCACGGGCTCACTGCGCTGTGGAAATGGTCGGACCTCGTGCTGAACGTGGTGATGTTCGCGCCGCTCGGCTTCTTCTGGCAGTCGATCGCGGCGCGAGCGTCGCGTGCGGTCCCCAGCTCCTGGTGGGCGGTCGGCCTGCTCGGTGCGACGCTCAGCGCCGTGATCGAAGGTGGACAGCTGTTCCTCGCCTCGCGCTACACGTCGCTGTTCGACGTGGCCACGAATGGCCTCGGGGCGGCGATCGGCGCACGCGTTTACGACCTCGTGCGGCCCCGACTGCGCGTCGGGGCGGGTGCCGTTTCCGCGCTCGCCCTCGACCTGCCGCTCACCGGGCTCGTGATGCTGCTCGTGCCACTGCTCTGGGTGGCCGGATTCGGGAGCGGTGCTTCGGATCGGCTCTGGCTCACGCTGCCGGTGGCGCTGTTCGGCGGTGCGATCATGGGCGCCGTGCACGGGGCGTATCTGCACGCCGCGCAGCCGCGCGGGCGCACCGGACTCGCGCTCGTGGTCGCCGGCTGGTACGTGACGGCGGCGCTGCCCGGTGGGGCCGCACGCTGGGATGTGCTGGCGGCAGGGGCGACGCTGGCGGTGGGCATGGCGCTGCTGCGCAGTCACGCGGCCGCGCGGGCCCGCGCGCGGGATGGCGCACAGCGCGTGGAGTTGCCCACCCTGCGCCTCGTGCTGCCGTTCCTGGCCGTGTACCTCACGCTCTCCGCGCTCTGGCCCCTTACCGCCGTGAACGGCGCATGGGTTGGCGGCTGGGCGTTGGCGCCGGCCACCGACGAGCTGTCTCGGCGCCTGCTCATGCAGTCGCTCGAGTATCTCGCGGCCTTCACGATCGTGGGCTACATCACCGCCGAACTGCACGGGCGCGACAACGCGCGCTATCGCGCGGTGTGGCCGCGTGTGCTGCGTCCCACCGCGGCATTGGTGCTCCTGCTCGAGTTCGCGCGCGGCTGGCACGCGGCGATCGGCGCGAGCGGTGTGCTGTCGCTGCTCGCGATCGGGGCGGGGCTGTTCGGCGGCTGGCTCTACCATCTCCAGCGCGATCACGTGCGCACGCTGCGGGAACGGCCATCGCCCGGGCCGCCGAGTGCCGTGCCGCGACTGCTGCCGCGTGTGCTGCCCCGACTGCTGCCGCGTTCAGTGCGACGCGTGGTGGCGCGCGATCAGTCCTGGGCGGGCGGGGCGGCGGAGAGGCGCACGACCTGACCCTCGTCGTCGAAGCTCCAGCGCGACTCGTCCTCGGCCGCGAAGCCGCGGGCGTCTCGCCATCGCGCCGGCAGCGGGTGCGGCAGCGCGAACATCGCGCCCTCCGGCGACTCGAGCAGCACGAAGACCAGACTGCCGCGGCCCGCGACGTCCACCTGGCAGCGCCAGCCACCGTTCCATTCGCGATGAAAGTCGAACACGAGCTCGACGGGGCCGAGGCGCTCCTCGAGCGCGCGCGTGATCAGCGCCCGGGCGCGCGGCGCGGCGCCGTGAAACTCCGTGACCTGGCGGAAGTGAGGGGCAGGCATGGTGAACTCTCGCCTCACCGGCCGTGGCCTCGCAAGCGCGGCGCTCGCATACTTCGTCGGGTTCGACTGCGTCACCTCCTCGACCGGGATCGGTTCATGCGCCCTCGCTCCGTCCGACCGCGCACGCTGCCTGCGCTCGTCTGCGTCACCGTCGCGTCCACGCTCCTGTGCACGCTGTTCGCCGCGCCGGCTGTGGCGCAGGCGCCGAAGACCGAACGTCCGCCGCTGCACGGCAAGCACTGGGTGGCCGTCACTGGCAAGCCGCTCGGGGCGACCGCCGGCGCGATGATCTTCCAGCAGGGGGGCAACGCGGTGGACGCCTCGGTGGCGATGCTCGCGGCGGTGTGCACCATGTGGGACACGCTCGGATGTGGCGGCGAGACGCAGGCGCTGATCTACCACCCCGGGCTCAAGAAGGTGATCGGGATCAACGCGCTCGGCGTGGCGCCCACC